>CAZFJL010000041.1:0-37666 GCA_964518905.1 uncultured Geitlerinema sp. | reverse complement strand
CCTGGGAGAGGGATTTAGGGTGAGGGTCTGCCGAGTATGCGTTTGCCCTGCGATCGCGCCCAGTGATCGCCGCGATCGTAGCGATCGCGTTGTAGGATGCGATCGCTCGCTCTGCCCTCTTTTCCAAACGCGGCATGAATCTCGACTCCCTGGCTCCATTTGAAGATCGCTTGCTTCATGCTCTGGCTTTTTTTCGGACGGGGCGGGATGTGGAGCGGCAAGCGTTGCACTGTTTATCGATGTATCTTCGGCAGTCGGAAAGTCGGGTGATGTCGGAGGTTGGGTTTTATGCGAAGCAGTTGGGGATGTCGTCGGAGGCGATGCTAGAGGCGATCTATACCGACCCGCAGACGATCGCCGATCGGCTGCGCGATCGTTTTCCAGGCCAACCGTCACCACTACTTCAGATCGATGAGAGCGATCGAAGCGATCAATAGACCTCTTGCATGAATCGATTTTGCTTTGCCCTCACCCCCCAGCCCCCTCTCCCAAGCCGGGAGAAGGGGAGTTAGAAGTCCCTCTCCCAGTTTGGGAGAGGGATTTAGGGTGAGGGTCAACATTGGTGCAAGAGGTCTAATAGACCCCTGAGATCTACCCCCTATTTGACGGGGACGACTGAATCAGCCTTTTCGGAACTCCTGAACTATTGAGGAACGCACGTGAAATTTAGCGATTTAGCTGTCAGTCTTGAGGATCTCGTGATCCGTACTGGCTCTCGTGACGGTGATCTTCATGGTGCTGCCGCCATCACCGCCGCAACGCCGTCCTCAATCAGTTTTGTGATGGGAGTCAAATACCGCGCGGCATTGGAAAAAACGAACGCAGCCGCTGTCATTTTGCCCGATCACCCTGAACTGGTGGCGATCGCCGAAGAGCGCGGCCTCTGCTGGCTCACAACCACGAATCCCCGCCTTGCCTTCGCTCGCACGATCGAAAACTTTTACGTTCCCTTTCGCCCCGCACCGGGAATCGATCGCCACGCCACGATCGATCCGGATACCGCGATGGGTAATCACATCTCGATCGCGCCCGGTGTGGCCGTCTACCACAATGTCACCCTTGGCGATAACGTTTGCCTGTTGCCGAATGTGACGATCTATCCCGGCGTGACGATCGGCACGGGAACCACGATTCACGCCGGAGCCACGCTCTACCAAGACACGCAGATCGGCGAATACTGCACGATTCACGCCGGAGCGCAGATCGGGGCGGATGGCTTTGGGTTTGTGCAAACTCCGGCGGGCTGGGAAAAAATGCCGCAGTCAGGCTACGTCAAGCTCGGTGATTTCGTTGAAGTGGGCGCGAACAGCACGATCGATCGTCCAGCGGTCGGCGTCACGAGCATCGGTCTCGGCACAAAAATCGATAACCTCGTCCAGGTCGGTCACGGCTGCACGATCGGCGATCACTGTCTATTGTGCGGTCAGGTCGGTTTGGCGGGCGGGGTCACGGTCGGCGATTTCAGCGTCTTAGCCGGACAAACTGGGGTCGTCGATGGGGTCTCGATCGCGGCGGGTAGTATCGTCGCCGGTCGATCGGTCGTACGCCAGGACATCAAACCGGGGCAGTGGGCAGGCGATCCATTACTGCCGCTTCCCCAGTGGCTCAAGCTCGCCGCCAAACTGAAACGACTGGCGCGATCGTGAACGTTATCGCGATCGGTCAAACCAATAAACGGCAATCTCTCCGACCTGTCACACAAAATGACAGCGCGTAACAAGCGAGTAACAAAGGTCATGGCTTCCTTTTGTTTGACCCGATCGCCTGAGACAAGTGTGCAAGAATGAAAGCGGTTTCAGCGCACCGCATGAAGAATTATTAAAGTAGAACTTCGATGGAAGCCATATACCAATACGCCTGGTTGATTCCAGTGCTGCCACTATTGGGCGCCACTGTCGTCGGGCTAGGACTGATTTCTTACAACGAAGTCACGAATCGCCTCAGACAAGCCAATGCCGTCGTGATTATCGGCTCCCTCGGTATTGCCATGACCTATTCATTTGCGCTGCTCGCCAGCCAAATTCAAGGTCACGCCCCCTATCGCTACAGCTTTGACTGGGCGGCTGCCGGTGCTTTTCATCTCACGATGGGATTCGTGATTGATCCGCTAGTAGCGGTGATGCTCACGATCGTCACGACCGTGGCGCTATTGGTGATGATCTACACCGATGGCTACATGTCTCACGATCCGGGCTATGTCCGGTTTTACGCCTATCTCAGTCTGTTCAGCGCCTCGATGCTGGGTCTGGTCATCAGCCCGAACCTGGTGCAGATCTATATCTTCTGGGAGCTGGTGGGTATGTGTTCATACCTGCTGATCGGCTTCTGGTTCGATCGCGCCGCCGCCGCCGCCGCCTGCCAAAAAGCCTTTGTCGTCAACCGTGTTGGTGACTTTGGCCTACTACTTGGGATGCTCGGCCTGTTTTGGGCAACCGGTAGCTTTGAGTTCACCACGATCGGCGAACGCCTCTCGGATGGGATTGCCAGCGGCTTTTTAAGCGTTGGTGTTGCCACCCTGTTAGGCATCCTGGTGTTCCTTGGCCCTGTTGCCAAGTCCGCACAATTTCCGCTTCACGTCTGGCTACCGGACGCGATGGAAGGCCCGACCCCGATTTCCGCCCTGATCCACGCAGCCACCATGGTCGCGGCGGGTGTGTTCCTGATCGCGCGGATGTTCCCTGTCTTTGAACATTTGCCGATCGTCATGGATACGATCGCCTGGACGGGCGCGATTACCGCCTTTCTCGGCGCGAGCATCGCAATCACGCAAAACGACATCAAAAAAGGTCTCGCCTATTCCACCATGTCCCAATTGGGTTACATGGTCATGGCGATGGGCGTTGGAGCCTACAGCGCCGGACTGTTCCACCTGATGACCCACGCTTATTTCAAAGCGATGCTGTTCCTCGGTTCCGGTTCCGTGATTCACGGTATGGAAGCCGTGGTCGGTCATGACCCCGTGTTGGCGCAGGATATGCGTCTAATGGGCGGTTTGCGGAAATATATGCCCGCGACAGCGGCCACCTTCGGGATCGGCACGCTGGCGATTTGCGGTATTCCTCCGTTTGCTGGTTTCTGGTCAAAAGATGAGATTCTCAGCTCGGCGTTTTCGGCGAATCCGGCGCTCTGGGCGATCGGCTGGCTCACCGCCGGGATCACCGCGTTTTACATGTTCCGCATGTATCTCTCGACCTTTGAAGGCGAGTTTCGCGGCGGCGACATGGCGATGCGTAAGCAACTCAAACTCGCAACGTTGCCGAACTTCGGCCCCGGCGCGATGAACGTCCAAGAACTCGACGCCACCTCGGACGGTACAGACGATGGCCACGACCATCACGACAGCGAACCGCATGAGTCACCCAAAACGATGACCGTGCCGCTAATGCTGCTAGCGATTCCGTCGGCGCTGATTGGCTTCCTCGGAATGCCCTTCGCGAACTACTTCGAGGCTTTCGTTCACGCACCGGGCGAGATTGTCCCGACGCTGGCGGAGATGGCCGAAGAGTTCGACCCGGTGGAATTCGGCATCATGGCCGGTAGCTCGGTGGGTGTTGGCCTGATTGGTATTAGCCTCGCGATTTTGATGTATCTCCAACGCAAAATCGACCCGAGCGCGATCGCCGATAAAATCAAGCCGCTCTACAAGCTCTCGCTCAACAAGTGGTATTTCGACGAAATCTACGATGCCGTGTTTGTGCGCGGTAGCCGTCGTCTCGCGCGTCAGGTGATGGAGGTGGACTATCGCATCGTCGATGGTGCGGTCAACCTCACGGGTCTGGCGACGCTGCTCAGTGGCGAGGGCTTGAAATACTTCGAGACGGGACGGGCGCAGTTTTACGCACTGACGATTTTTGCAGCGGTACTCGGTATCGTTGTCTTCTTCGGCGTGAGTTAAGCCGTATCTTGTGCTGGAGCCGACGCAACATCAGCGCTGACGTTGCCGTCTGGCAACAGTGCAATAATCTCCAACGTTAAAATCGTTGAAATCCTTTAAACGAGTAATGTGACCTAGATTTAGGTGCCACATTACTCGTTTTTGGATCAGGGGTATTCTGGCGAAGTTGCAACACGGCGCGATCGATACGATTTACAGTATTTATCTACCCGTTGGTCTACGGTGCGATCGGGCAACACAATCGCGTATCGCCCCACCGCCTTATACGAACATCACACAAAATAGTCCCTCAAGTTTGCGGGAAACTCATTCGGTATAACGTACGGTGTCGCTTGCCTGCGAATGCCTTCACCTGGATTGCCTGCCACCAGATCTCCTCACTCCTTATCTACCCAGCCGACCGTGAATCGATCGTTTTTTTCCATCACCCATCTCGCGACCCTTCCCATTACCGTACTGTCGCGACTCTCCCTGCTCACAGCCGCGATCGCCCTTGCCCTCGCGAGCCCAAGCCCGATCGTTCGCCCCGCCACCGCGAGCCTGTTCGACGCCAACGACATCGATAATCCCGAGGATTTCGCCCTAATCGCCGCGCCTGTCGGCCAGACCAACCGCCATCAGCTCTTGATTGTCGAACAGCTTTCCAGTACGCGAGCCTGTTGGGGAGAATTTCCCGGTGTCCCAACGGAAATCGAGCCGCTGCTCTTGTCGTTCGACTTTTCGGGGATTTGTGGCCGCATGAGCGACAGTAACGCCTACTCGGTGCGAGTGGCGGGCGAAGATTTTGGCTTGCAATATGCGCTGCGGATTCGATCGCGAAACAACGATGCCATGCTGGTCGCGACGCCGCTGCGGTATGACAGCGGTTTACCCGAGCTGGAACTGGGGCGCACCTATGGCCCGATTAATCGTTTCGCTAAAATTTATCTAAACCCGGCGTGGCGTTTGGCGCGTCGTTCATACCAAGGTCGCACACTGGGTCATGTGTATTTGACGAGCGACTACCCGATCGACCAACTGCGTTACGTCACAGGTGACGTGAGCGTGCCCGCGACAACGATGCCGATCGAGCCGGAACAGACGGAAGCTCCTCTCGATGTGCCTCTGTGGGGTAACCCCAACGAGCCGATCGAATAGCTCGAACCAATCGAACCGATCCGCCCACCATCAAACTTTAATCCCAGCGGCAATACTCGTTAAGAGATGCTGTTAAACGGGTCATGAGATCATGAGTGTGACTTAGTATTGAAAGTCCAATTTTGAAAAGCGAACAAAAAAAGCAGGTGCATTCGGTGACTGAGGTCAATTTCAAAACGATCGAACCCGTTACACCTGCCAGCTATCGCCATCAAGCAAACGCGGCTCTGTCGGATACAGCCTCGGAAGCCGTAGAAACTCCACAAACAGGCGAGACCGCGATCCTTGCGCGTCCGTTTGTGAAATGGGTCGGTGGCAAGCGCGGCATTATTCAGGCACTGATCGATCATTTGCCTGCAACCGCAGAGACTCAGATCGATCGCTACTACGAGCCGTTTACCGGAGGCGGTGCGCTCTTTTTTGCGCTACAACAGCGCGGTCAGCTCGCTCACGTCTGTTTAAGTGATGTCAATGCCAATCTGATTACGGCCTATCGCGTGATTCAGAGCGAGCCCGAAGCGTTAATTACGGCATTGACGATCCACGCCCAAAACCATAGCGAAACCCACTACTACGAGATTCGCCAACAGCATACGCTCACCGATCCGATCGCCCAGGCCGCGCGGCTGCTGTACCTCAATCGCACCTGCTACAACGGACTTTATCGGGTCAACCGTCGCGGCGAATTCAACGTGCCGATGGGACGCTACAAAAACCCCAACATTATCCAAGCTGAGAACATTCGCGCCTGTCATCGCGTCTTGCAGGGCGTCACGATCGAGCATCACTCCTTCGCCGAGGTCGCACCACCGGATGGCGATCGATGCTTCCTCTACTTCGATCCGCCCTACCATCCCAGTGATGACGGATCATTTACCGGCTATTCCAAGCTGGGCTTTACGGCGGCGGATCAAACCCGATTGCGCGATTTTGCGTTGGATTTACACGATCGCGGTCATGACGTCATGCTATCGAATAGCAATGCGGAATTAATTCGCGAGCTGTACGATCGACCGCCCTTTCGGGTACTGGAGATCAACGCGCCACGTCTGGTGAACTGCAAATCCAGCCGACGACAGGCCGTCGGGGAACTCCTGATCACGACCTATCCGGCTGGAAAGCTACGATAAGCTTAAGTTTGCAGAGAGGCGAGGCGACAGTGATTATGCCATCAAGGCCACCACAGGGATTAACCAGAGAGATTAACCCGCGTGATCTCCGAACGTACAGTTGCTGACCGCCTGCCCCGAACCCATGAACCCTTTGAACTTGACCCCCACCGCCGCCGTGTCACAACGTCCTTCGCTTCGCCCCCGATCGAACCTTTTTCGTGTTGGTTTGAATCGCCTTTCCCGTCGCGTTGTCCTGCCCGTTTTGGCAACGGCGATCGGCCTCCTCGGACTCTCGCAGCCCCTTCGCGCTCAAGTCTTCGTGCCGCATACGACCGAGATTGACCCCGATCAGCTCGAATATATTGGCCTCGAATTGCTACAGGATGCCGATCGCTGGGCGCGATTTCAGCAGTTCGCGGAGGCGATCCCCCGTGCAGAATTGGCCTCGCAGCTTCTGCCGGAGAATGCTCAGGTGTGGGCGATCCTCGGTAGTCTCTATGTCCAAACCGATCGCTTTGATGATGGTTTAGCGGCGCTATTGAAAGCGCGGGATATCGAGCCCGGTAATGCCGCGATTCGCTTCGCCTTAGGGTCGGCCTATTTTCAGGGCGGAAACTATGCTGGCACGATCTCCGAGCTTCATGCGGGTTTAGGGCTGATGCCGAATACGCCGGGAGCGCTGTTTGATTTGGGCAATGCTTATTTTGTGACCAATCAGTTTGAGCGGGCGATCGCCAATTATGAAGATGCCTTCGCGCAAAATGCCGAGTTTTGGCCTGCTTTAAATAACATCGGCCTGGTGCGCTACGAACAGGGTCAGGTGAATCGCGCGATCGCCCAGTGGGAAACGTCAACGACGATCGCCCCGCAGGAAGCGGAGCCGCTACTCGCGCGAGCCACTGCCTTGTATGCCCGTGGCGATCAGGAGGTGGGGTTAGCCTTGGCGGAAGAAGCGATGCGCCTCGATGTGCGTTATGCCGACCTCGATTTCCTCAAGGAAAATCTTTGGGGTGAACAGCTTCTCAAAGACGTGGAAGAGTTGCTCGCAACGCCTCGCTTACAGGCGCTCATTGCCCAAACCTCGCCGCGTGAGCCGATGTTCATCCGTCCGTAGTTTTGTAGTTTTGTAGGGTGGGCATTGCCCACCGTCATGGATACTGATGCGCTGGCTGATCGTGGTGGGCAGTGCTTGCTACTTGCTGATGCGCTGGCTGATCGTGGTGGGCAGTGCCCACCCTACTTGCTCTCTACTTGCTCACTTAGTGCGACGACAACCACCCCTGAGCTTTGGCCTGATAGCCGATCGCTCGATACACCAACTTTGCCGCCGTAAACTCTGAAATCACCAATCCCGGCAGCGGACACAACTCCATCACATCCATCCCGATCGCCTCCTTTTCGGCAAACAACCGCCGCACAAACGCTAGCGTCTCATACCAGTCCAACCCACCGGGCTGCGGTGTGCCGACCCCTGGGATCACCGTCGCGTCGAGGCCATCGAGATCGATCGTTAAAAAGACTTTTTTCGTCGGAATCGCTGCGATCGCCCGGTCGATCCAGGTTGGATGATTTGGGCTAGTTTGATGGCGATCCGCCGCGATTTCGTCCGCCCAAATCACCGGCAACTGGCGATCGCGAATGAGATCTGCCTCCTCCTGGCAAATGCTGCGAATCCCGATCGGCACGATCGGCACGCCCAAATCCAGCACCCGACGCATGACGCAGGCGTGGTTATAGCGCGATCCCTCGTAGATATCGCGCAAATCGCCGTGCGCGTCGATCTGCACCACCGTAAACGGTTCATCCCCCAGGGCGCGGCGGTAACCCGCGACCACGCCGCCCGTAATGCTGTGTTCACCGCCGATCGTCACGACAAACTTGCCGTCCTGCTGGAGCTGACAGACCCGCGCTGCGATCGTCTCGATCGCGTCGCGATCGTCAAGCTCGCCCGATCGCGTATCGGCGATCGGCGCTGCGGTGTGGACTCCGATCGCGTACCCCGTCTCGCAGCCCAGCTCCAGATCGTAATATTCCAACTGATCCGACGCTTCGAGCAACGCCGCAGGCCCGTGCTTGCAGCCCTGCACGTAAGTCGTCGTCGCTTCATAGGGAACCGGCAAGACCACCACTCGCGCGGCATCGTAGCCCGGATCGATACTGCGATCGAGAAACGGGTATAGCGCCGATTCAGCTTCAGGTAAAGGATTGGTTGTCAAGGATTCATAAACACCGTAAACTTTTGCGGTACTTCACTCTAAATGAGAATAGACGCCGCTGCACACATCTCGTCACCGTTGACAAGCGATTTCTGAAAATGCGGTCGCTCCAAGCTTGCGAGCGTTGTGCCATCTGCACCGTCCGTGAGTTCGTATAGTTTGTGCGGTCTGTCATCTGTGCTGTCTGTACCGATCAGCCTGCCGCTCGATTTCATTAACCGAGACCGAGATTCACCATCCACCCTTCACGCTGCCCTAGCCCTCCAACCTTGTGCCGTTGCCCCTTGAGCCCGCACGCCCCAATCAAACCTTGAATCCAGAAACCGACACACCGTCCGTTCTTGCCCTCAAGCAACTTGTCGCTCGCCTGCAACGTGAACAAAATAAGACCCAAGATCTCCTCAGTTCCCTTGGTTTTGCGCTCCGTAGCTTTAATAATCTCAATCAATTTCTCGAACTGATTCCCCTGGTCGCTAGCCGCGTGACCGACGCGACGGTCAGTGCGCTGGTGACGTTTGCGCCCAGCGGTCGCCTACGGTTGCAGCGGTTGCACTGCGCCAATGATAATGCCTGCCTGGTGGTGCGTCCGTCGATCGAGGCAGCGATCGCGGCGGTGGAAGCCAACGATATCCCGATCGATCAATTGGATGATCAGGTTCGCCAGCAGATTGGCGGCATTGCTCGCCTATTTTCCACCTCAATCTTGATCCAAAATCGCGATCGGGGTCGGCTCTATATCTTTAGCCAAGATCCCGATTACATCTGGACAGAAACGCGGCGAAAACTCGTGCAGCTCATCGCCGACCAAACCGCCGTGGCTATGTTTAACGATGAACTCGTCACCGAGCTACGCCGTAAACAACGGCTCGATCGCGAACTCGAAATCGGCGCAGAAATTCAGCTCCGACTGTTTCCGCGTCACTGTCCCGACATCGACGGCATCACCCTGGCGGCTCGCTGCACCCCGGCCAACCACGTCGGCGGCGATTACTACGACTTCATCCCCACCCATTACGCCGTCGGGGAAGATAACGAGAGAGAAGATAAAGAAGCGGGTCAGGCTCGATCGCGCTGGGGTGTGGCGATCGGCGATGTGATGGGCAAAGGCGTCCCGGCGGGCTTGCTGATGACGTTAACGCGGGGAATGTTACGCGCTGAAGCGCTGAACCGACGATCGCCCGCCCAAATTTTGCAACACCTGAATCGCGCCATGTATGCCGATTTGGAAAACTCCCATCGGTTCGTGACGCTGTTTTACTCCGAATATGATCCCGCAACCCGTAGGCTTGCCTACAGTAATGCCGCCCATAATCCGCCACTATTTTGGCGATCGCGGACGGATACGATCGAAAAACTCGACACCTGGGGGATGCTCGTCGGTCTCGATTCGGACTCGGAATACGAAGAGGATTTCGTGATTCTCGAACCGGGGGACACGATTTTGTACTATACCGACGGCTTTACCGAAGCTTCCAACCCCGAGGGCGATCGTTTCGAGGAAGATACCTTAATCGACACCTTCCAATCGATTTGTCGCCAGCAGGCCAACCCCCAAGAAATCCTTGAGGAACTGTTCGATCAGTTGAAAAACTTCGTTGGCTTTGGACGATCGAACGATGACGATATGACGCTCGTGGTGCTGCAAAGTACGGCATGATATGGGGTCGATCGCCCGGTTTGCTTGGATTGCTTATGATCCCGCATGATCCCGCTCGCTCTCGTCCGAATCGTTTGACCCGAGAGTCCCAACGCCCCGGTGTTCCAACGTCCAAAACCATCCACGCGATCGCTACCCTTCACCGCCCTACGCCATGACCCCCGATCCTGCAACGACGACCCCCAACGCCGCGAAAACCTGGAGCCAGCGCTTTGAATCCGCGCTCCATCCTGCTGTGGCGATTTTCAACGCCAGCATTGGCTTTGATATCGAGCTGATCGAATACGACATCACTGGATCGATCGCCCACGCTGAAATGCTCGCCAAAGTGGGGATCATTCCCGCCGAAGAGGGCGAAATCCTCGTCAACGGGCTAGAGCAAATCCGCGCCGAACACCGCGCCGGAAACTTCAACCCCGGCATTGACGCGGAAGATGTCCACTTTGCCGTTGAGCGCCGCTTGACGGAACTGGTCGGCGATGTCGGTAAAAAGCTGCACACGGCCCGATCGCGCAATGACCAAGTCGGCACGGACACGCGCCTCTATCTCCGTGATCAGGTCAAATCGATCCAAGCTCAACTGCGCGAATTTCAAGCGGCACTCCTCGCCCACGCTGACCAGCACGTCGAAACCCCCATTCCCGGTTACACCCACCTGCAACGCGCCCAACCCCTGAGCTTGGCACACCACCTGCTGGCCTACTTCGAGATGACCCAGCGCGACTGGGAACGCCTCGAAGAACTCTACAAGCGCGTCAACACCTGCCCCCTCGGTGCGGGCGCTCTCGCCGGGACGACGTTCCCGATCGATCGTGAATACACCGCCGATCGCCTCGGCTTCGAGCGCATCTATGCCAACAGCCTCGACGCGGTCAGCGATCGTGACTTTGCCGTCGAATTCCTCTGCGCGTCGAGCCTAATCGTCGCCCACCTCAGCCGCATGTCCGAGGAGATGATCCTTTGGGCGTCACAGGAATTTAGCTTCATTCGCCTGACCGATAGCTGCTCGACCGGTTCGAGCATCATGCCCCAAAAGAAAAACCCCGACATCCCCGAACTCGTGCGCGGCAAAACCGGGCGTGTTTTCGGTCACCTACAGGGGATGCTGGTGCTAATCAAGGCGCTGCCGTTGGCCTACAACAAGGATATGCAGGAAGACAAAGAAGCCCTGTTTGATAGCGTCAAAACCGTCAAAGGCTGCTTGGAAGCGATGACGATTTTGCTCAACGAGGGCATCGAGTTTCGTACGGAGCGGCTGGCGAGCGCGGTGGCGGAGGATTTCTCCAACGCGACCGACGTAGCGGACTATCTCGCAGCCAAGGGCGTGCCGTTCCGTGAGGCGTATAACTTGGTCGGTAAAGTGGTGCGGACGTGCCTGGAGTCGAACAAGCTGCTGAAGGAGCTGACGATCGAGGAATGGCAGGCGCTGCATCCGAAATTTGAGGAGGACATCTACGCGGCGATCGCTCCGAGTCAGGTGATCTCGGCGCGTAACAGCCTCGGCGGTACGGGCTTCACCCGCGTCCGCGAAGCCCTCGCGAAAGCCAAGGCGACGATCGGCTAGTTGAGTCGTTGATCGTGGTGAGCATTGCTCACCATCACGGATACGTTTCGCAGGTTGATCGTGGTGGGCAATGCCCACCCTACCGGCTGACACTTGAACGATCCTGACCGAAAAAAGCCCCACCTCTTATTTAAAGAGGCGGGGCTTTTCGATTTAGCCAGAGACAGGCAGCTCGTTGAAGTGGGTTAGCTGCCGTCTGAAGCAAACTCATAGATCTAAGGTTTAGACCCTGATCTCGGTTAAGTTTTCAGCGAATCTAAGATCGTGTGCTGCTAGACGGCATCAGCTTCTTACTACCGATCAAGACGGTGAGTAGAACCATGGCCTGAATCGGCCAGGGAGCCAGAACGAGATCGAGAATGAAACACAGGATGACGATGCCAAGGGCGCACATGCGAGGCACTTCTTCGGAGAGATTCGCGTAGAACACGAAGGCCAAAACAGCGGTGAAGAGAGCGACAAGAAAGACTGGGGACATGGTTTAAATGAGTTGAAGCGCTAGGAGCAGGAATGCTCAGGCTAGGAATGATGAGTGAAGTGCTGGGCTTGGATCGTCGCGGCTTATGGATTCAAGGAAGCGTAGTTTCGCGATCGATCCGGAGGCTTAAAATTCTCGCTTAACTGCGGTCGTAAGGAGTGTTAGACCTGAGAATTTTGTAATCTTTGTTTACACGAATGTAGATTAACACATACATCAGCAAAATAAACTTGTTTTTTGGTCTTGATGTGCGTGTTCTGACATTTGGGTGGAATTGAGTTCGATCTCTGACTTGATCCCGGATTTGATCCCGGATTTGATCCCCGTCGTCAAATCGTCAACGGACGGAGCTGCGATCGCGCGATATGATGAATGCAAACTTTTGTTACTAATTTTCGCTCTGATCTCGGGATCTTTATCAAGCCTCGCCATGCAAGCCAGTCTGACCGTTACTACGAACTTTAGCGCCGCTCACCGCCTCGCCCGTCCTGACCTGGACTACGACACTAACTGCACGGTTTACGGTAAATGCGCCCGTCCGAACGGCCACGGCCATGACTATGTTTTAGAGGTCACGGTAGCTGGGGAAGTGGACGATCAAACGGGAATGGCCGTCGAACTCGGGGCGTTGCACGAATTGCTCAGAGTTGAAGTGATCGAGCCGTTTGATCACCATTTTCTAAATAAGGACGTTGAGTATTTCGCGACCACGGTTCCGACAGCGGAAAATATCGCGATCTACATTCGTAACATCCTGCAAGCCAAGCTCCCGAGTCTTGGGGTTGCACTTCAGCGCATCAAACTCCACGAAAGCCCGAATAATGCCTGTGAGGTGTTTGCGACGGCGGCGATCGAGCCGGGACGCGCCCAGGCGGAACGGGAATCGCTGGCGATCGCCTAAACATCGCCGAGAGTATTGCCCGAAAATAATCGCCCATCCCAGAAGTCCGACTTTTTCAAAAAGTCGGACTTCTGACGTTAATACGTGCGTTACTGATCCGCCGGGGTTTCGCCAAAGCCGAGACACTGGCGAATGTAGTCTGTGGCGCTGAGACGGGCGATCGTCTGTCCAGCAGCGTCGATCGAGTCGCCCAGCACGCGATCGGGATCGCTCCATAGCGTCAGGTGTTCCACCTCGGGATCGGCGATAAAACTCGGGGTGGCGATCCCCATGCGTGACCAGGTGTCATGCGTCCAGCGATCGTGGCTGATGCGGTAAATGTTGGGCGTGGGCGCGATCGTTGGCGGCTGACGATCGGTAAACCAATCCCAAACCGGCAAAATCGGCAAAATCGGCACGCCCCAGCCGTCGCACAGAATGATCGCGCCCAACTGCGCCTGATCGCGCCACAGCCACGCCGCCCCCAGTGCCCCGATCGTGCCAGCGCTGAAGCCGAGAAAGTTTAGGTTGATCCGAGTCTTTCGAGCTGGGATCACGCCAGATTCAAGCATGTGGCGTTCAATGTAGTTCGCGATGCTGACGGGATCGCAGGGGAATATCTGATCGGTTGGAATCACGATCGTGCGGATCGAGGCGGGTAAATCCAGATGGGCGATCGCGCGATCGGTCAATTCCGCTGCGTGAAATCCGGGGCAAATTACGAGGTAAGTCATGGGAATTTGTTGGGAATTGGATCTTAATCCTGACCAAAGCCGCCCAAAACATCGTTTAACTCCTGACCCTCGGGCAGACCAATAAACACCCGATCACCCGGTTCGATGCCCTCCAAGACCTGCACCTGACTGCCGACACTCGGGCCGATCGTCACCGGCTGAAACGTCGCCCGACCGCGTGTATCGGGGATCAGCACGCCCGTCTTGCCGCGATCGGTGACGATCGCCACCGTCGGCACTACCAGGGCATTATTGAGCTGATCGCTCCGAAAGGTGAGATCGACATTCATCCCCGACTGAAGCTTGTCCAACCCGTCTACAACCTCAAGCCGCACCTGAAAGAGCGTCACATTTTGTTCGCGCACGGCTTCCGGCGCAATGAGCTTCACCCGAGCTTCAAAGCGATCGTCTGGGTAGGCATCGGCGACAATATCCACTGTTTGACCCTGATAGATCCGGCTGATATCGACTTCGGGGACTTTCGCGAGGACTTCGAGGCCGCGAGCGAGGGCGACGATCGAGGTGGAGGTGGCGGAGGTGGCGGTTGAAGCGGAGGTGGCCGGGGTGACGAAGGCTCCGGGGTCGGCGTAGCGCTGGGCGATGATGCCTGAGAAGGGGGCGCGGATTTCGGTGTCATTGAGCTGAACGTCATAAAACCGGACTTGGGCTTCGGCTTCGAGGACGTCGGCTTCGGCGCGATCGATCTCTTCCGATCGGGCGCCATTGGCGAGCTGGGCGTAGCGCTGATCGGTTTCGTTCAGCTCGGCTGCGGCTCCATTCAAGTCGGCTTCGGCGCGATCGATCTCTTCTGATCGTGCGCCATTGGCGAGCCGATCGCGGCGCTGTTGGGCTTCATCACGGGCGGCGGTGGCTTGGTCAATGTTGGCCTGGGCGCGGCGCAGTTCATCAAGGCTAGCGTCAAGCACGCGGCGGGACACAGCGCCATCGGCTTCGAGCTGACGGTTTCGATCGGCCTCGATCGCGGCCAGAGTCAGGCGTGATTCGGCATCGGCTACGGCAGCGGCGGCACGGCGGACGGCGTCGTCCGCTTCGTCGATATCTTCGCGGCGACTACCGGCGCGTAATTCCGCAAGGCTGGCACGGGCGCGATCGCGGCGAGCGCGGGCTTGATCCACCCGAGATCTAGCCTGGGCGAGTTCTTCGCGGCGGGTTCCGGTTTCGAGTTCGGCAAGGCTGGCGCGGGTGCGATCGAGGCGGGCGCGGGCTTGATCGGCTTGGGCTTCGAGTTCGCGGCGTTCCATCGTGGCGATGATTTGCCCTTGGGTAACACGATCGCCTTGTTCGACGAAAATTTGTTCAAGCCGCCCTTGGGTTTTCGGGCTGAGGTTGACTCGTTCGATCGGCTGCACTTCGCCTGTCGCTTCGATCTGTACGGTCAGGTCTGCCACTTCCGCCGCGACCGTCAGCGCCACCAGATCATCAAGCTCGCCATCCGGGCGACGCTGCACGATCCGCGTTACCCCGATCGCCAGCAGGAGACCAACCGCGATCGCACCAAACAGCCAGCGTCGCCGATACAAGACGTGTTTCCAACGGGGTTCTCGGTCGTGGGTTATTTTTGTCATGGTGTCTGGGAAGACCCACCCCGTTCACGTGTTGCGATCGATGAATGACTTCAACGCCAGCACTGAAATCTGGTGGTTTAGGGATTGGTACGGTGGCTAAATTCGATTGTGTCTTGGCGAAGGGTGAGGTCGTAACTGCTAAAGAAATTCTGGCCGAGTAGTCCCATTTCGAGGGTGTCATCACGGGCGATCGCCACATCAAGGTTATTCATCACCAAGGAGCCGAGCTGGACGCTAGCAACCTGAGCGACACCAAATTCAACGCGCGAGGCACTGGCGGTGGTGACAAACATTGAGCCGGAGGATTGCAAGCCTAATTCTCGTCCCATTCGTCCCGGCAGTACGATGACGCTAGCGCCAGTATCGACGAGCATGTCGTAGGGGCGTCCGTTAAACAAAACAGAAACGACGGGAACTCCGGCTTCGCGGCGCAGGATGGGTACGCTGATCGAATCAGGAGTTGTGCCAGGGGCATTGGGTGAGCGGCTACCGATCTCGTTGGTTTCGACGGGGATGGGTTGCGGACAAAATTCGCTGAGGTCGATCCGTTTGCCGCGATCGTCAATCCAAAAACATCCGGCGTATTCCTGGGCGATCGCAGGCGTGGGCAACGCTAGCAGGCTCAAGCCGATCAAGCCCAGAGTGAGTTTGCCGAGCCGTTGGGTGAGCTGTGTGGCGATCGTCGGCGGATGGGTATTGGGCTGGTTCACGGCGGCTTGGACTCGCGATGGTGGTCTGAAGGTCTTAAGTCTAATGTATCAAAGGCTTTGGCTCGATGTCGGATTGCCGACACCAGAGCCAAAGCCTTAGGGGGTTTATCTCGTTGTCTTGTTGGTGATCGGGGCGATCGCCATGCCGCCAAGGACGGCGAAATGTGCGGTGTTAGGGCTCAAGTTTACGGATAGAAACCGAGGGTCGGCAAACCGGCGGCTTCATCAAAACCGCACACCAGGTTCATACACTGAACGGCTTGACCGGCTTGGCCTTTGATCAGGTTGTCGATCGCCGACAGGACAATCACGCGACCGGTACGCGGATCGACTTCGACGCTGATGTAGTCGGCGTTGGAACCGCAGGCCCATTTGGTTTGGGGGTAGGTTCCGGCGGGGAGAACGCGCACCCAGGGGGAGTTTCGGTAAAAAGCGGAGTAGATCGTGGTCAGGTCGTCGCGGACGAGGCCCGGATCGCGCAGGGTGGCGTAGACGGTGGAGAGGATGCCGCGCACCATTGGCACGAGGTGGGGGGTGAATTGCACGAGGACTTCGGTTCCGGCGAGGTCGGAGCAGATTTGTTCGATCTCGGGGGTGTGGCGATGTCGTCCACCGACGCCATAAGCGCCGAAGGAGCCGGAGGCTTCGGCGAGCAGCATGGGGATTTTGCCTTGGCGTCCACCGCCAGATGCGCCAGATTTGGCGTCAATCACCAGGGTTTCGGGTTGGATCAGCCCTTGTTTGAGTAGGGGCGCGATCGCCAGGATGCTGGCGGTGGGGTAGCAGCCGGGGCAACCGATCAGCGATGCGCCTTTAATTTTGTCGCGGTAGAGTTCGGGCAAACCGTAAACGGCTTGGCTATTAAATTCGGTGTCGTCGCGATCGGTGCCGTACCAGGCGCGGTAGGTGTCGAGGTTGCTGAAGCGGAAGTCGGCGGAGAGGTCGAGAACTTTGCAGCCTTTGGCGAGCAAGGGTGGGGCGATTTTGTAGGCGAGGTTATTGGGCAGCGAGAGGAAGACGACGTCGGCGCGTTCGGCGATCAGGTCGGCATCGACGGGGTCGATCGTCAGGTCTACGCGGCCTTGGAGGTGGGGATAGAGTTCGGCGTAGTTTTTTCCGGCGCTGCTGTCGCCGCCGAGGTAGGTGATTTCGGCGTTGGGGTGTTCGAGCAATAGTCGAACGAGCTGGATGCCGCCGTAGCCCGACGCGCCGACTACGCCGACTCTTACTCTGTCTGTCATGATGTTTGTCCTAAGTGTTGGGTTTTGTGGGCTGGGCGATCGGTGTTTGTGGTCGATCGCTGGGGGTGACTTTGGGTTGGTCTAACGCGGTTGCTGTTGAGGTTTGCGTGGCGTTAGGAGCGTCCAAGTCGGATACATCGTATATCTTGGCTGCGTTCTTGGGAATGTGTTTTTGTGGGGGATTTCCGGTTTTTTTGGGGTGGGGTGCGATCGTTTGCGGAGGCTAGGGGAGTGGCTGGATGGGGTAGTAGCGATCGTGGTTGCGTCCGATGTAGCCGAGGAGGGGGGAGGAGAGTTCGATTAAAATTGATTCGATTTCGTTTGGGGTGATGGAACTGCCGGGATTTTGCATACTGTATGGGACAACCAGATCTTGAGGGGTGAAGCTATTTTGTGGGGCGTGGGCTTGACAGGTTTGTAGGGTGTTGAAGACTCTACGGCGTAGATCGATGCTGCGCTGGGCTTGTTCGATATAGTCTTGGATTTTGCTAGCGTCGCCGCTTTTGAGGATTGGTTCGAGTTCGCGTAGGTTGACCGCGCCGGGGTACTGCGCTTTTAGGGTGACGAGGGTTTCGAGAGTTTCGGGATTCATGATGGTGATGCTCTGAGCTTTAGCGGAATCCAGTAGGTATTTACTCGGTTGACCTGGCCCAATAATCAGTTTGGCTATTGTTTTGTATACATCGGGACTGCCACAGTTGCGTACTCCGATTCGATAGAGTTGTTCGGCAGTACTGTCAGGGATTTTTTTACCGGCTTTGCATTCGCCTACGATCGGGAAGGGGGCGGAACAAAATAAGTCAAGTCCACCTGCGCCGCCTTTGTGCGCGTCATCGATCGTGAATCCCAAAAATTCGAGGCTTTGTTTAACGATGTTCTCGAAGTCGGTTCCGGCTTGGTAGTTACTTTTGCCGGTGTCTTCTTCGATGCTGCGATCGCCAAGACTAATGATCGTGTTAATCCAGTCGGGGATAACGACGGGTTTGGGTGGTTCTTTTAGGCGTTCTAGGCATTGTTCGATCGGGTCAGGGACGTGTCGTTCTTTAAGGTTTTTTAGAAGTTTATTAAAGGTGTTGTCATCAAGGATGGGGCGATCGGTATTTGTAGGGATATCGACGCCGCCGAGGGGGATAAACGCGCCAAGCCGATCGCGGTGGCTGGGGTTCCAGGGAATCGCGATCGGTTCGGGGAGTTGGTAGACGCGCAGGGCTGCGATAAAAAGGTGCGATCGGTTGCCGCGTCGTTCTCGGATCTCGTCCCATGTCCACGGGGTTTGGTGGATGAGGAATTGTTGGGCGTCGTCATCAGGGAGGTAGTCGCTATGCACCAATGCCGCCCAGGCGTGAACCTGGATGTACTCCGGGTCATCGTCTGGACGGCTACATAGGGCAAACTGCAAACCTGCCCGAGGCTGATTTTTGAAGCTGGCGGCGATGCTCTGGCCGGTCATAAGGGCTTGAAGATCGCCGCACGGTAGCAAGATTGCGCGGTTATTGAGAGACATTAGTCGGCTAGCAGGTCATCAAAGGCGCTGTCATCATCATCGTCATCATCATCACTGTCGGCAACGAGCAGCTCGAACCCTTCATCATCATCGAGGTCGGTGACTTCGGTTTGTTGATCATCGGGGACGCTGCTGAGGATTTCGAGCAGGATCGGATTGTTGAGGAAGGTATCAAGTTCAAATTCGACGATCAGATCACCGATGCGTCGTTCCTGGAATTCGATATCACCCATATCGACTTTGCAGACGATCGAGTACAGATGCCACAGAGGTTCGAGTTCGTCGGGTGTAAAGTTGACGACTTCGCCACCTTGAGACTTGAGTTGTTCTAAAAGTTCAGCGTTTTTCTGGCCTCTGATGGGCAAGTTGCTTGAACGAACCAGACAGGCACGAGTAAAGCCAAATCGCTCAAATGCAGCGAGCCGCTTGAGTTCGGCTTGAATAGAGAGGCCGTGTTTTGCTTGTGAGACTCCGATTCCGATACAAAATTTGCCGTTACTATCTTGACCGTCAAGTTTAAAGTCAAGGTAGTCGTTAGCGTTCAGCTTTGGTTGTGCGCCAGGATTAATGATGGGGATATCACTGTTAACACCGTCGATTTTGAGTTGACTGATGATTTCGCCGTTGGGAGTTTTGGCGTCGATCGGTTCTTCGAGGGTGTCGAGAATCATAAAGCCGAAGCGTAGCAGGGTTCCGATTTGGTCGGAGTCGGCGAGCAGTTCTGGGGGAATCGGTGTTTGTCGAACTTTGGTGAGTGCTTCCCGAAAAATTTCCTCGTCAGGTTTCTCTTCATCAGGTGGGACAAACTTACTGATGAGTTCTTTGTACTGCTCTGCACACCACTTCAGGAACTCACGTGGCGTCGGCTTGATCGAACAAGTTTTACGAACTTCGGCCTCTTCAAAAGGGAAGAGTGCATGAGGTGGTGTGAGGTCTAGTGGCTTGTAAAGACGTTCTTTTAGCCACAGTTCAAGCATTGCAACACCCAGATCAGGATTGAGGCGTTGAAGAGTGATCGGCTGATGGTTGTTCGCTGTTGAGATTCTGTAGGGTGTGCCAGCCAGATCTGAATTCTGCTCTGTACCGCCTACAAATGATAAATCTTTAACGATTGCCGAACATATTAAAACACCATTATCTTCTGTACCCACTAGTTCGACTGACTCATAAATTTTCTTAATGAAGTTCAAGAGAACTTGCTCTTTACCAAAGCCATCATCACTAACAAAATTGCTATCTTCTAGCTCATCAAAACCAATGATAAAAGGCTTGTATAAATTGACTAGTTGTAGAATTTGGGGATTAATTTGAATTGAGTCTGCTTCGCGCTGCTCCGGTGATAGCTCTAGGTGGGAAGGAAGCACCATCGTATCTGCGGTCGCTTGATCAATCTCTTCACCGGCAAGCCAGCGCAGAGCAAACGGGGCGTAGCTCTCCGACAGAGTCCACAGCAAAGAACGTACTAGGTAAGGGTCGATTCTGGGATAGCGCCCTAGAATTTTCTTTGTAAGACTTTTGAAAAGATTTTTGCCCTTAGCAACCGATTTGGCAATAGCATCATCAAAGTTTTTTGCCAACGTCACGGCATTTGTTTGCTTGCCCGTCGCCTGACTCAGCAAAAAGCTAGCGACTTCTTGCCACTGACTCACACCAGAAGGACGTACGCGGGACAAGTCATAAACAATTCCTTTCCGAAACCATGAGTAAATGAAGCGAGCATCGTCGAGCTTTCCCGCATTTATATAGGAAAAGAGAGTCTTGCCACGCTCAAAAAAGTTGCGGCGAATCCGGCTAAAGACTTTTGTCTTTCCCATGCCGATGGGAGCAACAATCAGCAGGGTTTGAACGGGAGATTCTGCAACGTTATTCCGGAGCAGCTTAAGCGCATCATTTAGAACCTGTGAAACATGCTGATTATACTCGGCAAGATCGGGATACTCAGAAAACCAAACCGTTGAAGCTTTATCGACCGTACAACCAGTAAATGGGTTTTGCTCGGAGATAGCCTCAATTATTTCGAGAGCATAGTTAACTTGCATGGTGACTCTATAGTTGTTTTACTTATTGTTTATTTAACGCGCTCGGCAAGATACCAAATCTCACCAATCGGCGGTTTAATTGAATCTCGAAGAGTTTCTTGTGTTACATTCTTCGACTGACCACAACCGCTGAACTCCAAAATCTCATCAACATGTAACTGAGTCATCCACTCATTAAACTGAGCGCGAGTCACTTGATCGCCAATTTCACGACGGATGTGATAGATCGGCACGAGTATGACGTAGCTGTAGTCAGCCATGAGCCGATCGAACGTTTCCAATGCCACCGACTTAAACGCTTCATAATCCTCGATCGTCTCAACCGGCGAAGCCTCCACGATCGGAGCGATCGCCACAACCTCCCGGAAAAACCGCAACAACGGCGACACAAACCGCGTCCCCACCACAACCGTCCCCTCAAACCCAAACTCAGGATTCAACACCCCAGCCCGTAACCGATCCACACCCGGAGCCAACAACCGAAACACCTTCGATCGCCCTACCATTTCCACCGCGATCGAACCATCCGCCACCAACGCATCCACGATCGACGAATAATCCCCCACCCTCTCCTTCCCAATCCGCGCCCGCTTCATCACCTCACTCCGCTTAACCGCCGCATCCATCCCATCCAGCGACCACAACCCCAACAATAACCGCGTCGTCGGATCTGGCTTTCTCAAATTCATAAAAACACTCAAAAAGTTGCCACCCAAAAGCATAGCAAAATTAAATCAAAAAAATCACTTTTCCTAAACACTTTTGCCCATCAATATAAATTGCGTAAAAACACATACGCCACAACAAACAAGTCACGGCAAAACAAATACCAAGACCGTGTTTCCCATCGTAAAAATGCGGAAAACCTCAAGATTAAGATCTCAAAAAAAATACACAAAAATACATGGGCAAATTAATTTGAAAGTGACCGCCAATCCCACCACGAAAACATAACATCTACCCCCCGAATGCATCCCTATCCTTCGATAGTGGTAGTGCTAGGGTGCGTTAGACAGCGATCGCCACGACAAGAAAGAACCAATTAAAAATCCGTCGTAGCGCACCACGATACTAATTGAACTATTCCAAAACGTCAGACTCCTGGAATAGACGATTATTTTCGGGCAATACTCTAAGCTGATCTTGCACGATCGTTTCATGCTGCTTCCCCATCCCCGCTTTGCCTTGATTCACCCGAGTAATCACGAAGATTAAACCCGCTATGACCGCACATCATCCTCGATCAATCCCGACTCAAGCGCGGCGGGTCGCCGACCTTGTGCGGAATCAAAGCACGACATTCGCGCATCGCTGGGATTTAAAGATGAGTGATGCGATCGCCGTGATCGTATTAGCAATTAGCGCGATCGCAATGCATCGACGGTTTTTCGCCGGTGAAGTCATCCTCGGCCACGATACAGTCTGGCATTCACTCTGGATTAACCACTTTTCACAGCAAATCAGCGACGGGATCGCCTATCCGCGCTGGCTAGCCGAAACCAACTACGGCTACGGTAGCCCCACCTTTGTCTTTTATCCGCCCCTCCCCTACTATCTCGCCCACCTATTTAAGGGGGTGGCTCACTGGCCGATCGGCCAGACCTTCGGCGGTGTCTATAGCCTGATTAGCTTGTTATCGGGACTCAGTGTCTACGGCTATAAACGTCAGGCGTGGGGACGTATCGCAGCCTTAGTGGCCGGACTCTTCTTTCTGCTCGCGCCTTACAATTTGTACGATCGCTATATGCGGATGGCTTTGTCGTCAGCGGTGGCGGCATTGTGGTTGCCGCTGGGACTGTGGATGACGGACTTAGCGGTGGATCGCCCGCGCTGGCGGTGGGGAGTGGCCGGTGTTTCGGCAGGGTTGGTGCTAACAAATGTGCCATCGTTATTGCTGTTTAACTTATTTTGGTGGCCGTATACGATCGCGACACACTATCGCCGAGGTCTCAAGACCTTGGCGTTGACCCTGGGATCGATCGTGATCGGCTGGGGCATCGCCGGTTTTTTTCTCGTCCCGGTGGTGTTTGAGCGCCAGCTAACGCGGTTGGCGGTGGCCATCAAAGGAGTCTCCGGTGGAGCGGTTAGCAATCTCGTCGGCTCGGATAGCCCCGATGGTTTTGTGCAATATATCCTCAGCGGCATTACGAAAATGTGGCTGATGGAGGGTTTTGTCTTTATTGTGGCGGCGATCGCGACGGCGGTGATGTGCTACCGAACGAAACGCGGTTGGCGATCGCTGGTGGGCATCGTGATTGGCTTTTGTTGCGTGGCCTTTTTCACACACACCCTATCCGCCTTTATTTGGGGTAATGTTGATATCTTGCAATACGCCCAGTTTCCCTGGCGGTTGCTGACGATTATGTCGCTGATTACGTCCTTAAGTGTCGGCCTCTTGCTCCACCGGTGGCGCGATCGCGATGGCACACCCCAAATCGCCATCCTGACGGCCACGATCGCCCTGCTCTGGATGCGTACCGCGTTCGGCACTGGATTTATCACCACGGCTCCGAGTATTCAACACCCCACCTGGTACAGCCCCGAGGATACGGGACGCGCGTGGCTGGCAGCCGAAAAACCCTTCGCGCACCTGCTAGAGGATGCCTACGAATATCAGCCGACCAATGCTGCGCCACCGCGTCGCTACGCCCCCGAGGTTTGGTTTGATGGCGACACTGCGATCGAGCGTTGGGATGCGTACGATCGTCGAATCATCACCTCCGCTGCAACCCCCAAGCGTCTGACCGTGCGTCTCTACTGCTATCCCGCTTGGCAGGCCAAGATTGATGGACAAAAGGCTCCGACGGGTTGTTCCGAAGCGGGGACGGTCACGATCGAGGTTCCCGCCGGTGACCACACGATCGCGCTGCACTACGGCTGGACGATCGCGGCGGTGTGGGGGGCGATCGTCACGGTGTTGAGTTTCGGGATTATGGCTAAAGTTGGAACCATCGAGGCCAAACCTCGCGAGTCATAGCAGCAACCGATCGTATTAGGACGCTCTTGTTTAAGCTAAAAACCGCACTTCGACTTCGCTCAGTGCTCTCAGCTTTTTTTGTACGTCCTAACAAAATCGTTTTTTGCTATAGCAGCAACCGATCGTATATGGATCAGCAAGACCTCGGATTCTCCAAAAAATCTGCAAGAAATCCGAGGTCTGACCCATGAACCTGGATTACGCGAAATTACGATCGCCCAGCTCATCGAGATATTGCCCCGTCATCGTCGCGATCAGGTCGCCCTCGATCGACTCCGCCGGATTGACCCCGACGCGAATCTCTAGCGCACCGCCCAGATTCGTAATCGTCAGATCCGCACGGCTCAGACCCAGGCCGAACGCCAGGATATCCGTCCGCGCATCGAAATCGACGATCGTATCCTGGCCGCGATCGCGTTCCAGGAAGAAGCGATCGCTGCCGTTACCACCGACCAGCGTATCGTCACCGAAATCACCGAACAG
Source organism: uncultured Geitlerinema sp. (assembly GCA_964518905.1). Taxonomy (GTDB): domain Bacteria; phylum Cyanobacteriota; class Cyanobacteriia; order Cyanobacteriales; family Geitlerinemataceae; genus RDYZ01. The sequence goes on along the minus strand of CAZFJL010000041.1, from coordinate 13,453 downwards.
ACGATCGCCGCCGTCGCCGCCTTCGAGGATATCGTTACCAATACCACCGACCAACGTATCCGCGCCCGTATCGCCAATCAGGATGTCATCGCCCGCATTGCCGAGGATGATGTCATCGTTCGCGCCGCCGTGGAGCGTGTCGTTGCCGATGTCCGGGTTGGTGGGGTCGCCCGTGCCACCGACGATCGTGTCGTCGTCGTCACCGCCGCAAATCCAGTCATTGCCCTGCTCGCCGTAGAGCAAGTCATAACCGGCAGCGCCGTAGATGCGATCGCCATCAAGACCACCGCGAGCCAGGTCGTCGCCGTCACCACCGACGAGGGTATCGTTACCGGTGTTGCCGTAGAGGACATCCTCGCCCGCACCACCGTCGAGCCAGTCTGCGCCGTCGGTGTCATCGCGTTCGGGTGTGCCGGTTCCGCCAATCAGCGTATCGTTGCCCAGTTCGCCCGCGAGCAGGTCAGAGCCGCGATCGCCGATTAAGCGATCGTCGTCCTTACCACCGAAGACCACATCGCTATCGCGTCCGGCGTAGATGGTGTCATATCCTTCATTGCCGAACAGGCGATCGAGGCCGTCGTTACCGAAGATTAAATCGCGATCGCGATCGGGACCGACCGGAACATCACTGGAAATACCGCCGAAAATCACATCATCGCCCGCGCCACCGCGTAGGATATCGTCGCCGAGTCCGCCTTCGATCACGTCCCGCGTGCCGCCACCGTTGAGGACATCGTCGATGCTGTCGCCCACCAGGCGGAAACCGTCGGTGTTATCGACCAGGTCGCTGCCGTAACGGAAGGCCAGGGTTTCGAGGCTGGGCAGGTTGGGGGTGCTGCAATCTTCGCTAATCGCGACGAGGCTTGGGATGCCGCAGCTTTCGAGGGTTTCGATATTAGTCGAGAGCAGGAACTCGCGGGCGGTGAGGTTGGCGATCGTGGCGATCACCTGAGCGCCGAACTGGAGGACGAGACCCGCATCGGTGTTGCGGAGGTTGAGGTTGTCCACCGTCAAACCACCGGTGAGGACGATCGTGTCCAGGTCGCGGCTGAAATCGACGATCAGGTCGCTGCCCAGTTCCGGCGTCAGGATAAAGACGTCTCGGCCTGCGTCGCCGATGAGCGTGTCGTCGCCTGCGCCACCGCAAAGGGTGTCATCGCCTTGTCCGGCATCGATGCGATCGTCGCCCTCGTTGCCGTAGAGCTTGTCATCGCCGACGTTGCCGAACAGCCAATCATCACCCAATCCGGCAATCAGAACATCATTACTCGCGGGGTCGCCGATCGCTTCACCGTTGATGTTCACATCCTCGGCGATGACTTCCGGGTCGAGGTTGTTGCCGCTGCCGCCGATGAGGGTGTCGTTGCCGTCGCCACCGCACAGAGTATCGTTGCCTTTTTCACCGAAGAGCAGATCGTCACCGGCTTCACCCCAGAGCAAATCATCGCCGCGTCCACCGCGTAGCAGGTCGTCGCCCGTGCCGCCAACAAGCTGGTCACTGGCATTATTGCCATTGAGTACATCGTTGCCGTCGCCACCGAAGAGGACGTCGTTACCATCGCCATCATCGTCGCCGGTACGTCCATTGCCGCCGATGAGCGTATCGTCGCCCAATTCGCCGTGGAGCGTGTCATTGCCGCGATCGCCGTACACCAGGTCGCCGTCTTTGCCCGCCCAGACGCGATCGTTGTCGCGACCGGCGCGGATGGTGTCGGTTCCTTCGTTGCCGTAGATATCGTCGTTGCCGTCGTTGCCGTAGAGTTCGTCGCGTTGGGTTGCGCCGACGGAGGTGAGGCTACCGTTACCACCGACGATCGTGTCGTCGCCTGCGCCACCATCGACGATATCGTTTTGGTCACCGGCAAATAGGATTTCACTGGTGGCGTTACTGCTGCGTTGATCATTGGTCGCGTCACCGTTCCAGATTGGCACATCGGGTAGGTCGGCGTTACTCGGAATGATCGGTTCGGGAGCCTCGGGACAGGCGACATTGCAAATGTCATCTTTATCAAGACAGCATTCGGCGTTCGTCGTGAAACGTTGAGCGATCAGGCTGCTGGCCATGACGCCGTTAACGATCGCCAAATCTTCATTGCCTGCGCGGACGATCGCGCCGGTGGCTCCGTTGACGATCGTCAGGTCGGCGTAGGTTAACCCGTCAGCCAGGGCGATGCGATCGATGCCGAGTTCAAAATCGACGATCGTGTCGGTTCCGCCACCACGTCGGATGACGAAGCGATCGTTACCTGTACCGCCGATGAGGCGATCGTTGCCGAGCTGACCGTCGAGCAGATCGTTACCATCTCCGGCGCAGATTGTGTCGTCGTCTTCACCGCCGTAGAGACAGTCTTCGCCGTCTTCGCCGTAGAGTTTGTCGTTGCCACGGTTGCCGTAGACGCGATCGTTACCGGCTCCGGCGATCAGTACGTCATCGTTGGCCGCATCGGGATCGCCGGGGTTGTCGTTGCCGCCGATCAGGATATCGTCACCGTCTCCGGCGCAAATCGTATCATCGCCTTTGTCGCCGTAGAGTAGATCGTCGCCGTCCTGACCCCAGAGGATGTCTTGGTCTGCGCCGCCGCGAATCGTGTCGTTACCCGTGCCACCGACGAGGCGATCGTTGCCGCCGTTACCGCCGATCACGTCATCGCCACCGCCACCGACGAGCAGATCCTCGCCGTCATCACGACCGACGTCATTACCACCGATCAGCGTGTCGTTGCCGTTGCCACCGTCGAAGATGTCGTTACCGCGATCGCCGTAAATCACGTCATCGCCATCGTCACCATAACCGACGTCATCACCTTGGCCACCGTGAAGAATATCGTTACCCTCGCCACCGCCGAGGGTGTCTTGGCTTTGGTTGCCGTAGAGCAGGTCATCGCCACCGCCACCGAGTAACCAGTCGTTGCCATTGATGTCAGCGGGCTGGGTTTCATCGGAACCACCGACTAGGGTGTCGTTGCCGAGTTCACCGAGGAGGGTGTCATTTTCTCGATCGCCGTACACCAGGTCGTCATCCTTGCCCGCCCAGACGCGATCGTTATCGCGACCGGCGCGGATTTCGTCGTCACCTTCGCTACCGAAAATCACATCATCGCCGCGATTTCCGGCGATCGTGTCGCGATCGGTGAGGTTCACGTCTTCGTCAGGGCTACCATTGCCCCCAAAGATCGTGTCGTTACCGGCGCGGGCTTGGATTTTGTCATCACCGGCACGACCGAAGAGAACTTCACCGGTGGCATTGCCGATGTATTCATTGGCTGCCGTGGTGTCATCGTTGTCGATCCAGGTAGGGCGCTGAACGAGAATTTCGGGGGTGGGTAGATCGGGCTGAGTTGGGGCACCGGGAGCATCGGGGCAGACAATACTGCACTCGCTTTCGCCGATGAAGTACCGGGCGGTGAGTGCTTCGGGTTTGGTGCAGTAAACGGTTGCGAGGACGCGATCGCCGTGGAGGATTTGCGTAAAGTCCTTGGTGCTGTCAAAGCTGAGATCGGCGAAGGTTAGGCCGTTGACCAAGCGAATCGCGTCGGTTTCGAGGTCAAAATCAACAATGATGTTGCGGCTATCTTCACCACCGATGACAAAGATATCGTTACCGTCACCGCCGACGAGGGTATTCGTGCCGCGCTGACCATCGAGCACGTCGTCATGGTTGCCGCCCAGCATGATGTCGTCGCCCTGACCGCCGTAGAGCGTGTCGTTGCTATCGCTACCGCAGAGGGTGTCGTCGCCGTCGTTGCCGTAGATCAGGTCGTGACCCCAGCCGCCGATCATGTAGTCGGCTTCGGTTTCACCTTCGGGGAAGAAGGGGTTACCATTGCCGCCGTACATGGTGTCGTCGCCGTCGCCACCGCAGAGGGTGTCGTTGCCCCGATCGCCATACATTAGGTCGTTGTCGCCCTCGCCCCAGATAACGTCTTGGTCGGAACCACCGCCGAGGGTGTCGTCTCCGAGGCCACCGACGACGATATCGTTACCCCGGTTACCATCGATCAGGTCATTACCGAGTTCGCCCCAGAGGAAATCACCGTCGATGATCTCTTCTGGGCTTAACGGGTTGGCGTTGCCTTCGGGATTGAGGGCATTACTCGTACCACCGATGATGGTGTCGTCGCCCTGACCACCGGCGATGTTATCTGCGCCACGATCGCCGTACATGATGTCGCGCTGGTCGCCACCGCGTAGGCGATCGGAGTCGATGCCGCCGTAGAGCGTATCTTCGCCGGATTCGCCGCGTAACAGATCGTTCCCTCCGTTGCCGTACAGTACGTCATCGCCCTGACCACCGCTGATATCGTCGTTGCCGCGATCGCCGCTGAGGGTGTCGTTGCCGCTGTCACCTACGAGGAAATCGTCATCGAGTCCACCGTAGACTAGGTTACCGTCGCTGGATTGGAGAGCGATCGTGATGCTGGTCTCTTCTAGAGAGTCCAGTGGTGATCGCGGCAAGGTCGGGGTGCTGGTGGCTGCTGGTAGGTCTTCTGGTTGTGGTGGTGACTGACAGCCGAGGCAGTCTTGTTCGAGCAGTGCTTGCAGCTCTGGTGGTAGTTCGCAATCGTCGTCGGATAGTGCGGCTTGCGGGGTGTCGATCGGCTCGACGTCAGGTTGGGGGATCTCTGGCGTCTCTGGAGTCTCTGGTGTGCTGGGTGTGCTGGGTGTACTGGGTGTGAAGGGAGAGCCAATGGTGACGGTGGCTGGTGTCGGATCTTTTTTGCCCAGATTATCGAAAGCTGAGTAGGTGAAATTGGCTCCGGTAAATGCACCTGTGGCAACGAAGACCAGAGAGGCTAGATCGCTAGGTGATAGAAGATCTCCGTCTTTAATTGGGCGATTGTTGGCTGGATCGCCAAGGTAAAGGATGCCCTGGGATGCCGCCGGAATCGTATCAATTTCAAAGAATGTAACCGTACCATCACTATCATTTCCGCCAAGGCCGGAGAGTGCGACCTGCTGACCCGCTTGAACACGAGCGGTGGCGTTATTGGTCTCCGGTGGTTTATTTGTACCGATATTGACGGTGGCAGGGCTTAGGTCAGTGTTGCCGAGGGTGTCGGTAGCTGAGTAGGTAAAGCGAGCTTCGCTGAAACCATCGACGGGAACGAAGTACAGCAGCTTAAGCTGGTCGGGGGTTAGCTGTGCGCCTTCCTTGATCGCGACACCACCCGCTTCCGGTGGGCCTCCGAGATAGAGGATACCGTCGGTCGAGGCGGGTAGCGTATCGATCGTGAAGAAGGCAATATTGTCACCCTCGGCATCTGTCGCACTCAATTGATCGCCGATCGCTAAAGGCGAGTCAGGAGCCCCACTAATCGAAACATCCGCAGTCTCCGGGGGTAAGTTGCTAGCTTTTGTTAGCATGACCATGGCAGGTGTCGGATCTGCTAAACCGCCATTATCGATCGCTGTGTACTCAAATGTTGTTCCGTTGTAGCCATCGGCTGCATCAAAATAAATGTTGCCGATATCAGAGGCCGAAATTTCTTCACCATCGAGAATGACGCGTCCACCATTGTTCGGATCACCGAGATATAGGACACCAGCACTGGCGGGCGGAAGTGTGAACTTAAAACCACGAACGGAATTGTTGGGATCATCAGGATCGGTTCCGCCTAACTCGCGAAGTTGGGTTGCTCCACCGGGGGGGACACTGGAGGTACTGCCAAATGTTTCGGGAAGCTCGAAGGTTTCCGGTGGGACGTTGGTATCAGGGGTGGCCTTAATGTAGGCTGTTGCCGGGGTCGGGTCTTTGCGGTTATCTCCGTCGATCGCGGAATAGGTGAAGCTAGCTGTTACTCCATCTGTCCAGATCGCGGCATCGGTTGTAGGTGTAAAGGCTAAAGTTGCGAGTTCTGTCGCACTCAGCTCTAAGCCCGTTATGTTGCCTGCTGTAAGCTGAACTAGAGTTCCGGCACTGTTGGTATAAGCTAGCGTCCCTAACGTCGAATCAGGAACACTGTCGATCGAATATTTTAGAGCGTTGGGGTCTGTTGTCTCAACATCACTTCCGCCGAGACCGACGAGTGTGGTCGTCGCGTTTGGCGGGGCGGTGGTAATTGCATCTTCGATCGTAATGGGCGGAGAGTTGGTATCACGATTCAGAGTGATCGTCGCCGGGTCGGATTCAGCACCATTTTTGTCGATCGAAACAAACTTAAAGTCAAGATTACTGGTGAAACCTGGGTCAGCCTCAAAAACAAGACTTTTTGCCAGGTCTGGTGTGAGCAGCAAGTCCGTTGTTACGGGGACGAGGTTGCCGCCGATCGTGGCATAAAGTGTTCCCCCTTTCGGTAAAGACGTTATGCGGAACCCACTAACCGTGACATCCTCGGCATCGCTACCCGCAAGTAAATCATTGGGGAGTGGATTGATGGTACCGGCGACGATCGTGGTCGTATTATCGTCTGCCTCCGGCGGGACGTTCATCGTAACCGTCGCGGGTTCAGAAACACTGCCATCATCGCCGATCGCGGTGTACTCGAACGGTTCGCCGTTAAAAGGATTTGTTGGGTCAGTAGCAGAATTTGCTTTGTAATAAACGTTGGCGAGGTCGTCAGCATCGATCTCAGCCTCAAACTCACCATCACCATCCACATCCACAAAGTTAATTATGGTTCCACCACTAGCGGGATCACCGAGGTAGAGAACACCTTCTTTGGGCTGCTTGAAGATATAACTGCTAATGGGATCGCCGTCTGGATCAATGCCCAATAAACCCGTCAACTGAACCGCTCCACCAGGCTCGACGGTATTGACTGCATTGATCGCATTGGGAGGCGTGGTAACTGTCAGATCATCGGAAGAGGCGATCGAATTAACGACATTACCAGTCGTATCGAGGATCGTGAACCCGTCCGCCGATACCGTCACCTCGTTGCGCAGGGTGTTACCGCTGGCGAGTGGTGCGGTGATCTTACCGGTAATGGTGTAGACGATCGTTGATGCCCCTTCCAGATTGAGGCTATCGTTAATATCGCCAAGATTGCCCGTTGTAGGGGGGGTCGGGGGGTCCTTAACACCGGTTTTGAGCAATGTTATCTCCCGCGTCCACGTCGCATTGTCCAAACCATCCGGAAGGACATCGGTAACCTTAATACCTTCTACGGCAAAGTCCGGATCGATGTTGTTTGGCGGGAGCGGATCTCGTGCGCCATCATACTTAAGCGTAAGCGTATAAGTGATGGTATCGCCAAGATCGGCAGTGTCGAGTCCTCCATCATCCTTGTCCACCTCCATATCGAGCGCGATCGAGGGAATCGGAAAGGTCGCAAAATCGGAGGGGACGAACGAACGACCATCTGCCGTCTCAAGATTATCCGTAATTCGAGTGGTTGCAGCGTTTGCGGGATCGACCTTATATAGCCCAACACCAGCGCCCGACTGGCCACTTAGGTATAGAAATCCATCACTACCGAAGGCGAGCGTTCCAGCTCCTGAAGCACGTCGCAGGGGAAACGGCCCTCCTGTTGTCACACTTGGATTAGGATCAGTAATAGTGCCAACAAATTCTGTATTCGTTAAGGTGCTGGGATTCATTGGATCTAGAGTCAGCTTGTGAAGCTCAAAAAAGCTTGGAATAGCTGCTCCAGTACCTGGATCAGTAGTAGGTGGACGAATCATCGAAATGTAAAGGACATTCGGCTCGTCCGGGTCGAAAGCGATATCTCCGCTACCTCCAGTCCGAGGAAATCCACCCTGACCATTTTGAAAAGCAACGTCTCCAAGATTTGTCATGACACCCGTGTCTGGGTCGATCGTGTACAAAGCTTGGCTACCAGCACCAGCCATGGCGTAAAGTGTGCCATTTTCAGCCTGAGCGAATTTCACTAGGTTGTCGGGCGGTGTACCACCACGAAGACTTAGTACGAACTGCTTGGTATCTACATTTTCGCCAGTGGCCGGATCGTAGGCAAATAATTTGACGGGAGGACGAGGATCACCTTCCTCGTTACTCAATCCGTACAGCAGTCCGGGCTCGCCGATGGACTCAAAACGGCGAGCCAGAGAATTTGTTGAGAATGCAAGACCGCTTCCGGATAAACGAGTTACTTCGCCCGTCCCAAGGTCAATTGTGGCCACTCCTGTCCGGCCTTGTCCCTCGGAGGCAAACAGTAGGTTTTGCAGCGCAAATGTCGATCCGTAGTCTTCCTGACCCTTCGTACCGATCGCCAATGCGACCGTACGTGAACCCGTCGTAACATCCAACTCCCAGCATCCACCCTGCGCCGAAGCACCAACAACTCGCGACGCCGCTGACACCGTCACACCGAGAGCATCACCTAACATTTCGACAAACTGACGCCCAACCCGATCAGCAGCCAGACAACACCCATAAAACAACCACTCAGCACCATCCGCTAGCGCCGATCGCCAGCTTTCCAGCCGAGGTCGCCAATGCTCAAGCTCTACCAGACCGATCGCACCACCGACAAATTGCAATACACCCGGACGAGCGTGAGTGATGACATCAACAGCTTTCAGATTCCGCTCTTTGAGGAGGATGCGGTCAATCTGCTCGAAGGCATCACAGCCAGCTTCCAGTACGATCGCCTTTGCATTGGGTTGGACGTGGCGAGCGAGGTCACCTGGACAATCGACACCTGGATCGATCAAGACGAGGCGATCGTAATTGGGAGTCGTAAGAACCGGGTCGTGTGTCGTTGTCATGGGTAGATCGTAATTATACAGAAATAGTAGAGCGCAGATATCCTGAGGCACTGAGGTCAGCTCAACAATTCAATATCTTCAAACGAGTATCCGGATATTCTCAGAGCGACCGGTCTACAGGTACTACATTCCCTAAGACCATAAAAAGCTGACTGTGTTTTAGGCCACTGACAATTAAGGCGAGTGTCCACGATAAGAGGACTTCTGAAAAAGTATGTACACCTAGGCAAGTTTGCTGTTAAAGCAATCTCGATGACAGTCTTTGCATGGTCAAATCAACCCGAATTGACTAGAACCCGTAAGCATTTCTGCTTTCTCACCTTCTACTAGTGTCTCCAGCACCTTACGAATCGTATAAATCCGCGCCGTGACATCCGCCGTAACGAGATCATTTTCACCGTTTGCGATCGCTTTCTTCGTCGGCTTTTCACCGCCAGAATCTGCGGGGCGGGGCACAACCGAAGACGACGTTGGTACGATCTGCTGGGGCGAGGCCGGAACAATAATGACGGGTACATCGTCTACGAGAATCACGTCGCTCTCATCCCAGTCCAGAGAACCAACATGTATCGGATCATCTAAAGCACCAACGAAACCTGCGATCGAATCTCCGTGTAAAGACTGAGACGGTTCACCCGCTGCTGAGTCCAAATCATTTTCTAAGGCTAGGGTCTTGATGTTATTAGAGAGAGAAAGATTAAGTTCGGGATAAAGAATATCTCCAGTTAATGCAGCTAACTGATCTGCTTGGGAATTTCCTAAGTTTGGTATTTTTAAGTAGCTAGAAGTGGACATTCGTAAGTATTGTGCGTGGAAGACATAGTAGTTAATATAACAATCTATTCCCTAAACGTCAGTAAAAATTCAGTATTTTTTCGTTTGCTCGCCCAGCCTTACTTACAGCAATACTGACAAACGAGAAGTACATGAGTTCTGTTCGCAATGAAGGGGAATGTTCTCGGAGAAATCACTTGGCTCTGCTCTGTAAGATCACATACAGGACGAAACTCATAGTTAAAATTTTTGTCTCACCTCAATTTATAGATAGGCTATTCCGTATCTTTGCTGTTAACCAAGCTTGCTTTATTGGGTGAAATGTGACGAACTTTCTATCCTGATAGGGAGACTAGAAATATCATAAATCAGCACATATTTTATGTGTTTTTTTTGTGTCACAAGCTTTTTTGTTGAGCTGAAATGCTGATCTGGTAGATTGCGAATGTTCGTTTACATTTGCCTTTTTAAAACCTAAGTGAAATATCGAAATTTGTAGGGGCATTATGGCAATGTTTCTATGGCCTCGTGTGTTTTAAGCCGATCGATGCGTACGCTCTATCCAAAAAAAAGACGATCGCGCCCCCCAAAGACTAAACACCCAAAGACAAACAAAGACTAAAATCGATCGCCGGAGTTTTCTCCGCATACGTCAACAACATAAACAAACGAGTTCCCCACAGAGGCTACATCTCCCATGACCGCACAGACCCCCAAACCGACCCCCAAACTCATCATCCACGGCGGCGCGGGCAGCTCACTCCAAGGTAAAGGCGGTGTTGCTACCGTCCGTACGGCGCTCTACACGATTCTCGATGAGGTTTATGCCCTGCTCGCCGATGGTGGCAGCGCCAAAGATGCCGTCATTCTCGGGTGTCGCTTGCTCGAAAGCCACTCGCTGTTTAACGCTGGGGTTGGATCGGTGCTGCAATCCGACGGCCAGATTCGCATGAGTGCGTCGCTGATGGATGGCACGGCGCAGCGCTTCAGCGGCGCGATTAACGTCATGCGGATCGAGCATCCGATCGAGATGGCGGCGAAACTTCAGTCCGAGCGCGATCGGGTTCTGTCCGATGAAGGCGCGGCGAATTTTGCCCGCGAGCTAGCGCTGCCGGTATTTAACCCGCTGACCGACAAGCGGCTGAATGAATGGCTGCAAGATCGCAAGAATGACTTTGAACGCACTATGGCGAACGTGGTCGCGGAGGAGCAACCCACAGGCTCGGATGATCCGGAAGCGGGACGCGGCACGATCGGTGTTGTCGCGCTCGACTGCAACGGCGAAATCGTCGCCGGAACGTCCACCGGTGGTAAGGGCTTCGAGCGCATCGGACGGGTGAGTGATTCGGCGATGCCTGCGGGGAACTACGCCACGAAGGTGGCGGGGATTAGCTGCACGGGCATCGGCGAGGACATTATTGATGAATGTTTCGCGGCGAAGGTGGTGATCCGGGTGACGGACGGGATGACCTTGGCGGCGGCGATGGAGAAATCGATCGCGGAGTCCACGGAAAATAAGCGAGATCTCGGCGCGATCGCGATCGATGCCACCGGTGCAATCTGCTGGGGCAAAACCAGCGAGGTGGTGCTGGCGGCGTATCACGATGGCGAAACAAAGGGCGACAGCCTCGAAGCCGATAGCGTTTCGATGTCGGTGGCGGTGTGAGGTCTCATCGCCATGCCTGGGTCGCGCGTGCTTGAACCCAAGATCGCAGGCGATGGCCTTCAGCGGTTCCCACTTTCACGACATCGAACCACGCTTGCGATCGTCATCCGTCATCTCGCCCGAATCTCGGCTTCCCTTGCTATACCTGGCACTACTCTGGCTGTTCTTCTACTGATGGGCGTGTCAGCAGGTAAAACAAGGGAGAAAATGAGCCTGCGATCAACGTCGCAACCAGCCACGGCCACGGATTGCGACCTGTGGTTTTGGCATCCTGCCACATCCAAACCATGGCGAGCGCCGAAGCAATTACCAGGTCGGCAAAGACCTGAAGCGTGCCGAAGTTCTGAAATTCGAGATTGATAATACCCCAATAGCCGTGGTACCAAAGCGCCGCACTGGTGAGACCTCCGAACAGAATCAGGGTGAGAATGATTAGGCTACGTTGCATGGAGAAACCTCGCTTGAAATGTAGCGCCTAGTATTCAGTTGGTCGGTCTTCAATGCAATTACCTCACAGGTAATTGCATTGAGAATGGGCTGTGATTAAATCGGGGAATTCATTCCTCATGTCTTCAGGCTCTAGATGCTAACTCATACCTTAGGCCAAGTCCGTAAGTCACTTCGGATTAGCCAGCTAGAACTATCGTTGCGGTTAGGGGTCTCTCAGCGGCACATCAGTTTTGTAGAAAGTGGACGCGCCCAACCCAGCCGCAAATTGCTGATAGCGTGGCTGCAAGAGTTGAAAGCTCCGCTCGCAGTTTGTAATGAGATTTTGTTGCAAGCAGGCTACGCACCGGCTTACACAGCAACGCAGCTCGATGATCCGATGTTGGCACAGGTCAATTTTGCACTACAGCAATTGATTGATGCACACGATCCACTGCCTGCACTCGTTATCGATGCTCAATGGAATTTGTTGCGATTGAACCGAGGTGGTCAATGGCTGATCGATGTCTTGACTCCAGAAGCCGCCGATCGAAGCCAAACGGAGCCGATCAATCTGTTAGATTTTCTGATTCACCCAGAAGGATTATCAAAATCAATTGTGAATCTACAGGAAGTCGGCCCCGTTTTTTTGGCAAACCTGAGACATGAAGCCTCGGCGCAGCCTGAATTGAGCCCCAAGGCAGACGCGTTCGCTGCGTTGCTAGACATTCGTCTGGACAAGCAGCGATCGCAAACCAACGGAGCGATCGCCCCAGCACCGATACTAACAACCCGCTACGCGACGAAGCATGGTGAGCTCGCTTTCTTTAGCATGTTCACAACCTTCGGAACCCCACAAGACATCACCCTCGCATCTTTACGCGTTGAGCATATGTTTGCTGCCGACGCCGAGACCCAGGCTGTTGTAAAGGAGCAGTTTCGATAGCTTCGCTATGAGACCAGCCGTCGGGCTTGACGTAGCAAAAACTGATGGTGTTAGGACTCATGAAAACACTGGGAGAGCACTGAGCGGAGTCGTTGGCGTAGCCTTCGCGCAGCGAATAGTGCGGTGTCCGCCTAGGGGCTGTCATCAATTAAATTTGTGGCCTTTACTCAGCAAGGGTTTCAGCCCCTTTTGTTTTTTGTTGGATCGGGCGTTCAACCGCTTACCCCGTAAGGGGTCTGGTGCTAATTGATGACACGCCCTAGATCGAGGATCTAAGCTTATACACAGTCGGATTTCGTCTTACAGCGTTTCGATCATCTCGTCCTGCGGAAAACGGACTTTCGGCAAGTGGGCATAGCGATCGCTCGGGTCTCGATAGCCCGCCGGACAGAGCACGACCGACGCATAGCCCTTGTCCGTCAGACCCAAAATGCGGTCATAATCCGCAGCCACGAACCCCTCCATCGGACAGGTATCGACCCCCAGGTGCGCCGCACTGGTCATAAATTGGCCGAGCGCGATGTAAGCCTGAAGCTTCGCCCAGCTTTTCAGCTCGTCAGGCGATTGCCCGCCAACAAACCCCCGCGCCATCTTGGCAAAGGGCGCAAGACTGTCGATCGAGATCCCGCGCACCTCGGCCATCCGCGCGAGATAAGCATCGATGTAGGCGTCGTCGATCTTGGTTTTGATCGCGAATACGACGAGATGGGACGCATCGACCACCTGCGTTTGCCCCCAGGAAAATTCCGGCAGTTGCGATCGCAAATTAGGACTTTCCACGACGAAAAATTTCCACGGCTGCAACCCTAAAGACGAGGGCGACAGAATTACACTTTGCTCCAAGGCGTGCCAATCTGTGGCGGCAATTTTGCGAGTGGGGTCGAACTGCTTGACGGCGTAGCGCCACTGCAAATGCGCTATAGCAGAAGCCGATTAAATTAGGACACTCTCGTCTAAGTTGAAAACCGCAC
>CAZFJL010000040.1:0-40441 GCA_964518905.1 uncultured Geitlerinema sp. | reverse complement strand
CCCATTTTGGGAGAAGGGGCTGGGGGATGAGGGCATTCATTGGGAGTATGCGTTTACCCTGATGTCTAAACCGGCATTCACGCGCGATCGGTCGCCAAACCGATAAAATAAGCACACTTTGCGGTACTTCTCCTCCCCATGGATATCAAACACGGCTTTCTCGACACCATTGGCAACACCCCCCTGATTCGTCTCAACAGCTTTAGCGACGAAACTGGCTGCGAGATTCTCGGGAAAGCCGAATTCCTCAACCCCGGCGGATCGGTGAAAGATCGCGCCGCACTCTACATCATCCAAGACGCCGAACAGCGCGGCCTCCTCAAACCGGGCGGAACCGTCGTCGAAGGCACAGCAGGCAACACCGGCATCGGCCTCACCCACATCTGCAACGCCAAGGGCTACAAATGCCTGATCGTCATCCCCGAGACCCAATCCCAGGAAAAAATGGACGCCCTGCGCACCCTCGGCGCCGAAGTTCGCCCCGTGCCTGCCGTGCCGTACCGCGACCCGAATAACTACGTCAAACTCTCCGGTCGCCTCGCCGACGAACTCGATAACGCCATCTGGGCGAACCAGTTCGACAACCTCGCCAACCGCAACGCCCACTACGAAACCACCGGCCCCGAAATCTGGGCGCAAACCGACGGCAAAGTCGATGCCTGGGTTGCGGCGACGGGAACCGGCGGAACCTATGCCGGAACCGCGATGTTTTTGAAAGAGAAAAACCCGGATATGAAGTGCGTCGTCGCCGATCCGATGGGCAGCGGGCTGTATAGCTATATCAAAACCGGCGAGAGCAAACCCGAGGGCAGCTCGATTACCGAAGGCATCGGCAACAGTCGGATTACGGCCAATATGGAAGGCGTGCCGATCGATGATGCGATTCAAATCGACGATACGGAAGCCGTGCGCGTGGTCTATCAGCTTTTACGCAAAGATGGCCTGTTTATGGGCGGTTCCGTCGGGATTAACGTCGGGGCAGCGGTGGCGCTGGCGAAGCAAATGGGGCCGGGACACACGATCGTTACAGTGCTGTGTGACAGCGGATCGCGCTACCAATCGCGCCTTTATAACGAAGAATGGCTGAAATCGAAAGGCTTGAGCGTGGCGTAGTTTCCCTAGCATCCAATCCCAACTCTCGCTCGCAATTTGACAGACGATCCGATCATTCCGCGATCTCCCACACCCTCGAACATCATGGAAACGACCAGACCCCGCGACGTTCAATGCCTCGATATTGCCACCGATACACAAATCTTGCGATCGCGCAGTTGGGGGCGTCTCCGGTTCGAGATTGAATATGCACTTCAGCGCGGCACATCGGCCAATAGCTATCTCATTAAGGGCAGCAAAATCGCCCTGTTCGATCCGCCGGGTGAATCGTTCCGCGAGATTTTCCTCGCCCAGCTACAGGAGAGCCTCGACCCGACGACGATCGACTACATCATCCTCGGTCACATCAACCCTAACCGCGCCAAAACCCTCGAACCGCTGCTAGAGATCGCGACCAATGCGACGATCGTTTGCTCGAATCCCGCCGCCATCTCGCTGCAACTGCTCCTCCCCAACCTGCCCGCTACCCGCATTAAAATCATGCGCGGCGAGGAAAACCTCAACCTCGGCAACGGTCACCGGCTGATGTTTACGCCCATCCCGACGCCGCGCTGGCCGGGAGCGCTCGCCACCTACGACACCAAAACCCAGGTGTTATTTACCGATAAATTTTTCGGAGCGCACGTCTGCGGCGATCAGCTTTTTGATGAAGGCTGGGCGCTCTATACCGAGGATCGCCGCTATTATTTCGATTGCCTGATGGCTCCCCACGCGCGTCAGGTCAGCACCGTCCTCGAAAAACTTGGCTCGCTGCCGCCGGTTCGCTTCTATGCGCCCGGTCATGGCCCGCTAGTGCGCTACGGCCAGCAAGAGCTGACCTACTCCTATAAAGAATGGAGCGCCGCCCAACAGCAACAGGAGATCACCGTGGCGCTACTCTACGCCTCGGCCTACGGTAACACCGCCGCCGTCGCCCAGGCTCTCGCTAGCGGCATGACCAAGGCGGGCGCTCAGGTGGAGTCGGTCAACTGTGAGGTGATCTCGCCGGAGGAGATCAAGGAGGTTTTAGAGCGATCGGCGGGGTTCGTCATCGGGTCGCCAACGCTGGGTGGACACGCGCCGACCCAGGTGCAAACGGCGCTGGGGGTGGTGTTGTCAGAAGTGCCAAATACGAAACTGGCGGGGGTGTTTGGCTCGTTTGGCTGGAGTGGTGAGGCGATCGACTTACTTGAAACGAAGCTACGGAATGCGGGCTTCCAGTTTGGTTTTGAGCCGATTCGCGTCAAATTCACGCCGACGGAAGCGGTGATGAAAGCCTGTGAGGAAGCGGGAACGGATTTCGTCCAGGCGCTGAAGAAGCAGGAAAAGGCGGCGAAGAAGGCCGTAGCGCCAATCCAGTCGGCAACAAGTACGGAACAGGCGATCGGGCGGGTGGTCGGGTCGATGTGTATTTTGACGACGCGGCGTAACGAGGTGTCGAGCGCGATGCTGGCGTCGTGGGTGTCGCAGGCGACATTTTCACCGCCGGGGATTACGGTGGCGGTGGCGAAGGAACGGGCGATCGAATCGTTGCTCTACAAGGGCAATACCTTCGCGCTCAATATCCTCGGTGAAGGTAAACATATTGGCTTAATGAAGCATTTCCTCAAGCCGTTCGCGCCCGGTGAAGATCGCTTTGCGGGGGTGGATTGGGAGCCGGGAGAGAACGGTCAGCCGGTGTTAAACGAGGCGATCGCCTGTTTGGAATGCACGGTGAAAGAGCGGATGGAATGCGGCGATCATTGGTTGGTGTACGCCACCACCGAGGTCGGCACGGTGTTCGATGCCGATCGGGTGACGGCGGTACACCACCGCAAAACCGGCACACATTACTAAGCGTGCAACGGCTCAATAGAAGTCCGACTTTTTGAAAAAGTCGGACTTCTGGGCAAGGAAAGCGCTGCTTATTTCACGTTCCAGGTCACGTTACCCTCGTTATCATTGACGACAACATTAATTGTTTGATCATCGCCTTCCTCTGCGGTAAAGGCACACTCAAACGCACTACCGACTTCTTCTTCACGAAACGGATTTTTCGTCTCGCCCAAACCACAATCGACTTCGCCCGTTAGTTCCATATTTTCGAGCATTCCAGCCGCGATCGCTTTTTCGAGACCCCGAATATCGAGTCCCTTCGTTGTCCAATCAAAGGTTTCCGCTTCCGGATCGGTGACCACATCCACGGACGTGATGAAACCTTCCGTTGCTTGAACCTCACAGGTGAAGGGTTCGCCAGACTCTAGGGTGACATCTTCTGGACACGCCACGACATCGACATCAAACCCAGTTTGCTCGGGAAAACTCGTCATCAGCACCTCTTGGATACTGGCGGCAAACGTTCCATCTGGCGCAGGGGTTAGTTCGGCATCCTCTGCTTCGGCATCCTCTGCTTCGGCATCTTCCTCAGTCTCCGTTTCAGACTCATCTAGCGTTAACGTTTCGGGGGTTGGATCGGTTGTCGGTGCTTCTGTTGTCTCCTCAGTTCCACCGCAGCCTGTCAGGGTCAGGCCAAGGCTGAAGACGAGTAGCAAGACCCAGCGGGATTGAAAAAAATTCATGATTGTTAGACTTTCGTATTTGTACAAGAATGAAAATGTTTACGCTCGCAAGTCTACTAAAAAAAGACCTATAAGCGTCATCACAAAGACAAAAAAACAGCCCGTTTAAGGCGAAAATGATGGCAATACAGCACTATTCGCCCAAAATGTATCAATGCGGGTCAAACTAGAAGACGATCGCCACTCCGTCAAGCGTAGAAAAGACATGACGAACATTGCACCTTGGGGTAAGCTCTTCGCGACGGATGCCGCCGGGTTTATTATCAATGATTGTCATGCGGATAAAATATCGCACCCTTGGGCAAGGTTAGTCGCAGAGTTCAGCCAAGCGTGTCAGGACATGTGGCCGACTCGTTTACAAGGGCTGTATTTAAGGGGTTCTGTGCCGCGTGGCTTGGCGATCGCGCACGTTTCTGACTTGGACAGTTTCGCGATTTTATCCGGGGAGATAACCCCGCAGGATCTCGACCAATCTCGACAAGCTGCCAAGCAATTAAATCAGCGATATCTGTTTTGTAAAAAAGTAGAGCTGATTCTGTTGAATGAATCAATTATTCAGGCTCCTAACTCAGTATGGCCAGGGATTATTCAAACTCGAAGTTTGAAAATATTGGGAGATTATAAATCATCAAACCTTCCCAAATTCAAGCCTGGACGTTCCCTGCTTAACTATGCGACTTCTTGGGAGCGAGACCGAACTAAAACCTTAGATACATTAATTAATCTGTTTCCTAACAATGTAATGTTTTCAGCGCAAGTTAAACAAAGATGTGCCTGGATTATGCGGCGCATGGTTAGAACGGGCTTTGAATTAGTAATGGAACGTGATCGCAGTTACACGCCGGATTTATATTACTGCTATGAACGCTTTTCGGTGTATTTCCCGGAGCAGCAAGCCAGCATGAAAAAGGCGTTAGAACTGGCGATCGAACCGTCTGCTAATCGTCCGGGTCTAATTCTATTTTTACGTAGCTTTGGCGCTTGGGTTACGAATCAAGTTCAAGTCGAACTTTTTTAACGCTTTATAGCTTATACGAAATCTGACTGTGTACAGACTTAGATCGCCGCTCTGAGCGAACACCGCACTATTTGCTTCGCAAAGGCTATGCCAACGACTCCGCTCAGTGCTCATAGGCGTTCTTTATTTTTCTAATGCAGAACCGGATTTCGTATCAGATGAAGCTTGAGTATCGACAAACAAAAGACCCTGTTTCACGAGTCTCGTTAACAACGGAATCACGTCTGCTTCCAGATCCAGCGATGGCGACCAATCGGCCAAGTCAAGCAAACCAAATCCTTCTGGCCGAAATATTTTAGCGGCTAAATCCGTCGAAATTCCTTTAATTGTGGCTTGCTTCGCCGCGATGATAATTTGAGTTTCGTTCTCGTCTACCGATACAATTTGTACCGGATGTAACTGAGAGCGAACAAATCGGGTTTCAAGTCCCTGTTCAAAAATTCGGCTGCCCAGTTGAGTGGGAATAGCAAAGGGTTGCGGTGAACGATCGCTGCGCCCGATCGTCTCTAGATAGCGATCGATCATATCTGGGGTTTGGAGCTGGGAAATGAGCCGATCGCGCAACTGTTCTAAATATGGTCGAGCGGCGGTTTTTTCTCCGTCGGGAATTAATGGTAAATTTCCTCGCCATTCCGGATTCTCCTGTAATTCTTCCCGTAGCCAACTCAGCCAATCTAAGCCCGTTTGACAATCAATCCCCAGCGTCAAATGTAGAGACGGCGCGTAGTCTTCCTCGGAGGTATCCCCGCAGGCGATCGCATAGTGCCAGTGTCCCCTCGGAATGTATAAAACATCGCCGGGATTCAGAACGCATTGCAGATAAGGCGGAACATCTGGGGGGATTTGATCGGCGGATCGCATGGTGGACGTTGGAGCTGCGATCGTTTCCGGAAAGATGAACCATTCTTTCTGGCCGTCAATTTGTAAAATCAGGACTTCGTGGCTGTCGTAATGGCAATTAAATCCCTGTTGAGCACTTGAGGAACAATAGAGATTGATTTGGCTGCGATAGCCTGTTTCTTGACGAACATTCGCGACCAATTCTTCTAATTCTGGAGTTCGACGATGGACACCATTAATAATTAACGTCGCGCCTTGCTGAAGTCGATCGAGCCAGTTTTCGGCCTTGGTAACTGGCAGTGATACACCATCTTGAGAGAATCGTAAATCTGGGTGACTAATCTGGTGATAATTTAAAAGATGATTGAGCTGTTTCCAGTTAAATAAATGGTGGAATTTATCCGACGTATTTCCTGGAATGAAGACCGCCTGCTTTGTCCAATTTTCTGAATAAAAATTTGACAGTGGATAAGGATTGAGCAGGGTAGATAAAACGTTCATATACTGAATCGTCAATATTGTGTGTTAACCGACTTTATATAGCAAAAAACGATTTGCTTAGGACGTATCAAAAAAAGCTGAGAGCACTGAGCGGAGTCGAAGTGCGGTTTTCAACTTAGACGAGAGTGTCCTAATTTAATCGGCTTCTGCTATACGAAATCCGCTTGTGTATAAGCCTGGATCATCGCTCTGGGTGGACACCGCACTTCGACTCCGCTCAGTGCTCACAGGCATTTTTGATTTTGCCCATACAGAACCGAATTTTGTATTAGACAGACATAAGTAGCCCAAGAAAATTAAAGTGACTTAAGCTACGTAACTCAACCATCTTGGTTGCAGACAAGCTGGAAGCTTGTGTTACGCATAGTATCCATTAATTGGCTTGGGCTACTTATTTCAAAAATCAGGTTTCTTCTTGTTTAAAGAAACCTGACGTCTCACTTATGCTCGCTGATCTTGATCTTGATCTTGGGTCTGATCTCGATCTTGAGTTTGGTCGTAATCTTGGCCGTTTTGAGCGGTTAATACTTCGGAGTCGGCATTATTCGTGGCGTTTGTTTTGAGGTTCACGACTTCGAGCTCGATCGCAGAACGAACGACGGGCTCTGCTGCGATCGTACTCGCTGCGGCATGGGCAGGCGTGATGAACAGGACGCTGGCCTTTGCACTTAAGAGACAAGCCATCAGTAAGTTAGACGGTTTCATCTGTAACATCATTGGACGTTCCTCTGTGGTGTGTGGAGTGAACCGGTGTTTTATTGTTCTTAACTATAGTTAGCAAATGTAAAGAAATGGGAAAGGCGTTAGGCGTAGCCGTGTTCTTGGAGGAAGTCGATCGAAATATCGGGTTCGGCAGTGGAATGCGCGTCATTGGCTGAAACGTGGGTGCGATCGAGCAGCCGTTCGACGTACTTGCCGAGGATATCCGCTTCGAGGTTGACCAACGCGCCCGACTGTAGCTCGTGGAGGTTGGTTTCGGCGTAGGTGTGGGGAATCACGGCGACCTCGAACCACTGGCCGCGCGGGTCGCACTGGGCGATCGTCAGGCTAATGCCATTAATCGCGATGCTGCCTTTCGGGACAATGTAGCGGGCGACGGTGGCCGATCGCTCATCGCGATCGGTGGCGAGGGAAAACCGCATTTCCCAGGAATTTTGATTCAGATCCGACGAGACCAACGCGCCGAGACCATCGACGTGACCGGTGACGAAGTGGCCGCCGATTTTGCTGCCCGCTCGTAGCGACGGCTCTAGGTTGACGTGGCGGCGTCCATTGCGTAAATCGTTGAGCTGCTGGCCGAGGGTGCTGCGATCGAGGGTTTCCGGCGAAACGGCGGCGACAAATCCCTGAGCCAAGCATTGCTCAACGGTTAAACAGACGCCATCGACTGCGACGCTATCACCAATTTCGAGATCGTGCCGAATCGCGTCGATGTCTCCGGCGCTGTAGTGTAGTTCGATTTGCTCGCGATCGAAGCGTTCGATCGTCGCGATCGCGCGGACAAGTCCCGTAAACATGGCGTGAGGTTAGGTGTCAGAAAAAAGAGGTCAGGATATACAGCCAGCGATTCATACACGCCAGATTTGCAAAATGCCTTTGATCGGGTTGGGATCGCGGCATACTAGTCTAAGTAGTGTGCTGAACAGTCTCTCCTGGAGTGTGTTTTGTACGTTTCGGCATAGTCCCGTTTCACCCAGCTAGAGGTGCAATCCATGATAGAGATGAAAGTCGCGGGTATCGCGCTCGATGCTGCCCGACGTAGTCCAATCATTTTATTGCGTGACGAAGCCGAGCGCCGCGCAATCCCGATCTATATCTCCCAAGAGCAGGCGCGATCGATCATTAGCATCCTCGAAGATCAGGTTCCGCCGCGTCCGATGACCCACGACCTCATGGCAAATATCCTCGATGCCTGGGAAATGGATCTCGACAGCATTGTGATTCATGCGCTGGAAGACAATACCTTTTTTGCGACGCTGAAGCTCTCCCTAGGTGATGAAACCCGCGAGCTGGATGCGCGTCCGAGCGATGCGATCGCCCTGGCACTCAGACTAGAAGCACCGATTTGGGTATTAGAAGAGGTCATTGCCGATGCGTCAATTCCGGTCGATCAGGAGGCGGATGAGGCGGAACGTCAGGAGTTTCGGGCGATGCTCGATCGGGTCAGTCCGCAGGCGTTGATTGATCGATCGGGCAAGGGCAGTAGCACCACCCTCGATGATTCGCAAGATTAAAAAACGTGCAAGGGTCAGGGCAAACGCATACTCAGAAGACCCTCACCCTAAATCCCTCTCCCAGGCCGGGAGAGGGACTTTGAAATCTTTAAAATCTTGCTCCCCTTCTCCCATTTTGGGAGAAGCGATGCACTGAGCGTGTCGAAGTGGGGCTGGGGGATGAGGGCATTAACCGAGAGTATGTGTTTGCCCTGCTTGTTGGGGTGATTGGTTGACGATCGCTTCCGTCATCGCTCACAATGAGCGTAGCAAAACTTAACAAACCAGCTAGGCGAGATCGTCTGACATCATGGCTCAAGCACCCGAACCGACCATTAAACCCACGCTAGCCGAACCGAAGCTCGGCTTTAATCGCTACTCTGAGCGGCTCAATGGTCGCGCTGCCATGCTCGGTTTTATTTTGGCGCTCATCATTGAATACACCTCTCACGAAGGTCTACTCACTTGGCTGGGTTTGATCTAGATCTCGTTCGGTTTGCTTTCAAGACGGGTACTGATTCGTGGGTTGATCGTGGTGGGCAATGCCCACCCTACTGAACCTACTGAACCTACTGAAGCGAATAAAAATCCTCAAAACAACGGGGGAGTCTCGCACTGGCAAGACTCCCCCGTTGCTGTTTTGAAGCGGTTATAGTCGGTTCGCTCACCGACGACGCTCGCCCATCTAGCGAGTCGCGCGTTCCGCTTGCTTCGTTTCGCTCGATTCATAGGCACGTTCAAGACCCATGATCGTTTTCTCGCGATCGGACAATGCGGTTTTGTCTAAGGCATTGGCGATCGGGGCATCAAATGAGTACAGCCCCGCACCGTTGAGCGTGAAGAACAGGAAGACCGCCGCGTACAGCGCCGACAGTTCGAGGTACGGCAGGCTGAAGCCCGCCACGAGAACGTGGTGGTACATCGCCACACACATCGTACCGAACAGACCGAAGGCCGCCGGACGGGTCAGGAAGCCGAACGCCACGAGGGGCGCACCGATCAGCTCGGTGTAGGCCGCGACGTAGCTGAGAAAAATCGGGAAGGGCAAGCCGATGAAGGCAACATACGCTTCCGCGAAGCTTTCGATATCGTCGAGTTTGTTCATGCCGTTGTGGATCATCACAACACCAGCCACAACGCGCAAAACAGCCCAAGCGACCTGCATCGAGACGCTAGGAGCCTGACTGGGCTGGAACAATCGGACGAGCAAATTACGGAAATTCATAGCAGAGGGTGCGATCGGGATCGCGAGATATATATGAATATATGTTAATTAAAATTAAGGATTTATAAGAGTAGTTTGTCTGAGATTCATAACAAAGCGAGAGTCGGGTGAGTCTGGATTCAGTGCGATCGGCGAACAATATCGCTACTGAAACGCCGAAAAATCCGGGCGTGCGCCGAGTTCAAATTCCTGCTGGGCTTGCATCAAATGTTTCGGCGCTGGACGTTGCGCGTCGTAGACCACGATCGCGTTCGTCAAGTTGCGTCCGGGCTGGATGATAATGTCGCCGCGATAGGCCAGCCCCTGAGACGATCCGCCATCGAGGTTCATCGCTTGCTGACAGCCGATCGCCTTCATCACATTCGCCGTGGCTTCGAGGCTCAACGGCGCAGCGAAGGCGACGAGGAACAGCTTATCGCCCGCTTTGGGATAGCCGATCGCGCATCGGTAGGCCGTGGCGAGGACGTGGGGATCGCGAAAGCCCTCACTTTTGGGAGCTAGCGCCACTTCGCCATCATGAACCAGGCGCGGCCCGCAGGTGATTGAAAACCAGTGATCGCGCCAGCGGGGTTTGCCGTCCGATCGTGCCGTGATCATTTCGAGCTGGCGATTGGCTTTGATCCCCAGCGTCGTGCCGTAATTTTCCCAGGGGCTATATTTCAGCACGC
Organism: uncultured Geitlerinema sp.; assembly: GCA_964518905.1. Classification (GTDB taxonomy): domain Bacteria; phylum Cyanobacteriota; class Cyanobacteriia; order Cyanobacteriales; family Geitlerinemataceae; genus RDYZ01. Next base: position 30,326 of record CAZFJL010000040.1, on the reverse strand, counting down.
GCCCCCCAGCGACCATGTTGCCCAACACGCGCTTATTCTCATCTTTGCCGAAAAATGTGCCGTTAATCACCGCTGCCGCATAGGTGCGATCAACCATGCTCGCAAACGCTTCATCGCCATACACGCTGCGGGAACTGTTGGCGAGCGGGGCTTGGTTGGGCAGGCCGATCGTTAGCAATGTTTCGGGGGCTTTGAGGTCAACGGTGATCAGATGAAAGGGAACGCCGAGCAGGCGAGTGGCCGTATAGCGGACGGGATCGCCGCCGGGGGTGGGGTTCAGGAAAGGGATCGCAGGTAGGGTGAGCTGGGGGCTGCGTTGAGAAGGTCGATCGGATGACGGTGCGGGGAGATTTCGCGGAATTTGGAGGGGGAGGTCGAGATCTCGCAGGGCATCATCATGACGGTAATCAACCAGCGTTTCGGCTAGGCGTTGGCGTAGCTGGTGGGTTAGTTTCTGGGCGATGGGTTCCCAGGTTTGGACTAAATGGCGACGATTGAGCGGCGATCGGAGGTAGGTATGGGCGAGTTTGGCTGTGGCTAGTCCAAACATCACGAGCAAAATGCGCCGCGATCGTCGGTGCTGTGGTTTTTGGGAGGGGAAAGTCGGAGGGGTCACACAGGAGAAAAAAGATGGGTCAGGGTCGATCCGTCGCCGATCGCGTGATCGCAGCTTGGGGAGAACGTCACGCAGACAAAAAGATCGGTTTAGGGTCGATCAAAATACCGTGAAAGTGCCACCCTCGGGAAATGATCGATCTACGATAGGAGCATTACTGTGAGTGCGATCGATCACTATGGGCAAAGAACAGTTTGAGCGCTACCTTACCAGGGCGGTAGAGCCGTCCCGTGGCACGGAACAGGATCAGCAGAACGAACAGACTCAGGCTGCGGTGACTCGCCTGCGTGAGCAGTTTGGGACGGCCAATGTGTATGGTAAACCGGCGCGATCGATCCTCAATCCGGCCTCGGGCTACATTCGCGCCTATGATTTTACGCTCAATCCCTATCGCGGCTGTCAGTATGGCTGTAGTTACTGCTACGCCACGGCCTTTAGCCCGAACCAAGCGATGCGCGATGATTGGGGAAATTGGGTGATCATCAAGGAAAATGCAGCGGATTTAATTGTAAAAGAACTCGATCGCTGGCAAACAAAACACGATCGCCCGCCCAGTATTTATATGAGCACGGTCACCGATCCCTATCAGCCGATTGAGTGTCGCGAACGTTTAACGCGATCGCTGTTGGCTGCTATGCTAGCGCGTCCACCCGAACAACAGCCGACGCTAGTCGTGCAAACCCGTAGCCCGATGGTGGTACGCGACTTGGATCTACTCCACCAGTTTGATCGCGTCCGAGTCAATCTCAGCATCCCCACCGGTAGTGATGCCGTGCGCCGCGATTTTGAGCCGCGATCGCCCAGCATTACCGCTCGCCTGCACACCTTAGCCAAAATTCGCTACACCGCCCCTTTTTCCTCTCGCCTCAAACTGTCGGCCACCGTTACGCCCTTTTTGCCGACGTTCGGATCGCTTCCCGGTGCGTCCGGTAGGCGATCAAATCCCGCCAGGTCTGATGATTTAGATCGGGATGATTTGGATCGGTTCGCGCGGGCGCTGGCCTGCGCCGATCGCGTGGTGTTTCAGCCGTTCCATCGCGGCGGCGGCGGTCGGCTCACGGCGACAACGCGCGAGACGGCGATCGCGCTCCAGGCGAAATATGCCGCCTGGTACGATCGTGAAGCCGACTATAGCCAATGTTTGCGCGACAAATTGAAGCGCTACGCCCCGGACATCGAGATCCTAGACGGTGCGGAGGGCTTCGGCTATGCCTAAAACGCCCTTCGAGAAACGTCGCAAGTCAACCAAGTTAGCGCAATCGCCTTCCGTTTTCGCAAAGCTTCGCGGCTACTGGCTGACCTTCGCCTTAACGATCGCCCTCTGGCGGGGCAAGGTTGACCGCGCGAAACAAATTTTGTTCGATCTCAAGCGGATAATCCGACCATTGCCGCCGTTTGCCCAATGGTTCGATCGCATTCAGCAGGATCGTCCGCCCCGCGTCACCCTCGCCCCCACGCTCAAAAGTGACGCCTATTTCGTCGCCGATCGCGAGGCGATTCGCGAGATTTCGCAGCGGTTTCAACTCCAAGAACGAGACGCTGGCCTGGTGCAGTGTACGGGGATTGACGATCGCGTATTTTCCGCCCTCGAAGCCTGTTTAAGCGATTTTGTCCGCAATGCCTTTGAGACGCGCAAACGCCAAGATCCCACCCGTTTCGCAGACGAACTCCACCGCGCGATCGTCGATCTCGACGGCCTCAAGCGGGGCATCGACCCGGACTATTCCAGCCCGCAAATGCCCTATGTTTACCTGACTCAATACCTGCTCGAAAATACCTATAGCGCTTACCTCGCCTGGTTTTGGGTTTATCAACGTGGACGACTCTCCGCCAAATTTAGCGTGCTGGATCTGGCCGCAGGCCCCGGAACCGTGGCCTTTGGGTTGTCGCTCTTGCTGCAAAGTCTCGGCCAGACGATCGCGCTGCCAGAGCTGCACATCAGCTACACCTCGATCGAGAAACAAGAACATCTCCAATTTCGCGGCCTACAATTTTGGCGCTATTTCAGCACCGAAGCGGCGGTGCGATTGCGTCCGATCGGTCTGTTTTTTCAATTTCATACCCTCGATTTATTTCAGTACATCGATCGATCGAACCTCTTGCCCGATCAGCGCTTCGACTTCCTGACCATTTCCCATTGTTTCTTTGCCGACGCCGATCGCTACGAGCAATCAATGGCGATTTACCGGCAGATCATCCGCGATCGGCTCGCTCCCAACGGGATCGTCATGCTGATCGTGCAGTGGTCGAAAATTCCGGGGCGCACGCGCGACTGTAGCGCCGAGACGGAGCGGGAGCTGTTGCGGCGGTTTGTGGAGCTGGATCTTGGGCTAGAGCTGGAGTGGTGTCGATATGTATCTTCAACGGGACAACGGGGAAAAATCGACAATTTTGCCAATTTTGCCCGTGAACATTGCCCGCCACAAAACAAAATTAGCTGGGTGGCTCACGACTACCTCGATGAAAGCCGAATTAGTCACTACGCGATCGACGATTACATTATTCTGGCGCGGCAGGCTTAAGTTTTGTAGGGTGGGCATTGCCCACCGTCGCGAATACTGATGCGCGGGCTGATCGTGGTGGGCAGTGCCCACCCTACTGGCGCGACTTGTAGGATTCTTAGGACGTTAATTGCTCGATGACGCCCAGCTTGGTGGCGGCACTCTCTTTAAATTTATGGCTTCGTTGGATTTTCGCAATACCAATACAATCTGGGCATCGGTGATCGTCGAGACCTTGGCACGGTGCGGCCTGCAAACGGCGATCGTCTGTCCCGGATCACGATCCACGCCGCTGACGATCGCCCTGGCGCATCACCCCGACATCGAAGCGATTCCCGTTCTGGATGAACGATCGGCGGCCTTCTTCGCCCTGGGGCTGGCGCTCAAAACTGGACGAGCCACGGCGATCGTCTGTACGTCGGGGACGGCGGGGGCGAACTTTTTTCCGGCGGTGATCGAAGCCTACGAAAGTCGTGTGCCGCTGCTGGTGTTAACGGCGGATCGTCCGCCCGAACTGCGTCAGTGTAATTCGGGACAGGCGATCGATCAGCTACGTTTGTTCGGCAACTATCCCAACTGGCAAACCGAGCTGACCGTCCCGCAGCGCGATCGCGACTTGCTGCGCTATCTCCGTCAAACGATCGTCCAAGCGTGGCATGGCTGCCATGCCCCCACAGCGGGCGCGGTGCATCTCAATTGTCCGTTTCGTGATCCGTTGCCACCGCTTCCCGAGGGCGATCGCCATCATCCAGAACCGGACACGACTACATTTGCCAATTTTTTTGAGAATTTCTTCGATCGCCTCGAACCGTTCCCCCCTCGATCCAGTCTCTCGGGCAATTCTGCCCCCTTCGGCAACCTCGATCCGCAGCCCATCACCACCGCGATCGCCCAGTGGCAGACCCACGATCTCGGCCTGATTATCGCTGGTGTTGCCACCAGTACCGACCCCGATCGCTACACCGATCAGGTATTAACCCTCGCGAAAGTCCTTGGCTGGCCGGTGTTAGCGGAGGGACTATCGCCCGTGCGTAACGCTGTCGTTGACCCAGACCGATCGCCCGTAATTTCCACCTATGATCTACTGCTGCGTCACGATCGCCACCGCCAGGATCTCGCTCCCACCGCCGTGATTCAGCTCGGCGCATTGCCCACCAGCAAAGTTTTGCGGCAATGGCTGAGTGATCGCGACCCCCAACGCTGGATCGTGGAACCGAGCGATCGCAATCTCGATCCCCTTCACGGACGGACACACCGGCTCTACTGCACGATCACCGAAATCACCGCCCAGCTCGCGATCGTCCCCAACTCTCCCCCTCACCAAACTCAAACCCCCTCGACCTATCTCGCCACCTGGCAACACCGCGATCGTCACACCCGCGCCGCGATCGACCGCCTCCTCCAATCTCCCGTCGCCACCACGTTACAAACACCATCACCCGAATCACCACAACCCTTGATCGAACCGCAAATCGCCTGGTTCCTCGCCCAAACCCTGCCCCCCCAAACGCCGCTATTCATCGCCAACAGTATGCCCATCCGCGACGTGGAATACTTCTGGCCGCCGAACGATCGCCGAATTCAGCCCTGGTTTAACCGTGGCGCGAACGGCATCGATGGGACGCTTTCCAGCGCGATCGGCATCGCCCACCGCAACCGTCCGACGGTGATGCTCACCGGCGATCTGGCGCTCCTGCATGACACCAATGGTTTTCTCGCGGCGCGATCGCTCATCGGCTCCCTGACGATCGTCCTGATCGATAACAATGGTGGCGGCATTTTCGAGATGCTCCCCGTCGCGCAATTTGACCCGCCCTTCGAGGACTTTTTTGCCACTCCGCAAACGGTCAACTTCGATCAACTGTGCGCCGCCTACGGGGTGGAATATGACGTGATCGACTCGCTCGCCGCGCTGCAAACTCAGATCGAAACCTTGCCGATCTCTGGTGTGCAGTTGCTCCACATTCGCACCGATCGCAAGCACGATGCTCAGTGGCGCAAACACCATCTCGCGCAACTGGGCGCACCGACGGAGATATTATCGTGACCCACAAAAAAAGCCGCTAGTCTAGCGGCAATGGGACACTTTCAAAATTGACCTATGGCAGTCACTAACAAATGGAGTCAGTCTTAGCCGCGAACGTTGCGAGCCATATCGAGGAAGCCGCTCATGTTGGCGCTGGGACGACGACGCGGCGCACCTTGACCGCTGGGCTGTAGGTAGATCGTCGCAAAGTTGACGCTAGCCGGTTCCGGTGCGGGTGCGGCTTCGGGCGCGGCTTCAGGTGCTTCGACTACAGCCGGAGCCGGAGCTTCTGCTACAACAGTTGCGACGGGAGCGGCCGCAACGGGCGCGGGTGCAGGCGCGGGCACAGATGCAGGCGCGGGCGCGGATGCTTTAACGGGAGCAGCTTCCGGGGTTGGTGCGCTTTGGCCGTCGCTTAAATCCAGAAAAAAGCCTTCTTTCTGTTTGCCGCCGAATAGTTTTTTTAGCATGGTGTGAGGGGGAGCTTCAGAGTAATTGAGGATGGAGATTACAGACCCGTACCGCGTCTCTCGATCACCGCATGAGGCATTGGATCAAGAGTGAATGACCGCAATACCAGTACAACGCTAGCTCTCTCAAGCCGAGAACCGGCGTTGCTTCTCATCAATTCATTCGTATCGACGAGAGCACTGGATCATGACGTGACGCTGTAATTGTTGTGGAACGTTGCAATTCTGAGAATATCCTAGGAGAATTGCTTAGATCCAGCGCCTTTGCTTTACAAAAATTCATTAACTTACGTATCGATCGCCTAAAAATGGTCGATTTTCACGAGCATTGCGGCTTGTTCGGCCTGAAAAAATAGAGATTTTGGGATGCGATCGCGCTGCGGAAAACGCTAATTTGATCGGGTCAGTTGAAGTTAATTTGCCGGTCGTTGCGTTCCGATCCGTAAGCTGTCACGATCGATCTCGTGGGAATGGGGTGCATTTTCTATGGTGGAACCATCGTCTTGTGACGATCTTCCTATCGATGCAGACTGTTACCGAGGCTAAAGTTTGATGCCAGATTCTTCCGATTCCGATGCGTCCCGTTTTGTACCCGCGAACGATCGACCGGCAGTGATGCGCGATGATGCTGCGCTAAATTTAACCGGTGGTGGTACACAGAACACCGGCCTTACACCACCGCGCAATCCTGTTTTTCTCGTTCACGGCATTATCGATCGCGCCTACATTTTTAATTCGCTGCGAGCCTTTCTCGAACGAGAGGGCTGGACGGTGTATGCGCTGGATTTGATCCCGAATGATGGTCGAGCTGGAATCGAGGTGTTGGCGCAACAGCTTGCGGAGTTTATTGATCGCCAGGTGGGTCGCGATCGCCCGATCGATGTGATCGGCTTTAGTATGGGTGGCCTCGTGAGTCGCTACTATATTCAGCGCTTGGGCGGTCTCGATCGCGTTGATCATTTCATCTCGATTTGTGCGCCAAACCACGGGACACGCCTAGCCTTTTTAATGCCGCTGTTCACGGGAATTCGGCAAATGTGTCCGAATAGTGAGTTTCTGAATGATTTGAACCAGGACGCGATCGAACAGCTCGGGCAGATTAATTACACCAGTCTGTGGACGCCGAGCGATCTGATGATTATTCCGGCGGATAGCGCCCGAATGCCGATCGGTCGCAACCTGACCATTCCGGCCAAAATGCACGCCTGGACGGTGAGCGATGCGCGTTACCACGCTGAGATTGCGGCGACGCTTTTGGATCAGGTCGATCAGACATCAACACCAGCATGATCGCGGTCGCAATCAAGTTGATATTTATTTGGCGATCGCGACGCAATCCGTGGTTTTACGGCACAACGCTAACTCGCGTGCCGCGTCGAACAATGTCGTACATCGCCAAAATATCCTCGTTCCGCATCCGAACACAGCCGTGCGATACCGCCTGACCGAGCAAGCCTTCATCGGGCGTGCCGTGAAAGGCGATCATGTCATCACCGATCGTGTGAAACACAATCACCGCGCGACCCATCGGATTCGTCGGCCCCGGATAAATCAGCTCGCCCGTCCAGGGGTTTTCCCAAATCGGGTCGATCGCCATGTGCATAACCGAATAATTGCCCGTCGGGGTTTCCCAGCCCGGTTTGCCGACGGCGACGGTGTAGCTCCCGACGGGTTCATCATCGGCGTAGAGCGTGAGACGCCGATCGCTGAGGTCAAGCTGAATGCGCGTTTCAACTTTGCGCTGGAAGGTCGGAGCGGGGGTGGGATCAACCGGAGGAACCGGATCGACGACGGGCGCAGGTGGGTTGGGAGTTTCTGGAATATTGGGAATATCTAACGTGTCCGGCTCGTCTACATCTGTGGGTAAATCTTGGCCAAAAGGAACCACTTCCAGCTCTGCTAAATCATCTACATCACGAACCTCACGACCGGGTTCACTCTCGACTACAGTTTCGGTATCGGCTAACTCCTCGCTGTCGATCGTCGCGCTGCTGTCGATCGCTTCCATCGCTTCCGTCTGCGTCTCCGCTGCCGTTTCCGTTTCGGCGATGGCGGCACGTGAACCGATCAGCGGCGAAGTTGTGGCGATTAGCCCTAGGAGTGCGGCCAACGTGAGACGACGAAAAGTATGAGTCATGGGCGATGTACCGGTTGCGAGGCGGGCAGAGGGCAAAGAGCTCGGCAGGGTCATAGCGTGTGTGGTTTCGTTCGAGGAAAGGTTGACGATCGCCGATCAACGGGCAGCTAAGTAGCCCAAGCTAAAAATTGCATGGATCGCAGATCGCGAAACATTTACGGATTAAGCAGGCTTAAAATATCTTGCCGACATTTTACGATCACTCGTCATATCTTAACGAAGAGGTTGACTCGAAATCCGCCCATATCCCGCCTAGGATAGAAACACCCACTCACCGATCGCGATGCGCCTCCACGAAGATACGATCAACGCCGTCAAAGAACGCGCCGATATCCACGAAATTGTCTCCGATCATGTTTCGCTTAAAAAACAGGGTCGCGACTTCGTGGGGCTTTGCCCATTTCACGAGGAAAAATCCCCCAGTTTTTCCGTCAGCCCCAGCAAGCAGATGTTTTACTGCTTCGGCTGCGGCAAAGGCGGCAACGCGATCTCGTTTCTCAAGGAAATCGGCCAGCAATCCTTTGTCGAAGTTGTCCTGGATTTAGCCCAGCGATATAACGTCCCGGTGCAGACGCTCGAACCGGAAAAACAACAGGAATTTCAGCGCCAGCAGTCCCGCCGTGAGCAGTTGCGCGAAATCGTGGCGGTGGCGGTGAATTTTTACGAGTACGCCCTACGTCAAAGCCAGGGACGATCAGCGCTGACCTACCTCACTACCGATCGCCAACTGTCCGAAACAACCCTCCAGCAGTTCCAGATCGGCTACGCGCCACCGGGTTGGGACGCGCTGTATACCTATCTCGTGGTTCAAAAATATTTCCCGGTGGAGTTGGTCGAAGCGGCGGGGCTGATTTTGCCGCGCAAGCAGGGCGATGGTTATTACGATCGGTTTCGTGATCGAATCATGATCCCGATTCATGACGATCGCGGGCGGGCGATCGGTTTCGGTGGCCGCGCCTTGGGCGATGAGAAACCGAAATATCTCAACTCGCCGGAAACGGATTTGTTCGATAAGGGGAAAACGCTGTTTTGTTTGGATAAGGCCAAACAGGCGATCGCCAAGGACGATCGGGCGGTGGTGGTGGAGGGCTATTTTGATGCGATCGCGCTCCATGCCGCCGGGATTCAAACGGCGGTGGCATCGCTCGGGACGGCCTTAAGCGAAGCCCAGGTGCGGCAGCTTTTGCGCTACACCGAATCGAAGCAGGTCATTTTTAACTTTGACGCCGACGCCGCCGGAATTAAGGCGACGAATCGGGCGATCGGGGAAGTCGCAAACCTGGCCTATCGCGGTGGTGTGCAGCTCCGCATCCTCAATATTCCCGAGGGCAAAGATGCCGATGATTTCCTCAAATCGGCGTCACCGGAGGCGTACGTCACTCTACTCGACACCGCGCCGCTGTGGATTGACTGGCAGATCGATCGCACCGTGCGTGAGCGTGATCTGTCCCAGGCCGATGGCTATCAGCAGGCGACCAGTGCGTTTGTCAAACTGCTTCAGCGCATTGACAACCTCTCCGCTCGCGGTTACTACATCGATCGCTGTGCCGAAATCCTCGCCGGTGGTGATGCCCGTCGCGTGCCGACGATCGCCGAAACACTACTCACCCAAGTCCGCCGATCGCGCCTACCCGCCCAAAGCGACACCCGCGAACCCGTCCCGACACCACCGACGGTTCAGCTCACAGGACTCGACGGCGATCGCGCCCTCCGCCTCGCTGCCGAGGAAATCCTCTTGCGGCTGTATCTCCACTGCCCGGAGTTGCGCGAACCGACGATCAGGGCGGTGCAGTATCTTGACCAGTTGCGCCTTGATGATCAGGCGGAACCGACCCCGGCGTTTAGCTTCGCGCATCATGCCAACCTCTGGCGATCGCTAGGGGAGTCGATCGCCAGCGGCCACGGTGCAAATCCCCTCTCCTGGCTACAGGATCACTACGCCGAGGAACCCGACACAATCAACGCGATCGCCCATTTGCTCTACCTCGACGAAAAGACCGCCCAGGATATCCAGCGCGGCGAGATCGCCTTACGCAGCGCGATCGCCACGATCGAGCGCACCCTACGTCAAACCCGCTATCGAATTTTGCTTCAGCGCTTCGAGACGATCGACCTCGCCGCCAATCTCGACCTTGCTCGCCAATACCAACAGGCGATTTACGACGAAAAAGCGAGAATTGACGCGCTCGATCGGCAACGCTACACCGATGTTAACGACCTTGTTCGTGTGGCGTTTAACACCACACTACCGACCAGCAATTTGTGACTGATTTTTTACTGTCCTAATTTTTTTCGTCTTCCGTTATATATCCCTGCTTTTCCCCGATAGAAAGAGAGACTATGCCATCAGCTCACTGCTCTACTCGCTCGATCGGAGATTTCGCACGTGACCCTTATTTTTTCCGAGATTATGTTCAACCCCGCCAGTTCGGAACCGGACTGGGAATGGGTTGAAATTACCAATATTGGCGACACGATCGTTGATTTATCTGATTATGTTTTAGATGACAAAAATGGTGATGCTCACGGGACGGCCAATATCGCCAGCGGTAGCATTGCGGCGGGACAAAGTGCCGTGTTGTATAACGCTGACGATGTGAGTGCGATCGAGTTCACCGCAGCTTGGGGATCTGGGATTAATCTCATCGCCGTAACGAACTGGGGCGACCTACAGTTGAATAACGACGGCGATACGGTCGGGCTATGGGATAGCTTTAGCAGCTATAGCGGCGACAATGAAACTCATACGAATGCAGTCATCTCCGTAACCTATCCCCCCACCCTGGATAACAATGCCGGTTCGATTTATTTAACGGACTTAGCAGACCCCGACCGCTTCACTCTCAGTATTGATGCCGTGATCGCTCCGACTCGGGGCGTCGCCTACACCAGTGTCAGAACCGGTCTCAATGCCGGTGACAACAATGGTCGTGATGTCGGTTCTCCGGGCAGCACGTTACCGCCGAGTTTGACGATCGCCGATGTTACTCGCAGCGAAGGGAACGCGGGAACCCAGGATTTGACGTTTACCGTCACGCGATCGAACGACACCCGTGGATCGGCAACGGTGGACTTTACGATCGCCGATGGTAGCGCCAGGGCAGGCCAGGATTACACCGCAACACCCGGAACGCTGACCTTTAGCGCGGGCGACACCAGCCAGACGATCACGGTGAACGCGATCGGCGACACCACCGCCGAACTCGACGAAACCTTCACCGTCACCCTGGCCAATGCCTCTGGCGACACCGTCATTACCACCGCCACTGCCACCGGCACGATCAAAAACGACGATGCGGGTGTCGTCATCGCCAAAATTCACGAGATTCAAGGTAGCGGCACGGTCAGCGCGTTAGACGGTCAGACCGTGACGATCGAGGGCGTTGTCACGGGAGATTTTCAAACGGGCAGCGGTACGAATGGCGATCTGAATGGCTTCTATGTTCAAGAGGAAGACAGCGATCGCGATGGAAATGCGGCCACTTCGGACGGTATTTTTATCAACGACGGCAGCAGTCCCGGTGTGGATGTCAGCGTGGGCGATCGGGTGCGCGTCACCGGTACAGTCGATGAATTATCGCAACTGACGGCCATCACGAGCCTTACCAACGTAACGGTTCAGAGTCCCGGCAATGCGCTACCCGCGATCGTCGATCTGGATTTGCCCGCAGCGTCGATCGCGACGAATGCCGATGGTAAATACATCGCTGATCTTGAAGCATTCGAGGGGATGCGGGTACGTTTGCCCGCAACCTTGAGCGTGACCGAGTTGTTTCAGCTCGATCGCTACGGCGAAATCCAGCTAGCCCAAGGTGGTGGTTTAACGCAGTTTACGCAGACGAATGCGCCCAGCGTCGCGGGCTACGACGCCCATTTACAGAGCATCGCCAAGCGTACGATCATCCTCGATGACGGACAAACCCGCCAAAATCCCGACCCGATCGTCTATCCCGATGGCAACCTCGATCCGTCCGATTCCCTACGTCACGGCGACACGATCGCCAACCTGACAGGGATCGTGCATTTCGGTCGTGCCAGTGGTGCGAATGGCGACGAAACTTATCGAATGATGCCGACCGTAGCGCCGACGTTTAATCGCGTCAATGCTCGATCGGCTGCGCCCAGTGCGGTGGGGGGCGATCTGACCGTCGCGAGCTTTAACGTGTTGAACTACTTCACGACGCTGAATTCGCGGGGTGCGGATACGGCGAGCGAGTTTGAGCGTCAGACGGACAAGCTGGTCACGGCGCTGGCTCGAATGGATGCGGATGTGGTCGGCTTGGTGGAGCTGGAAAACAACTACACCGCTGGAGCCAATAGCGCGATCGCCAAGCTGGTGGATCGGCTTAACGCGACGGTGGGGGCGGGAACCTATGCTTATATCGATCCGGGTCGCAATGTTGGCGATGACGCGATCGCTGTCGGTGTGATTTATAAACCCAGCGCCGTGAGTTTGGCTGCTGACACCACGATCGCCGTTTTAACCGATGCCAACCTCCCCGCAGGCTTCAGCGGTTCAATCTTTTCCGGTGGCAATACGAATCGATCGCCCCTCGCCGTAACGCTGACCGAAAATGCCACGAACGAGCGCTTTACACTGGTGGTGAATCACCTCAAATCCAAAGGGGGAATCGGAACCGGTGCGGATGCTGACGCGGGCGACGGTCAAGGGAGCTACAACGCGACGCGGCTCCGGGGAGCGCAGGCGATCGATGCTTGGTTAGACGGTGACCCCACTGGCAGCGGCGATCGCGATCTGCTGATGGTCGGCGACTTCAACGCCTACACCAAGGAAGACCCGATCGCTTTTCTCAGCGGCGAATACGATAATCTGATTGCCGATCGGCTCGGAGCCAGCGCCTATTCCTACGTGTTCGACGGTCAAGCGGGCGTCCTGGACTATGCCTTCAGCAGTGCGACCCTCACGCCCCAAGTTACGGGCGTGACGGAGTGGCATATTAACGCCGACGAACCCGATGCCTTCGATTATGACGAGACGTTTAACCCCAGTGGTCTGTTTGACAGCACGACTCCCGATCGCGCCTCGGATCACGATCCGGTGATCGTCGGTTTACAGCTTCGATCGGTGTTGGAAAACCCCGTTGCGCCCCCTGCGAGTTCGCCGGAAGTTGTGGTCGAAGTTGCCGAAACCGATATCAGTCCTGAACCCGAGAGCGAAACGCCCCCGTCCGAAACAGTGGAAAATCTCGGTTCAGCCCCCGATTTTTCCGCCCTGATCGCGCAAATCCTCACCGACCTCGCTCCCCAAACTGATCGCCCAACCGATCGCCCTGCCAGCCCTGCCAGCAGCATCACCACCGAAACCACACCCAGCGACGACATCGTCACTCGCGATCGCGACGACACCACCGCTGACATCATCGCAGCGCTCCCCGGTAACGACTACGTCAACACCGGTGGCAGTGATGATCTGGTATTCGGCAACGTGGGCAATGATGAACTCTTTGGCGATCGCGGTAACGATAGCCTGTTCGGTGGTCAAGATGACGACATCCTCAACGGCGGCGCGGATGCCGACTGGATTTCCGGCGATCGCGGCGCGGATACCCTTACCGGGGGCGACGGCGCAGATACATTCCTGTTTCGTACCGGCGACGGCTCCGATCTCCTAACCGACTTCACGCCCGGTCAGGACAAGCTCATCGTCGTGGAGATTCTTGAGAATTTAGCTAGCGGACAGAATCGCCCAGGTGTCGCGATCGGCGAGAATCTGATCGAAAACTTCAATGTGGGTGAAAACCGACTCGGTACGGTCAGAGTCCTGAGCTTTGCAGATCTGACGATCGGCAGCGATGGAACCCGCAGCATGATTCGCTACAACGGCGAACTTCTCGCGAGCTTAAGCGGTGTCACCAGCCTAACGGCGGCGGACATTGTGGGTTTGTAGATTGTGGGTTTGTAGATTGAGCCGATTCGATTGAGCCGTATTGAACTGCGATCGCGGTATTTCACGTTTATCACGGAATACACCGATCGCAGAACACACCAATAACAGATCCAGAACCAATCCAAGCCCGCCACGGTAAGGCAATGCGCTATCTTTAAACCTAATTAAACCTGAAGCGTAGCGAGATTTCGTGGTTTTGATGACTTCACATCATGTTGTTGTCGCTCCTCGGCATCGTCTAAGTCTGCGATCGGCTCATTTGATGAGCTGACCTTTTAACACCCGTTCGGCGAAAAATCCTATGGCAACTCCGACCTTGGCGACGATCGACTCCATTCAGGTCGACCTCGTTATCCGTAACCAGCACGACAATCCCCATTACGCCCTCGGCCCCCACAAGCTTGACGGCAAAGATACCTGGGCGATTCGCGTCTACCGACCGGATACGGACAGCATTACCGTGGTCATGCCGGACGGTCAGGAAGTGCTGATGGAGACGCCGCAAAATGTCGATTTTTACGAGTGTGAGGTGGCCTATAGCGGGGAAACCTTCCCCAAAGCGTATAAATTGCGCGTCAAGCAAGGCGATCGTGAACATCTCGAATACGATCCCTACGCCTTTGACGAACCCAAACTCAGCGATTTAGATACCCATCTGTTTGCGGAAGGCAACCACCAACGCATTTACGACAAGCTCGGCGCACATTTGACGGAAATTGACGGCGTCAAGGGTGTCTTTTTCGCCGTCTGGGCTCCCAACGCCCGCAACGTCTCGATTATTGGCGATTTCAACAACTGGGATGGACGCCGATACCAGTTCGCTCGACGCGGTAACGGCGTCTGGGAACTGTTCATCCCAGAACTCGGCGTGGGTGAGATTTATAAATACGAAGTCAAAAACCAAGACGGCCACATTTACAAAAAATCCGATCCCTACGGCTACCAGCAAGAAGTTCGCCCCGATACGGCCTCGATCGTCGCCGACATTAATAACTACACCTGGAATGATGCCGCCTGGTTGGAGCAACGCGGCCAGCAAGATCCGATGCGCCAGCCCGTTTCCGTGTACGAGGTGCATATTGGCTCCTGGATGAATGCGAGTTTCGATGAGCCGGGAACCGACTACCTCGGCAATCCGATCCCGCCCGTCGCCGTTGCTGACCTCAAGCCCGGAGCGCGGTTCCTGACCTACAAAGAACTCGCCGATCGGCTGATCCCCTACGTTAAAGATCTCGGCTTCACCCACATCGAAGTCATGCCGATCGCCGAACACCCGTTCGATGGCTCCTGGGGTTACCAAGTGGCGGGCTACTACGCCGCCACCTCGCGCTACGGATCGCCCCAGGATTTGATGTACTTCATCGACCAATGCCACCAAGCGGGCATCGGTATCCTCGTCGATTGGGTTCCCGGCCACTTCCCCAAAGATGCCCACGGTCTGGCCTTCTTCGACGGTACGCACCTCTACGAACACTCCGATCCCCGCAAAGGTGAACACACCGAATGGGGCACGCTGATCTTTAACTATGGTCGTAACGAAGTTCGTAACTTCCTTATGTCCAACGCGCTGTTCTGGTTCGACAAGTATCACATCGACGGGATTCGCGTTGATGCTGTCGCGTCGATGCTCTATCTCGACTATGCTCGCGAACCGGGCGAATGGCTACCCAACGAATACGGCGGGCGCGAGAATCTCGAAGCGGCGGACTTCCTGCGCCAAACCAACCATGTGATCTTCGAGAATTTCCCCGGTATCTTGTCGATCGCCGAGGAATCCACCTCCTGGCCGATGGTCTCCTGGCCGACCTACGTGGGCGGTCTCGGCTTTAACCAAAAGTGGAACATGGGCTGGATGCACGACATGCTCGACTACTTCAGCATGGACCCCTGGTTCCGCCAGTTCCACCAAAACAACATCACGTTCAGCATGTGGTATCACCACAGCGAAAACTACATGCTGGCGCTGTCCCACGACGAAATCGTCCACGGCAAGAGCAACATCATCGGCAAGATCCCCGGCGATGAATGGCAAAAATTCGCCACCGCCCGCACGCTCTACAGCTACATGTTCTGCCACCCCGGCAAGAAAACCTTGTTCATGAGCATGGAGTTCGGGCAGTGGAGCGAGTGGAATGTCTGGGATGACCTCGAATGGGATCTCCTCCAGTACGCGCCCCATAGCGGCCTCAAGCAGTGTTTGACCACGCTGAATCAGCTCTACCGCAGCGAACCGGCGCTCTATTCTCAGGACTATGAGGAACCGGGCTTTGATTGGATCGACTGCAATGACAATCAACACAGCGTGGTGTCGTTTATCCGTCGCGCCCACGAGTCGGATGAATTCCTCGTCATTGTCTGTAACTTCACGCCGCAACCCCATAGCCACTACCGCATCGGCGTGCCGGAAGAGGGGTTCTATACCGAGCTGTTTAACAGTGACTCGGGCGAGTTTGGTGGCAGCAACATGGGCAACCTGGGCGGCAAGTGGACGGATGAGTGGGGCTATCACGGTCAATCCAATTCGCTTGATCTTTGTCTGCCGCCGCTGGCCGTCGTTGTGTTCAAGCTCGATCGCGAGAAAACCGCCGCAGTTATGCAGGCAAACAACGCAGATGCATAATCCCAGACCCCTCTTGCTCGCGTGAGTTCGGGACAGAACAAAGCTCAAACTCGCGTAGCGCAAACCTCTGAGTTGCTTGCAAGCTGGAAGCTTGCGCTACACGGGTTTTCGTTTTTTCGTTAATCTGGGATTTGCTCGAAATAGCGATCGATACATTCGTTGAGGCGGACGAGTTCGATCTCGGAGCTGATCCGGAGGCGATCGTCGCGTACGGACAGCAAGATCTTGGCGGCAAACGGGGTCGGCCAAATGTTGGGATTGCAGAAAATTTCGAGGAAAACTTGGCCGGTATGTTGGTATTCGATCGGACGTTGGGGACGGGGCCGACTGCCGCGTTCTGTCGTCGATGTTTGCAGCGCGACCGCTTTGAGCGCTTCGGTGATCTGGGCAAGAGCGGTCTTGATATCCCGCACCGTCTCGGGGGTGAGAGATAGCGACAGCGAACCGGCGGGTAAATCGAGCTGTAGCGGGTAAGAGGTCAGGGCAGTAGTGGACGAGGGCACGATCGCATTCTCCAGCGGTAACGAGGATCAAATAACCAAATAGCAAAGGATTAAAGATAGCTTGGCGATCAACCTTTAGCATCTAGTGGCTATCGCTCTAGTGTTGCACGCTGTTTTTTCCGGAGATCTGAGTCCGTTAATAAAACACATGCTTCTTCATGTAAGTCTTCGCGTTATGAGCGAGAGCATGAAGAAGCGTATCGAACAGCGCAACATCTTCTAATGTCAACACTCTCAACACGGGTTTAACGCCCATCGTCGAGCCGAAATCTAGCCATGATCTCATCATAATCGAGCCGAAACCTGGCATAGAGCCGATCGAGATTAGACAAGATTTAAGCTGGGGGATAGGCGAGTTTATGGATTGTTGACATCCGTTTTCGTCACGATTTAGTCGCCTTAATTGTCTTGTTAAGATCACAAAATGTTACAAGCCCTTGTATAAACTTATCGTCTATTCACGTGGTGCTTGTTTATTCATAAGTCTTCAGTCGATAATGATGTCCGGGTGTCATCGGCTGCAAACTGAGCAACAAAATATGATTAGGTCTGCCTGCATAGGGTAGGCTCACCGCTGTAAAACGATCCGCTGCGATCGCTCTCAAGCCACCCGTTCAGACAGACCGTGAAGCACCAACTATTCGAGACTGTACAACTTTCGTACAACTGTGGTATGACTCCTGCAAAAATTCTCGTCGTCGATGATGATGCGTCCGTCCGGAACTTAATCGATCGCTTCCTGAGCAAGCAGGATGATTACATTGTAGAAGCGGCTGAAGATGGCAAAGTGGCGCTCGAATATTTCGAGCGGTTTAACCCGGATTTGGTCATTCTCGATGTTAATTTGCCAGACACGACGGGCTTTCAGCTTTGTCAGGAAATGCAGAGCAAGACCGATGTTTACATCATGATGCTGACGAGCCGCAGTGATGAAGAAGATGTCGTTCGCGGCTTTCAGAAAGGGGCGGACGATTACTTGACGAAGCCGTTTAGTTTGGTGGAGCTGGGGGCGCGGGTGGGAGCAGCGCTGAAACGTCAGCGTCGCGCCGTGCCGATTAAGCCCAGCGGTCTGGCGTTTGGCGATCTGACGATCAAGAGCGATAGTCGCATCGTCATGCTGGCTGGTGAAACGGTGGCTCTGACGGCGCTGGAGTTTGACCTGCTCCACTTCCTCGCGAGTCATCCCGGTAGAGTGTGGCGCCGATCGGAGCTACTCCAGGAAGTCTGGGACTATGACTATGTGGGCGATCAGCGCGTGGTTGATGTGCATATTGGTCAGATTCGGCGCAAGATTGAAACGGCGTCGAGCAAGGATTCGTTGATTCAAACGGTGCGCGGTGTCGGCTACAAATTTGAAGTGCCGCCGCTACCGGATCAAAGTGAAGCTTCCTAAACGGCTGGCTTGGTTCCACTCGCACCGGTCATCCCAGTCATCTGCCCCGGTCATCGACCCCGATTACTATTGTAAAAACTCGTGAAAACCATCGCCGAGATTAATAACAAAATCCAAGCGCGTTGCGCTGTGGTGTGGACGGTGGAAAAGTTAAAGGCTCGCGTTGCGGATCGATCGCCTGCTGAGATTGCCCGCGAGGTGGATGTGATCACGACGGGGACGTTCGAGCCGGTGGAGTCGAGCGGCGCGATTATTAATATTGGCCATACCGATCCGCCGATCAAGATTCGTCAGTGTTGGCTTGATGGGGTGTCGGCCTATTCGGGGTTTGGCGCGGTGGATCTCTATCTGGGGACAACGGAGCCGGTGGATGCGAGCGATACGGAGGACGCCCAGGCGCAGATGCGGGGCGGCGGTCATGTCATCGCGGATCTGATTGCGGGGAAGTCGATCGCGCTGCGGGCGCTCGGTCATGTGACGGACTGCTACCCGCGTGCGTCGTTTGAGACGACGATCGATCGCGATCGGATCAATCAGTTTTATCTGTTCAATCCGCGCAGCCTCTATCAAAATTTCATCGTCGGCGTGAATGCGGGCGATCGTCCCCTGTACACCTACCTCGGCCCCCTACAGCCGCAGCTCGGCAACGCGGTCTATGCCTGCCCTGGCGCGATTTCGCCCCTACTTAACGATCCCGAGCTAAATCTAATCGGCATCGGTACGCGGGTATTTCTCGGGGGTGGTGTCGGCTACGTGACGGGGGAAGGGACGCAGCATTTTCCGCTGCAAAAGCGTCTCCCGAATCAAACGCCGATCGGTCCGGCGGCGACGTTGGCGCTCAGTGGCGACGCGAAGCAGATGAATCCGGAGTGGGTGCGGGGCTGTTATTTCCACAATTATGGCCCGTCGTTGATGTTGGGGATGGGTGTGCCGTTGCCGGTGTTGAATGAGGAGGTGGTGCGGCGGTGTGCGGTGCGGGATGATGAGATTGTGGCGCCGGTGATGGATTTTTCGATTCCGCGTCGGGTGCGTCCGACGTTTGGGCTGGTGAGTTATGCGCAGCTCAAGACGGGGAAGATGACGATCGAGGGGCAGACGGTGCGGGTGGCGCCGCTGGCGAGTATTGCGCGATCGCGACTGGTGGCGGAGGAGTTGAAGGGGTGGATTGAGGCGGGGGAGTTTTTGTTGACGGAGCCGGTGGCGTCGATTCCGCGCGATCGGGCGTTTATGCCGCAGGATTCGTGGGGGGCGGGGTCGGATTTGACGGGGTTGTAGTGGCGCGACTTAACTAAATGTGTATATTCAAAAATCTTTGAGTAGTAGTAGTAGGGTGGGCACTGCCCACCACGATCAATCTGCGGGGAAATTATCATGATGGTGGGCGATGCCCACCCTACGACTTTATCGTCCCCACACCCCGCATCAGCACGATCGCCCCAGACAAACACACCACCACCATCAACACCATGCCTAAACCCTGCCACCACTGCGACGGCAACGGCTACATCCAACTACGCGACTGCGCCGGAGACATCCAGCGCGACGAAACCTGCGTCTTTTGCGAAGGCCGAGGCGAAATTGATCGCGACGAAACCCCACCGATCGCACCCAAACCCCAGCCCTCACACCCCGATCGCTAGCCCCGACCATAAACCGAACGGCTTCAAAAAAAATCACAGACCCATCTACACCACCGCCTCATAAATATCATCCATCGTCAACCCCAACCCCAACGACTCCAACACGATCGCCCCATCCCCCAGCGACTCCACACCATAACCCCGACGCGACCAACCACCATCCGCCTCCGCCCGATACACCTCCACCTCCCGCCGATCCTGACGCACCGTCACATATTCCACCAGCGTCTCGATCGCACAATAATCCGTAAACTTCAGCCCGCGATCGAAACTCTCCGTCGATGGCGATAACACCTCAATAATCAACCTCGGAAAGTGCTTGACCCCCTCCGGCGTTTTATCGCGGTCATCACAGGTCACCATCACATCCGGGTAGTAATAGCAATTTTTGCGCTCAACCCGTACCTTCATATCTGCAATATAAACCCGACATCCCGACCCGCGCACGTGGCTCCAAATGAGTGCATGGAGATTGCCCGAAATCGTGGCATGGGCATCACTGCCGCCCGACATCGCATACACTTCACCATTGCGATATTCGTGGCGAATCGGACTTTCGCGCTCCCCCGCAAGGTAAGCCTCGATCGTGACGTAACGCGGATCAGATGTGGCCAGCATGAACGTAAGTGTCCCGCGATCGGGGAAAGAGACGGGTTTCGTTACCCTCGATCATAATCGAAGTCGTAGGGTGGGCACGGCTCACCACGATCAATCTACGGGGAAATTATCATGATGGTGGGCGATGCCCACCCTACTGCTGCCTATGCCATATCAGACTTAAGCGCTGAAGTATTTCGCGATCGGGTGATACACCACAAACGCCGTCGTCGATTGCTCCGGATAAATCTGCTCACTTTCATCCATATGCATCTTGATGCGATCGGCTCCCAGCAAATCAAGCTGAATCTGCGAATCCAACACCTTCGGACAGGCCGGATAACCAAAGCTGTAGCGCGAGCCCTGGTAGCGCTGCGCCAACATATCGCGAATATTGTCCGGCTCCAGATCGCCGAAACCCAGCTCGCGACGTACCCGCGCGTGTAGCCATTCCGCCATCGCCTCCGCCATCTGCACCGCCATGCCGTGATAGTAGAGATAGTTGGTGTAATCGTCGCCCGCGAACAGCTTTTGGGCGTATTCCGTCGCGATTTCGCCGACTGTGACCGCCTGCATCGGGAACGCATCAACGGTTAAGCGATCGCCCACCACCGCGCGATCCTTCGGCAAAAAGAAATCGGCAATACACAAGCGGCGATTCGATCGCTGGCGCGGAAACTCGAACTGTGCCACCGGTGTCGCATCTGCCGGAATCGTGCCACCGTCTACCAGTGTCGAATCGTAGATCAACAGCGTATTGCCCTCGGCGAGACAGGGGAAATAACCATAAATCGCCGTCGGCTCAAGCAGCTTTTCTGCTTCGATTTTGGCCTTCCATTCCGCCAAAATTGGATGCACTTTTGCCGCTAGGAATTCATCGTATTCTTCCCGGCTTTGACCTTGCGGCTTGCGGAATTGCCATTGACCGGCGATCAGCGCTTGGAGGTCGAGATGCCAGTAGAGTTCCTCGATCGGGAAATCCTCCGGCGTCAGGATTTTGCTTCCCCAGAATGGTGGAGTTGGACGATCAATCTCAATCTCGATCGCTTCCGATCGCTTCGTATCAATTACGATCGGTTCATCGGATTTTTTCTCTTCCTTGGGCGCTTCCTCTTTGGGCTCTTTAAAAAAGTCGTTATTGTCGCCATGACCGTTGCGGAAACCGTCCAGGTCATCCCAGTCGCCGCCCTGCTTGGCAGGCATCAGCACTTCCATGAAATTCAGATCCGAAAAGGCATCGCGACCATAAACGACCTTGCCGTTATACACCCGCTGGCAGTCCTGGTGGACAAATTTCGGCGTTAGTGCCGCCCCACCTAAAATTACCGGAACGCTGATTCCTTCCTGGTTAAACGTCTCTAGATTGTCTTTCATAAAGGCCGTGGATTTCACCAGCAAACCACTCATTGCAATACAGTCTGCCTTGTGTTCTTTATAGGCACGAATGATATTTTCAACCGGCTGTTTAATCCCGAGATTCACCACCTTATAACCGTTGTTGGTCAGGATGATATCCACCAGGTTTTTACCAATATCATGGACATCACCTTTAACAGTGGCAATTAGGAACGTGCCCTTGCCGGTGTCGTCCTCTTTTTTCTCCATGTGTGGCTCCAGGAACGCCACCGCCGCTTTCATCGTTTGCGCCGATTGCAAGACAAACGGAAGCTGCATTTGTCCCGAGCCGAACAACTCGCCGACGACTTTCATGCCGTCGAGCAGGTGATTGTTAACGATATCAAGCGGGGGATACTGCCCGAGGGCTTCGTTGAGTACGTCTTCTAGGCCGATGCGTTCGCCGTCGATGATGTGTTGACGCAGGCGTTCTTCGAGGGGTTGATCTTTGCTGATCGCTTCTTTTTTCTTGGTGGTTTTGCCTTCAAATAGGGTCGTGAGTTTACCGAGGGGGTCGTAGGTGCAGACGTCGCCGTCAAATTCGCGCCGATCGTAAATCAGGTCGCGGCAAATTTTCTGGTGTTCGGGGTCAATTTTCGCGAGGGGCAAAATCTTGCTAGCACTGACGATCGCCGAGTCCATCCCGGCCTCCATCGCGTCGGCGAGGAATACCGAGTTCAACACCTGGCGGGCGGCGGGGTTGAGACCAAAGGAAATATTCGAGACGCCGAGGGTGATGTGACAGCCCGGTAGCTCCGTGGTGATGCGGCGAATCGATTCGACGGTGGCTTTGCCGTTTTCGCGGTCTTCTTCGATGCCGGTGGAGATCGGCAGCGCTAATGGATCGAAGAAAATTTCGCCGGGATCGATGCCGTATTCAACGATCGCGTTGTACGCCCGTTTCGCAATCTCGAATTTTTTATCGGCGGTTCGCGCCATGCCGTCCTCGTCGATCGTCCCGACCACAATTCCCGCACCGTAGCGTTTCGCCAGTTCCAGCACCTTATAAAAACGCGGTTCGCCGTCTTCGTAGTTGGTGGAGTTGAGCAGGCATTTACCACCGGCAACCTTGAGACCCGCCTCCATTTTTTCCCACTCGGTGGAGTCGAGCATCAGCGGCAGCTTGACGTTATTCACCAGCCGCGACACCAGCTCATGCATGTCGCTGACACCGTCGCGCCCGACGTAATCCACGTTCACATCGAGGATTTGCGCCCCTTCTTTTTCCTGTGATCGGGCGATCGCCACCAGTCCATCCCAGTCCTCTTCATTCAGCAATTCGCGCACCTTCCGTGAGCCGCTGGCATTCAGCCGCTCACCGACGATCAGGAACGAATTATCCTGTTCGTAGGTTTGGGTGGTGTAGATCGACGCCGCCGATCGCTCGTAGTTCGGTGTGCGCTGTTTGGGCGTCAGGCCGGTGGTAAGTTCTGCGAGGGCGGCAATATGCGCCGGACGTGTGCCGCAACAGCCGCCGATCACCTGGACACCCAGGTCTTCGATGAAGTGCATCAGCGACATTTTTAGCTCGATCGGCTGCATTTTGTAGTGCGCCTGACCGCCGACGTTCTCGGGCAAACCAGCGTTGGGGATGCACGACACCACGAACGGCGAATGCTCCGACAAATAGCGGATATGGTCTTTCATCAGGTCAGGGCCGGTGGCACAGTTTAGCCCCATGATGTCGATCTTGTAGGGTTCGAGGATCGACACCGCCGCCGCGATTTCCGAGCCGACGAGCATCGTGCCGAAGTTCTCGATCGTCACCGACACCATGATCGCGCGGCGCTCGCCTTTTTCCGTGAACACCGCCTCGATCGCATTCAGCGCCGCCTTAATTTGCAACACATCCTGACAGGTTTCCACCAAAAACAGATCAACACCACCGTCATAAAGCCCCTGCACCTGGGTGATGTAGCCGTCATACAGTGCGTCGTAGCTGATATGTCCCAGTGTCGGCAGCTTTGTCCCCGGCCCCATCGATCCGGCCACAAAGCGCGGTTTCTCCGGGGTCGAAAATTCCGCCGCGACGCGTTTCGCCAGGATCGCCGCGTCGCGGTTCAGTTCGTAGGCTTTGTCGGCGAGGTCGAACTCAGCCAGGGTGGTCGGCGTACCGCCAAAGGTGTCAGTTTCGATCACGTCCGCGCCCGCTTCGAGGAAACCCCGATGGACGATCGCGACGGCTTCCGGTTTGCTGTGGACGAGATATTCGTTACAGCCTTCGTAAAGTTCGCCGCCAAAGTCCGCTGCGGTGAGTTCCTGGACTTGTAGATTGGTTCCCATCGCGCCGTCAAAAACGATGACGGGACGTTCGGGGCTATGGAGACGATCGAGGAAGGCGCTGTTCATATCTCGTGGGCGTGATGCGAAATGGACATCGTTGCTCGTGTAACGATTACGTCATTATTGCAAATGCCGCTGCGAATCGCGCCTTTCGATCGAGGGTTTCTTGCGTGGCCTCGTGGTTCGATCGTTCACGGTGGCTCGTTTTAGAGTGAATTGGGACAGTCAGTCATCCCGAAATAGGGGGCAAAATCAGACTAAAACTGCTCAGTCGTGTTATGCCGGAGGCTCGATCGGGGTTGGTCATTGACGTGCTCGGTTTCCACACAGCGATTTTGCGAGTTAAAGTAATTCGTTTGAGTTTCGTACTATTCGCTACATCGAAGACATTATCAATCTAACGTACGAATTCTAAGAAGCTCAAGCTAATTAATTGATGCTATGTGTAACACAAGCTTCTAGCTTGTCTGCAACCAGGATAGTTGAGTTACATTGGTTTAAGTCACTTTAATTTTCTTGGGCTACTTAGGTTTCCATAGTACTGGCTAAAGCCAAAGATTTAAACTGAGAGAGAATACGTAAAACGTTTTCTAAATCGCCATCGGTTTGCATTGAAAATTTGCGAGATAGCGCATAATTCCAGACTTGATTGAAATCACGATCAAGCTTAACAAATAGAAAATCTGTTCCATTCGCCAGTAAGCCAAAGGTCGGACGATCGCGATTGGGACTTTCGATCATATAGGCCAAAAGCTGCGCGAGACCATTCTCGACACTCAGACGCATATTTTTTGACTCGATCGTCAAGATCCAAAGAGTATTTAAAATGACAAGCGTATCAATCCGTCCGCGATCGAGGGTCGATTCATCGGAGTTGTCCGGGTCGGGTAAATTAAGCGTAATAGGACGCTCAAAATCAGTATGAAACGGCGGATCGTAGAAACCGATGTTTTCCAAGATTGGCGAAATTAATGTCATTTTAACCGCCTCTTCCTGCATCAATTCCTCATCAAAATAGTAACGGTAGCGACGGGTTAAACGATCAATTAATGCGAAATCAGTTTCCGTTAATGATTGATCGAGATCTTGCCATTCCGTGAAAAAATCGCGTTGACCGCTGCGAGTTAGGCCGGTGCGATCTCGTAGAGTATGAAGGGTAAGAGTATCCGCAATTGGAGACATGGTTTTTAATGATCAATGGGTTGAGACGTAGGGGCTAATTATACGAAATCCGGCTGTGTACAGACTTAGATCGCTGCTCTGAGCGAACACCGCACTTCGACTCCGCTCAGTGCTCATAGGCGTTCTTTATTTTTCTAATGCAGAACCGGATTTCGTATTACATATTTAAAAGTCGATCAAACTTCATTTTCCTCCACGCCTCGATGTACCGATCAAAGTACGATTATTTAGGCTTAATCTGATGCACGATCGTCGGGTCAGTAATCTTCAGATCCTCCGCCAACAAAAACGCCTTACTCAAAACGATCGACAAAATACGATCGCCCTCAAACGGTAAAAACACCTGACCCGAACTGGTTTCTTGCTTACCACTCGGCACAATACACAGATATTCATCATTCGGCTCCATTAAAATATTACCGCTGCCCAGATGAATCTTGTACGTGCGAAGCTCACCGCGCACCATGAGAAAACGATCGGTAAACGAACAGCGATCGCGAATTTTCAAGCGGGGAATCAGCGTTTCGAGCAACTGTCGCCGCGTCGTCGCCGTTGCCGATAGCTCACCAAATGAATAGCTCTGCCAGTAATCCACATGGCGACCCTCGGGGCCACCGTCCGACCAGTTGGGATCATTCCCCACACTCGCCACCCCGACGAATAAATCCACATCGCGCATCACCTCCGAAAACACCAGTTTCGGAAGACGATCGAGCGCGATCGGCTCACTCGTCGGCTGCTCCTGACCTGACCAGCCCGCATTAGCATAGCCACCACCAGCCGCATGAGCGTAGTTTTGGCGCGAATTGATCGGATAAAACCGCACCTGATCCGTCGCCAGATAGAGGTACGACCCCGCCTCGGTGGTGTCCACACCGTAATTATCGCCAATCCCTTCAATCCAAAACTCCGCCCGTAAATTCCAACGATCGAGCGCTAAACTCGCCGGTCGATAACAGTCATCCACCATTAAGCGAAGGGTGTTGTTCCAGCCGCGCTGGCCGCAGAGGGCGTTGAACTGGTGTTGTTTAATGATATGCGCGGCGAAACGATTGGAATAAACACCGGTGTTTTCTTCGGCGGGAGTGAGGAGATAAATCTCGCGGTGGGCTTGTTTGAAGGGTTGGGCGATTTGCCGATCGAGCAGCCAGGAACGCCACGCCAGGACGCGATCGGCGGGTTCATCGAGAGGATGCCAGAGTCGGACGCGGGTGGTGTCGTTTAGCATTTCCAGCGGGCGATCGTTCACGTCCACCAGGCGGCCATCGTGCCAGATTCCGGCAATTTCCGCCTCGTCTGCGGTGTTGGTAAACCACCAAATTAGCCGCCGTGCCAGGGTTCCGACCAAAGGACGATCGAGGTAGCGATCGCGCCAGGTGGCGTAATCCCAGTCTTTTTGCTGGAGGTACACCGATTCGATGCGATCGCGCTGTACCGGCAGCATTTTTTGGATGTCCTTCGCCGCCTGTTTGAGTTCCTTCAGCTCCCCAGCAAAGTTATCTTTGACCGCTTTCGGGACAGATTTTTGCGGCTTACCATCGGGCTTAAACCAGCGTAACACCGTCGAACTGGTTCCCGTGACCACCAGCTCGGCGGTGAAGTCTCCCAGAATTTCGCGCCGTATATCCACCGCCTCTAACCCATAGGTCGGAACCCCCAATTCTTCGATTTCCTCACGCGATAACCCGGCTCGATCCGCCGCCGCATTCAGCGCCCGATCGATGCCCATTTGCGCGGGCTTGAATTTGACCTTGGCGTTCAGCAGCGCCAATTGACCGATCGCCGTCATTCCCGGAATATTACCCAGCACCCAAACCCCAGCATTTCCCACCCGCACACAGCGCGGCCCTACTCCCGGCGCTTTGCGGTAGGCCGACAGGGTCAGACCCGCGATCGCTCGTGTCAGATCGTCGATCAGCGCCTTCTCGCCGGATTCTCGACCACACTCTACCAGTGTCGGACATAGCCACAATAAGCCCTTCAAGACATCACCATTCACGTCGTCAATGAGTAAATTAGGGTTGGGACTCCATTGCGACCACTCTGCGATCGGCTGTGTGCGGGGCTTATCGACCAGGGGAAACCAGGCCGTCAGGAAGCGCGAGACGGTGGTGGCATTGAGCTGATCGAGCCAGGAGGCGATCGGCTTCCGCCATTTTTGGGTGGGATGGGCGGTGGTGGCGGTGGCGCAATGGGTGAGGAGTTCGCTCCAGGTGGCGCGATCGGCGTTGGGGAATGCGGCGAGATCGGCGATCGCGCGATCAGACCAGGCTTCACCCGTTTTGAGTGGCAGCGCCGTTGCACAACCAACCAAAGCTCGTAACTTCGCCAGGTGTAAACGCTCTTGTGCCGTCTTGCCGTACCATCCTTGCTCGACACTGTCACAAAAAAGTGCGATCGCCGCCTCCAATTCAGGCGTTAGTGAGGCGTGATTCAGATAATTTTCAACGACTTTCAGGATCTGTGCGCTGCCAGTTTTCCAAAACAGATCGTGGGGGAAAATGTGTAGGAGCGTCACTAGATCGTCATATTCAAAGAGTAATTTACGATTTAGGATTTGGAGAGCTGATCGGTAGAGTTTAATATCAATTGGTCGAAATTCATGACGCTCATCATCATCAGCATAGGTACGATGACACTGCTGAAGTAAGGCGATCACGAGTTTTGCTTGGAGCGATTGATCGAGACCAAAAGCATCAGATCCAGCCTCAGAATCTCGAAGTTTAAAGTCATAAAAGTTTGATGATTGATCTGCTGCAATTCGATCAATAATCGAGCCAAATAGTTTTGGATCTGGAGAATTCTCTACAGGATTTGTCATGTTCTTTTGCCGCTTTTTCTCAATGTTTACTTTGAAAAGGCTCGAAAAAATATCCGAATTTAGACCTCACACAAAAATCGACTGATATTGATTTAGTTAATGGATCAACCACCCACTAACGGCATTAACTTGAGAAACGTCACCGACATCCCCGGACGGATGACGATATCGGCATCCAACTCTTCCGCTTGATGATCATCAATCAGCAAAATAAAACCGTTTCGCTCGAATGCCTCGATCGCCTTATCTGCCTGCACTTCCCAATCAATTTGACGCGACTTTTTAAGCTTATAACCATTCAAGGTTTGCTCTGCATCGATCGGCTTGACCAACCCGTGAAATGTATCGCTCTGGGCAGCGTTGAAATCTTTCACATCTTGATACACCCGGCGGCGAATTAGCTCACGAATTGTAATCTGCTCGGTTAGAAATTCTAGGGCAAAGACTGGACGAGTATCGCCCAAGGTCGTCGCATCGTGAATCGTCAGACTGTGGCTCATAGGGACGATCGCGGTGACAAGATCCGCTCAAAAACAACACGTCTATATTTTAGCAAATCCTTTAAAAACAAACCTTTTAGATTTTTATTTTTTAATCAAAAAATATTGAGTATAAACGATTGATTCCCTACGTCGCTCCCAAATGCTCCCGAAGTCAGGCTTGATCTTGGACACAGAAACAAAGCTGCTCAAACAAAATCTATTCAAAAATACTTGACCAATTATTCCAGAATATTTATGCTGGAATTAATCAAATTTTGGTCACGCAAGCAGCCTTGTGCTGATGCCGAGCCGATCAAATGCCGGTCGCACCACAAATCACTCGACCACATACGCTCACCCCTGTACGCACAACCTCACAATGGGACGACCCAAAGCTTTCGACTTCGACACTGTGCTTGATGCTGCGATGCAAACCTTTTGGCGTCAGGGATACGACGGTACATCCGTAAGCGATCTCGTGACCGCGACGGGCATCAATCGCGGCAGTCTGTACGGCACGTTTGGCGACAAAAATGCGCTATTTGCGGACTGTCTCGATCGTTATTGCCGCGAGATTGTCAGCGACTCGATCGCCGATCTCGAAGCGCCCGATGCCGCCAAAGTTGCGATCGTCACCCGCTTCGATCGCTTTGCCCAAGCTTGTATCACCGATCCTGACGCGAAGGGCTGCTTTTTGGTCAACACCGCGACGGAGATCGGTGATCGAGTTCCGGCGGTGAACGATCGCGTGAAGGCCGGTTTTCAGCGCATTGAGGACGCCTTATTTCGCGCACTCTCCCGCGCTGCTGATCGTGATGAAATTCCGCTAGATCTGGATTTGCGGGCGACGGCTCGTTTTTTGCTCGCCAGTCTGCAAGGGATGCGCGTCGTGGCACGGTTTAATCCCGATCCGAACGTGCTGCGCGACATTGCGCGGATGGCGGTCTCGGTGCTCGATCGCTCCTAGGTTTGCTGGATCGCGCCAATATATCAAACCGTTCATTCTAAAACATAAATAACGATGACTCTCACCCAACAGCTCAGCGACTTCAAATCCCAGTTCCGCGCTAATGCTCCGGCGGACACTCAAGAAACGATGGCGAAAGCCACCGAGGATCTCACGGCCAGCGATCTCGTGGCTCAGGCGATCGCGGTGGGTGACACCGCCCCGGATTTCACATTGCCCGGTGTGGACGGCCAGCCCGTGAGCTTGGCGGATCTGCGATCGCAGGGCGCGATCGTGATCTCATTTTATCGCGGCGGCTGGTGTCCCTACTGCAATCTCGAACTGCGGGCGCTTCAGGCTGCATTGCCGGAGATCGAAGCCCTCGGCGCGACCCTGGTGGCAATCTCGCCGCAGACCCCGGATAATTCCCTGAGTACCGCCGAAAAAAATGAGCTGAGTTTCCACATTCTCAGCGATGTGGGCAACGCGATCGCCCAGCAATACGGCCTTGTTTTTCAGCTCTCCGCAAATCTGCGCCCGCTCTACGACGGGTTTGGCATCGACATTCCGGCTCACAATGGCGATGATACATTTGCGCTGCCGGTTCCTGCGACCTACGTGATTGCCGCTGACGGCACAGTCCTTCATGCGTTCGTCAATGTCGATTACACCCAGCGTCTCGACCCGTCGGAAATTATCGCTGCGCTATCGCGCTCAACCTAGATGCTGCTTAGTCTTCACCAATGGTCTTAGAGGACTTCTGAATAAGTAGTTTTACTTAGGTCAATCGTCTCAAAAGCAGGCGA
>CAZFJL010000039.1:0-41149 GCA_964518905.1 uncultured Geitlerinema sp. | reverse complement strand
TCAGGATGCTACTGTCGCTGTCTAAAACTTACTTTTATTTTCTTGGGCTACTTAGTACGGGTTTAATTTCCAAGCCATTGATTTAAATCAGATTAGATTTATCGTTCCCACGCTCCGCGTGGGCAACGCAATCCCCAGACGCTCCGCGTCGCATGACGATCGCGCAATGACTGGACGCAGAGCGTCCTGGCGGCATTCCCACGCAGAGCGTGGGAACGATGCGAAGGGCTTGGGAACGATGCGAACGAGGAACAAGTAGGTAGGGTGCGTTAGGCGGCAATACAACTGGCATTTTTTATCGTTCCCACGCTCCGCGTGGGCAACGCCATCCCCAGACGCTCTGCGTCGCATGATGATCGCGCAATGACTGGACGCAGAGCGTCCCGACGGCATTCCCACGCAGAGCGTGGGAACGATGTGAAGAGCTTGGGAACGATGCGAACGAGGCAATTTCAACGCAATCCCTAAACGCTCCACACTGTCACTAATACCAAGCATCGATCGCGATTAGCCCCTCACTTCCCAGATAATTGCGAGCACTAGAATAACGCCAATATTCCGGACGATCGACATAACCCCGCTTCACCGGATTATTGTGAATATACTCCAGCTTTTCACGCATCATCTCATCACTCAAAATCAGCTCGGCATGGGACCCCTCCTGCCAAACCTGATGCTCGCGATCGCGCTTGTGAGCCTTTTTCGCAAAAGTCAATCGCTTCAGTAGGGTTTGGGCATTGTGCCGCTGTAGCAAATCAATGAGGCTGCGAGCCGTGAACGACTTAAAACGGGCAACACAGCGATCGAGTTGGGGAGCGTGACCGATGAAATGAAGGTGGTTTTCCAGCACGACATAGCCGTACAGTCGGAAGCCATCCGTTCGGCGTAGATGCTCCCAGCTACCCAAGACGATCGCGACGGCTTCGGGGCGGGTGAAGATCGGCAGCCACTCGACGACGGTGCAGGTCAGAAAGTGCGGGCGATCGGGCTCGGTGATGACGTAGCGGCTGCGGCTCATGGGCGATTGTGTCGTTTCGAGGGGAGGCGACGCAGAGCGTCTGGGGATTGCGTTGCCCACGCGGAGCGTGGGAACGATGCGTTTGCGGCAGATCGTGATGTCGCCCTGGGTAAAATGGTGTGTAGATCCAGCACCAGAGGCGTTCCCCCCATGAAACCACCGATCGCCACAACCCACACGCTCCACATTCCCGCCACCCTCAAATTCCAGGTCACCCCCGAGCAATTCGCCGCGATCGCGATCCATAACCGCGACCTACGCCTCGAACGCACCGCCACCGGGGAACTTATCGTGAACCTACCCACCGGATGGGAAACTGGCAAACGCAACAGCAGCCTGACCGCACAACTCTATCGCTGGTACGAAGACAACAACTATCCTGGCAAAGTTTTCGACTCCTCCACTGGCTTCACCTTGCCCAATGGTGCGATCCTGTCGCCCGATGCCTCCTGGGTCAGCCGCGATCGCTGGGACGCCCTCACCGATGCCCAGCGTGAGACCTTCCCCCACATTTGCCCAGACTTCGTGGTCGAACTCCGATCCAAATCCGACGCCCTCAAACTCACCCAGGCAAAAATGCAGGAATATCTTGCGAACGGAGCGCGACTCGGATGGCTGATCGACCCGAAACGTCAGGTCGTAGAAATCTATCGCACCAGCGGAACACCCGAAGTGCGATCGCGTCCGGCCAACCTGTCCGGCGAAGACGTATTGCCGGGATTCATCCTCAATCTCGATCGCATTTGGCCATAGTTATAGCAAAATCCGATTGGGTTAGGATACTCGTAGCACAGGCTTCTAGCCTGCCGGATCTTTGCAGGCTAGAAGCCTGCGCTACGGTGTTTAGAAATATTGTCCTGACCCAATCGCTCCCTGCTATAGCATCAGCGGCAGGGTGCAGCGGCAAGACAACTGGCATTACTCCTAATCATTGAAATCCCGTCGTAACGCACCGCGATCGATGTCGCTAAAACCTTCAGCGCGTTACGGCAGCGTCTAACATGCCCTACACATACACGCCCTAGGAAAACAAACCCCGTTTGCCATTCGGCATAATCGTCCGCCAATTCGTCTTCGCCTGGGAAAGCTGCTCCGGCGTCACCCGCGCCCCCGTCAGATTCGCCCCACTCAGATTCGCCCCGTTGAGATTGGCATAGCTCAGATGCGACGAACTCAGATTTGCCCCGCGTAAATCCGCGCCCGCTAGATTGGCATAGCTCAGAAACGCCCCCGTTAAATTCGCCTCCCGAAAATTCGCTTGGGATAGCCCCGATCGGCTCAGATCAGCCTTGTATAAATTGGTGCTGCTCAGATTCGTGCGGATCAGCTTCGATTCATTGAAATTAATTTCCGATAGATCGATACCGTGCAAATCCGCCCCGCTGAGATTGCAGTTCGCGAAATCCCGATGACCCTGACTGTAAGCACGACAGAGCGATCGCACCGTTACGCGCTCATCATCGGACGTTTTGCCGCTAAAGCTCGTCCGCGAGCTAGAGGACGACACATGGAAACGCGCCGCCGCTAAATTCGAGGCGTCGAGCGGCGGCATGTCGCTATTGCCACTGTCAGACGATGAATCGCTATTTTGTTCAGCATGAAGCTGCTCTAAAGACTTCCACTTTTTGGCGGAACTACCGGAACGCGCCGATCGGTCAGATTGGCGGGGCGATCGAGCTGCTGGGCTGGGTTCAGGAGCGAGGGGGACGTCAGCAAACGAGTTACGAGAATATTGGGAATTGGGATTGAAGGGTTGATCGGCGTCAGTGGGTTGAATTGGCGGTGGGGGAGCGATCGGCTCGGGAGCTGGAGCCGGTGGCATCGGTGGGGGGAATGCCGCCGCGATTAATTGAGCGTTCAGGTGCTGAAGATCATTGATGACCAGGGCAGCGGCAGAATATCGCAAAGCGGTTTGGGGTTGCAGCATTTTATCCAAAATTGCCGCGAACCCTTCTGAAACGGGAATCCGTTCCCGCCAGTTGATCGCACCCGTCCTCGGATCGCGACTAAAACGTTTCGGCGATTGACCCGTCATCAAAAATAAACAGGTCGCCCCCAGGGCATAAATATCGCTGGCGTAGGTCGGATGCATCCCAAGCTGCTCCGGCGGGGCAAATCCCGGCGTCCCGATCGCAAAGGCCGTATTGGGACTATCTTCATCACTCAACAGCATCGTCTGACTGACCTCGTCTTTGACCGCGCCAAAGTCAATAAACACCAAATGACTATCAATGCTGCGCCGAATGATATTGGCGGGCTTAATGTCCCGATGGATCACTTCCTGGTGTTGAAAATATTTCAGCAATGTCAGTGTTTCGAGTAGAAAGGCACGAATTTTGGCCTCATCGAAGGGGCCCGATCGCTTCACTTCTTGCTTCAGCGTCCAGCCCTTGACATATTCCTGCACCAGATAAAACTGACAGTTATCCTCAAAATAATCCAGCAGACTAGGAACCTGGGGATGATTGCCAATTTTGCCCAGGGTGGTCGCTTCCCGCTCGAACAGTTGGCGAGCACGATCGATCGCCTGGGGATTCGCCGAAGCGATACGCAACTGCTTCACCGCACAAACGGGCGTACCCGGTAACGACAGATTGCGTGCGATAAACGTCGCCCCAAAGCCACCTTGACCAAGAACGCGAATGGGTTGGTATCGCTGGTTTAAGAGCAGTGACGCACCACAGGAGGCACAAACCTCGGCGGTATCTGAGTTTTCAGGAACGGTACAGTCAGGGTTGACGCAATAAGTCATAGACATCGACCGAAAACGTGGCCGTCAGAGTGATGAGCAAGTAGCACCCAGGGCGAAGAAGGAAAGCGTGGCCCGCTAGCCAACTAGCCGATTAGCCAACTAGCCGATTTCTTACGTTGAGTACCCGAATCACTTCAGCAACGAAGCCTTGCATTCAGGGAGCGATCGCTTCTTTCCTATCCATTATGAACGAAAGCCTTACGCGCTTCGCACTCCTTTAAATTGCTGTTCAGTAGGACTTACGCAGAAGTCGGACTTCTGAACGAGCCGTCGCCGTTCCAGATCTCAGGACATTGACGATCCTCACGCGTTAGGAGGCGGAGATGAATCGGTGTCGATCGACTCGATCGGCGACAAAGAAGACGGTCGATGCACCTGCAAAAACATTTGGCGAATCGTCTGCTCCTGAGTGCGAAGCTGGTTCGCCCGAATCAAGCGTAGCCAGAACTTCCAGGCACGAATCGAAAAGACGGCGGGAAACGCGACCCGTACCCCCGCCAGCCAGTAGCCCTGCTTAAAAGCCACGATCGCCCAGCGCAAACGTAGGTAACGACGCAAAATCTTAAACTGGATCAGCGGGTTAACATCACCCTCGCGGTAACGAATACGCTTCAGAATGCTAATCGCAATATTGGCATGGTGTTGCGAACTGGACGCGATCGGGATTTTGGTTACCGGAGGCGTCGCCGGATAGAGCATCGACCAGGCGCGTTGGCTGTACTCCAGCAAAAATGAGCGTAATAAATGAACCACCAAACGCAAGTTTCCCGACAATAAGGCACGCCCTAGACTGCGTAGACGAATGCGATTGCGGAGGTCGCGAAACTTCATATCTGGGCGGTCAGAGATCCAATTTTTATCCTCGATACCGCCGGGAAGCGATGTCAGCAAAGAGTCGGAGCCTAAAGCAGGGTTCGCAAAACTCCAGGAGGAGGTATTTACAGATGGGCTGTTGTTGTGACGATTAGCGAAACTCGCTGAAAAATCCGATAAATCCGTGATCTCAGCGTCGGGAACTTGCGGGTGAGCCGCCGTTGAGGTGATGCGAGTTTTGTTGACCAGCCACGGATTTTGACGAAAGACGAGCGATCGAGCCAAGAGCGACCACGCCGTTCGCGAGGTACAAGCCGATAACATCGTCCGCAAACCCACCCAAGGATGTCCCGAATTAATCGCCACTAGCCCCCAATGCAGCCGCAGATAGCGATCGACATCCACCAGCTTGGGTAAATACGATCGGTATTTCAGATGCACGAGGGGGTAAATCTTGCGCTTCATCAGCACATTGGTTTCTAGACGCCGAGTGATCGAAAATGTTTGGTTGTACGACCCTTCCCACACCGTCCGAAACACCAGACATTGATTGAGAAAGACCGCATCACCGAACTTCGCAATCCGAATCCAGGAATCAATATCGTCGCAATTGCCATCAAAATCCGAGTCCCAACCGCCCGAATCGAGAAAAGCTGAACGCTTCGCCGCCACCTGTACCGGCGTCCCAAACGGAATGACTTCGAGCAACATGCCGTAATGAATATCTTCCTGGGGAATGTAAAACGCTTTCCCCGGCCCGGTCAATTGCGTTCGTTCAATCTCACACTCCTGCTCATCGACTTGCGCCGCTTGGCAGGAACAGATCACGGCATTGGGATGCTGCGCGATCGCCTCGGACATCATCTTCACGCAACTGGTCGCGAGGTAATCGTCATCATCGAGAAACTTCACCCACTCCCCCTGAGCTAACTCGACCCCAACATTCACGCTGCGTGAATGCCCGAGGTTCTCGGGGTTACGGTGGTAGACCAGGCGCGTGTCACCGGCCTGCGCGAGCTGGGCTTGAAGCGTGGTGACATAGTCATAGGTATCGTCAGAAGACGCATCATCAACCACGATCGTCTCTACAGCCAAAGATTGATTCAGTGCCGATCGGATCGCCCGCTCAAGTAACGGGCGACGGTTATGGGTCGTAATTACAACGCTGAATTGCATGGGCAAAGAGACCTTACGGATTGGGCGTTGTGGACGGAAGCTAGGAGTAAGAACAAAAGGAGTAGATCATCGGCACTTTGGGCCAGCAACTATTGTAGATTGACGCACTCACGTCCTGCGACCTCTCCCGATTCCCCTCCGGCAACAGATTGCTTGAATCACACAACAACACCGATGAGCGGGTGTGCTATCCATTTCATTCGGGATAGCTGAACAAGTTTCCGGGGTGAGTACATTAGAGCAAGTCAGGAAAAAATATTAACAGCCTCTCGATCGCAACAGTTCCGGGGATGAATCAGCAGGGTTCAAGTTCAACTGTAAGTCATGCAGAGAAAAGCATACAGAGCGATGACGCAGCAAAAATAGCATCATAATTCCACCCCGATCAGACTCATTCAGCGGAAGGATCTGATCGTCAAGTAAGTCTTAAGAACCCAAGCCTCTCGCCAGTACCTGATTCTTGGCGCAGTCGGTTTGATATTTCGATAAATTTCGATAAATGTTTAAGTCTTAAATTTAAGTCAGTACGCTGTGCAAAGTAGATATTATCAACAAGGCGTGATGGTACTAAAATTCAAGGAATCAGCGAGAAACACCCTAAAATACTTGCAGAATACAGCGCGACAAACCTTAGAGTTTCGAGTGATTCAGCGACATTTTCTTGTTACTAGTCTGTTATAAAAAGCAGCATCAACTCATTTTTGAGGCTTCTGGCCGTTAAAATGATGAGGTACTCGGAATCCGAATCGCAAGAATACTTTAAGAAACAGTGTCCACGGCAACTGTCCGCAATGTTCAATTCAGTCGATCGGACGGTTTGATCGAGATGTCGTTAACAGACTTTAGCTCATATTCGCTACACTGATATAGACGGCAGCGTAAACAGAATATGATCATCAACCCCCAGAAGTCTGATGAAACTCGGGCAGCTTGCAGACAGAATCTCAGCCATATGATTGAGTCTCTGCAACACCGATTCATGTTTTTGGCACGGCATAAGCTCAGAGTCTCAACCTCCCCCGGAGCTTGAATTATTGAGGCTTTGATCGCGTCAAAAGTCGCGAAACAACTGGATTTGGAGTGAGAGAGTTGAAACACTCAATGAGATCTTCTCTTGCATATCCAGATTCCAGTCTCATCTCGGCGTTGGACAACGCGGTTAAACTAGGTCATATTACTCAAATCTCACGCGCTTCCGCCATGAGTTTGTCTGTAATGCCGAACCACGTTGGATAAACACGGTTAATCGATCTGGATTAGGTTAAGACTTCCATGTTTTTTTCGGTAATGGCAATTCCCGCCCTGCCTTCCAAGCGAGCGATCGGCAAAGTTAGCTTTGCATCTACGCTTTATTTGTGTCCGGTGATCGACTTGCTCCTTGCAGATATCCCAGAGGAGTTCCAAGCTGAACTTCGCCTCGGGCTGCAAGAAGCTTTAGTGAACGCCGCGAAGCACGGTAACCAGCTCGACCCGAGCAAAACGGTTGTGGTCGAGTTTTCGGGTAACCGACAGGGTTGGTGGTGGACAATCTCTGATGAGGGGACGGTTCCGCTGACGTCCTGTTGTTGTCGGCCACATATCGAAGGATATTTACCGGAGGACACATCGGAATGTGGACGCGGTTTGTTTATCCTTCAGCAGGTTTTTGATTCGGTTGAGTGGCATCCGGAAAAGCGGCAAATACGCCTCGGTAAAAAGTTTGTGGCTCATGCTTGAAGCCTGTTGATCGCTGGTGAAATCGAGATTGTTGATTTCACGAGTTGTGAATGTATGGTGTGCGGCTTTCGATGGTGTTAGGGCCGCTATGTGGATTCGTTTTGGGTCGGTTTGATATTGTTTGGGCGCGAGCCGTGATCGGGGCAAGGGGGAGCGGAGACACGACGATCGATCCAATCGAGGGCATGTTCTAGGCGCTGGCGTGCTTCGTCGTTATTGTCTGCGAGCATGAAGACGAGGGCGGCGGCGACTTGTTCCCGAGCGCGGACGCGACGATCGCCCTTGAGACGATGCCAGTCGCGTTCATCGACGCTGAGTTGTTCGAGGAGGGCGCGGGCAAGGTCGCGGGGGGTGTAATCGGCCAGGGCGGCGAGGGTTGGATCTTGAAGTTTGGTTTGCCACATGGCCGATCGAGGATTGATTTTGGTGTTGTTGGTTGTGGCGATCGGGGCTTCGATCGATGAATCGTTGGCTGAATTGGTCGGTTTGATGGGATCGCTCAGGTCAGTGTGATCGATGGATTGGGACGTGGATTGGGACGCGGATTGGGACATGGGTTAGGGGTCTCAGTTGAAAGATCTACGAAAATGGCTAAGTGATGGTGATCGGTCGATCATAAGTGAAGACTAAATTTCCCGGCTATCGATTCGCTGGTCGCCTACAGTGAGAGGTAAGACGAGATTGATGGTCTTCGTGTCGCGTTTGTTTCGTTTCTATCTGTTCGATCGCCGATCGCTTTGGCTATTTGGCTTGGCTATTTGGCTTGGCTATTTGGCGAACCGGAAACTTAGCGAATCGGCAACTTGGCTTCAGCTCGCTACTTAAAGATCGCTCACCGCACCAGTAACTATGCCTACCCTCTTCGTAAACCCCAGTACCGGCAACGATGCCTACGATGGCAGCGCCGCCAAACCCTTTAAAACCATTCGCCAAGCTCTTAGCGCGAGCAGTTCCGGTACAACGATTCAGCTTGCCACGGGGACGTACGACGCGGCCAGTGGTGAAACCTTCCCGATCGCGATTCCTAGCGGGGTCAAGCTGGTGGGGAATGCGAACAGTAAGGGCAGCGGGATTACGATTTCGGGGAGCAGCACGATCGCGACCAATGCCGGGATGCAGCCCGTCGCGATTCAAGCGGATGATGACGCAGAGTTGCGCGGTGTGACGATCCGTAACAGTGCTACGCGCGGCACGGGAGTTTGGATCGAATCGACCAACCCGACGATCGCCAACTGTACATTTACCGGCTGCAAGCGCGAGGGCATTCGGGTTTCGGGCAATGCCAAGCCGACGATCGAGGGCTGTACGTTTACCCGCAATGATTCCTATGGGATCTGGATGCTGGGAACGTCCAAAGGTACGCTACGGGGTAACCGCTGCGATAACACCGGGACGGGGATCTCGATCGGCGATTCGTCCGCGCCGTTGATCGACGGCAACGCGATCGTCAATAACCGGGTCGGGCTCCTGCTCACCCACGACGCGCGACCGATCCTCCGCAACAACGAACTCCGCAACAACAGCGATTACGGCCTATCGGCCATTTCCCAATCCCTCCCCGACCTCGGCACGAGTCAAAGTCCCGGCGGCAACGTATTCGCGGGCAATGGGCGTAAAGACTTGCTCAATGCGACCCAGCTCACCTTTACCTCCGCTGGAAATCAGCTCAGTCCGACCGCCGTACAGGGATCGGTCAATTTTGTCGCCAGCGATCGGGTTCCGGTTCCCAATCCGACCCCGACGCCAACCCCGACGCCAACTCCGACTCCAACCCCGACGCCAACTCCCAGCCCCTCCCCCGCCCCGAGCCGTCTCACCGACCTCGGCGGTAACTGGGCAGAACCGTTCATCTCCGCCCTGTTTGAGCGGGGCTACGTGAGCGGCTTTCCCGACGGAACCTATCGCCCCAACAATCCCGTCACCCGCGCTGAATTCGCCGCCCTGATCTCGAAAGCCTTTGACGGCTCGCTCACCAGTGCCGCCAAAAGTTTTATCGATGTGCAAACCAACTTTTGGGGCTATTCCGCCATTACCGAAGCGACCCGCCTCGGCTTCTTAACCGGCTTTCCCAATGGGACTTTTCGCCCCAGCCAAAACCTGACGCGACTGCAAACCCTGCTTGCCCTCGTCAGCGGCCTGGGGCTGACCGGCAGCGGCGGCACGGCAGCGCTCTCGGCTTTCGATGATCAGAGCCAGATTCCCGGCTGGGCGATCGCGGCGATCGTCGCGGCCACCGAAAACGGCCTCGTCGTCAACTATCCCAATCCACGCCTGCTGCGTCCAAGCTACAGCGCCACCCGCGCCGACGTTGCCGCCACGCTCTACCAAGCCCTCGTGATTGACGGCAAACTCCCCGCCACAACCTCCAGCTTCATCGTCAGCCTCGACAACTTAGATAACCTCAGCTTTGCCGACATCAGCAGCCACTGGGCGAAAGACGACATTCTTTACCTCAGCGAACAAAACCTGATCGGCGGTTACCCCGACGGAACCTTCCGCCCCCAGGAAAAAATGAACCGCGCCCAGTTCGCGGCCTTAATCACCCAGGTCTTTCGTCCCCGTGCGCGGCGAGCGGCGACCAACTTTAGCGATGTTCCGTCAACGTTCTGGGCCTATAAATCGATCCAAACGGCCTATCAAGGCGGTTTCCTCTCGGGCTTCTCCGAAAATACCTTTGGGCCGAGTTTGAATGTGCAGCGACTTCAGGCGATTTTGGCGCTGGTGAATGGTCTTGGTTTGGAAGGGGGCGATCTGAGTTCGCTCGGTCAGTTTGCCGATCGTGACGAGATCCCCAACTGGGCGCAACCCGCCGTCGCGACAGCCGCCACGCTGAACGTGATCGCCACGCCGCCGCCGGGGACGCACTTCGAGCCAAACCGTGACGCAACTCGCGCCGAAATCGCCGCGATGGTGACGCGGGCGCTCAAGGCCAACGATCGGCGTTAACCCAATCAATTAACCGGGTTGCCTATACCATCCTGAGAATTTCGAGGATTTGATCGCCCAGATCCGATTTTCGGGATGGTTGACATTGCGGCGATAGATGCCGAAAATGGGCGTCTGGCTATTTTTCTGTACAAGCTCGATCGCGGGTAACACACAGCAAAAACAGAGCCACTTTAACGCTCGGATCGGGCGGCAAATATCGCGTTTTCGTCGCGCTTTGAGGCCGACGAGAGTTACCCCCAAAACGTTACTCGCGCGATTGCCCGTACGGCAACTATCTCCAAAAATCTGTCATGAGCTACGCAATTATCGAAACCGGCGGCAAACAAATGCGCGTCGAAGTGGGCCGCTTCTACGAGATTGAACTTCTCGACGCAGAACCG
This sequence comes from uncultured Geitlerinema sp., assembly GCA_964518905.1. GTDB lineage: Bacteria > Cyanobacteriota > Cyanobacteriia > Cyanobacteriales > Geitlerinemataceae > RDYZ01. Next base: position 30,345 of record CAZFJL010000039.1, on the reverse strand, counting down.
GACACTAAAGTGACGATCGACAAGGTGCTATACGTCAACAACGACGGCGAGATCAGCGTCGGTGCGCCCTACGTTGAAGGCGCAACCGTGGAAGGTACGGTGCTGCAAACCTACCGCAGCAAAAAAGTGCTGGTCTACAAAATGCAGCCGAAGAAGAAAACCCGCAAAAAACGCGGTCACCGTCAGAACTACATGCGCTTCAATATTGATAGCATCACAGTTGGCGGCAAAGTGCTAGCCGCAGCGGAAACCCCGGTAACCGCGTAAGATTTGGCTTGAGCGTTGCGGCGAAAAACCTCGCTACAATAGCGTCAGGTTTGCGCTCAACTAGATTGCAGGCCGATCGCTAATTTGCAGGCGATCGCTGCGAATGTGTTATTCATTTTTGGCTCGTTTTTCGAGAGGACATCATGGCTCATAAGAAAGGTACAGGTAGTACTCGTAACGGTCGCGATTCTAATTCCAAGCGTCTCGGCGTCAAACGCTACGGCGGCGAAGTCGTCAAGGCTGGCAACATCCTGATGCGTCAACGCGGAACCAAGGTTCACCCTGGCAAGAATGTCGGTATCGGCAGCGATGACACGCTGTACGCGCTGATTGATGGCGTTGTGAAGTTTGAGCACAAAGATCGCAGTCGTCGTAAGGTCAGTGTTTACGCAGAAGCGTAAGTCCTGCTGAACGCGATCGCGACGATTCAGCGTTAGTTTGATCGATTGAATTCGAGCTTAAAAAAAAGACCCCGAGTGTTTGCCATTCGGGGTCTTTTTGATGACTTAGAGGACTCAGCGGCACTCGGGATGTTTCGCACCCCGATCGCAGATATATTGCAACCCCTCACGATCGAGGCCGCGCACCTCCGAAAAATCGACCCCCTCTAACCACGGCGTCTCCTCCGCCTCCGTCACCAGCGACGCATCAGCCGATCGCGCCCAGATCACCCCCTGGACATTCACCCCCGACAGCCGCGATCGTCGCCAGTCCACCGCCGACACATCCGCCCCCGCCAAATTCGCACCGCGCAGATCCGCCCCCGCGATCGTCGCCCCGGCGAGGATCGCCCCCGACAAATTCGCATCGGTCAATATCGCCCCCGATAAATTCGCGCCGCTGAGGTCGGCATCCTGCCAGTTTGATCGCGTCAGGTCGGCCTCTTCCAACTGCGCCCCGGCGAGATCCGCCTGGGTCAGCGTCGCATCCACGAGCCGCGCCCCGCGAAAATCGCTCGTTTTCAGATCCGCGCCGGTAAAGCTGGCCTGATCGAGATCGCTCGTTTGGAAATTCGCGCCGATCGCCTGAGCGCTGCTGAAATTCGCGCCGATCGCTGTACTTTGGCTCAGATCCGCCTGATTGAGATTCGTTCGCATCAGGTTCGTTTGGCGCAACCACACCCGTTGCAGGTTCGCCCCGGCGAAGTTGGCGTGACTGAGATCCGCGCCGCTAAAGTCGGCGATCGCGTCGTCGTAGTTGCCGGGGCGATCGTCCACACCGGGCGAGAAAAATACCGCTTGCTGAAAATTGGCGTAGCGCAGGATGCTGCCCCGAAAACGATTGCCCGCCAGGTCGATACCGCTCAGAACCAGGGTGAAATCGGCGCGATCGTTGCGGCCTAGATCGGTGCGGCTGAGATCCGCTGCGGGCATCTCGCCGCTATAGCCGATCGCAATTTTGGCGATCGCCTGCTGGGTCGCCTGGAGGCGGCGGGCGGCCAAGTCACGATCAGCGGGGCTGCGCTGGAGCGCGTCGAGTTCGTTGCGTAGTCCTTGATTGAGGCGGCGTAACCCATCGATCGAGGCCGTGCCGCGACTGACCAGGGCTTGCTGGATCGCGTCGATTAAAACCGGGTCGGTTTCCTGGGCGAGCAGGTCGAGTAGCAGAGTTTGGACGCGATCGTCATCCAGGGTTCCGAGGGCGAGGATCGCATTTTTGCGCTCATCCGGCGCTCCCGGTAGCGGTGCGAGTTTGTTCACCAAATTGAGATACAGCTCATTCGCCTGGGCGGTTTGCTGGCGTTGGTTGGTTTGCTGCTGGACGTAAACCTGAGTTCCGGCGAGCGTTCCGAGCAATAGAGCGACGCCAAACAGTCCCAGCAGCGCTAGCGCCGTAATCGGATTCGATCGCATCCACAGCCACAACCCCGGAACCGGCGGCGGCAAAAACGGATCATCATCGACTAAAACGATCGCCTCGATCGGCGCATCGGGATCGTCCTGCGTCCAGTGGGTTTGATCGGGGCCGCTCGGCCACACGTAGCTGCTGTAGCCGTACTCGTACTGGAACATGTCCAAAACGTAGGTTCCCGACAGCCGATCGTGTAGCGTGCGATGGAGCCGATCGAGCCGCACACACAGGCTATCGGCCAAGGCGATCGCGCCCACGATGCCCAGCAAGAGACCGCCGCTACCATAACCGCCGATCGTCAGCCAAAAACCATAGCCCAACCCGAACGTCACGCCCCAACGCCCGATCGCCTCTCGCAAAATAATTCGCGCCACTCCGCAAGGCTCACCCGTCTCGCAGATAATCCGCACACCAAACCAGCGCTTCGGATCGGTTAATCCCGTTGTCCCCAGCCGGTAGAGCTGCCACGCGCCGACGAGCAGCGGCAGGGCGATCGAACCCGTCCAAAACAGATTGGTTAGCGGTGAAACGTTGCGGTTGGGCTGGCGCGAGGCAGTTCCAAAGGCGATCGCGACACCGTCACGGGTCGCCGACAGCAGCGGACTCAGCGGCACAGGCTGACCGATTTCGCGCTCTTGGGCGTATACCCCAAAGCTATAGGGAACGATCGCGCTTCCAGCGATCAGCGACAGCTCCACCGCAAACGCGCCACCGCGCCGAATCCACAGCGGGGCGGGTTTAATCTGGCTGTACCACCAACGCCACGCGCGGTCAGCCCAATGATCAAAGGTAGATTGCGTCATAAGGTTGTTGATTGATCGAGTGCGCGTCGTTCGTCCGTTCTCTATTCCATCATTTCAATGTCAAAAAAGTCACGTACTATCCCGATCACAATATGAATCAGCGTGTCAATCCTGATTGGGCAGATTCAAAAACCCGCAAACTCGCAGATCCGCACACCCCGATCGCCCTACACCCGTCGCCAGTTCATACAATGGGACATAACGAACCCAGCCGGTAAAGAACAGTGAAAATGGCACAGCGATTTTCGAGGACGATACGCGATGATCGCCGTGCCGATCGGCGATGGTTGATCTCCCTGATGGTCGCCGCCCTTGCGCTCTACACCCTCAATCTCGGTAGCGCCGCCCTCCGCGATTGGGACGAGGCCACCGTCGCCCAAGTCGCCCACGAAATCGCCATCGCGCCGATCCACGCCCTGACCTGGCTGTTTCCCACTCTCCAGGGTCAGCCCTACTGGAATAAACCGCCGCTGATGCACTGGGCGATCGCGCTGTGTTTTCGCCTATTCGGTGAGCAGGAATGGACGGCGCGGCTACCCGGCGCGTTGTGTGGAGCACTGACGGTTCCGGCGCTGTACGCGATCGTCCGTGAACTGTGGCCGCGACGCCTGGAAGCGATGTTGACGAGCCTGGTGTTTTTGACCTGGCTACCGGTGATCCGACACGGGCGATTAGCGATGCTCGATGCGGCGATCGTCCTCTTTTTCGTGATCGCGATCGGCTTGACGTTGCGATCGCGGCGTGATTTGCGCTATTCCCTCGGCCTTGGTGCTGCGATCGGCGCGATGTGCCTGACGAAAGGCTTGCTCGGGATTTGTCTCGGCGGTTTGCTGTTGATCTTCTTGCAGTGGGACACGCCGCGTTTGCTGCGACAACCCTGGTTTTGGTATGGCATCGGGACGGGGAGCCTTCCGGCCTGGGCGTGGTATGCCGCGCAGGTTCAGCGCTACGGTAACGAGTTTCTACGGGTACATCTGGGATCGCAGGCCGCCGATCGCCTCGTGACCAGCGTAGAAAATAACGGCGGCTCGGTGGTGTATTACGCGATCGAGCTGTTGAAATATGGCTGGCCGTGGCTGTTGTTTGCCGTGCCGGGAATGGTCTGGGCGTGGCAAAATCGGCAATTTGGCTGGGGACGTTTACTCATTGTTTGCGGTGGTGGCTACGGGCTGATCATCTCGCTGATGCAGACGAAATTACCCTGGTACATCATGCCGCTGTACCCGATTTTGGCGATCGCCGCCGGGGTTCGACTCGCGGATCTGTGGCAAAGCGGCCACACCACCGGAGTACCGATCCCCTTGACTGAACGTTACCCGCGCGGCTGGATTTGGGGTTTGGCGACCCTGGCGATCGCGCTGGTGGGCGTCCTCAGCTTTGACGTGTTCAACACCCTGTTCTTGCAGCCCCCCCTCCTCACCTGGCATCTCCAAATCACGGTCTTTTGCTTGGCGATGACCTTCGGGCTGGCCGCATGGCGCGTCGCCAGTCGCGATTCCCTCTTTATCCTGATTCTCGTGTGGGGAACCTACGTTTCGCTGATCTCGTTTGTGACGTCGGATAGCTGGCTGTGGGAGCTGAATGAAAGTTATGCGGTGAAGCCCGTTGCGGCGATGATTCGCGAGATCGTCCCGCCCGATCGCCCGCTCGTGGTCGTGGATGCCTACCCGCGTCCATCGCTGGCGTACTATGCCCAACGCCCGATCGATGCGATCGCCCCTGAGGATCTCACCGAACGCTGGCGATCCGAGGCCAATCTCTGCGTGCTGGCCCCCGCTGCGGTCAATCTAGCCGATCTCAATTCGGATTCCCAGCATCCCGGCACGATCGCGACCAGTTCGTCCGGCTGGTCTGTAGCCTGTCGAACTCAGCCATAGTCGCCAGAGCATCCGTCATCCGTCAGCTTTAGACCTCTGCTTTTCCATACCGACTCAACGAAATTTCGTCCTATGATTCGCCCCACCTTTCGACAGATAACGATCGCCTTCAGCCTCGCGATCGCCGCCTGCACCGCGATCGTTCCCACTCCAGCCCAAGCACAGCCCGACCCCGACTGCGCCAACCCGATGACGCAGACCGATATGAACCTCTGCGCCGCCCGCGACCTACAGCAGGAAGACGATCGGCTCAATGAGTTTTATGGCCGACTCATCCCCAATATTTCCATTGCCGAAGAAAATCTGCTCATTGATGCCCAACTCGCCTGGATCAACTATCGCGACGCAGAATGCGAATTTAGCGCTAGTGCCTATCTCGGTGGCTCGATCGCCCCGCTAATTGACGCCAACTGTCGCCAAGCCTTGACCTCCACCCGCGCCGATGAACTGCTGGCCTATCTCGAAGATCGCAGCCTGGAGATATACAGCTACGACCTTGATACTGTCGAACGCCAGGAAATGCGCTTCTTTGATGCCAACGAGGCCAATCTCAGTGATAACGCCATGCGTCTCGAACGCCTCCAATCGGCTGAAACGGCCTGGGAAAACTATCTCGATGCCGCCTGCGCGTTCGAGTCACTCCCCGGTAACCCCATCGGCTTGGAAAATTGCCAGATTCGTCTCACCGCCCAGCGCCTCGATCGCCTAACCAATCATTTATTGCTGCCCTACTAGCCCGACCCCAGACCAAACACTTGTCACAATGTCCCTAACCCTGCCACAGTAGTAGCCTGAGAGAAAGTAGGCGAGGCGGTTGCGGGGCATCGCGGTGATATCGGGACAGCTTGAATGAGTCTGACTCAGTTAAGCCGCTGCCGATGTCGAGACAATGCTCTGAGGAAAGTCCGGGCACCCGAAAGACCAGACTTGCTGGGTAATGCCCAGTGCGAGCGATCGTGAGGATAGTGCCACAGAAAAATACCGCCGGTTTCGTCATGCGGTTTCGTCTGACGGGTCGGTAAGGGTGCAAAGGTGCGGTAAGAGCGCACCAGCAGTATCGAGAGGTGCTGGCTCGGTAAACCCCGGTTGGGTGCAAGGTCGCGGAATAACGGTTGGTCTTTTACCGATTCCAGTTTGGTGTACCGCTTGAGGCGTACGGTAACGTCCGTCCCAGATAGATAACTGCCCCGATTCGTCGATCATGTTTCGGTGCGGGTGCAATATCTCACGCTGAGACGATCGGCGATCGGAACAGAACCCGGCTTATGACTGCTTTCTCTCTCCCCATTTTCGCCGCGATTCACAAATCCAGAAGCAATAAAAATAATAAAAACAAAAAAAGAGAGCCAGACCGGATGGCCTGACTCTCTTTTTAACCTTTGAAAGCGGGTGACGCGATTCGAACGCGCGACATTCACCTTGGCAAGGTGACGCTCTACCACTGAGCTACACCCGCTCGATTCAGTTGTTTGTGCTCGGGTTTTGCCCTTGCGCATAATCTATACTGCCAGCGGTTTTTACGAATGTCAACCTTTTCGTCGAACTTTTTTTGAAGGTACTGATCAGCCCCTCCGCGAGAATTGGTCATCGCCTGGGCAAACGCTAGGATACGAGGGAGTTTTCGATCGCTCGGATCGGCCTCGGTTCTGTCTCTACTCTCGAACTACTGAGCCATGTCCACCAAAGACAAAATTTTCATCATTCTGCTCGGGTTCATCCCCGTCTCGATCGCTGCCCATAGTTTAGGCTGGGGCGCGACCGCCATTTTCCTGACGGCAGCCTGCGCGATCGTCCCCCTCGCCGCCTGGATGGGAACCGCGACCGAAGAACTTGCGGTCGTCGTCGGCCCCACTGTTGGCGGTCTGCTCAATGCCACCTTTGGCAATGCGACAGAGCTGATCATCGCCCTGATTGCCCTTCAGGCCGGATTGCTCGAAGTGGTGAAAGCCAGTATCACCGGATCGATTATCGGTAACCTCTTGCTCGTGATGGGGTTATCGATGCTGCTCGGCGGACTCCGGTTTAAAGAGCAAAACTTTCAATCGGTCATGGCACGCCTGAACGCATCCGCCATGACCCTCGCGGTGATCGCGATCTTGATCCCCACAGCGGTTTCGGCGACCTCTAGCGGCATTGAAGAAAATACGATGCGTACGCTGTCGAGCGCGGTGGCGATCGTGCTGATCATTGTCTACGGCTTAACCTTGCTGTTCTCGATGAAAACCCACGCCTATCTCTGCGACGTGGGCGAGGCCGAAAACGAAACCGAGGGCGAACCCGAACACGAAAAGCCGAATGTCTGGCTCTGGACGGGGGTTTTGTTGGTCTGCACGTTAGCCGTTGCCTACGAATCGGAGATGCTGGTCGGCTCTCTCGAAGAGGCCACCGAATCCCTGGGTCTGACGCCTTTATTCACCGGGGTGATCCTAGTGCCGATTATCGGTAACGCTGCCGAACACGCGACAGCGGTAACTGTGGCGATGAAAAATAAAATGGATCTCTCGATGGCCGTCGCGATGGGGTCGAGTTTGCAAATCGCGCTGTTTGTGGCGCCAGTATTGGTGCTGGCGGGCTGGTTCTTTGGTCAGCCGATGGATTTGAATTTCAATCCGTTTGAGTTGGTCGCCGTCGCCGTCGCCGTCGCGATCGTCAATTCCGTTAGCTCAGACGGGCGATCGGACTGGCTGGAGGGGGCATTACTGCTCGCAACCTACGCTGTATTAGGCATTGCCTTTTTCTACCATCCGATCACCTAACGTTGCGATCGGTGTCAGTGTCCTTTCAAATCATTAGACCTCTTGCATGAATCGATTTTGCTTTGCCCTCACCCCCCAGCCCCCTCTCCCAAGCCGGGAGAAGGGGAGTTAGAAGTCCCTCTCCCAGTTTGGGAGAGGGATTTAGGGTGAGGGTCAACATTGGTGCAAGAGGTCTATTAGACCTTTGAGGTGTTGGAAACCTCAAAGGTCTCGCTATCTGCGATCCAGCCAATTTTCAACTTGGGCGACTTAGCCCGGAATGATCGATCGAATTCGCAACCAAATACCGTTAAGAACGTCCACCAAGATGTGATCCAGCGCCAAATTCTCCGTCACGATCGCATAGTGGGCCAACCATCCACAACTAATCCCCAAGCCCGCAACACTCAACAACACAAGAAACGCCTTCCAGCCGGACAAATTCGCCACCTGAAGATCCAGCCGAACCAATAGTCCCGCCGACATCAGCAGCATCAGATTGGCGAGCCAGTCGATATGCACCAGCAAAAAGACGATGATGATGCCGCCGAGCATTGAGGTAATAAAGGCACGTCGATCGGACTTGAGCCATCGCACCGTGAAGAGGCGAATGATTGACCAAGGCGAGGCCAACAGCTCCGAAAGCAGCAAGACGGTGAAGATTGCGATCGCCCAGGTTCCGCTGTTCGTCGCCCAGGTCGCCAATAGCCAGCCAAAATTGATATAGGTCAGTAGTAGCAGCGAAAACGAGATCCCGTAGCGGGGTCTTAATTGCAAACGACAGGACGGGTGATGAGTAGTTGGCAAGGATTCGCGAGACATGTGGGAGCCCGATGAACGCCAGGAAGTTGGAAGAAAAGAGGGGCTAGCGATAGATGGAAACGGTGATCATCAGGCGCAATCATCGTTAAAGGTTCGACGAAATTGCCTGCACCGGACAACTGGGGATGCACTGTTCGCAAACAATGCAGCGACTGCGATCGAAATGCAAATGAAACGTTTTCGGGTCAAGGGATAGCGCCTGAGTGGGGCAGACACCGGTACATAAACCGCAGTCCACACAGACCCGATCGTCAATCACAATCTCGCCCGACGCTGACGAAATGCGAATATCTTGCGATCGCATCCAGTCGATCGCCGCGTTCACTTCGTCAATATCGCCGAGCAGTTCCACAACCAACGTCCCGACCTGGTTCGGCGTCACCTGAGCGCGGATAATATTGGCCGCCACATTAAAGTCCTTTGCCAGACGATAGGTCACGGGCATATGAATCGACTGCCGGGGAAAGGTGAGCGTCACTCGTTTTTTCACGGGAAATACGCGCCGTGCGCGTTCGACTCACTACACTAAAGATTAAACCCGGATTGCGACCCGTCACAATTTCCTCGCTTCTGGATGTTGCCGAACACCTACATATTAATTCTGTCTGCCCGACCCCATGAGTGATACGCCGACTACAACGTCCAATCTCGCGACCCGCAGCCGTAACATCATCGTCGCGATCGCCGCGATCATCCTCGGTGTCGTCCTCGCCACGGGCATTAACGCCCCTAGCGGCACGGCCAGCCTTGCCACCCTCGCCGATCGCGCGATCGCCTTCGATGTTGCCCGCAGCAACGACAAGCCCACGATGATCGAGTTTTACGCCAACTGGTGTACGAGCTGTCAGGCGATGGCTCCGGCGATCGCCGAACTGGAAGAGGTTTATGACGATCGGATCAACTTCGTCATGCTCAACATCGACAATACGAACTGGCTGCCCGAGATGGAACAGTACGACGTCGATGGTATTCCGCATTTCGTCTTTCTCGATGCTGCGAACAAGACGATCGCCCAGGCGATCGGCGAGCAGCCCAAATCCATCTTTGAGCAAACCCTCATCAGCCTAATCGACGGGCAAGCGATCGCCCTCGAACCCAACCAGGGTCAAACCTCTAGCCTTGACGACGAGCCCGCCGATCGTCTCCAGCCCAGCACCGATCCGCGCGGCCACGGCGCGATCGCACCTCAAACGTAAATAGACTTGTATCAGTAGTATTAGTTAAACTTATTAAAAAAGACGTGACAACCAGGGGGGATGTCAGTATATTTGTGGATGTGTGAGGAGCGAACCAGAAAAAGCGCCGAGACGAAACACGGTCAGTCGTCGGCGCTTTTTCTGATCTTTGGGTCTTTTGCACGGTGTCGGCTCGTTTCAGTTTGCCGTCACTGTGCTTTTTCGCTCCTCACGGGTTCCGAGCCCTCGTCGCTCGTTTGATGATGATTAACAGAATTTTTGAGTCGCTTAAGCTTGCGCGGAAGGCCAGCGGATTGCAGCCGTAGGGATTTAGTTATCTGGGCTTGGCGATCGACACCTCAGTCAGTCGCGTGCTTGTGGTTCGGCAATCTCAACCGCTTGTACTCCTATCGATCCGAATGATCGATCAAGTACACTAAATCAAAATAGACACCGGGTCATCGTCTCAGCGCGACCCGTCCTAACAGCCTCGTAACCTCGTGAATTTGTAAATTTTATGAATCCTGTTGTCGGACTTTTCGTCCAAACCCTCAGCACGTTTCTCAACATCTATCTGGCACTGCTCATCGTGCGTATCCTGTTGAGCTGGTTCCCGAGTGTCAATTGGTTTGATCCCCCGTTTTCAATTCTCGGTCAACTGACAGATCCGTACCTCAATCTTTTCCGATCGCTCATTCCCCCGATCGGCGGCATTGACCTCTCGGCGATCCTGGCCATTTTCCTGCTGCAAATCGCGCAATCCGTCGTTCCGGCGCTCCTGGTTGGCGGCACATCCTTCTAACAATGTCGTGAAGATATTTGTCGATCTCTCTGTCGATTTCATTGATGTCTTCCGAGATGTCTTTCAAGCTTGCGAAGTTCAGCATGATGGCGGTCTGACTCGGTTCAGCCGATCCGCCATTGCTGGGCTTCATTCGGTCTTGATCGCGTTTGAATTTATCGAAAAATTGGGTCTAAAACTCCGCGATCTTAGCAAGGCTTTTTAGTAAGATGTAGCTGTCGCCATGATGTTAAAGTGGTAAACCCAGAAGCATCCTTTTGACGCGAAATGACTCTGCCGTCGTCTAAACCTTGGTCTGATGTACGACGGCAGAGTTTTGTTTATCCCGACATGACGATCTTGCGAACCTGAGGCAAGCTCGCATGAAACGAACGCTCACTCCGGGATCGCACCACATAACGCTCCTAAATGGACGGTCATGCTCAACCCAAATCTGGACGATATCCAGTTAACTCAAGAAGATTACGAACGCTACTCACGCCACCTGATTTTGCCCGAGGTTGGCGTTGAGGGACAAAAACGCCTCAAGGCCGCGAAGGTTCTGTGTGTCGGTACGGGCGGGCTCGGTTCGCCGTTGTTGCTGTACTTGGCTGCTGCTGGCGTCGGCACGATCGGGATTGTCGATTTTGACGTTGTCGATTTCTCCAACCTGCAACGCCAGGTGATCCACGGGACATCCTGGGTCGGCAAGCCGAAGATCGAATCGGCGAAAAACCGTATCCACGAGATCAACCCGTTCTGTAACGTCGAGTTGCACGAGGTCGCGCTCAGTTCTGAGAATGCGCTAGAGATTGTCGAACCCTACGACATCGTGGTCGATGGTACGGATAATTTCCCGACGCGCTATCTCGTTAACGATGCCTGCGTTTTGCTGGATAAGCCGAACGTCTACGGCTCGATTTTCCGCTTTGAAGGCCAAGCGACGGTCTTTAACTACGAAGGTGGCCCGAACTACCGCGACCTGTATCCCGAACCGCCGCCGCCGGGAATGGTTCCATCCTGTGCTGAGGGTGGCGTGCTCGGGATTTTACCGGGGATGATCGGCGTCATCCAAGCCACCGAAACGATTAAAATTATCATCGGCAAAGGGACAACCCTCAGCGGTCGCCTGATGCTGTACAACTCGCTGGATATGACCTTCCGCGAGTTGAAATTACGCCCGAATCCCGAGCGTCCCGTAATTGAAAAACTCATTGATTACCAAGAGTTTTGTGGAATTCCCCAAGCAAAAGCAGCGGAGGCTGAAAGCGTGAGTGCAATCCCTGAAATGAGTGTGACTGATCTGAAAGCGGCTCTGGATAACGATCGCGACAATATCCTGCTGCTCGATGTTCGCAATCCGCACGAGTACGAAATCGGCAAAATTGACGGATCGCTGCTGGTTCCCCTCGGCGATCTCGAAAATGGCAGCGCGATCGAGAAGGTGAAGGACGCGCTCGGCGATAAAAAGCTGATCGCACACTGCAAACTCGGTGGCCGATCGGCGAAAGCACTGGCGATCCTCAAGGAAGCCGGAATCGACGGTACGAACGTGACGGGCGGTATCAACGCCTGGAGCCAAGAGGTTGATTCGTCCGTGCCTCAGTATTAGGCTGCACGATTCACGCGACTTATGCGAGTCACGCGACCCAAGCAACCGGAATACTTAAGCCTCGCTTAAATCCTGAAACCGCTCAATTTGAGCGGTTTTTTTATGAATGCCGTTACCTTGGGATGAATGCCAAAGAACCCGCTAGGATCGATTCAGCTCGCATCTTGATCTTGATCCCCATTTGACTCAACTTTAACGATCGCCGACCGATCGCCGCGCGTCTCGTATGCAGCACCACGTTATCCACCACATCAACGGACGCCTGCGCCTGCGCCTCCCCGAACTGAGTGCAGCGGACGATATCGCACGCCTGCAAAGCGAACTGGAACACCTCCCTCGCCTCAAATCCTTTCGCTTTAATCCGACGGTACGATCGGCGGTGATCGAATACGTCACCGATCCGCGTCACGCCGAGACCGATACATCTGAACGGTCATTTCTCGATGATCTCAGTGCCCGGATCGCGATCGTGCCGGTATTCGGCCACGCGACAGACAAGGGATCACCCACGACGCACACGAATCAGCCTGAACACGATCGCACCAACACACAACCCACGGGCGACGATTGGCAACAGCTCGCCACGCCGATCGCCAGCCTCGGACTCGCCGGACTCGCCACCTTAATCGAATTGCCGATCGCCTTGACGGCAGGCGCGATCGGCCTTGCTGCATGGCCGATTATCGAGCGGGGCTTGGCCGGATTAACCGCCGAGGAACCGAGTGATCGGCAACTTAAAGTCGAGCTGCTCGATACGATCTGGATGGCGTGGCAGCTTGCTCAAGGCCAGTGGATTGCTCCGGCGCTGTTGGCCACCTTGAACGAAGCTGGGATCATCGTGCGCGATCGCACCCGCCAAGAAGAACGCGAGGAATTATTAACCCTGCTCGACCACCAAACGCGGGGTCAGACCTGGATTGAGCGCGATGGTCAAGCCGTGGCGATCGCCGTTCCATCTGTACAAGTCGGCGATGTGGTGATCGTGGGTCAGGATGAGCGCGTGCCGATCGATGGTGAAATCGTGACGATCGCGCCGCAAACCCAGGTCGCCGCGCCCCTGTGGTGCGAACCTGGTTCGATCCCAGCGCTGGCGATCGGGCAACGCCTTGATGCGGGAACCCTCGTCACGCGCGGCGAACTGCGGGTGCGAGCCCAACGATCCGGCAGCGCTACCCATGCGACGATCGTCCGACACCTGGCCGATACGGTCACCGCCACGCACACCGACTTGGGCGATCGGCTGGATGCGATCTCGGGAGCGATCGTCGCGCCCACGCTGATCGGTGCGGGATCGCTGCTCGCCTTGGGCTTCCCCATGCAGGCGCTGCCGTTGTTACAGCTCGACTTCGGTACGGGTCTCGCCGTGACGCTACCGACCACCGCACTCAGCGCCACGATCGGCGCTGCACGTCAGGGCATTTATCTGCGAGATGGGCGCGTTTTAGAACGGCTGGCCGGGGTGAAAATCGCCGTATTTGAGCTATCGAGCGTGGTGATCCCGATGGCTGTCACCGAGGTCTATCCCCTGAAATCCGAGACGCCGCCGTCGCTCCTGGTCTCGTTTGTCGCCTCGGCCTATCACGATCTCGATTTCGCGCTCAGTGATGTTTTAGCCAGTTACGCCGAAACGATCGACGCCGCGCAACTTGCCTGCGATCGCCATCACGTCATCCCCGGCGGCGGCATCGAAGCGGAGATCCTCGGGCAAACCATTTTGATCGGCTCCGAAGTGTGGCTGGTTCAGCGCGGATTTCCTAGCAATGCGTTTCGCCAACACTATCCCGAACTCTTTCAGCCCCAGGTTCATTCCCGTTCAAGCCTGCATCACGAGTTTGAACGCTTGCTCTTTGTGGTTTGCGAGGGTGAATTACTCGGCGCGGTGGGCTACGGGGTGCAGATTTGCCCGACGGCGGAGGAGGCGATCGCGACCTTACAGGCCGAGGGCATCACCAGCTATCTCATCGGCGACGATCGCGCCCAGGTGATCGAGTCGATCGCCCAACAACTGGCGATCGCGTCCGAGTGCGTGATTGCCGCCGTGACCCCAAAGGATCGGCTCGATGTGTTGGATGAATTGAGCGATCGTCATCACCTGCGATCGAGCCGGTTACCGAACACCGATCGCCATCGCGAACCCCGAGAGCTACTGTGGGTCAGCCGTGATCGGGAATTTGAGATTCCGATTGATCGCGCTGGATTATTCGCCGAAATTGGTACAACTTTGGATGTGAGTCTGGCGGATCGTCGGATTGATCTGGTGGCGATCGATGGTGACCTGCGCGATCTGCCCCACGCGATCGCACTGGCTCAACAGGCCGTCACTGTCGCCACCCTCAATGCTGCCACGGTGATCGTGCCCAACCTTGGCGTCGTGTTAACCGGGATGCTAGTTGGATTCGATCCGGTGCTGGCCGTGATGATCAACCAATGCGCGGTGCTGCTCGCGGAGTTTAACGGCTTGCAACTGCGGCGCGGTCGATCCAAGTCCCATCGTGAGTCGCAGGATGATTTGGAGTCTCGCGATCACGAGACGACCCTTAGCGATCGCGACCTCGAAGCACTCTTTGGCGATCGCTCGATCGAGACCCCGCCGCAGACCCCGCCGCACAACGAAACCACACGCTCAAACTCAGACTCAACCGACTTTCCTCAAAATCCTCAAAACCTTGCGATATCATGAGAACGGTAAGCGTTTGTAACGTCTAAGCATTGGGAGACCTATGGAGTTCGCAATTGTATCGGCACTGGCCTTTGGCGCGGGTGCAGTTATGGGAGCCGCTGGCACGGTACTCGGCAAAGATGGAGATGATGCGGATGATCCCGTGCGGACGGCGATGAAGCAGGGTTTGGCCTGGTCGATGGAGGCGATGGACAATGCTCAAGGCGCGATCGCTGAGGCGAGTGAGTCCTTTAACGATTTAATGGCCGAAGCGCGAATGGAGGCGAATCAATCGAAGCGGCCTGCCTCTGAAACATCTCAACCCCCCAACCAAGTAGAAATCGAAGCGGATTAAGCGAACGGCATGAACGAACGTTTAAAGCTTCAATTAAAGCTTCAATTGTTTAAATAAACCGGCAGTGTTGAACGGTCGTTCTCACGGATCTGGAAAATTTGCCGATCCCTGGTCACGATCGTTGAATAGTCCTGTACAGTGACGATCGCGCCAACGGCTCGCGATGCGACCGCAACCACCGCCAGGACACCGCACACAATTACTAATGGAATTCGGCCCACTTCTCCTCGCCTTTCTCCTCGGCGGCCTTGTCTTCGCGCCGATCGTCAACGCGATCGACTCCGTACTCGGTCACACGATCGCCAGGACTACCCGAAATCTGGCTAAATCAACAATCGTCTTCACCTTAGAATCAGCCGATCGGGCAAAAGTGGCCTTTTCCGAACTCGGCGAAGCCTTTCAAGATCTTGTCGCCGAAGCGCAAGCCGATCGCCGTACAGGTGATCCATCCACATCATCGACGTCATCCCCAACCGAAGTTGAGATCGATGCCGATTAGATCGGCTTGAGCGTTAGCCGTCGTTATGAGTTGAGGCCGATTTCAGGCACACCTAATTGTTACGGGTGATCTGTGTGAAATGTAGAGAACAGAATTAAGAATGGACGAGCCGGATGCCTCCGCTACAATGGGGCAAGCGATCGTGTTGTCGCGATCCCCGGCGCGTCATTGACCGGTGCGCCTGCGATCCCCCGCGACCACATCCATTTATTAACCCAGAACTCACCCCCGAACCAACATGGAACCCGTAGAAATCGCAATTTTTGGTGGCATCGGCCTCGTTGCTGCCGGTGCAGTCGGCTCGCTCCTCGGCAAATCCCAAGAGCAAACGCAAAAAGCCTGCGACGAGTTTTCGGACTCAATCCGCGAAGCCACCAAAAGTGGCCTTGTGTGTGCCGTCAAAGCCTTCGATGAAACGAAAGCCGCGATCGACGAAGCCAATCTAAACTTTCAGAGCTTGGTTGAAGATGCTCGCGCGGAAGCCGCTCGGACACCGAAAAATGACGCGCCCCGTCAAGTGGACATCACCTCGAACTAGTCGGCCTGGAGGGTCAATGATGACGGTTGACCCTCAAGACGAATTTTGCCCATTTTGCCCTCTGACAGCCAATCACATCGATCCACAGCTCTCAAGTTGAGTTTGCAGCTTGTCGATCTGGCGATCGCCTGTGACGTGAGGGAATGCTCTACCGCTTGAACTCCTGACACTCCACGACACTTAAGCCCGCGTATGTTAGCCGATCGACCCCATTCTCTTGCGGTGACGGGCAGTACCTCGATCACCAACCCGACGCTGTATTTGCCTGACTATAAAATTGTCCATGCCATTCCCGGACGATTTCGCCTACAAGTCCCGCAACTGAATTGGGACGAGGACTACGCCACCCGCCTGGAATGGCTGACGAGTAATATCGATGGCGTGACGGAAGCGCGGGTGAATCCGCCCGCTAAATCGTTGGTCGTTTGCTATGACAGCACGATCGTCTCAGCCCGTAAGGTTCAAAAAAATCTGATTGCTTGTCTCGAAGAGGCGACTAATAGCGAACTATCGACCGAAATTATTCTGGCGGAACCATCGGCGGAAAATAGCGAAATCGACTATGCCGAACGGCTGGGGATGCCGGTACTGAGTTTGGTGCTCAGTTTGGGGGCGATCGTTGGAATACCGATTCCGCTATGGCTGATCGCTGGGGTCATCCTCGTTGGGTCGGTTCCAGCCTTTCTGCGAGCCTGGGAAGGTATCGAAGAAGAAGGCGAGTTAAACGTTGATTTTCTCGACTCGCTGGCGATCGTCTTGCATACCTTAGAAGGTCGCTTTTTCCCGCCCGCGTTTATGTTGGGTCTGCTCGAATCCGGTGAAGTGATTCGCGACCTGACGGCACGCGGCACAGCCCGCGCTAACCTCGACCTGCTCGACTGCCTGGGTAAAACCGCGCGGGTCGAGCGCAATGGCGAAACCATTGAAGTCGAACTTAAACATGTCGTTGAAGGCGATATCGTCGTCGTCTTCCCCGGCGACCAAATCCCGATCGATGGCAGCATCGCCACCGGAACCGCCACGATCGACCAGCAAAAACTCACCGGCGAATCGGTTCCCGTAACCCGTAGCCCCGGCGATGAGGTCTACGCCTCCACCCTTGTGGTCGATGGCACGATCCGGATCAACGTCGAGCGGACGGGCGAAAATACCCGCGCTGGACTGGTCGTCGCTCTGATGAAAGCCGCGCCGATTCACGACACGCGCATCGAAAACTACGCCCAAAAAATTGGTAACCAAGCCGTCCTACCGACGCTATTCCTCGGTGGTGCGGTCTGGGCAGCGACGGGCAGCGCAGCACGCGGTATCTCGCTGATTACGCTGGATTTCGGGACGGGGATTCGTGTTTCGGTGCCGACGGCGATTTTGTCGGCGCTGACCTATGCGGCGCGTCAAGGCGTGTTTATCCGCAGTGGTCGGGCGATCGAGATGCTGGCGCGGGTGGATACGATCGTCTTCGACAAAACCGGCACGCTGACCCAGGGTCACGCGGAAGTGGTCGATATTTGCACCCTCGATCGCAAATATTCCGATGCCGATATCCTGGCGATCGCCGCGACGGCGGAACAGGGTTTGACGCACCCGGTGGCCGAGGCGATCGTCCGTCATGCTAGCGAAAACGGCATCGATTTACGCGAATGCGAAGACTGGGATTATCTCGTGGGCTTCGGCATTTCGGCGCGGATCGATCAGCAGCCGGTTTACGTCGGTAGCGGTCGCCTGATGGACAAGCAAAATATTGACCTGTCGAAACTGCATCGCGCCCATCCTGAGATCACGACCGGGGGTAGCTCGATGGTCTACGTTTCGACCGATCGCGAGGCGATCGGCGCGATTCTCTACCGCGATCCGCCGCGTCTCGAAAGCAAGCTGGTGATTGACGATCTCCATCGTGAAGGCATCAATCCGTTCATGCTCAGTGGTGACGTGCAGCCCGTCGCCGAGGCGATCGCTGCCGAGCTGGGCATTCCACCGCAAAATGTCTACGCGGAAGCCTTCCCCGAGCACAAGGTCGAGGTGGTGAAGTCGATTCACGATAGCGGCAAGACGATCGCCTTCGTCGGCGATGGGATCAACGATTCGGCGGCGCTGGCTCACGCGGATGTCTCGATTTCGTTCGCGTCGGCGACGGATATGGCACGGGAAACGGCGGATATCGTGCTGATGGATGACAATATCGCCAGCCTGATTATGGCGATCCGGATCGCGAAGCAGACGATGGATGTGGTCTGGCAAAACACGGCGATCGTGGCGGTGCCGAACCTCGGGGCGATGATCCTGGGCGTTATCTTTGTGCTCGATCCGGTGTTGGCTGTCGCGATTAATAACGGATCGGCGATTCTGGCTGAACTCAACGGTCTGCGTCCGCTGCTGGGCCCGGACAATGTGCCGGACTTCGTTAAAGATCCGAGTATTTTGCAAAAGGCGTCGGTGCAGATTTCCAGCACCTCGGCGGATAGTGCTGAGGCGGCTCGCTCCGCGTCGAATGGCTCAAACGGTAACGGCTCGAACGGTAACGGCTCAAACGGCAAACGTTCAAGCAATGGTGCGTCGTCCAATGGCAGCGATCGCGACTCTGGCGATCCTGTCACCTTTGAAGATCTGCGCGTCAGCTAATCACATCAGCTTTTAACTTACTGTTTCTCTAGGTATTTCCCATGTCTACAACCACCATGAACGACGCTGGTTTTTCGCTACCTGAACCGATCAATGAATTCAAAAATCAGGCGCTCCGTGTGGTGGGTGCGATCTGTGCCGTTATCGGTATGGTCGGCCTTGTGATGCCCGTGTTGCCCGGTGTCCCGTTTTTGATCTTGGCTGGATTTTGCTTTGAGGCGATCGGTTAGTTTTACGGGTTCATAGACCGTCGGGAAATCCCCTGAACGCTTTAACCCTTCACTTTTCTATAGCAGAAACCGACTAGATTAGGACTCATAAAAAAACTGAGAGCACTGAGCGGAGTCGAAGTGCGGTTTCCAGCTTAGAGGAGAGTGTCCTAACCCAATCGGCGGCTATAACTTAATATTTCCCATCAACACCTCTGAGGCATGATCAAATCAGAGGTGTTGTTTTGTGTTTGATTGTGTTTGATTGTGCTTAAGAAAGCTCAACTCTTCGCTCCTTCGATATGGTGAGTTCAATAAAAAGCGAGACATCTCGACTCTATTTTGCTTGCCCAAAAACCGCGTTTCGACTCCGCTCAACGCTCTCAGTCTGTTCTGAAAATGATTGAACTGACTATATTCAAAAACATCCACTTCGATAACGTCCACTTCAAAAAATCAGGTTTGATCAAAATGGACATTCATCACGTCGCCATTATTGCCTCGAATTACGCCCGATCGAAACGGTTCTACACCGACGTCTTGGGCTTTGCGGTGATACGCGAAACCTATCGCGCCGATCGCCAATCCTACAAACTGGATTTACAGGTCGGCGATCGGACCCAAATCGAACTCTTCTCCTTTCCCAATCCGCCCGCGCGTCCAACCCGCCCCGAAGCCTGCGGCCTGCGTCACCTCGCCTTTCGCGTCGCCGACCTCGATGTCGCCGTGGCACAGCTCACCGATAAAGGCATCGCCACAGAGCCGATCCGCCTGGATGAACTCACCGATCGGCGCTTTACCTTCTTTCGCGATCCCGATGATTTACCGCTCGAACTCTACGAAGCGGACGCGAACTAATCCCATCATCGCGACATAACCTTTCACCAACGAGCATCTACCGACCCTCGGCGTACTACGATATTCAACCGAGATTCAATCTCGCTGATGAACCACGACTACACTTCGCCCAGCGTTACTATGTCAGACTCCGGAACACTGCTCGCCCGTGGATTGAAAGGAATTAATGTCTATCTTGTGGGCATGATGGGCTCAGGCAAAAGCACGATCGGCAGGCTGATCGCTCGCGATCTGGGCTACCGCTTTGTCGATACCGACACCATTATTGAGCAGGTCACCCAAACGACCATCCCCGAGATTTTCGCCGCTGAGGGAGAGGCGGGATTTCGAGCGATCGAAGCGCAAGTTCTAGGCCAGGTGGTGGCCTTTCAGCGTACGGTGGTCGCAACCGGCGGCGGGATTGTCAAGGACGATCGCAACTGGGGGCAAATGCGCCAGGGGTCGGTGCTGTGGCTGGATGTGCCGATCGATGATTTATTTGATCGGGTCTGTGGTGACGCCAATCGCCCGCTATTAAACCATCCTGATCCCAAAGCCAAACTGGCGGAACTGCTCGCCGAACGCCGCGATCGCTACGCCCAGGCCGATGCTCGCATCACCAGCACCAATGCAGAATCGCCCAAGGTGACGGCGCATAATGCGATCGAAGCGTTAATTCAAGTGATCAAACCCGAAACCCAGCCCGTTGTGCATCACGATCGCAACTAATACCGCAGGATAAATTCCTCGATCGCCTCGCGTACTGCCTGCTGGCGACCGTTGAGATGCTCAATGGTTCCGCCTGCAATATAGGCTTTGGCCACCTGCTCTAAATCGTTGTACAGATCGGGATCGTCGATCGCCTCGGAAATATAGCGCCGCTCACCAGTTTGCTCAAAAATCAGCCGGTTAAACGGTTGATCGCTCAGTTCGCGTAGACGTCCCGGTTGCCGATCGCCGATGTAGCGATCGTTTAGTTCAAAGTTGAGACGCAGGTAAGGCACGTTGCGGCGATCGCGCTCTAGAATCTGGCGGCAAATATTCCCGGAAATTTCCGCTGCTGGGTCGAGGAACATATCGGGTAAATGGGTTACCCATTCCATCGTGCCCCAGGAGTTCACCTGTTGATAGGTGTGCGGGCGGGTGACCTTGCCGGTTCCCACGGAGAGAATGGCGATGTCGTCGAGTTTGTGGCCGAGGCGAATGGCGTGGGATAGTACCGCGAGGTCAGGATTGTTGGCCGCGACGCCGCCGTCGATGTGGGGCAGAGCTTGGCCGGAGTCGCCGTAGGGCAGATTGTAGGGCGGAAAGTAGGTCGGGGCAGAGGCGGAGGCGGTGCAGATTTTCCACAGGGGTAAATCGTCATACCAAAGTTTTCCGCCGCCATATTTTTGGTTGCCGCTGGCGAAAAAGGTGGTGTTTCGCGATCGCACGTCGTAGGCGAGCAGCAGTAAATCAACGTTGGAAACATCGGCGATCGTCGGGTCGGCTTGGGTGGCCGGATCGCGCAACAGGTCGCGTAAGACGTTGGCAATCCCAATTTCGGAGCCGAGCGTATGGGGATAGAGGCCGAGATTACCGAAAAATTGCAGCAGACTAACCTTGCGCCATTCGCGCAGCAGTCCCGGAAAAATATGTTTGCCTCGTGCTTGTAACACGTCCAGCAAGTCGCGAGGCGATTGACCGATCGCCAAGCCCGCCGCCAACATCGAACCGGCGGAAACCCCGGCGATCGCATCGAAGTAGTCGCACAGTCGCCCCCCGGTGGCTTCCAAAACCGTTTGCTCGACTTCTAGCAGCATCGTCGCCGCCAGCACGCCCCGAATACCGCCGCCATCAAGGCTCAAAATTTTGTACGTCACGTGATGGCCTCAGTTTTTAACATCAGTTTTCAACGTCAGTTTTCAACGTCATCGTCATAGGAATCGGGTTGATAGCGGGGTTCGCGTTCAAGTTTGCGATCGCGACGCACAGGGTTTGGCTCAATCGTGCCGTAATCCGCTGGCGCATCATAGCGATCGTCCTCGGTTTGAGCGGATTGGTCGCGATCGCGTAACACCCGCCACGCCGCGCGAATCCCGGCGATCGCCCCCCGAGCCGTACCGTGAGCGCGTTGGGTTTGGCGGCGCACCGTCGAAACACTATCGTTCACATGACCGAGGGTTTCGCTAGCATTACGAACGCTGCTCGTCACATTTTCGGTCAAATCGCCCAATTCAAGACCCGTTTGCCGAAACGATTCGAGGGTTGTGGGTAGCTCACGGTTGAGGGTATCGGCCAAACGTTCTAGGCTCCGCGCCGCACGCTGTAGGTCTCGCGCAGCGGGCAACATGGCCACGCACAACAGCAGCAATCCGAGCGCCACACAGCCCAACGATAGCCCCAACCAAAAGATCGGATCGGTCACAATTCTCGCTTTTCTTCCGTTCGATTCACTCGCCACAGCATAGCGCCCTCTGCCTCCCTTCAGACAGGCGTTCTAGATTGCCGATCGCGCAAACTGCATCGTTACGGGTTTCAGGTAAATCTCGAATCGCAGGTCGAAATAGCAACGAAATGGCGCTTAAATTAATCGGCTTTATTCGCGGTATCGACATCGCGATCGGTGTGCCGATCGATCACGGCTCGGTATTCCCGACGCGAAGCATCCCAGCCTGCGGCGGCGGCATCCCGCATTCGCTCCGATGTTCCCTGCCAATCGTCCTGTAAGTCTTGCGAAAGTGCCGTGACGCGATGACGCAGCCGATCGGATAGTTCGAGCGTCGTATCGCCGACTTGATGTGCGAGTTCGGGCAACTGATCGACCGTTTCTCGGACAGTACGACGCACCCGTCGCGTTGTGCGTGGATCGATCCACATCCCCGCGATCGTGCCGATCGCCCCACCGAGGAGAACGCCACCGAGAAACGTACCGCTTCCTTTTCCTGCCATGATCTTTGACCTGCTCAACTACGCGAAACTTCTGATTCCAGCATGGCACGACATCGCGTTCCCAGGGTCATGATTCAACCTGCATTTTTCCAGATTACGTCTTACGCTCTGATTCCTTCGCAAGGTAAGCCTTAACCGCTTCATAGGCTTGATTAACGCGCACAAAATCGGTCTCGTCACCGGCGGTCAAATCAGGGTGCGTTTCCCGCGCTCGTTGACGATACGCGCTGGTTAACTCGGCGGGTGAAACCGGCCAGCCTAAATCTAATACATCCAAATGGCTCCACAATTCCGCTCGCTCGCGATCCATGGGCGCTTCTGGCTCTGGTTCGTCGATCGTCACCTGCTCATCGTACCAATTCTGGTTAAACTGCGTGGTTTGGCGGCTGCTGAGGTACATCTCGCGTCCAAAATCACCCAAGGCTTGCTGGCAAAATTTAAAGCCGAGGATGGGAAACAAGAGCGCCATCACCACGAGGCAGGGCAGTAGTAGATATGACAGTAAGCCCGGTGCAATCAGGGCGACGACGATCGCGACAACCGGCAATAATTGCAGGCCCAGGATAACGGATTGCAGCCAGCGGGGAGAGCGATCGCGCATGGGTCATAGGTCAAAAGCATCAAAGTTTGCGAACTGTTCGTAAGGAGTGTGCAAGCAGTTCGCAAAGTGATTAGGAAACGATCTTGATCGTAAGCGCGATTACTCATCTTTGGGCTTGATGGCAAGATCTAGCTATCCAAATCCATCGTCTTTCGGTGGGGTTCTGGATAGCTAGATCTTTAATGATCGGGTCTGACCTTCGATTCGCCTAAGAAGAGGCCATGACCTTGCGGGTAATGCGAGCGCCGAGCGCCTGCATCTTGCCGACAAAATTGTCATAACCGCGATCCATGTGACCGAGATTTTGCAAAATCGTCGTGCCGTCTGCGGCCAACCCGGCGATCGCCAGCGCTGCCGATGCGCGTAAATCCGTCGCTTCGACCGGCGCTCCCGACAACAGCGGCACACCTTCGATCACCGCCACATGGCCTTTAACGCGAATATTCGCCCCCATGCGTTGCAGCTCGGCGACGTGCTGTAAACGGTTCTCAAACACCGTTTCTTCAACGACGCTGCTGCCTTCACAAATACTCAACAGCGACATGAACGGCGATTGTAAATCCGTCGGGAAACCGGGATAGGGCTGGGTTTGAATGTCCACACCCATCAGCCGATCGGCTTTCAGGACGCGCAAGCTATTGGGCGTATCCGAAACGACCGTACAGCCCACTTCGCGCAGCTTGGCGATCACGGCGGTCAGATGCTCCGGTACGACGGGCGAAAGGCTGACTTCCGATCGCGTAATCGCTCCGGCGAGCAAAAATGTCCCGGCTTCGATGCGATCGGGAACCACCGAATACTCGACGCCGTGGAGCTTCTCGACGCCCACGATCCGGATCGTATTCGTCCCCGCCCCAATAATCCGCGCACCCATCGCGCGGCAGAAGTTCGCCAAATCAACCACTTCCGGCTCTTGAGCGGCATTGTGCAGCGTCGTTTCACCATCGGCCAGCGTCGCCGCCATCATCAGCGTTTCCGTTGCGCCAACGCTGGGATAGTCGAAATGAATCGTCGCCCCTTGCAAACGACGCCCGCCCGGAATCGCCGCATGGACAACACCGCTGTCGATCGAGACCTCAGCCCCGAGACTTTGCAGCCCGCGCACATGCAAATCCACCGGACGCGCTCCGATCGCGCAGCCCCCCGGTAGCGGCATCTCCGCCACGCCATATCGCGCCAGCAGCGGCCCGATCGCAAAGAAGCTCGCCCGCAGTTGGCTGACCAACTCGTAGGGAGCTTGGGCGGTCGAGATTTCTCGTGCGTCGATGTCGAGAATATCGTCGTGGTGCTGAATCCGGATGCCCAGGGTCGAAAGGATATCCGCCATCTTCGTGACGTCCGCCAGATTCGGGACGTTACGCAAGCGGCAAACATCGGGACACAATAGCGCCCCAGCCATCAGTACAAGCGCGGCGTTTTTCGCACCACCGATCTTGACGTGGCCACTCAGGGATGAACGGCCAATGATTTCCAGTACGTCCTGCTGCGAAGCCGACTGAACCATAGATTGAGTGGAATTTAGGGAGAGAGTAATGGACTTGTCCTCCAGAAGAGAGCGGTGAAGACGGATCGAAACGGCGCGAAAAACGCTACGCAATATCAGGGGTTTATAGAGCGGCAACGATTGGGGCTGGCCGCACAGTTATGAATTACGTGGAATATTAGCGCCCAAATATTAACTCTTGTTAATTTTGGTTCTGATAGTACCAAAGATGTCAAGAAACTGCTTGATTTTCTTTCAAAGAGAAAATATTGCTGGTCAAACGGTGGTTGTGATTTACCGTCCCAAATCACGAGTCTGATTGCTGTAAACGAGCCAACATTTTTGCCGCTGGATATATTTCGTTGAGGGTGATTGAGTGATCGGAATCTAGCAATATTTGCCCGTCCTGTTCGCGCTCGATTCGCCTATGATTTGTACCTTTCTCAATTCTGATCCATTCTCCGGATGTTTGATTATCACGTCGTTTGTCGAGAGGATGATTCTCGAAAAAGTTGCGCTCTCGTTTTACCTTTAGCTGAGTTAATCAGCACAATAACTCAGCGTTATCTCGGCATTATAAGATGCTGAACGGAACCATTTTCATGTTGTTAGCCTATCGGTATACGGTCGTATGAATACGGACGTATTTAACTGTGAAAAACGGAAATCAAGCGAGTTATTCAAACACATATCAAACCCGGATCAAGCACTCACTCAAACATCAGAATCGATCGCGGCAGGTAGGCGTTGAGCGAAGCGCATTTTTGCCGATCGCGCCCGTGGATTGGCATCAGCTTCGGCTTTGCTGGCAATGATGGGCTTTTTCGTCAAAACCTTAAGCTGTTCGGACTCACGCAAGCGGTGTTTGACGATACGGTCTTCGAGGCTATGGAAGGAAATCGCGCCGATGCGTCCGCCCGGTGTGAGGGCGATCGGGGCGGTGTCGAGCCAGGTTTCGAGGCTATCGAGTTCGCCGTTGACGACAATCCGCAGGGCTTGAAAGGTACGGGTTGCGGGGTGAATGCGTCCGTAGCGGTAGGATTTCGGGACCGATCGCGAGATGACTTCGGCGAGCTGGGTCGTGCTAGAGAGCGGACGTTTGGCGACGATTTCGCGGGCGATGCGACGGGAGAGGCGCTCTTCGCCGTATTGATAGATCGCGTTGGCGAGGTCGGTTTCGTTCCAGTAATTAACGATGTCGGCAGCGCAGAGCGATTGCGATCGATCCATCCGCATATCGAGCGGCGCGTCATTGCGAAAACTAAAGCCGCGATCGACGAGATCCAACTGCCCGGAACTGACGCCCAAATCCGCAAAGATTCCAGCAAATTCGCCCGCGTGCTTTACGTAGGGAAAATCCGCGAAGTTACCGTGCCAAAAGTTGACCCGATCGCCAAAGTCCGCGAGCTTGCGTCGCGCGGTTTCGAGGGCTTGTTCGTCGCGATCGATCGCCGTCACCCGCGCCTCCGGGTCGGCTTCGAGAATGCGCCGGGTATGGCCACCCGCTCCGGCAGTACAGTCGAGATAGTGACCGCCGGGATGGGCTTCGAGATCGACGAGACCGGCGATCGCCTCGTCGGGCAAGACGGAAATATGCTCGATCGGGACGAATTCGTCGGGAAGATTAGGCGAGTTTGTGTCGGCGTTTGGTTCGATGTTTGGTTCGATATTGGGTTCGATGTTTGGATCGGCGGGGTCGGAAATTTGGGACACGGTAACGGCAAAAAAAGACAGGTGAGGCGAGATGGGCAGCAGGCGGAATCGTTTGGGTCAGTTTCAGCGTGGTTTTAACGTGATGCCAACGATCTCGCCCACAGTGGACTAGAACGAAACAGTCAGGTGACGATCGTTGAATTTCGCACCCGTGACCGATCGCCCTTGGAGCGAACTCGGCAGCAAAATATTACGACGCTGACCACCCGCCTCGATCGTCACCTCGGGCCCGGACTGAATCAGCTTCACCTGTTTTTTCGTGAAGCCGGGGAGAAACAGCGTGACGGTCTTGTTGGCGGCATCAACCGTCATTGGGCGCGGCGCGTGCTGGGCAAGGCTGGCGAAATCGGGCAAAGCGTCGATCGCGGCCTGCCAGTTGTCGCTAGACATCGTCGGCACGGTCGCCACATGCAGCGACTCAAACTCATCCCCCACCACACTGGCATCATCGCACTGGTTCAGCAGCACACCACCGACTGTCAGACCGATGATTTGCGCCTGTCCCCAGCGGTAGGCGGCTAAGGCGCGATCGGCGGCCTTGGGCGTCGTAACCAGGTAGGCCGCCACGCGCGATGGATTCCCGAGCATCGCTTGACCTTCGTCGAGCAGCTCGTCCATTTTGTTCGGGGAAAACGACGTTTTGGAAAAATCGGTATTCAGCACCGCGCCGCTAATCGGCTGCAAAAATGGCATCACGGTTTTGGCAAAGTCGGAATTTTCCCAAACGCTGCGAAAGCGACGCAGATACCAACCGCCAATCTCAGCAATACCGAAGACGCGCAGGGTTTCGAGATCGCTCGGGCCGTCGTAGACGATCGTGTCGTATTTGTCTTCGAGGTCGTAATCCCGCAGAGCATTGAGTGAGAAGGCGCTATCCATCGCGGGTAACACCGCGAGTTCCTGGCCGTAAATTTCTTTGAAAAAGGGCGTGCGAACGTACTGCGCTTCTAGTTTTTTGATTTGATCCCAGCTCGCTTCGAGGAGCTGCGTCGTGTCGAGGCGCACCGCTGCCAGGTTGGTTTCGAGCTGGGTCGGTTCATTGCTCAGGGTCTGCCCGAGCAACAGTTCAAAATCCGGGGCAGGATTGGCGGCGACCAGCAGCGTACGCCGACCGTCTGCGGCCTGTTGCTTCGCCGCTGCGATCGCCAGAGTTGTACGGCCACTGCCGCCTTTGCCGAGAAACGTAAGAATAAAAGCCATGAGTCTTTTGCGATCGATCTAATCGGTTGCCATCCGACAGCCACGCAAGCAATCGAACGTTCATCACGGTAACGCATTCGTGGCCGACTCTTAACCGATTGGGCTATCGCGATCGCCGATCGTTCGCCTCGATCGTCCCGATCAACCCAACAATCGCCACAAAAATAAGAGCCGATGATGACAGTCATCATTTGACGGTTATCATCGGCTCTTGATCTGTAAAAGGTTGATGATCATTTCAACTTAGGGCGTGTCATTAATTAGCACCAGACCCATTACAGGGTAAGCTGTTGAACGCCCGACCCAACAAAAAACAAAAGGGGCTGAAACCCTTGTTGAATAAAGGCTACAAATTTAATTGATGACAGCCCCTAGGCCGGTTGCAGTTCATCCTCGAAGAACCAGATCGAAAAACCACCATCGAACTGAACCACAACGCCGACACCACTGCCATCTACCATTTTGTAATTGGTGATCGTGCCGACCGGATTTTGCTTGAGTTTAGCGACGGTATCGTTGTCAATGCGATCGCGAACCCGGACGACTTTAACTTTTTGACCTACTTCCATGACGGCTCGATAAACATCCTTAATAAACCAACAGCTAGTGTATCAGGACGGGTTTACTCCCGGTAGACACCCGACTGAAAGATCATGGTTTTTCACTCACGCGTTTCGCCCGTGTGCTGTACTCTAGGTCTTCTCGTCTGACTCCGCCTCATCATCTGCGAGTCTGTATCCCGTCTCTTTCAATTCTTTTTTCTTGAGGGCTTTCGTGCCGACCGCGCCGGGATAGGTCGCGATTTTGAACACGTAAACGCCATGAACCACCACGCCGATCGCCCAGGCGGTCGTCAGTTGAGCCAGACGCGGATCGCTCCAGCCCTTGAGCGCTGCCAAAAACCAAAGAAAACTATTTCCCGCGCAAAAAACAGCAACATGAAACGCAAAATTAAGTCGATCGCCAAAGCGACGAAAATCGGGATCGCTGCGATCGGGTTGGCGAGGCCAGAGAGGAGGCATGATGAGATCGGTCTAATCAATAGAGAGCAAGGATCGCAGCCGGGATACATCATCAGGATTCACCCTGAATCAAACACGCGCAATCAATCGTCATCTTCGCACCCAACGGCCATCACACCAGCATGGATCGAGATGAATTTTCTGCACTCGGCTCGATCACCACACTTTGCTATCACAACCCAATGACCAGCAAAGCCCACACATCCTCATCATCTAGAGATCCATCAACTCAGCGATCCATCGCGTTCAGATTGCGTTCAGATTGCGTCCAGATCAGGCTCAAACGTAGCAGCAACGGCGAAAAATAGAAATCAATCTGCTACGATACTCAGCAATATGAGGGGTGAGACCCATCACCCTGACCCAGATCTTGTCGCAACCTCTTTCTGCATGAGTTGCCCCCACTGCGATCGCCTGTGATCGCAGTCGATCGCAATCACATGTCCCCGAAAGTTGAGTTGTAGACCGGTAAGGGTAGACATGACACCCCAATTTGCATATGCCACCAACTTCAACCCTCAGCCTCGATTCGACTCCACTCGCGAGTACGGGGAGGTCGTCCAGTTTAAACACAAACACGATCCACCCCACCGCCCGCGATCGCTCGCCATTGACTAATTCATCGCTAGGCGGCTCACCCCTCATCCCTCTGCGATCGGGTTTAGCCTTAACACAGCCGGAATCATTACAGCCGGAATCATCGCCCCGCGCGATACCTTCACAGGGTGAGCGTATGATTCTCCCCTTCGATCAACTGCACTGTTTTGAAGACGTTGCTGATCGTTTTGCCGATTTTGGGCTGCATTTTCACAATGCGATCGCACTTATCCCCTCAAATCCCAGCTACCCCACAGCCAAAAGCGCACTCATGATCGTTAGCGCTCCCTACAATGGCGCACTCGAAATTCAGTTCGATCGACCAATCTCCTCGCTCACCGCCTGTGTCACAAGTTCTCGCCCGATGACGATGTCCGCCAAAAATAAAGACGCCGCGATCATTGCCCGATCGCGCATCCCGAGCGGTAACCTCAGCGGCAGCAACTCCGGCATTCCCGCCAATTATCCCCTTGTCGTCATCGCTCCGGCGATCTATGGCGTCACCTTTTCCGCCTTTGACGGTCAAATCGCGATCGGCGACCTATCCTTTTCCTGGGCTGCTGACTCAACTCAGAATTAGGTTGCCCTAATGCTCTCAGGAGCATCTTAAAAGTTAAACCCACCTAGAATCCAGATC
Organism: uncultured Geitlerinema sp.; assembly: GCA_964518905.1. GTDB lineage: Bacteria > Cyanobacteriota > Cyanobacteriia > Cyanobacteriales > Geitlerinemataceae > RDYZ01. Next base: position 525 of record CAZFJL010000039.1, on the reverse strand, counting down.
ACATCGATCGTGAGGATCGAGGGCTCCAAATCCTAATCATCCACCTTTGTTTAGTCTCGAACCGCTCTGATTGTTCACTTTTTAAGCACCTCAGATTGCGGAAATTGTTGTCGCAATTGGTATTGAATTTGATGGTTATGACCATTTTGGGGTGGGTCTCAAGCCCCAGACTTTGAGTCCGCTCTTGCCTCTTTCTCTAGTCGCCGTATCAACATGATCACGGCACCAGTCTTGGATGCCCCCGTTCGCTCGCAATAGTCCTCTAAAATTTTCAGATCTTCTTTTGATATTCGCAAATCTAATCTTTTCTTCATACTACAGCGGTACGTATATTGCCGTACAATTGTAGTATGAAAGCCCGCTATACATACCGTCTATATCCCAATCATTTGCAGCAGAAAAAGCTCGCTCAACTGTTTGGCTGTGTGCGTGTCGTGTATAACGATGCCCTAGCGATGGTGAACTCTACGCCGGATGGTGAAAAATGGCCGAGCAATAATGATTTGCAAAAGCTGGTGATTACGC
>CAZFJL010000038.1:0-41205 GCA_964518905.1 uncultured Geitlerinema sp. | reverse complement strand
GGCGGTTCCGCGGGCGAGACCAACACTGGCGGCTCCACCGGCGAGACCAACACTGGCGGTTCTACGGGCGAGACCAACACTGGCGGCTCTACGGGTGGAACGAACACCGGCGGTTCTACGGGTGGAACGAACACCGGCGGCTCTACGGGTGGAACGAACACGGGTGGTTCCGGTAGTTCCGGCGGTGGATCGAATGAAATCGCGGAAGATGCTTCGACCGGTTCGGACTTGGGCGATTTGACGAATGAATTGCGGCGGACGCGCATGGATAGCGTCGCGTCGTTTGGTCTGGCGACCTATGCCTTTTCGATGGGCGATCGCGGTGTCGTCTCCATTGATCTGACGGGTTTATCTCAGGATGTGAATCTGTTCCTCCTCCGCGATGAGAATGCCAATGGTATTTGGGAGTCGGGCAGCGACACGCAGTTAACGGGTTCGTTTAATGCGGGGACGGCGGCGGAAACGATCAGCAGTGTGCTTGATCCGGGGAGTTACCTGGTGTTAATTGGATCGGGTAGTGCGCGTCCAGATGCCACGGATTACACCTTTAAGGCTAGTGCGATCAATGTGGATCGAGCGATCGCGGATCTGCCGAGTAATTTTGATGTGAATTATTATCTGGTGACCAATTTCGACGCGATCGCAGATATATCCAGCCCAGCCCCCGAGGATCTGGCCGCGATCGCAGCGGTGCATTACGACACGATCGGCAAAAGCCAAGGACGACGCATTGCCCCCTCGGTCAGCAGTACGTTTAATATCGACATTGATTACAGTTTCGATACCTCCGGTTTCTTCAATGCCCGCCGTCGTCAAGTCATGGAAACAGCGGCCAACCTTTGGGAGTCGGTCATCTTTTCGGAGTTCGAGAACATTGCCGCAGGCACGACGATCGCCCCCTTCAACCCCAATGTGAACGGCAGCCCGGATATCACGCTATCGGGTGAGATCGACGATCTCCGTATTTTTGCGGCTCCATTTACATTCTCGGGCAACACGGCGGGACAAATTGTCAAGGTGGTGTCACGGCCAGGAGCATCATCGCAACCGATGTACACCACGATGTTGATCAACACGGGTAGCGATCCGCAGCTCTCAACGGTGCTGCACGAGATGGGTCACGCCTTGGGAATTAACGACGGCTCGAATAATGGCGGCTTTTTTGGCGGGGATACGGCGCGATCGATTAACAACGGTAATCTCATCCCCGCCGCGAATGCGACTCACATTTCGGAGTCGTTCCGCAGTGTGAATGGTGCGGCGGCGCTGATGACGCCGAGCGGTGGTGCGCCGCTGCCGACGGAGGTGGATCTGGCGATTTTGGCTGATCGTGGCTATCGGGTTGCTGGGTTTAATGTCTAGCCATAGCAGAAGCCGATTAAATTAGGACACTCTCGTCTAAGTTGAAAACCGCACTATTCGCAAAGCGAAGGCTACGCCAACGACTCCGCTCAGTGCTCTCAGCTTTTTTTGATACGTCCTAAGCAAATCGTTTTTTGCTATAACGTTGCGGCGATCGTTTCTTGTCATGTTCGGAGGGCGCTTGTAGGGAGCGTCCTCTTTTTTTTGCTGCGCGATCGGTGTCATTCATCGATCCCTGTTTTGCGTTTGAGGGGTTGTGTCCTCTCTGTTGTGTAGATTCCGTCCAGATTGAGCCTCGGATACCTTCGCGAGCCGGTTAAAATTCTGGCAGGCACGCGATTCAACCACGATCGGCATCATCAATGGCAAACCCTACGGGTGACATCTTCCTCGCGCGGACGGAAGAACAAAAGCGATTTCGCGAGATCTTGCACGAGCTGATCGGCTCGCGGTTGGCGCGATCGCTGCCGACGTTGAACAAGCTGGCGAAACGCTTGAGATCAAAGCCGGAACCGGAGCCGACGGAGCCGTTTATCTGTTTGTTTTACGGTGAGGGCGGCATGGGCAAAACAACCCTGAGCCGTCATTTGGATGAAACGATCGTCCAGCGGGAGCAGCCGTTTAAGGGGCGGGTGGCGTCGGTGCGGCTGGATTGGGAAACGGAGAGTGACAAGTGTACCGGGCTTCAGGTGGGGCACGATCGCATCGAGCCGGAAACGATTTTAGAGACGCTATGCGGCAAGCTGAAGGATGAAACTGAGGCGCGGTGTTTTGGTGATTACGACAAGACGCGCAAGGCGATCCGCGAGGCGGAAAAGCAAATCGATGCGGCGCTGAAGAAGCAAGATCCGGTCAACCCAGAGTTAAACAAAAAATTGATCGATGGCGGCTCGCGGGCGATCGCGGCGATCGTCCAGCACCATCTCCCGATCGCCGACGCCAAACAAACCCAGCCGCACATTGCGATGGGCATTGAGGTGACGGCAGAGCTGGCAAGTCAGGCGCGATCGTTTGTAACAAAGTCGCTGAAACCGGAGCAGGTGGAACTCTACGAGCAGCCATCGCAGAAGCTGGCGAAGGCGCTGGGGGCGGGGATTGCGAAGCTGGCGGCGCGTAAACCGTTGGTGATTTTTCTCGATACCTATGAAATCGTCGATCGCCCGGAGTGTGACGCGATCGTGCGGGCGGTGATGCGTGAGGCGGGGGCGCGGGTGGTTTGGGTGGTGACGGGTCGGGCGAATTTGGCGGATAGCGGGCAGCGGGGCGATCGGTATGTGCGGGGGTATTCGTCGGAGTTTCGCGACGATCGGCTTTATGCGAAGTCGCTGGCGGGGTTTGGGCGCGAGACGATTTTGGAGTTTTTCCGGCGGTCTGTGCCGGACAAGCCGTTAACGGAGGATCAGGCGGAACAGGTCGATCGCTTCAGTTTGGGGATTCCGTTTGTGGTGAATGAGGTGGCGGCGATGTGGCGTCAGGGGGTGGCGTTCGAGACGATCGTTGCGCCAGTGGAGAAGGCGATCGGCGAGGATGTTCATCTGAAGGTGATCGCGAAGGCGAGCGAGCGATTTTTGATGCACTGTTTGTCGGATGAGGCGGATTTGGCGGCGGTGTATGCGCTGGCGATGATGCGGCGTCCGTCGTCGGAGTTGTTTGCGGCGATGGTGGATTCGGCGGATGTGGTGGCGCGGGTGCAGACGTTGCGATCGCGGTATTCGTTTATTTTGGAGTCGGGCGGGCTGCGGCTGTCGGAGAAGTTGGCGGGGTTTGTGCGGGAGTATTTGCGCGGTAATGAGCTGCGGCGGAATCAGTGTCGTCAGCTCAATGAGCGGGCGGTGATGTGGCTGGAGTTGCAGCTAGAGCAGAAGTCGCGGGGGATTGTGGATACGGCGAATCTGTTTGAGGAGGAGGCGATCGCGCAGCTTCGGGCGGATTGGATTCACCATCAGTTTTGGATCGGGGAGGATGAGGGCTGGCGATCGGGGCTGACGTGGTTTGTGTTGGGTTGGGAGTATTCGCGCCAGTGGCTTGAGGCGGAGTTTGCGGAGCTGGAGGGGTTTGTGGGGGGCTGGTCGTCGGATGGGCTGCGGCGATTGCGGGTGTTTCAGGCGGGTTTACGGAGTTTTTCGGCGGAGCCGGAGGCGGTGGAGTCGTTAATCGTGATGTTGGAGAAGTTGGCGGGGCGGGGCTGGTTTGCCGAGGCGTTGGCGATCGAGTGTGAGGCGATCGTTACGTTGGCGCGGGGGGATTGGCTGCGTCGTCAGGAGAAATATTTGGAGGCGTTGGCGTTGTTGTTTGAGGTCGATCGGCTTGTGCCGGAGAGGGCGGACTGCTTGCGGCGTAGCTTGGCGGCGTCGCTGGGGTCTGCTGGCTGGAGCTTGGCGATGGTTAAGGGACAACCGATCGCTTCTGCGGATGCCGAGCGGGCGTTTCGGCGGGCGATCGAGTTACAAGCAGATGAGAGTGAGTATTGGCGTGGTCTCGGAACTGTTCAAGCAGGATTTAAGCGATATGAGGAAGCGATCGCCAGCTTTCGCAAAGCGATCGAAATCGACCCGAGCAATGCCTACGCTTACAATGGTCTCGGCAACGCGCAAAAATCTTTAGGCCAGACAGAGGAAGCGATCGCCAGCTATCGCAAAGCGATCGAAATCGACCCGAACGATGCCGGTGCTTACAACAACCTCGGCATCGCGCAATCAGATTTAGGCCAGACAGAGGAAGCGCTCGCCAGCTATCGCAAAGCGATCGAAATCGACCCGAACTATGCCGCCGCTTACAACAACCTCGGCGTCGCGCAATTAGATTTAGGCCAGAAAGAGGAAGCGATCGCCAGCTATCGCAAAGCGATCGAAATCGACCCGAACTTTGTCTACGCTTATAACGGTCTCGGCAACGCGCAAAAATCTTTAGGCCAGAAAGAGGAAGCGATCGCCAGCTATCGTAAAGCCATCGAAATTGACCCGAACTTTACCGCTGCTTACGACAATCTAGGCGATGTGCAATCAGATTTAGGCCAGACAGAGGAAGCGATCGCCAGCTATTGTAAAGCGATCAAAATCGACCCAAATTATGTCTACGCTTACAACGGACTCGGCAACGCGCAAAAATCTTTAGGCCAGACAGAGGAGGCGATCGCCAGCTATCGCAAAGCCATCGAACTCGACCCAAACTATGTCTACGCCTACAACGGTCTCGGCAACGCGCAAGCAGCTTTAGGCCAGAAAGAGGAAGCGATCGCCAGCTATCGCAAAGCGATCAAAATCGACCCGAACCTTTCCATCGCTTACGGAAACTTAGGCTGGTTGTATAGAAAAGACGATCAACTTCAGCTTGCAAAAGATGCTTATCAGAACGCGATTAAACTCGATTCAGATCCAGATCCAGGCTGGATTCTCGCAAACCTGGGTCTTGTCTTTGCCCTCGAAAACAATCTTGAATCTGCTTGCGAATACTGGAAACGCAGCATCACAGTACTTAACACAAAACTGTTTAACGATTTCTACATGGTCGTCAGTGGTGAAGTCGAAACCGGCCTCACTCGCCTGCAACAAACCCTCAACGACGATCGCACAACAAAAAACGACATTGAAAACATTCTCGAAGACGCCGAAGTCCTCACCCGCTGCCCCACCAAAATCCCCGGCCTCCCCGACGCGATCGCCCTCCTCAAAACCGCCCTCGATCGACATCAACCAGACCCCACAAAACAATGACCCCTCCCCACCAGAACAAACCCTCCTCCTAAAATTCCGCCAACTCCCCGCCCCCCTCCAACCCGTCATATTTAACCGATTAGACTCCCCCCTAAACCTACCAACCCATCAACCCCAAACCCACAACGGACACGCCCTCCTCAAACTCGTCGGGACATTACCCGATCGCGACGCCCAGGAACTGACACAAACTTAGTTAGGATCAACCTACCCTCACAGAACCCCAGCTTCGTTCCCGATTCCCCCCGCAACTATGGCTATCGTCTCGTCAAAACCCGCCGAAAACCCTGACGATCGCAACGATCGCCCCGCCCCAAAAACTCCCCCCCCAACCAAACCCGACACCAAACCCCAAACCACCGACCCCACCCTCCTCACCGCCAGCGAAACCGACGCCGATCGCGACCCCACCCAGCCCGACGAAACCCTCCGCCCCCAATCCCTCGCCGACTACACCGGCCAAAAAGACCTCAAAGCCGTCCTCGAAATCGCGATCGGCGCCGCCCAAGCCCGCAGCGAATCCCTCGATCACATCCTGCTCTACGGCCCCCCCGGACTCGGCAAAACCACCATGGCGCTCATCCTCGCCACCGAAATGAACGTCGGCTGCAAAATCACCACCGCCCCCGCCCTCGAACGCCCGCGCGACATCGTCGGCCTGCTCGTCAACCTCCAACCGGGCGACATCCTCTTCATCGACGAAATCCACCGCCTCAACCGCGTCGCTGAAGAAATCCTCTACCCCGCCATGGAAGACCGCCGCATCGACGTGACGATCGGCAAAGGCTCCAGCGCCCGCACCCGCAGCATCGCCCTCGAACCGTTCACCCTCGTTGGCGCGACCACCAAAGCCGGATCGCTGACAGCCCCGCTTCGCGCTCGGTTCGGCCTGGTGCAGCGCCTCCGGTTTTACGAAGTCGATGAACTCACGGCGATCATCACCCGCACAGCGGCACTGCTCGAAACACCGATCGACGCCGACGGCTCCGCCGAAATCGCCCGCCGATCGCGCGGCACACCCCGGATCGCCAACCGCCTACTCAAGCGCGTCCGCGACTACAGCCAAGTCAAAGCCGACGGCACAATCTCACTGGCGATCGCCCAAACGGCTCTGGAACTATTCGAGGTCGATCCGATGGGGCTGGACTGGACCGATCGCCGACTGCTCTCGATGGCGATCGAACAGTTCAACGGTGGCCCCGTCGGTCTCGAAACGCTCGCGGCGGCCACCGGCGAAGACGCCCAGACGATCGAAGAAGTCTACGAACCCTATCTGCTACAAATCGGCTACCTGGCACGCACCCATCGCGGTCGCGTCGCCACCCCCGCCGCATGGCGACATCTCGGCTACACCCCGCCGATCGTTACCCCCGAGAAAGCCCAGCTATAGCAAAAACCGATTTAGTTAGGACGTATAAAAAAAGCTGAGAGCACTGAGCGGAGTCGAAGTGCGGTTTTCGGCTTGGATTAGGGTGTCCTAACCTGATCGCTCTTTGCTATATCCCTCACTCTCAACGCCGATCCTGAACCCAATCCTGAACCCGATCCTGAACCCGAACCGGAACACTCAAGCGAGACCCATCAAGCGACCTAAGCCACCTGTGATGAGCGCGAAAAGTGGCGAATCACGTCCTGGGGCGGCTCAGGTTTGCCATACAAAAATCCCTGCGCCACATCACAATTACACTGAATTAAAAAGTCCCGTTCGGCCTCAGTTTCGACACCTTCAGCAATCACACATAACTCTAGTCGATGCGCCATTTGAATAATCGAACTGGCGATCGTGGCTGTTTTTGTATTGAGATCGATGCCTTGGATGAAATCGCGATCGATCTTCAAAATATCAAACGGGAAATTTTGCACATAGCCCAGTGACGCATAGCCCGAGCCAAAATCATCGATCGCAACTCGCGTACCAAGCTGGCGCAAATGCTGAAAAATCGAGACCGTAGTCCCTACATCACTAACCAGCGTACTCTCCGTCAGCTCGATCGCGATCCATTCCGCACGACAGCCCGTTTCGGCTAGTATCTGCTCAAACATCGCCACAAAATCATCAGCATCAAGCTGACTGCTTGAAACATTCACAGACAGATAGCTTGGCGGAATAAATGCGGTGCTTTCTTGCTGTTTCCAACTCACTATTTGCAGACAGGCTTGTCGTATGACCCATTCACCCAGCTTGATAATAAACCCGGTCGATTCAGCTAAGGGTAAAAACTCATTAGGTGAAATGTAGCCACGATGTGGATGTTTCCAGCGAATCAGCGCTTCTAAGCCATGTAAATCCCCAGATTCATTAAGATTATATTGTGGCTGATAGTACAGTTCAAATTCATTGAAGCGAAGACCTTTTGCAAGATTATCTTCTTGATTTTGAAGTAACTGTAACCGAGCAAGTTCTAATTGACTGACCCGGTGATGCAAAATTTCGACGATACCGTACACTTCCATCGGATCAAGAATTTGAGCTAAGTTACTTTGGCTAAGAATCCCAACCAGCTCTCCTTCACTATCAATAATTGGAATACGGCGTATGCGCCGAGCCTCCATTTGTAGCTGTGCCTCGGCCAGAGACGTTTCCGGGGACAAGCAAAATAGCGGAGTACTCATCACCTCTGAAGCCGTTAGAGTTGTGAGATCAAGACCCAGGGATTGCAATTGCACAATGTCACGCTCCGTCACAAGTCCGATCGGGTAAAGCCCAACGGATCGATCGTCGATCACGATGACAGAACTAATCTGATGACGCTCCATCATCTGTGCAATATTGATAACTTTGGTCTCTGGTGTAGCGACGATCGGTGTATAGTTCATGACCTCGGCAATACGTCGAAATCTGAGGAAATATGTCAGATTTAAGGTCTGCCGTAAACTGGACATCGAGACCACACCAAGTGGTCGATTTTGATCATCTATGACCGGTAAATGCCTGATGTGATGCCGACGCATTAAGTTGTAAGCAAAAAAGAGATCGGTTAGGTCTTCGTGCTTCAAGACGATCGGATTGACGGTCATCACATCGCCGACAGTTATCTTTGTTAAATCCAACTGTTTAGCCGCAAATTTCACAAAATCATGCTCTGTCAAAATCCCTACAAGACGATCGGCATCTTCCACAACCAAGACACAGCTTGATGGTTCATCTTGTATGGTCATCACATTAGATGCATTTCCGGCTTGAACTCGTTTGCAGGATTGACCGCGTGCTCGACTCATCATCAGGCTGGCCTCGATTAATGATAAGTCTGGTGCTACTGGGATATGAGGAACTAAGGCTTGGTGAATATCAATTTCGATTGGTTGATAGTGATGCAGAGACATGATGACTATAAAAACGAACTGGAATGATGGGATTAGAATCGCCACTCAAGACAACAATCAGTATTCGGATTTATCAATCTGCGGCATATTGCTATGAACCGGAGAGCTAGTGATAGCTTGAGTAAATACTGTTTTGATTATGTCGTGAAAGAACTACGATTAGGCGGTATCCTCAATATTGAGGTTGATTATCTATCAAAATAATAAAGTATAGTTAGCTCGATCGAATACTGTTTGATGTTTATGGGTATTAAGAGATCGGCAGTATCTTAAAAGAAGAACAAATGATAGAGAAAATCTAAAAATTAATTAGCTCGCAAATAAGACTTGATAATATCAATAATTCAAGCTGCTTTTTATGGATTTGTGGCGAGTGTCTTGATGGAAATATTCTTGTTTATACTTGAATGCATTCAGAATAAAATTTGTATCCTCACCTTCACGACACGTTCTTCGATAATGACCATACGCCGAAATGCTCATTTTGAGCATAACTAAAATTACTGTTTCACACAAACTTCACAAAAGTAGATCGACCTCGTGAAAATACGGTCAACTTTAGACAGCTTTGTATATCTTTCACCGCAAAATTCACTCTTTTTGTATATACGTAAGTATTTTCTCTTACGCTGTATACGAAGACACAGGTTTTTTGAAACGCTAAGATTCTGTGGGGCTTGGTTTGGTACGTTTTTCGTCTTCGATCTAGACGCATCGGAAGCTGCGATGTCAGTATGGCTTCTACCTCCGTTCCGTCCGCGCTGCGAGCGCCTGTCGATCGTGTCAGAACATTCATCTGTAACTCAAGCCAATTTTTTGCCCGATCCTTTACCGGAAAAACTGTACGAGGGGAAAGCGAAAGTGCTTTACCCCAGCGGCGATCCGGACGTGTTGCTCTCCTTTTTTAAAGATGACGCCACGGCATTTAACGCGCTTAAGCGTGGATCGATCGCTCGTAAGGGCGAGATTAACTGCACTCTCTCGACGCATTTGTTTCAACTGCTCGAAGGTCGAGGGGTGGCGACACACTGGATTGATAGCCCTGCGGCTGACTGGATGCGTGTGAAGACGGTCGAGATTATCCCGCTGGAAGTGGTTGTCCGTAATATTGCTGCGGGCAGCCTGTGCAAGCAAACGGGCGTTGCCTTGGGAACGGTGATTGACCCGCCGCTGGTGGAGTTTTTCTACAAAGATGATGACCTGGGCGACCCATTATTGACGCCCGATCGCCTGCGCTTGCTTCAGGTTGCGAGCGATGAGGATGTGGAGATCTTGCGATCGATGGCGCTGACAATTAACGGCATTTTGCAAGAGTTTTTTGCGAGCTGCGATCTCATCTTGGTGGACTTCAAGCTTGAGTTTGGTCGGGAGCGATCGGGGGCGATCGTGCTCGCGGATGAAATTAGCCCCGATACCTGTCGCCTGTGGGATAGCCAGGAAACCGACCCAGAGCGTCGCGTGATGGACAAAGATCGGTTTCGCCAAGATCTTGGCAATGTTGCGGATGCCTATGAAGGGGTGTTGCGGCGTGTTCTGGCTGTTCTTGAAGGCTAGAAACGATCGCTCTGATTTTTCTGTGCTATCTTACGAGCAGCTAGGCCGCAGTTCCCGTTGTGGAACATATAAATCGCGCTTAGATGTTGTTTCACGAATTGGAGGTGGTGCTCATGCAAGACAGTAGTAACATTATGGGTTTCGATTTTGGAGCATACCGGCTGTGCGCCGGAGCCGTTCTCTAGGAATCGCCTAGAGTCGCATGACTCATTCCATCTCTAAGATGAAATCTCTGCGAACCTAGACTCCTGTGAGTTCCTTCCGGCAGTCAGGTTCCAATTGAGAAATCCGCTAGACCGCCCCTGCAAGTCAACGTTTTCTAACGTTGCTTGTAGGGGCGGATAGTTTGTAGGAAAATACGGATCATATTTCTAACTTCTTATGTTGCTCCTCAGTCCCGCTGAAATTCAGATGCAGCTTGCCGTTCTGCCGGGATGGGTCGTGGTTGACGATCGCCTAGAGCGTCAGTTTGTCTTCCCAGATTTTGTGGCCGCGATCGATTTTGTTAACCGCCTCGTCGAGCCTGCCGAGCGGGCGGCGCATCACCCCGACATCAGTATTTCCTACAACAAGGTCACCGTTCAGCTCACAACCCACGATGCGGGTGGTCTAACGGCAAAGGATTGTGCGCTGGCCAAGGTTATCTCCGGGTTTAAACTTCCCGGTCAGTCGGGTTAACTGAGTTAACTTTTTTTATCAGGTTTAGTTTTGATCCTATGGTTGATCGATTAGAGATACCCACCGAGCCGTCGATCGAGCCGCTCGAACAGTTCCTTGAGGTGGCGGCGGCACTATCCGGCAGCTTTGATCTCGAAGAGTTGCTCGATCTGATCTTGACGAAAAGTCGCGCGATTACCAAGAGCGATGCGGGCAGTATTTATCTAGTCGATCGCAATGATGGTTTTGATAAACTGCTGTTTAAAACCGCTCAAAATGCCTCGCGTCCGGATATTTCGTTTGAAGAGTTTGCGATTCCGCTCACGCGCGATAGCTTGGCGGGATATGTGGCGATTACCGGTGAAACACTCAACCTCACCGATGCCTATGATTCATCGCCGGACGTTCCCTATCGCCTGAATCGTAACTTTGATCTCGATATTGGCTACTACACCAAATCCGTGTTGGTCTTGCCAATGCAAGATCGAAAAGGTGGAACTCTGGGGGTGTTGCAGTTAATCAACCGCAAAAAAGATGTCGAGACGATTTTAACGCCGGATAATCTCCTCGATGAAACGCTGTCCTATTCGCAACAAGAAGAGCGAATTTCGTTATTGCTGGCGAGTCAGGCGGGGTTATCGATCGAGCGGCAAAACCTGCTAGAAGATATTGAGAATCTATTTGAGGGCTTTGTTACCTCATCCATCAGCGTTATTGAAGCGCGAGACCCCAGCACTTCGGGGCACTCGGAACGGGTAGCAACGCTCACGGTTCGTTTAGCGGAAGAAGTCTCAAGTGTTAAGCGTGGAATCCTGCGCGATACCCAGTTCAGTCGTCAACAGCTCAAGGAAATTCGCTACGCTTCCCTGCTGCATGACTTTGGAAAAATCGGCGTCCCCGAGGCTATTCTCGTCAAACGCCAGAAGCTGCACCCCGATCGCCTAGAGGTTTTACGCCAGCGATTCGGTGTGGCTCGGCGTACCCTTGAGCTGGAATGCGCCCAGAGTAAATACCGCCACCTGATCGAGCATCCGCACCACATCGCCGAACATTCAGAAGGGGAAGAGTGTCCCCACTGTGCCAGCCTCAAGGTGATTGACCAGCAGTTTAGCCAAGATGCGGCGATGCTGGAAACGTATTGGGATCTTGTCGTGAACGCCAATACTCCTCAGTTATTGGGAGAAGATGCGATCGCCCAGCTCAAAGCCATGAGTGTCTATTACTATCGCGATCTCGACGGTACGGAAACGCCGCTGTTAAGCGAGGATGACCTAGAAAACTTACTCGTGGCTCGGGGCAACCTCACCGAAGCCGAGCGACGCGCGATCGAGTCCCACGTTACCCACTCCTACCAGTTTTTACAGCGAATTCCCTGGACTTCGGATCTCGCTGCAATTCCCGAAATTGCCTACGCCCATCACGAAAAGCTAGATGGTACGGGCTATCCGCGCGGCCTCAAACAGGAGCAAATTCCCCTCCAAACTCAAATGATGTCCATTTGTGATGTTTTTGATGCGCTGACGGCGGGCGATCGGCCTTACAAAAAGAGCCTGTCACTCGCAAAATCGTTTGAGATTCTACGCGAGGAAGCCGATCACTTCAAACTCCGGGGGGATCTGCTCGATGTCTTTGAACAGCGGCAGGTGTTTAAGGTTCTCGGAATGCGTGAAAATGATGCCGATGAGTAGAGTTGATCTCAGTGCGGGACACACCGAATAGAGGCTGTGTCCGCTGTAATCAGGCAAGGACGGGACTCCGGGAGAACTCGTCGGACGATCAATCCGCAGACCGCGCGATATGCCCTGGGTTGATCCGCGAGGTTATGGCAGAAGCCAATTAAATTAGGACACTCTCGTCTGAGTTGAAAACCGCACTTCGACTCCGCTCAGTGCTCTCAGCTTTTTTTGATAATACGAAATCCGGTTCTGTCTAGGAAAAAGATAAAAGCGTCTATGAGCACTGAGCGAAGTCGAAGTGCGGTGTCCGCCTAGGTCGACGATCTAAGCTTATACACAGTCGGGTTTCGTATAAGAGTGCAACAACTAAATAAACGTTCATGAGGGGGGGCGAGAAGTCCGACTTTTTGGAAAAGTCGGACTTCTGGGATGGACGATTATTTTCGGGCAATACTCTAACCCTCTTTTGTCACTCTCCGATTCGATAACGAGTTTGCGTTATTTCAGCCATCTCTTAAATGAGAGCGAGAACGAAAGAATAAGGGTTTCAGCCGTTCTTTTTGAAGAGTGACAAAAGAGGGCTAAGTCCTAAGCAAATCGTTTTTTGCTATAGATATTCGATCGCGCCCAGCTTCTAGATCTTGTCTTAACATAGTCCTAAAAATCCCAGTCTTCTTCCTCCGCCGCTGCACTGCGGGTGGGGGGCGAACCGACGGCGGTCACCACTTCGGCGGATACCGGTGTCGGACTGCTTGAACGGCCTGATTTGGGGATCACGGGCGTCGCTTCAAATTCGGCGAATTCATCGTCGGGATCAAGCTCCGGCTCGAACTCCGGCTCGAACCCTGGTTCTAAATCACGATCGCCCGGTTCAATCGCCGGTTCACTTTCTGATCCAAGATAAGGCGGTTCCTCATCTGCCAGCTCTGTGACGATCAACGGGTCTTCGATCGCTGTTGGAACTTCGCCCAGCGCTTGAACGGTCTCGGGACTCACCTCGCGATCGTCTCGTCCACGATCGTCCATTTCCAGACCCGCCGCATCGATCGTCTCAGGCGAAACGTCCGGCTCTGATAACGGTTGAGCCTCCGTGTCGATCGTTTCGAGTTCGTCCGTCGCCGTAATGCTGGGTTCTGAAATTTCCGCTATTTCGGCAATCTCATCCGCCTCGACCGTGACGGCCTCGATGATGATTTCTTCGTTTAGCGGTGTGTCTGGCGGCGCGTCGATCGCGATCGGTTCCACCGGTTCAGAGTCGTCAGCATCAGGCGAATCGGCGAGATCTGCCGCCGGTAAATTTTCGTCGATCGAGTCCACCACCACCGATTCTGCTTCGTCGCTGACCTCCGCTTCCTGCTTTTTCTCAAACACTAGGGCGTCATCGCGACAATCCACCAAAATCGTATCGCCCTCCACGAACGCAAGTTCGAGCAGCTTGGTGGCGATCGGGTTTTCCAGTTCGCGCTGGATCGCCCGTTTCAGCGGACGAGCGCCGTACACCGGGTCGTAGCCCACGTCGGCGATGTAGGTTTGGGCGTCTTCGCTCAGTTCGATCGCGATTTTTTGATCTGCCAACAGTCGAATAATGCGCTGGAACTGAATACCGACAATTTGGCGTAGCTCGTCTTTGCCGAGGGCGTGGAACAGCGTAATTTCATCGACCCGGTTGAGAAATTCCGGGCGGAAGTGCGATCGCAACGCCTCAAAGACTTTGGTTGACATCGCTTCGTACTGCGCGTCATCGCCCGCCACGTCGAGGATGTACTGCGAGCCGATATTGCTGGTCATGATGATGACCGTGTTGCAAAAATCGACTGTGCGCCCCTGAGAGTCGGTGACGCGGCCATCGTCGAGCACCTGTAGCAACACATTAAACACGTCCGGGTGCGCTTTTTCGACTTCATCGAACAGCAAAACGCAGTAGGGCGATCGGCGTACTGCTTCGGTGAGCTGACCGCCGGAGTCGAAACCAACGTAACCCGGAGGCGCTCCCACCAGCCGCGACACCGAATGTTTCTCCATATATTCGGACATGTCGATGCGTACCATCGCGTCTTTGTCGTCAAATAGCGACGCCGCCAGCGCCTGCGCCAGCTCGGTTTTACCGACCCCAGTCGGCCCCATGAACATAAACGAGCCGATCGGTCGTCCGGGATCTTTCATCCCCGCCCGCGCCCGTCGGATCGCCGCCGACACCGCCGTCACGGCTTCGGACTGACCCACCACGCGCTTGTGTAGCTCTTGCTCTAGTTTCAGCAGCTTTTGGCGCTCCGATTCCAGCAGGCTATTGACCGGAATCCCCGTCCAGCGGGCGACGATTTCGGCAATATCCGACTCTGTGACCTGTTCGCGTAGCAGGGTTGACCCGTCGGCCTGCATTTGCAGCAGTTCCGATTCCTTGGTCTCTAGCTCGATCTGCACCTGCTCCAGACGGCCATATTTCAGCTCGGCGGCGGTGTTGAGGTCGTAGCTGCGTTCGGCCTGTTCGATTTTGAGGCGAAGCTGTTCGTCTTCTTCGCGCAAATGCGTAATTGCATCGAGCAAGCCTTTTTCCTGTTGCCACTGATCATTTAAGGTTTCGTGGCGTCCCTTCAGATCGCCCATTTCCCGATCGATCCGCGCCATGCGTTCCTGCGCCGTGCTCGACGCGCCGCCGGGGAGTCGCTCCTCCTCGGATTTGAGCGACAGCTTTTCCATTTCGAGCTGCATCAAGCGCCGATCGACGTCTTCGAGTTCTGTCGGTTTGGAGGTGATCTCCATCTTCAGCTTGGCGGCGGCTTCGTCCACCAGATCGATCGCCTTGTCGGGCAGACAGCGATCGTTGACGTAGCGATGGGACAGCGTCGCCGCGCCCACCAGCGCCGAATCGGTAATTGTGACGCCGTGGTGAACTTCGTAGCGTTCCTTGAGGCCGCGCAGGATCGAAATTGTCGCTTCCACATCGGGCTGACCGACGAATACCTGCTGGAAGCGGCGTTCGAGGGCGGGATCTTTTTCGATGTGTTTACGATATTCGTCGATCGTCGTCGCGCCAATACAGCGCAGCTCGCCGCGCCCGAGCATTGGTTTGAGCAAATTGCCCGCGTCCATCGTGCCTTGGCTACCGCCACCGCCCGCACCGATTACCGTGTGTAGTTCGTCGATAAACAGCACGATTTGACCGTCGGATTGGGTCACCTCACGCATGACCGATCGCAGCCGCTCTTCAAATTCGCCCCGGAATTTTGCCCCGGCGATCAGGCTGCCCATGTCGAGCGAGACGAGCTGACGATCCTTGAGCGATTCCGGCACATCACCATTGACAATGCGCTGGGCGAGGGCTTCGGCGATCGCGGTTTTACCGACGCCCGGTTCGCCGATCAACACCGGGTTATTTTTGCGACGACGCGACAGCACCTGGACGATCTGGCGGATTTCTTCATCGCGACCGATCACCGGGTCGAGCTTGCCCTGGCGGGCCTGTTCCGTCAGGTCGCGGCCATAGCGTTCGAGGACGCCGAGGTTACTATCGTCGTCTTCGGGTTTGCCGGATTTACTGGGCTTACCAGATTTATCACTGGCGATCGCTTCGGCAGCTTCCTTGGCGCTAGCTTCGACGGCCTGTTTTGCCTGTTCGCGCAGATCGTCGATCGACTTGGCAATATTGGCCTGACTGCTGCCGAGATTGGCGATCGTCCGGCTACCGATGCGATCGTCCTCGGCAAAGCCCAAGAGCAAATGCTCAATGCCGATCGCCTCGTCGTTAAAATTCTCCCGCGCCCGTTCCGCCTTATCGAGCATCACATCCAGGCTACGCCCCAGGTAGAGCTGATCCACCGGCCCCATGCGCGGGTGACGGCGGGCGAACAGGTCAAGTTTTGTCGCGAGGGCGTCGGGGTCGATCCCGGCGGGCTTGAGGATTTCGTGGGATAGATCGACGGTTTCAATCAGGGCGATCGCCAGGTGCTCGACCTCTAAATTCGAGTTGCGATAGCGGCGGGCGATCTCTTGGGAGGCGACGATCGTATCCCAGGCTTTATCGGTGAATTTAGACGGGTCGGTCGGTTGCATGGAGGGTGATCGAGTGAGAGATCCGGCGAGAGATTCAGGGACAGGCAGATGTGAATCCTATCGCCTTTCGATTGTCTCCGATCGCGGGCGTCACTGCACGGGGGATATCGCGATACGGGCAACTCAGGACAAACGCATCCATCTAAGTCTGGCAAACCAGATTATTTGGAATTTATCTGCGATTGGCACGTTGATCGCTTCGCCGTCCTGTGAACCCGTAGGGTCAGGCCGAGTTGATGGAGTCGTCATCAGTTAGCTCTGTTGACTTGCTTCTCGGTCGCTATCGCCGCTCAGTTCAACAACGCCACTTGGGCGATGCAAACGCCCTCGACACCCTGGATCATGACTGCGAATCGTCGGAATTTGTTTTGTAGAGAAATCGATAAGCGCCGTAAGCCAACACGAGAAAGAGCCCAAAACTCAGGCTAAACGTGACCACCTGAACCAACGTCCGCACCACCGATAAAGCCAGAATGCTGCCGCCAAGAACGACGGCTCCTTTTCCCGGTGTCGGTAGAGTGTCAAACCAGGCGCGAGACTGCTGATAGATACCCTCCAGGCTCGGCGATTGAGGTGATTGAGGGACTTCAGGATCTCGGTTGCTCGATGGCGCGGGGTTAGGCATCGCAGATTTTTGCGTGGACTTTGAGGACATATCGATTTCGAGCTCCTCAAGTTTGCGTTTCCAGTAGGCTTCGTCTTTCGGCATGGTCGTTGGGGATAGACAATCTCGCGAGCGGTCGCGGCGATCGTAGTGTACGACGATCGTAACGAGGCGATCGGGTCTACGCCAGCCGGGAAAACCCATCTTAGAAAAAAGTTAGAACAACGTTTAGAACAACAATTCAGATCAAGTACCCCGACCGGACTCAAACCGCGTCCAAATTACGGTTCTAAATGAGCGAATTGATCGTCGTGCGTAGCTTGAGCTCGATTTCGGCCAGCTCTCGATCGGGCTGCGATCCCGCCACAATGCCCGCCCCTGCATACAGCCGCGCCCGACAGCCATCGAGCAGCGCTGATCGAATTCCCACCAAAAAGCTCGCGTTACCCTCCGCATCGAACCAGCCGATCGGCGCAGCAAATAGCAGACGATCAAACTGTTCATGGCGACGGATTTCACGATAGGCGATCGACTGCGGCGATCCGGCTACGGCGGGCGTCGGATGCAATCGCTCGACAAGCTGTAGCGGGTGAATATCCACCGTGAGGTCAGCATAGATGGGCGTCCATAGGTGCTGAATATTGGACAATTGCAATAGGCGAATGGGCTTGATCGGCTCGGGAGTGATGCCTAAATTTCGCAGGCGATCGAGCAAAAAATCGACCACAACTCGATGCTCGCGCACTTCCTTCGGACTCGACAGCAACTCCTCCGCGTATGTGATATCGTCCGACGCCGTCGTACCGCGCGGCGCAGAACCCGCCAGCGCATCAGCCACCAACCGACGCTGACGAATCGCAAACAGTCGCTCCGGACTCGCGCCGATGAATCGCTGTCCCCAACGATTGCCGATCAAAAATAAATGACAATCCCCATAGCGACGGCGCAAATTTTGGAGAGAATTCACGGCGTCAAACGCTTGGGGAGCCGTTAGATCCACCGCATGGGACAGCACCGCTTTATTCAGGCGACCACCTTCGATCGTCTTCAACACATCAGAGACCGTCGCCTTAAACCGATCAATATTGTGCCGATCAACCTGGCGATCGCGCGAGCCGATCGCCGGAATCACACGATGATGCGATCGCATCAGCGCATCGATTTCCCCCCAAACCTCCTGCGCTAACACCCCTACCTGCGTCGATCCATTCACCACCACGTTACGCACAATCGTTGTGCCGCGATCGTGGCGAGTTACCTGCCAACGCGGCAAAAACAACGTGCTACTCGGAAAGGTGCGATCGTGCTGCCGGTCACGATTGAAAAATGTAAACCCACAAAAAAGATGAGGCTTCCCGTAGGATAAATCAAGAGGATTCCAGCTTAAAACATTGGCAAAACAGCGCTCTGAAAATTGACGTGCAGCCTTGAATCGATCCGATCGATCTGACTCAAAAGAAGCCACATGATCAATGGCTGCGATCGTCAAATTCTCGAATTTATTTTCATAATAAAATGTTAGCTGATCTCCACGCTCTAGCTTTTGTAAAATTGCAAGTGGATCAAGATTTGGGCTATCAAAAGCAAGGCTTATATATCGATCCGTTTGTGAGCGATCAGCTAACTGCCGACCATCCTCTAAAAACGATTCGAGCGCCTGACAGCCAGCCAGAGAATCAGCAAAACTGGATTGAACAGGCATAAACCATATGGATGTAAAGAATTATTAAAAGCACAGAAAACAATCTGACGATTTGTAAAAGTAGAGCGCTTGCCTGATTCGCTCTAAATCGAGACGTAGCAGCTCGGATCGCTCTAAAAGATAATCTAACATTGTCATGCCAAGGCCGGAATGGTTGACGTTGCTAGCTCTTAGCGATGTGGCAATCTTGATGATGCTACCCAATTAAGTGGGAGGGTATTTATAATATTGGCCAATTGAATAATCTGGGATCACTCTCGTTACTTAAAGTTATCAGGGACGATCAGATCTGAGGTTAGGGAACTGACCTTCAATCATTCCAATGGCATAGCTATTTCTTTTTGATCGAAAACATCTATTCTTATGGTTTTAACAACAAACTCACCGGAACAATCAAAGCTTTGGATGGCTGCTATTAAGCCGCCAATGTATACCGTTGCGATTATTCCTATTTGGGTGGGAAGTGCGATCGCGATCGGTCAAGAATCAAAGCTCGAAACTGGGCCATTACTAATATTTTTGATTTCGGCGATCGCGATTATTGCTTGGCTAAATTTAACCAATGATGTATTTGATGCAGATACAGGGATTGATCAAAATAAAGCCCATTCAATTGTGAATTTAACCGGCAATAAATCCTTGATTTTTTGGCTCGCGAATGGCTTTTTGGCTGCCGGTCTCGCCGGTGTTTTGTCGCTCTCTTGGGTGCAGCATGACCCGACGATCATCGCGATCGTCGCTCTGTCATGCTTTCTGGGCTACACCTACCAAGGCCCGCCGTTTCGTCTCGGCTACCAGGGACTCGGCGAAATCATCTGTTTCGTCACCTTTGGCCCGCTAGCACTGGCGGCAGCCTACTACAGCCAAACGGGAAGCTGGTCGCCGCTGCTCGAATCTGGTGTGAATCTTTTGGGGCTGGGTGTTGCAGCGATCGCGATCGGTCTCGTGACGAGCCTGATTTTATTTTGCTCGCATTTTCATCAGGTCGCCGATGATGTCGCTGCCGGTAAGCGATCGCCGATCGTGCGGCTCGGAACCCGGCGCGGCGCGAATCTACTGCCCTGGATTTGTGGTGGAATCTACATCGCTCCCGTGGCCGGTGTTGTCTTCGGCGCACTACATCCGGCCTCGCTGGCGATGCTGCTCAGTGTCCCGCTCGCGGCGCAGCTTTGCAGTCATGTGGGCGAAAATCACGATCGCCCCGATCGCGTCAGCAACTGCAAATTTATCGCCGTTCGGATGCATTTCCTCGGCGGTTTACTGTTCGGTTTAGGGGCGATCATGCCGCTTTGGCTTTAGCTGAAAAACGCAAAATATCGCAGCCGATCGCGCGGTATCGTGCCTGTTTTGACGTGAGTTCTGTCGCTAAAGCTGCCCGAGCATTTTGTGAGTTTGGGGGATGACGCGCACGTCGTCGAGGGTTTGCTTGAGCTGGGTTTGCCAGTCAAGGACTTGCTGCGGCGTGGGTGCGAGTTGGTGCTGGTAAGGATTGGGGCGGATCGTTTGGTTGCGATCGCGTAACCCGTCATCGAGCGGAGTCACTGGCTGGAGGAAGGTCGCAATTTGGGGATCGATCGCAGCGATCATCGCCCCCAATTGCGCGATTTCATCATCCGTTGTTGTCGCAGAAACGATCGTTTTCACGAATACCTTCGCCGTACAACCATCACGGCTCGCCGCCACACACCGCCGCAAAAACGCCTCATGTGCCGCCCAGCGATCTTCGCCGCTACTGCTCGGGAGTTTGATATCCATACCGATCGCATCGAGCTGGTCGAGCAAACCGTCGAGCAGCTCGGGACGATGACCGCCGGTTTCGAGATAGGTCGGTAAACTGGTGCGCTGTTTGACCTGGGGCAGAAACGTTTTGAGGAAAGCGGCGTGTAGCAGAGGTTCGCCGCCGGTGATGCTGATGCTGTCGTGGAGGCGCGGTTGATTTTGCCGATCGATCCAGTCAAGCAGGCGATCGAGGCTGACCGGATTGGGGTGAGTCTCAAAATCGCGCTGACCGGGAGTGGCTTCGATCGCGCAGGTATCCGGAGCCGTCCAGGTATGGGCGCTATCGC
The DNA here is from genome assembly GCA_964518905.1 of uncultured Geitlerinema sp. Lineage (GTDB taxonomy): Bacteria > Cyanobacteriota > Cyanobacteriia > Cyanobacteriales > Geitlerinemataceae > RDYZ01. Next base: position 20,497 of record CAZFJL010000038.1, on the reverse strand, counting down.
AGTAATGACAGCGCAAATCACAGAAGGCAAACCGCAGAAAAATTTGGCGCGTGCCGCAGTTCGCGCCTTCGCCTTGGATGGCGGAAAACAGCTCGATCAGTTTCGCGGTCGGGATGTCAGATTTTGACGTTGGAACGATCGTGGCAATCGCGTTGGCTTGAATTTGGGAGGACAAGGATTCAGAACGTGAAAATATGAGGATTTAGCGGCTATAGCAACGTGCAATCGGGCTAGAACGGAATTTTGAATCACCGTAGCGCGGGCTTCTAGCCTGCGAAAATCGGGCAGACGAAACGCCCGCGCATGGGTATCCGTGATGGTGGGCAATGCCCACCCTACAAAACTACTTTTAGCCGTAGGGTGGGCATTGCCCACCACTCAGGATTTAAGCCGTAGATATAAGCCCAGACTAAAGACTCGCGTGTGCGTCGAGCAATAACGCCTCCGTTTCTTCCCAGTTAATGCACTTATCCGTCACCGAAACGCCATAGCGCAGTTGGCTGAGATCCTCCGTCAGACTTTGGTTGCCCTCGAAAATATTCGATTCGAGCATCAGACCCACGATCGAAGTATTGCCCGCGCCAACTTGCTCGATCACATCGCGCATCACCGCACCCTGACGGTTGTGATCCTTGCTGGAATTACCGTGGCTGCAATCGATCGCCAAACGCGGCGTTAAGCCCGCTGCCGTGATCTGCGCTTCAACCTCGCGGATCGCCTCGGCTTGGTAGTTCGGCTGTTTGCCACCGCGCAAAATAATGTGGGCGTAGTTGTTGCCACTGGTATTGAACACACTCACCTGACCATCGGCATTAATCCCGAGGAAACTGTGAGCGCCACGCGCCGCCTTCAGCGCATTTAGCGCCACATCAATGCTGCCGTTCGTGCCATTTTTCAGACCCACCGGCATCGAGAGACCGCTCGCCATTTCGCGGTGGGTTTGGGATTCGATCGTGCGAGCGCCGATCGCCGACCAGGCAATCAGATCGCTGATGTACTGCGGCACGATCGGATCAAGCGCTTCGGTCGCCGTCGGTAGACCCAGTTCGGCAATCTCCAGCAAAAGTTTACGCGCCAAACGCAACCCTTTTTCAACGTGGAATGAGTCATCCATGTTCGGATCATTAATCAGACCCTTCCAGCCGACCGTCGTGCGCGGTTTCTCGAAGTAGACGCGCATGACGATCAAGAGTTTGTCTTGGACGCGATCGGCCAGCGGCTTCAGGCGACGAGCATAGTCGAGGGCGGCTTCGGGATCATGAATCGAGCAGGGGCCGACGACGACGAATTTACGCGCATCTTTGCCGTCGAGGATATTTTCGAGCTGACGGCGCGAGTCGAGGACAGTATGTTCGGCGCGATCGGTGAGTGGCAGCTCGTTTTTGATGTCGTTCGGCGTCGGGAGAACCTGGTAGTTCTCGATGTGGGTATTATTTACGATGCCGTGCTGCGCCAAGACCATAGTGTTGTGAAGCTGTTGAAGCAAAAGAAGACTGTGATGTACGTCGAAAGGAGACTCGAAGGATAACAGGGTCGGCGGTTGCCCGATCTTGAGGCGTTCATGGCCTGCAATTCAGAGATGGGTCGCCAGTTCTGTATTCAGGTTTACCTATTCTGGTTTAACTATTCTAAGGGCTTTATCCCGAGCTGCTGAGATTGGATCGGGGATCGGTGCAGTTCAGTCAAGACTCGATCGTCTAGAACCCGAATGTCAGGCCAAAATCATACGACCAAAATAGCAAGATCATCTAGGACATCAAAGCTAGGATCAGAATAGACAAGCAAAATACGGCGAACGATCGCACTAGTTTAATCGGACGGTTTGGCCTTGACCCGATCGCGATCGACCTGATCGACGATCACCCGAATCGCCTCATCTGCCAACTCCAACACCTCCCCCGCTTCACTCAACCACAGCAAAAACTCCGTATTGCCCGCAGGCCCCGTAATCGGCGATCCCGTCAGGCCGCAGACCCGCCAGCCCAGATCCTGCGCCGCCGCGATCGCCCCACGAATCGCGTCCACCTTCGCCGCCGGATCGCGCACCACGCCATTTTTGCCAATCCGCGCCCTGCCCACTTCAAATTGCGGCTTGACGAGGACGACCAGTTCGCGCGGCGAGAGGAGTAAACGATGCAGCGCCGGATAGATTTTCGTCAGGGAAATAAACGAAACGTCGGTGACGCCAAAGTCCGGACGCGGGCGATCGTCGGTGTACAGCTCTTCTGGCTGAAGGTGGCGAATATTGGTACGCTCGCGCACAATCACGCGATCGTCCGTCTGCAAGCTCCAGGCCACTTGGCCGTAACCCACATCCACGCCATAGACCAGCGCCGCGCCGTTTTGCAGTAGACAATCGGTAAAGCCGCCCGTGGAAATCCCCGCATCGAGGCAGACGCGATCTGTTGTGTTAATGGGGAACAGCTCCAAGGCTTGCGCCAACTTTTCGCCACCACGCGAGACAAACCGTGATCGCGCCTTCACCACGATCGTCGCTTCTACATCCACCGTCGTCCCCGGCTTATCGATCACCGTCTCATTCACCTTGATCTCGCCCGCCCGAATCCAGCGCTGGGCGAGCTGGCGCGACGGGCAGAGGTCGCGCTCCACCAGTAGCAGATCTAAACGTTGTTTTGGCATAACGACAGCATCAAGCGGGAGTCGAGCGATCGGGTGAGGTGGGCAATACGGGCAGTTAGCGGCGATCGCGATCCCCGCGAGGGGTGGGCGATGATTTGGGCGCGGGAGGTTTGGGGGCGTGCTCCGCTTCGTAGGCTTCGTAGGCCGCCACGACCCGTTGTACTAGGGGATGACGCACCACGTCCGCTGAAGTGAGCTGACAGACGCCGATCCCGTCCACATTTTTCAGGATGTGCTGGGCGATCGTTAAGCCAGAGGTTTGATAGGACGGTAAATCGTTTTGGGTAATATCACCGGTAACGACCATTTTCGAGCCGAATCCCAAGCGGGTTAACACCATTTTCATCTGAGCAGGCGTCGTATTTTGCGCCTCATCCAAAATCACAAAGGCATTGTTCAGCGTCCGACCCCGCATATAGGCCAGCGGCGCAACTTCGATGATGCCGCGCTCCATCAGATCGGGGATTTTTTCCGCGTCGATCGTCTCGTACAGCGCATCGTAAAGTGGACGCAAAAACGGGCTAACTTTTTGCTGTAAATCTCCCGGTAAAAAGCCCAGTTTTTCCCCCGCTTCCACGGCGGGACGGGTCAAAATCAGCCGCTCGTAATCTTTGTTGAGCAGTGCTTGCACGGCCATCATGGCGGCGATGTAGGTTTTGCCAGTTCCGGCGGGGCCGATGCAAAAGGTCAAATCGTTATTGCGAATTGCGCGGACGTACTGGCGCTGACGAAACGTCTTCGCGCGGATTTGCTCGCCGCGCCGGGTCGTGATCAGAATGTCATCGCGCAGATCCTTCAGCTCGCCTTCGCGATCGGTATCAAGGGCGTGAGCGGCGGTTTTGATGTCAATTTCGGTGACGGCCTTACCGATCCCCCACTGGTCTTCGAGCAGGGCGATCAGCTTCAGGCAGCGTTTTACGGCTTTTGGCTGGCCGTCGATTTCCACGTCTTGACCGCGCAAAACCAGCGTCGTTCCGGTTAGGTTGCCGATCGCCTTAAGCGTTTTTTCCTGAGCGCCTGCAAGGGCGATCGCGCTCTCGATGCTGGGTAATTGAACGGTAGACCGTTGGGACATTAAGGCTGTAAACGCTGAACTGTTAGGGGAGGCTGGGGAAACGGGAACACAGTGGAGCAACGAACGAAGCGAATTAATCGGGCGAGGTTTCCAAATCGGAATCCGGCGCGGAGCTGCGTAGTCGTGGCTTGGGTGGGGCGGGATGGCGATCGCGGGGCGTACCGTGACGTGCAGCCGGATCGGCAGCATCGGGCGCACCGTCAAAAATATCGAGACGAGCGATCTCGCCTGCCACCTGGGCGCACGCGGTCAGCACATGGCGCACCGCGTCGATATTGCGTCCGCCGCGTCCGTAGGCTCGACCGCGATCGGCTTCATCGATCGCCAAGCGCACAAACACGCGCTGGTGCGATCGCTTGCAATCGACTTTCAGCGCTTCGGGACGCAGAAGAAATGGCGTCATCAAAAAACGCACAAGCCCGACGTAATCCGGAGTTGTCTCCGGTTTACCATCGGGCGTCGTGGTGTTCGATGTCATGTTCGATCGGGCGTCGCGGTTAAGCGTCGGTTCCGGACTTGAGAAGCTCGAAGACATTGTTTTTCCGCAAGAGAGAGCGAACCGTCTCGGTCGGTTGTGCGCCTTGCTTGAGACGACGCACGATCGCTTCGGTGTTGAGGCGAACTTCGTCGGTGCGGGGGTTGAAGAAGCCGAGTTCTTCGAGGGGGCGACCGTCGCGACGCGAGGTGCTTTGAGCCGCTACGATCCGGTAGCTGACTTCACGTTTTTTACCGAAGCGCTTCAGTCTGAGTTTGATCATCGTCTGTTAGGTGATTCGTTTGGGGTTGAATCGAAGAATATTTTACCGAACTAACATTATACGGTTAGACCGTCGAGATCAAACCCGAGGATGGTTCGATCTGGATAATCCGCCGATGATGTTGGACTTACGCTGGGATTAGACCGGCATTACATGCGCGATTGCAGGTCGGCGGCTTCGGAGATCGCGGGGATGTCGGCGCGTTCGCCTCGGATGGATTGCACCATGCTGTAACCAGCGGCGGCGACGACACCAAAGAAGAGGGTGTTGACTAGGGTTTCGACCAGGAGCGGAATCGCGCCGAAGCTAGGGGCGAGCAGGCTGAGGAGGAAGCCGCTGATCGAGACGATGATGCTGACGAGGAGGGCTTGCATCGCGTTGAAGCGGATGAAGTCGGAGAAGCGATCGCTACGGACGACGCCGAAGAAGATGCCGAAGAAAATCAGCAGGCGACCGAAGGGAATCGCTTCGTAGATTTGGATGACGGGGACGAGGGGAATAAAGAGGTATTGCAGTGCGGGCAGGTCGCGGAAGATAAAGGAGGCGAAATCGAGGCTTTCGATTAGGGGGATCAGGTAAAAGGCGGCAGCTCCGAGGCGTTGCGACCAGGGCATGGTGTCGTTCATCAGGGTGAGTACAGAGAAAATTCAGGAGTGTGGTCTGGGGTCGGTTGGCCGCAGAGTCAAGACTCTGTTATCCAACATGTTAGGCGTCAATTATGTTTACAAACTATAACAAGACTCACTCAGCGATGATTTACGGGCATTACTCCCTTGTTTTGCGTCAGAGCGAACTTATGCGCTCTGATCGTTTTCACGCTCTGCGTCTGGCAAGCAACGATGGAAATGGAGTGAGTCTCGGCCATACAGACCCACTAAAAACCCATGAGCTAACATCAGAGTGAAGCCGGATCATCCCAACCGAATCGGGAAACCCATACCGCAACACCACCCCACCCAACACCCACCGTGAACAATAATGGCGATCGTTCAGATGACCTCGACGATTTGCTCCGACGCATCAAATCTCAACATCATGAACCCCCGCAACCGCCCGCCGACAACGACGAAGACCCCTTCGCACAGATCAAACAACAACACCGAAACCAGCCGAAAAAACAACCCGCCGAACCCGATAGCTTTATTGCCGACTACCAACAGCTCAAAACCCAACACCAAACCAAACACCAACACAACACCCAACCCCCCAAGCCAAACCACCCCACGATCGACCCCCTCGAACACCTCAGACACCACCACCAACAAAAACAGGACACCCCAACCGACCTACCCCGCCAAAATGTAGACGAGATCCGCCTCGCCGAACAACGCCGACAACAACAACAAAAACAGGCGATCGCTCAGGCAAAAAAATGGCTCAATCAACTGCAACCCTACTCTGAAGAAGGCATGTGGTTCGATCAATTCGCCGAATCATATCCCTCACGATTAGACGCTGCCATTGATTACCTCAAAGCCCTGAAAGGGCAGTAAACTTGATCCAGTAACCCGTAACTACACTTAACAGGAAAAATACATGGGAATTTCACTATCCAAAGGACAGAGAGTATCACTCGAAAAAGTTGCACCGGGCTTGGATGCCGCCATGGTCGGCCTCGGCTGGGATGTCAAAAAAGTAGACACCGGAGTTGACTTCGACCTAGATGCTTCCGTCTTTATGCTCGGAGCCAACGAAAAAATCCTGTCCGACTCCCACTTCATTTTTTATAACAACACCAAAAGCCCCGATCCAAATAACTCCGTTGAATACCTCGGTGATAACCTAACCGGAACCGGAGACGGCGACGACGAAGTCGTTTTAGTTAACCTGAAAAAAATTCCCGCCGATGTCCAAAAACTCGTTTTCGTCGTTACCATCCACGATGCCGACCAGCGCAGCCAAAACTTTGGTCAAGTACAAAACGCCTTTATTCGTCTCGTAGACGTCAAAAACAAAACCGAAGTTCTGCGTTATGACCTGACCGAAGACTACTCGATCGAAACAGCCCTGATCGTCGCTGAACTCTACCTCAAAGGCGGCGAATGGCGCATGAATGCCGTCGGAGCTGGCTATCAAGGTGGACTACAAGCCTTGCTTAATCGCTACTCGAATTAATCGCCCCAAATCAGCGATCGGGCTAGGTCGAAAGATTCATCCTTCGAGATGCCTAGCCCGAGAGTCAATCTCCAAACATGTAAAAACTCAGGTGGCACAATCATCCTGATTGTCCGCAGGCTAGAAACTGGCGCTACCTGGTTTAATTTTACGAATTTTATTTAATCAGGATAGTGACAAAATATGACGATTAATCTACAAAAAGGACAGCGAATCTCCTTAAAAAAAGAAGCACCGAATCTCACCCGCCTGATGTGTGGTCTAGGCTGGGATGTGGTCGAAAAATCTGGTGGTTTAATGGGGCTCTTTGGTGGTGGCTCAGATTTCGATCTCGATGCATCGGTTTTATGTCTAGATAGCCAAGATAAACTCAAAGATAAATCGAATATTGTTTACTTTGGCAACCTGCGACATTCCTCCGGTTCGATCACACATCTTGGCGATAACCTGACTGGAGCCGGTGATGGGGATGACGAACAAGTTTTGATTGAATTACCTCAGATTCCACCGCAGATTGCCAAACTCGTCTTCGTGATTAATATCTATGATTGTGTCAAGCGACAACAGGAATTCGGTCAAGTCAAAAATGCATTTGTCCGCTTGGTTGACCTTGGCAATAATCGTGAGATTGCTCGTTATACGTTGTCAGGGCAACAGTATCAAGGCTGTACGGGCATGGTGCTGGCCGAAGTATATCGTCATAACGACGAATGGAAAATGGTTGCGAGTGGGGAAGGGGTACAGATGGATCTCGGTGCAATGGCGAAGCAGTACCTATGATCTAATCATTGATGAGATGCACTAGCCCATCAGAAACCGGGTGTTTAGAATATCTCCACGATTAGCACTCAATTTTGATGAACAACCCGGTTTCTAACCGCCCGATCCGCTATCACATTTTGATTGGCATCCCCGGTAGTGGTAAAACCACCTTCGCGAGACAGTGGTGTGATGATGATCCGACGTGTTGTCATATTTCTACCGATCGCATCCGTGCCTCCCTCTACGGCGACGCTGCCGAGCAAGGGGACTGGGGTGAAATCCTGACGGAAATTCTCGCACAAGCCAAAGATGCCATCCTTGCCGATCGTTCAATTCTGTACGACGCCACCAATGCTCAACGGTCACACCGCCGCGAGATTGTGCGACAACTCAGACAGCAAGCCCAGCACCTTGCTCTCGATCGCCCCATTTGCGTCCACGGCTGGCAGTTGACCACAACACTGGACGAATGCCACCGCCGTAACCGTCATCGCGATCGCACCATTCCCGCCGACATTATTGACGCGATGCACGCTAGTCTCTGCGAAGATCCCCCAACGCTCGACGAAGGTTTCACGAGTCTCCATGTTCTGCCCGCTCCAAGCAGCGACACCGATCGCTGGGATTTGGACACAATGCAGCCAATAATCCGACCTTAATCCTCCGGTGAATCCTCTCCCGCGAACAGATTGGCATCGAGATAACGCAGCTCTGAGTAGGGACTGATCGCCCGCAGAATTTCTTTGCCGTAGCTACGATAAATCGCCCGCGTATCGAACAGCGCGATAACGCCCTGGGTGGAACGCACCGGGGCGATCGCCCGTTGCAGCGTACGCATGGCGTCGGGCAAGAGATAGCGCCGAAACCAGTCCTGGCGCTGCTGTTTGGAACGGGCAACACGACCGGCGACGAGGGGATGCTCTAGCGGTGGTAACGGTAGGGTCGAGATTGCAAAGACGCGCGGCGTGGGCAATTGCGCTTGCCGATCGCACCAAAAATCCCAGCCGCAGATCAAAATATCCGACGCCGCTAGATCCACCCGTTCGACCTTAATCCGCGAGCCAAACTCTGCGGCCAGCAGCGCCCCGATCGACTGTTTCAACGGCTCATCACCGATCACGATCGCCATTGGGATGGTGGTGGTTTTGGAGCGGGGGGCGTGTGTGTTCAGCGTCGCGTGACCGCTGGCTGAGGTGGTGGCTGAGGTGGTGGATGGGGTGGTGGTTGAGGTTTTGCTTGGGGTGAGTGCAGCAATTAGGCGGTGGAGTTCGTGGAGCAACTTGGTTTTATATTCGGGGGTGTTGGGTAGGGGTAGCCGATCGGGGAGATAAAGCTGAACACCGGCAGTTTGACGATCGGGGTTGAACTGAACACAGGTCACGTCGGCGAGTCCTGCATCATGGCGAAGATGCTCGGCGTGGGGTTCCGGCGGGGCGATCGCGCCGCTAATTGCGATAATCGGTTGCCGTGACCACACCGCCGCTAATGATTCGGCGATACTGGCGGGGCTGTGGTGGAGAATGACACCGCCCCGATCGCGATCGAGCTGCGCCCATGAAAAGCAGTTGGGATCGGCGAGGGCATGGTGTAGTTTTTGCCAGTGGGGTAGTGGTGTCGTCTCGATCAGTAAGCCCACCGCCTCCCGTAACGCGGCCTGTTCGTCTACATCGAAGAGGTAGGCATCGTAGGGATTGGGGGGATGTTGAAAGAGCGATCGCACCAACTCCGCCCGCAACGCCCGGATTGCCGCTGCTCGATCACCTGCCAGTTCGAGTCCCTCGCTCCAGTCTCGATCGTGGAGCTCGATCGTTAGTAAACGTCGCGCGGTGTCGGTGAGCCGATCAAGGTCATCAATAATGGTCGGTACATGCTTGGGAAAACGTCGCCGATCGCCCAATTGATCGCCCAGCCAATCCGCCGGGGACACCAGCAATAAACCGTTAAACCCGTCCCCCGGCCAGCGATCGCCCTCGACGATTTCCGTCTCAAGCTGCGTCCAGGCCAAAAGCTGGGGAATCTCGACCTGGATCAGGCGTGATCGTAAGGCATCATCCGCCACCAAGATCGCCGCCTGCGGCCAGAGCAACAGTGGCATCAGGTAGCCCAAACTCACCTCGGGGTAGCAGCTCGAAAAGGTTCCCGCCTGAATCGAGGCGCTGCGTCCGAGGCGCATCGCTCGCGCCACCAGTCGCGCCATCGTTAAATAATGCGGCCACTGATAATCGGGGTGAGCACGAAGAAAATCGCGTAGGGCGGCGTGAACTTCAACTTCAATCACGACGCCGTACTCGGGGGCTCAAACCCCAAATCTGTGCCAGTTCCCGCATGAACCCGCGCCAGTTTTTCGTATTTTTTCGCATGTTCGATCAGATCTAGTGCTTCTTCCTCCGAGACCGGGCGTACCACCTTTGCCGGGACACCGACCACCAACGATCGCGGCGGCACATCCTTCGTCACCAAGGCGCTCGCCCCGACAATGCTCCCCGCACCGATCGTCACCCCATCCAAGACCACTGCCTTAATCCCGATCAAACTCCCCCGCCCGATCGTCGCGCTATGAATTACCGCGCCGTGGCCGATCGTCACGAACGCTTCCAAAATCGTCGGCTTACCCGGATCTCCGTGCAAAATTGCTCCGTCCTGGACATTGCTAAATTCACCGATCGCGATCGCCTCCACATCCCCGCGCACCACCGCGCCATACCAAACGCTCGATCCCGCCGCCAGGGTCACCCGACCGATCACCGTCGCATTCGCCGCGATAAATGCCGCCCGATCGCCATTCACCGGCGGCCAGAAGGTCGCGTCACAGCTCGTACCGGGTGATCGGGCATCATCCCGAAAATCATCCCCAGGTGTCACTGACGTTATCGTTTCCTCGGTTGCGCTCACCGTGCTACTCCGTTGCAAATAATCGACAATAACTACAATAGTGGGTAGGTTCGGCCTCGATCGAGGGATCAGCCCGTTCCCGCACCGTTTGCTTGCCCCCTCACCTTTTGCTCATGGATCGCGACTTCGACCTTAGCGCCCAATACCCGATCTTCGGTCCGGAAATCGAATGTCCCCACTGTCACCAGACGATTCCGGCGCTGACGCTGACGGATAGTTATCTGTGTTCGCGTCATGGCGCGTTTGAGGTAAATCCGCACACTCAAGATTTGGTGCATCTACAGTCCAACCGCTGTTGGCGCTACTGGGAAGGGCGTTGGTATCGGCAGCACACCCACCCAGACGGCATTCGCTTCGAGATTCATGAGGCGCTCGATCGACTCTACACCCAGGGCTATCGCGCCACCCGCGTGATCATCGCCGCCCGCTATCAGGATCTGATCGCGAGCTACCTCGATCGGGGCATCTCCTACCGTAACCCCGACGATCCTTCCCCCCTCAAGCTCTACGGTTTACCCGTACAATTTAGCCCTAGCGCGGAGAGCGAACCCTGTTGGGGCACGATTAATTTTGACCTGAAAAAGGAACCCGGTGCGCCGGTGCGCTATCCCTACTTTCAGGTGTTGGAGTGATACGAAATCCGGCTATGTATGAGCTTTGAGCGTTGCCCTGAGCGGACACCGCACTTCGACTCCGCTCAGTGCTCGTAGGTATTTTTCTCATACAAAACCGGATTTGGTCTTGCTGCGTACGTCAAGACGACCCTTGAACTCAAAGATGATGGCCGGATCGCTGGTTACACCCTGCGATAAACCGCCCAGAACGATCGCGATCAACGACCATTTCTGAATCATAGTTTGTTAATGATGGGCAAGGAGGGACTCGAACCCTCACAACCGAAGTCGGCACATTTTGAGTGTGCTGCGTCTACCAATTCCGCCACTTGCCCGAAGACGTTTTGTCATTCGAGTGATTAGTATAGCGAGTCGAGGCCGTATTTAACAAGCCTTGATATTCTTGGGAGCGTGACCAGCGATCGATCTCGCGAGCGCGAAGCACCGGGACGGGGTGCGAAAGCTGTTCGGTTTGCATTTGTTTGAGCAGTTCGCCGATTTCGTTATCGTCGATGCGATCGTAAGCGCGGGCTTGCTCGATAAAGGCGTCGAGATTGAGCAGGGGCGACAGTTTCGGCGAACCGCCGGAGAGTTTCATTAAGACCGATGCCACTATTTTTGGGTCTTGAATGGCTAATAATGCCGCCCGATCGCAGCTAAATTCGGCGCAGCGCACCCATTCCATCATCTGACTTTCCAGATTTGCCACGATCGGCTGACCCCACATCGGGATCTGTTCCGCCGCCAACATCAACAAATTCGCCAGCGTCAGATACACCCCATGCTCACATTTCAGATGACCCAGTTCGTGCGCGATCACGGCTTTCACTTCGTCCGGTTCGAGCATGTCAATTAGCGAGGTATGGACGACCACGAAGGGCTGGCGTCCGCGCATCGCAAAGGTGTAGGCATTTGGGCTGGGGTCTTGGCGAACGTAAAGCTGGGGCGCTTCGACATCCAGCACGCGAGCCGCATCTTGCAGCAGGGCATAGAGGTCGGGGAGCTGATTGGGGCCGACGAGGATACTAGAGGCAATATTTTCTAAGTAAAAGAACTGCTCGCCGACTTCACCGAGGAGGCTACGAATCAAGACCGGCAGGCCGGGGATTTGCTTGAGGGTGGTCGTGGCCTCAAAGTCGAGGGGGTGGCGGAAGTCGTCGGCGCGGAGGCCGAATAGGGGCAGTTTCATGGCGGAGTTTAAGGGGCGTCGATCGAATGCGAATCGCGAATGCGCTGCCTTTATTCTAGGGTCTGTGTTCTCTCGATGCGCGAGATTTAGCTGGAACCGTTCCTCTAACCCGTTCTTTCAAGTGATGGGATTGGCGATCAGATCGTTATACGCTCTAGAGTGCTCTTGCTGCTGGTGCTTCGACGGTTTTAAAGACGTGAAGCAACGTCGCCGTGATCGCTATCATCGCCGTTACCGCTGTTACCGATTCCAATGCCATACCCGCCCGATCGCACGTCCGATCACACGACATTTGCAACACGATTTGGACACCTTGCCGATCGCCTAACCCAGCCCAACCCCCGTCAACGACACCGAGCGATCGGCCTTGCGGCGAGTTTGTTATTTGCGCTGCTGACTGGGCTGTACGTGATCCATGAAGTCCTGAGCGATCCACTTGTGATCCAAGACGATGCGCGTCAGCACGTGTTTTGGATGGCACGTTTTGCCAATCCCGACCTGTTTCCCAACGATCTGATCGCGGATTACTTCCAAGACGTCGCCCCGATCGGCTACACCACGCTGTATCGACTCGCCTCGCTGGTCGGCATCGCCCCGTTCGACTTCAATCACATCGTGCCGGTGTTGATTGCCCTCGCGACGACGATCGCGGTGTACGGCCTGACGATCGAGCTGTTGCCACTGCCCTTGACGGGGTTCCTTGCGACGGCGATCCTCAATTTGTCGCTGTGGATGAAAGATGATGTCGCCTCGGGAACACCGCGAGGGTTTGTCTACTTAATGCTGGCGCTGTTTCTCTACGGCGTCGTGCGGCGATGGTGGTGGTGGGCGGCGATCGCGATCGGGCTAACGGCGTCGTTTTATCCGCAGTACGTGATTGTGGAGGGGACGATCGCTTTCATCGGTGCAAGTACGGTAGCGTTTCCAGGACTAGCGCGGCGCTGGGGACTGGCGGGCGCAAACCAAGTTCGCGGGCTTGATCATCACAATCATCAAGCTACAGATCGAGATCGTCATAACGGTGACGAGATGAATCGTCGCGATCGCCCAACCGTAATCTTTTGGCTCAGTCTTTGGGCGGTGGCGATCGTGGCTGTTTTACTGTACGCGCTGACAAGCGGTGATTACGGCGCAACGATTAGCCTTGAACAAGCCCGTCACGCGGCGGAATTTTGGCCTCGGGGACGTAGCCAGTTTTTTAATGATGATTTTGTGCGCTTTTGGCTAACCGGCGAGCGTAGTGGATTTTTTCCCGATCGAACGCCGCTGTTCCTCTGGCTGGGCATTCTCCTTCCCCTAACCCTAAAATTTCCGCGCCAATTCCCTCTAGCAGCGACGATCGACCCGCGAGCTGTGCTGCTGCGGTGGTGGCTACTCAGTACCGTGAGCCTATTCGGCTTGGCGCACCTGGTGCTGTTTCGCTTGCACCTACCGAGCCGTTACGCCCACCACAACCTCAAGCTGCTGATGGCGATCGCCTCCGCGATCGCGATTACGCTCTGGGTTGATGGACTGTGGCAGTGGGCAAAACGTTTTGGTGGATCGCGTGGATCAGTGCGACCCGTGCGGCAAAGTCGAACCTTCGCCGTTGTCGGTGCAATGTGTCACCTCGGCGGTCGCGTCCTGGGCATGGCGATGATTGTCTCGGTGGCCGCATCACCGCTCTGGCTCGCGGATACGTTCCACCCGGCCTATCAAATCGGTGGCGCACCCGAAGTTTACGCCTTTTTGCGATCGACCCCCATCGACCAGAAGATCGCCGGAATTGACGGCGAAATGAACAACATTCCGAGCTTTGCTCAACGATCGATCATCTTCGGTTTTGAATACGCCATCCCCTACCAACTGGGCTACTATCTGCCGCTCAAACAGCGCGGCGTGGACACGATTTCGACCTTCTTTAGCACCGATCGCCAGCAAGTTGCCGACTTTGTCGAACGCTACGATCTCGGGTTTTGGCTAGCGCGGCGATCGAGCTTTCAGGCCGACGCGATCCGTGACGATAAGCGACTCGGTAAGGTCGTGCAATCCGAGTTTCAGGACGATCCGCTCGTCAAGGCGATCGCGACGGCGATCGCCGATCTCGATGCTGGGCGCGTGCCGGTTCTCGCCACGGATCTCGATCGGTGCGCCGTCTTTGGTCACGCCGATTTCGTCATCCTCGATGCGGCCTGTACGGCACAAAAACCCGAAGCCTAGACCCACAAATTCGCAGCGAAAACGCAGTCGATCGTTGACCATTTCCGCCCTTGCTGTAGCGACAACATTAACGGCTCCGTGATTATTCAGTCTGTCGCCGACTAAGTTCGTATAAGTACGCAGCGTATTATCGAGTGGCTGCAAACTTTACGCAGTTTTTATAAAAGAAGACTCGTTCTTTACGTAATCTTCACGAAACAACTCGCGATAGCCGCTATTCTGATGTGTACGTGAGGCCGAATTCCAGTCATGTCGCCTCAATATTTTCGCGGAGATAACGGTTATGCAGGGCATCGATAAAGCGCAAAACTTAAGTGGCATCATGCTGGCCTGTGCGTGTCTGTTTGCTCTAGGCACTGTTGGTCTTGCGAGTGCCATCAATCACCGTTCAGCTTCGGATGATGCGATGGACGGTATGGTCTCGTTTGAAACCCTGCAAGATTGTGAACAGCAGGCCAACCTTGAAGTTGCGGCACATTTTGATAAAGAAGTGCGCGAAGGTCTCGTCGATGCGTTCTGTACTAAAAGCAAAGCTGCTGGATTAATTGATGACATCCCGGTTTCAGCGGCAGGTATGGTCACCTCTCCGAGTGGCAATTAGGTGCAGGGAATTGCTCGCAAGAACAGAAAAATCCTGGCTGAAGATGCGATGAAGATTACGACGTAGACTCGGTACTAAATTCGGTCTTTTTGTCCGACCAACCCTTCAAAAATAGATGTGTTAATCTTTGGGGACACACCCCTAGAGCGCGTCGTCTTTTTACGATCATGAGTAAGGTTCTAGTCCTTAACGCGTCCTACGAACCGCTCAACATTACGAATTGGCAGCGGGCGATCGTCTTGGTCATTAAGGGAAAAGCCGAACAGATCGAACACAACGGGCGATTCATCTATCCTGACGTACCGCTTCCGACCGTGATTAGATTGCGGTACTACGTTCGCTTGCCCTACAAAGAAATTCCGCTCACGCGACGCAACATCTTTGCTCGCGATTGTCACACCTGCCAATATTGCGGCTGTACGGGTGATGATTTGACGCTCGATCATGTCTTTCCCCGATCGCGTCGCGGTGGCGACACCTGGGAAAACTTGGTGACGGCCTGTGTGCGCTGCAACGTTAACAAAGGCAACCGTACGCCCGAAGAGGCCGACATGCCGCTCGCGCATCAGCCACGGCGTCCCCACAGCAGCCTCTTTTTTGAAGTCCGCAAGTACTTACGTAGTGGTTCCCATCCCGAATGGCAAAAGTACGTCATTGGCAGTGAATGAGATGCGTGTAAAGCAACGCAACAGCCGCGAAAACAGCGTAAGCAATAAAACTTAAAGAGATTGACCGGACGATCGCGAGAATGCGGTAGTAATCTGGGTACTAATGCCTTGGCAGCGGTCAGGGAGCGGGTTTGCGTCCGTTCGTATGCGGTGTGGCTCGATCGTTCCGATTCATGGCGATCGTGTTACGCGATGCCGATCGGTCGTAACGTTCCACTATCCTGGCATTTTATCGATCAGCCTCATTAATCATCGGAAAACGTAAATTATGTCTATTAAACGTGGTGCGAAAGTGCGGATTCTCCGCAAAGAGTCCTACTGGTATCGCGAAGTGGGTACGGTGGCAACCGTTGACCAAAGCGGTATTATCTATCCCGTGATTGTTCGTTTTGACACGGTGAACTACAACGGCTTTAGCGGTTCCGCTGGCGGCGTTAGCACGAACAACTTCGCAGAAAACGAACTCGAAGTCGTCGGCTAAACCAGATCTGCTTGCTTGCAATTATCGATCAGCTTTATTTTGTTAACGCGCGGCTTTGAGCTTGCGCGTTTATTTTTGCGGATTTGAGGTTGTATGTTGATGAGGTTTGTGAATTTGATGTTGCGGCTTTAATGTTGTGGCTTGGATGGTGTGGGGTGAATTGTGATGTTTCTTGGTCTTTACGATCATGCCTGAATTACCCGAAGTTGAAACGGTGCGACGGGGTCTCGAAGCGAAGACGATCGGCTATCAGATTATCGGCGGCGAGGTGTTGCTCGATCGGACGGTGGCGTATCCAGCGACGAGCGCGGCGTTTCTCGCGGGACTGTCGGGCGCGACGTTTCGCCAGTGGCGGCGGCGGGGAAAATATTTACTCTCAGATCTAGAGCGAGCCGACGGGACGACCTGCGGTTTTGGGGTGCATTTGCGGATGACGGGACAGTTGCTGTGGTGCGATCGCGCTGCACCGTTGCAGAAGCACACGCGCGTTCGCCTATTTGTTGAGTTGGATCAACCCGAACAATCGATCGGTAAACCCGATCCTGATGGTCGTCCTCGTGAGCACGAGCTGCGTTTCGTCGATACGCGGACGTTTGGGCAAATGTGGTGGATTCCACCCCAGATCGCCGAGCCAGATATCGTGACGGGGTTGCGTAAACTGGGACCGGAGCCGCTGTCGGAGGAATTTACGGTGGCAGCTTTTTCCACAGCCTTGGCGCACCGCAAGCGACCGATCAAAAATGCGCTACTCGATCAAGCGATCGTCGCGGGCGTCGGCAATATCTACGCCGATGAAGCGCTATTTCTCAGCGGGATTCGATCGACAACGCTATGCCGCGACCT
Source organism: uncultured Geitlerinema sp. (assembly GCA_964518905.1). Lineage (GTDB taxonomy): Bacteria > Cyanobacteriota > Cyanobacteriia > Cyanobacteriales > Geitlerinemataceae > RDYZ01. Next base: position 3,660 of record CAZFJL010000038.1, on the reverse strand, counting down.
CACGCCGACGGACATCGAGGCACTCCGCCAAAATGTAGTCCGCGTGCTGAATGATTCGATCGCCCTCGGCGGCACGACGTTTAGCGATTTTGTCGGCGTAACGGGAACCAATGGACGCTACGGCGGGATGGCGCGAGTCTACAACCGGACAGGGCAGCCCTGCTCTGTGTGCCAAACCCCGATCGAGCGGATTCGACTGGCGGGGCGATCGGCGCATTTTTGTCCGCAGTGTCAGCCCAAACGTTAACGAATTCAGTACGATGGATCGTGCCTACCGTCGCGGGCGATCGTGCTGTGGTAGGCAAGCTTGAACGATATCATTCGTCCAGTATCCCAACGATCCAACAACGTACTTCACTCAAAACATCATGGCAGAGCCTACCGCAGCCCCGAAACCCAAGCCTCTTAAGCGTGGTTCCTTCGTCCGCGTTGTACGCGAGCAGCTAGAAAACAGCATCGAGGCCACCGCTAGCGACACGCGTCTACCGTCCTATTTATTTGAAACACGCGGCGAAATTCTTGAGATTGAGGGAGATTACGCGCTGTTAAAATTTGGCGCAGTTCCGACCCCGAACATGTGGCTACGCCTCGATCAGCTCACGACGTTTTAGTCTGTTTTTCGGAACACTGAGCCAGTAGGGTGGGCACTGCCCACCACGATCAGCCCGCGCATCAATATCCATGATGGTGGGCAATGCTCACCCTACAAAACTAGATGGTGGGCAATGCCCACCCTACAAAACTGAGGAGTGTCAAAAAACCAGATATTTCACCTTTTACGATGAAGTTGAGATCTCGATCGCACCCCTAGAATTCATCGATCCAGGCCGCAAAACCGTCGGCTTGTAAATCAGCGGCAAGCTGATCAGCACGCCACCGATCGCTAAACACTCCCGCCTGGATCGCCTCGCGCCCGTCAATCTGCGTCGTAAATGCACTGCCCGCGATCGCCCGCACGCGATCAAGCCCAACGCCCGTATCAACCAACACCCGATAGCGAAGCTGCTGCGGGGCTGACGTTAGCGAGAGACCCGGTGGCATATCACTCAGATTAGCCGTAACCGAAGGGGGCGGCGGCAATGTACCACCTTCGCCGATGGGCGGGTTGGGGTCTGGAACCGGTAGCGGAATCAGGCCGGGGATACTGGTCGGGCGTGGCTGCGGCCAGGTTGGGGTGGCGTTACTGGGTGCGTAGGCGAGGGGGAGATTGGCACGATCGAACGGTTCGACTGACGCACGAATCGGGACGGGAGATCGGCGTGGCGCGTCGGGGCTAGATGCTTCGCTGGCGATAACGATCGGTGCTGGGCGGGTGATGGGGTTGCTGGAGGTCGCGGCAGGATTGACGATCGGGGGCGGTAGCTCGCTCGTTGCGATCGGGGTGGAGCGTTCGAGTGCGTCCCAGCGGAGGAGGGTGTTCGGCGCTGCTGATGTGGTCGCACCGGTTGCGCTGGTGCTGGAATTATTGCTGGAATTGGTTGGCGTTCCCCAGGCGACGATCGACGCCGTGGAACTCGCAGAATTTACGGGATTTACAGGATTTACAGGATTCGCAGGATTCGCAGCAAAATCCGTTTCATTAGGGCGAGGACTGGCAGCAACATCCGTAACCGGGCGAACCGTTGGCACATTGGGCGCTGCGGGTAAACGTCGAACGCTGGTTCGCACGGGGAGCGACGGGGCGATCGATCGCGCATCAGTCTCAAACGGATCGCGGCTGGATGCGGCCATGATTTCGGGTGGTGCGACGCTGCGGCCTGGATTGGAAATATCGGCATCGTCGAAGGAACGTACGCTGTTGGCACGATTTTCGATCGCAACGGTGAGATCCGGATCGAGGGGGAGCGATCGCGCGATCGTTGGATCGAGTCGAGCCGGAGCGCGGACAGTAAAGGAGTCGCTCGGGGTGACAATTGGCGGAAAACTCGGCTCACCTTGCCAGGTCACAATCTCGCTGGCTGGGTTTTGGCTCTGGTTTTGGCTCTGGTTGCGGTTCTGAGTCTGTACTTGTGACGGCGAGGTTTGTGGCGGCGAGGTTTGCGGCGGCGGGCTTAAGCGTTGGCATGCGGAAGCCGTTGACACCGCGCTACGTGATGAGGCGGGCGGATTGGCAGCAACGATCGCCTGTCCGGTTTCGATCCCGAAATAGCCGATCGATTGGTCATTGCGGCGATCGAGCTGGTTGTCCTGCAATTGCGGCGTCGCGCGATCGGAAAACTCCAGATCCGATCCGTCGTTATCATCAAACCGATTGTTGAGAATATAAGGTGTGCCGTCATGGGCGACGATACCGTGACGAGCATTATCCGCGATCGTATTGCCCACAATCCAGGGCGTTCCTCCCGCCAGCCAAATGGCGCTACCGTCCGGATTCCGCACCGTTACGCCACTTAAGCCCGCGCCATCAAACCCCAACATCGTCACACTTTGCTCGCCCGCCGTCGGCGTCATCAGCCAGCCCCCACCCACAACCTCAATCCCATCACCGAACTGATCGGGCTCACCGTAAACCGTCACCCCCGATCGCAACTGAATCGGAAACTGTTCGCCGCTCGTCTCGCTATACCGTCCCGGCGCAAGGACAACGATCGTATTGGATCGAGCGCGATCGAGCGCGTGGGTAATCGTTTGAAATGGTCGGGCGAGACTACCGTCACCGGTTTGATCGTCGCCGCTTCGAGGATTGACGTGCAGCCTCGTCGGTTCGATCTGGCCGGGATTGGCGGCTGATATTGCGATTGGACGCGCGATCTCCGCCGCGATCGCCTGATCCAAATTGACGCAGGCGATCGCCATCAGACCCGCTGCGATCATCTGTGTAAGGCGCGATCGTCTTCTCTTCACCGTCGAATCACCCGTCAAATCACCCGTCAAATCACGAAGGCACATCTACATTTATCCCACTGCATTCAAATACATTACAAGCACCCCAAACAATTCTAAATTCCCCGCCTGCGGGTTCACTCATTTGAACATATCCATCATCGACCACGACCGAAAGATTCAGCAATAATTCGGCGCATGTCGCGCCACACCACACCCCAAATCATTGCACCGCAGAGATGCAGCGATCTCACAGGCGCACAACACGAGTTGCCTCACTCTTTCTATCCGTATATTCACTGATTTTCCTCAAGATCGGCTCGTCAATCCTCTGCGTGTTCATCGTGTTTGTCAGCACAATAGCGTCACTTCAAGCCCCTCAAGCCATCAGAGACGGATAAATAGCCTCATTCACCGGAATAGAGAGTGCGCGATCGAGCCAGTTTTATCATGAGGCCGACATAACTTAGCCGAGAATATCGTATTTACACGTACAAATAGTCCCTGGAGCTGCTTCGATCGCTAGATTCAATAGCCCTTAAGACACCTCATATCCGTAAAAACAAAAGCAAAATGGCTCGCTTCATAAAGTTATGATGAAGAAAATGGGTATGTAGATGAAGTTTTCGTGAAGCCATCGTTGTGTACACGCACTTTCAAGGATTCACGAATATGATGAAATCACTTAGAAAGTTCTCTCCCCCGACCTAGACCCTCAGTGTTATCACTTACAAAATCTTGAGGCACTAGATATCGCTATAGGGGAGCAGATCAACTAAAAATTGTAACTACTCAGCTACGGCGAACAAAGGAATGCGACCGGACGAGAGCAGCTCA
>CAZFJL010000037.1:0-42490 GCA_964518905.1 uncultured Geitlerinema sp. | reverse complement strand
GAGAAGGGGCTGGGGGATGAGGGCATTCATTGGGAGTATGCGTTTGCCCTGATTGAGCTTGTAATCCGGTGCGATGGATTCAAGTTCTTTTGCTACGATGTAGAATCGCGACTTTTGCTTGGCAAGAGCAAGCCTTCGTGTTCTCGAACCTCCGCTTGTTCGTTGGTCGGTTTTAAGTCCTAGTCCCAGTTCGTTAATTTGTTAGTGCATTACTAACAGGAGAAATCATCATGCCTCAGCGTACACTGCACGGCACTAGCCGCAAGCGTAAACGTGTATCCGGTTTTCGCGTCCGACTCCGCACCAAAAACGGTCGTCGTGTGATCAGCTCTCGCCGTCGTAAGGGCCGCGCTCGTCTGTCGGTATAGTTCCGTCGGTTTAACGCGAGTCGTTCGTGCTACCTCGTCATCACCGATTGCGCCATCGCAATGATTTTAATACCGTCTACCAGCGTAGTCGGCGAGTGCGTGGCTCGTTTCTGAGCCTTCGCGTACACGATCGCCGTACGAATCGTGCGGCTATTTCTGAGAGCGAGCCTGCGATCGCGGCCACGCGGATCGGTATTTCCATCAGCCGCAAAGTTAGCAAGCGTGCCGTTGTACGCAATCGAATCAAACGTCAGATTCGCGCTGTATGGCGGCAACTGCTCCCCCACATATCTCCGGGTTTTGATGTGATCACGATCGTTCATCCCGGCGCAAATGAATGCAATTGGTCTCAATTTCTGTCAGAATTGAAACAATTAGTAACAAAAGCCGAGGTGGGCTATGGGGATTCGTGAAGAGGTTTTCTATGAAGGCGGGCCACATATTGGTGATCTGATCATTAATATCCTGATTGGCTTTACGCTGGTCGGCCTGCCCTTAGCATTTGGTGCGATCATTCGAGCAATCTGGCTGCGCTTTCGCATTACGAGTCGTCGAATTTCCGTTACGGGTGGCTGGCGCGGCAACGATCGCACTGAAATCATCTACAAGGAAGTCGCGGCGATCGTCACCGTGCCGCGTGGTCTGGGTCTGTGGGGCGATATGGTCTTGACGCTGACCGACGGTAGCCGCCTGGAGATGCGATCGCTGCCCAACTTCCGCGAGCTTGAGGCTTACATCCAGGAACGTATCCCCACCAAAGCGCAAGCAGCCACCCGTTCGGTCAAGGCATAAGCTACCTACGGCGTGGATGGAATAGATGGCTCTGTTTGAGGTGTTCCGTGACGCCTCAGTTTCTCGCTCTCCGTGAGCCGATTTCGTCAGTTCTACGCGTATCCCGACGCCTTGCTGTGTAAGGAACCATGATGGGTCGCCGTACCTCATCAGTACGGTTTCGACACTGTGCGTTGTACGTTTCGTCATGTAGAGTAGACCTGACTTATTGAAGCTCTGAATCTCTGACAATTTGTCTTCATTCCAGAGCTTTGACCACTTCCGAATCTGGAAGTGCAAGTCCGAGTTATAGCATTCAGCATTTAGCACTAGAGGCGCATGGATTTCGGTATCGGCTTTTTGTCCAATAACGTCATGATCCCGATCCTGGATTTGTTCTATGGGATCGTGCCGAGCTACGGCTTGGCGATCGTGGCGTTAACACTTGTGATTCGCTTTGCACTGTATCCCCTCAGTGCCGGGTCGATTCGCAACATGCGCCGGATGCGGGTCGCGCAGCCCGTGATGCAAAAGCGGGTTAAAGAGGTTCAGGAACGCTATAAGGACGACCCGGCGCGTCAGCAAGCGGAAATGAGCGAACTCTACAAAGAGTTTGGTAACCCGCTGGCGGGCTGTTTGCCAGTACTGGTGCAAATGCCGGTACTCTTCGCACTATTTGCCACCCTGCGGGGATCGCCGTTCTCGGATATCAACTACAGCCTCGAAGTTGAAATCTTTCCCCAAGAGCAAATCGAGCGGATTCAGCCGCAGGTATTTGCCAGCGAAGCGAAAAATATCTATCTGTCGGATAACGTTCATACCCAAGTGGCGGCGCTGCTGCCTGCGGGAAATCGCCTGATTGTGGGCGATAAAACCTCGGTCGATTTTCAGACTCTGGAAGGTCAGCCGCTGTTGAATACAGTGGAAGACTACGGCACAGAGGGCGAACTGCGTCCCGAGTGGAAAGTCACGAGCGGTTCGGAACGTTTGACGATTACCGAAGACGGCCAACTCGAAGCGCTGCAACCGGGCAAAGCAACGATCGAGGGAACGATTCACGGTCTCGCCGCTGATAAAGGCTTTCTGTTCATCGAAGCGCTTGGACGAGTTGGCGCTCGCAGCGAAGACGGCGAAATCCATTGGGATATCGTCGCGATGGTGCTGACCTTCGGGATCACGCTCTACATCAACCAGTTGCTATCGGGTCAGGGCAAAACGCCGAATGCGAACCCCCAGCAAGAGACGATCGGTAAAGTCACGCCGATTCTGTTCTCGGGTATGTTTCTGTTTTTCCCTCTCCCGGCTGGCGTCTTGATGTACATGACGATCGCCAACATGTTCCAAACCCTGCAAACGTTCATCCTGTCGCGCGAGCCGCTGCCGGAAAACCTGCAAAAGATTGTCGATGCTCAGGCGAAAGAAGCCGCCGGTGAAGATAACCGCGATGCGCTGCCCTTCGAGCGGAAAAAATCATCGAAGAAAACGAAAGCGAGCTAGAGCTTGGTTCGTCTCGGCTACATCGGTTTAAAGCAAAGCTAAATTGTTTTAACGTTCAGAAAACCCGTCGCGATCACGCTGTGATCCTGGCGGGTTTTTGAGTAGGGTGGGCATCGCCCACCACGATCGATGAATGGGGCAATGGATCGAATTGTGGGCAGTGCCCACCCCACGGGATCGATTTCGACCAAAAACTCGCGGATCATCTACAGTCGTTAAGGTAGGCGCGATCGCGATCAAAACCATAGAACGCACGGCACGATTCATGGGAGGCAAGGCCAATGACGGACATACGCCAGCAGGGTGACGGTCATTCCCCGCCACTGGAGCGGGGTCGGCAGTGGTTAGCGTCGGTGTTACAGTTGGGCGCGATCGAGGCGGAGATTGCGACGACCATGCTCAACGGTGAAGCGTGGCTGACGATCGAGCCGACGGATCGCACCGAGGCGATCGCGGCGGCTCTATGCGATCGACAAGAACACGCCCTCGATGCACTGCAATACCTCGCCAATGCCACGCTAAACCTCGACGTCGCGCCGGATTTGCAGTGTTCTTATACGCTGGAAATCGGGGACTATCGCAAGACACGCGATGCGGAACTCAAAGAGCTAGTGCTGGGCGTCGTGGAACGGGTGCGATCGACGGGTCAGGCGGAAGAACTCGCCGGGTTGACGTCCGCCGAACGCCGCGAGGTGCATCACTATCTGAGTGAATATCCCGACCTGGTCAATCACAGCCACGGCCAAGAGCCGAACCGTAAGTTAGTTGTGAATCTAAAAGTAGATGCAAACGACGCAAACCCAGATTCTACGCAGGCTTAAACGTACAATTTGCATGACCCTTGACCCGACTTCATAACGGCTTGGTGTTCTGTCCGTAGGCCAAGATAATAAACACAGGACTTACGCACAATTTTCACTGTCCACTACTCATGCAACCGATTCACATTCCCGACCTGCTGAGAAAGCACGAAGCCACCACCGAAATTGAATTTGAGGAGGTGCTGCCCGATCTTGAAACGCTGATGCCGATCAAGGGTGTCGTACGGCTGGTGCATCAGGGGACGTATCTCGATGTGTCCGCCCAGGTCACAACGATCGTCACGCTGACCTGCGATCGCTGTTTGCAGCAATATAACTATCGCGTCAGCATTGCGCCCCAGGAACCGATTTGGCTCGATGAGCAAGTTGGGCTAGAGGATTTTGAAGATGAGCGCGAAGTCTCGATGGAGGATTTGGTCGAGGCGATCGACCCTCATGGCTATTTCGAGATCGACGAATGGCTTTATCAACAGCTTTGCTTGGCGTTACCGCACCCGAAACATTGCCGTCCGGACTGTCCCGGCGTCGAGATCAAGACCACCGTCAACGGCATCATCGATGCGCGATGGTCGGCGTTGCAACAGCTTCAGGGTCAATTACCCTCGGATACTTAATCGCTCGTTAAACACGTTTTTTTGTCACGCCGTTATCCCGGTTTCACAGACTTCGATTCATCTTTTTCAATTCATCTTTGACAACACGATCGCATGGCTTTTCAGGACGAATTTGATCTACTGCTGCGGGCGCGTTACCCGTTGATTTATATCTCGACGCTGGAGGAGGAGCGCATCGAACGGGCGATCGGCGATGTGGCTCAGAAATGTGGCGATCGACCTATCTACATCTGGGATTTCGTTGACGGCTATCAGGGCAATGCCAACGATGCAGGTGCGGCGAAACGCAACCCGCTGCAAGCCCTCGAACAGCTCGAAAAACTACCGGCAGACGCGCCCGCAATTTTCATCCTGCGCGATTTTCATCGATTTCTCGACGATATCGCCATCTCGCGCAAACTCCGCAACCTCGCCCGCAAACTCAAATCCCAACCGAAAACGATCGCGATCGTCGCGCCCACAGTGCAAATTCCCCGCGATCTCAGCGAAGTGCTGAACGTGCTGGATTTTCGCCTGCCAACGGTGGAGGATATCGGCCAGGAGGTGGATCGGATTGCGGGCGCGATGGGTCTGAGGCTGGAAACGGGTTTGCGGGATGACATCGTGCGATCGTGTCAGGGTCTATCGCTAGAGCGGGTGCGGCGCGTGTTGGGCAAGGCGATCGCGCTCGATGGTACGTTAAACAAAGACGTCGTACCGTTGGTTCTCAGCGAAAAACAGCAGACGATTCGCCAAACCCAAATCCTAGAGTTTTACCCCGCGACCGAGGCGATTTCCGATATTGGCGGCCTGGATAATCTGAAAGATTGGCTGGTACGTCGCGGCGGTGCATTTTCGGAAAAAGCGCGACAGTATGGCTTACCGAATCCGCGCGGTTTGTTGTTAGTTGGGATTCAAGGCACGGGAAAATCGCTGACGGCGAAGGCGATCGCCCATCACTGGAATTTGCCGCTGTTGCGCCTGGATGTGGGTCGCCTGTTTGCCGGACTGGTGGGCGAATCGGAATCACGGACGCGCCAGACGATCGAGCTAGCCGAGGCGCTTGCGCCCTGTATTTTGTGGATTGACGAAATCGATAAAGCCTTTGCCGGGATTGGCAGCTCCGGTGATGCGGGGACGACGAGCCGCGTATTTGGGACGTTCGTCACCTGGATGGCGGAAAAAACATCGCCGGTTTTCGTGGTCGCAACGGCCAATGATATCCAGCAGCTCCCGCCGGAGATTTTGCGTAAGGGACGGTTTGACGAAATTTTCTTTGTGGGGTTGCCCGACGATCGCGAGCGGCGCGAAATCTTTGCCGTCCATCTCAAACGAGTCCGTCCCCAAGATCTACAGCGCTACAATCTCGATCGGCTCGCCTACGAAACGCCGGACTTTTCCGGGGCGGAAATCGAACAGGCGATCGTTGAAGCGATGCATCTCGGCTTTAGCCAAAACCGCGATTTCACGACCGACGATATCGTCGAAGCGGCGAGCCAGATTGTGCCGCTGGCTCGCACGGCACAGGAGCGCATCGAAGGTTTGCAGCGCTGGGCGGCGGCGGGGAAAGCGCGGCTGGCCTCACGGGGTCAGGGTTTGCTCGATGAACTCCGCAAACGGGCGGAGGACGATCGTGTGTGACTTGCTTAAGTCGTTTCAGAACTCGGATTGCTTCAAGAAATCCAGGTTTTGATCCTCCAGTTTCTAATGGGAATGATACGAAATCCGGTTCTGCATTAGAAAAATAAAGAACGCCTATGAGCACTGAGCGGAGTCGAAGTGCGGTGTTCGCTCAGAGCGGCGATCTAAGTCTGTACACAACCGGATTTCGTATGAGAAGTCGGAGTTGTTTAACAATTTCGACTTCTGAGGATGTTTAGCTGATTTGAACGGCGGATAATCGCATGTATTGGACGCTGATCCAAACGTTTTTAGGGGGACTCCTTACGGGGCTGGCTGCCGAGCCGTTTGGTTTGTGGTGGCTGGCCTGGGTGGGGCTTGTGCCGCTGTGGTGGCAGGTGCGACGCGGTGATCATAGTCGCGACGGCGCGAGTCTACGATCGGCGGCGATCGCGGGTCTAACCTGGGGCATCGGTTTTGATGGCCTAGCGCTGCATTGGATCACCGGCATTCACCCGCTGGACTGGATGGGCGTGCCGTGGCTGCAAAGTATTTTGACCGCGCTGTTTTGCTGGGTGGCGATAACGCTGGTGGGCGCGTCGCCGGTGGTGCTGTGGGCGATCGCGGTGCGCTGGCTCGATCGGTGGACAGCGCGGCGAGTGACCGGCGTCGCCGCCGATCTTTGGCTCGTGTTGGCGGGAGCCTGTTTGTGGTCGATCGCCGAAACGCTGTTAAGCCAAGGAGCGCTCTGGTGGCCGTGGCTATCGTTAACCCAAAGTCCGCATAATTTGGTGATCTTGCAGCTTGATCGCCTGTCGGGGCCGACGGTGACCAGTGCGGCGATCGTGGCGGTGAATGGGTTACTGGCGCTGGGAGTGCGATCAAGCCTGGAATCAGGATCGCGCGAACCGGAAGCGAATCAATCGCGCCGACGTTGGCCGTATCTCATCAGCGCGATCGGTCTCTGTGTCGCCCTGCACGCTCTCGGCTGGGTCATGCTCGATCGCGATCTCTGGACAGAGCAAACCAGCGAAGTCGCCGCCAAACCATTTACCGTCGGACTCATCCAGGGCAACATTCCCAACGACATCAAGCTCTATCCCGGCGGCATTCGCCAAGCGCTGCTGAATTACCGCGATGGCTATCTGGCCTTAACCGATGAGCCAAACCCGGTGGATGTGGTGCTGACACCGGAGACGGCTTTACCGCTGCTCTGGAGCGGTCGGCGGGATGGCTATAGCCCCGAAGGTTTGTTAGGTCAGGCGATCGTCGATCGGGGTGTGCCGATCTGGCTCGGGACGATTCAAGGCACACCGCGCGTCTACACCAACAGTTTGTTAACAGTAAGCGGAAGCCTCGAAACCCTGAGCCGCTATGACAAAGTGCGCCTGGTTCCTCTAGGTGAATACATTCCCTTTGCGTCGATTTTGGGTGAGGTGATTGATCGACTCTCGCCGCTGGAGGCTCGGATTGAATTTGGCGATCGCGATCAAAGCTTCGATACGCCGTTCGGTCGCGCGGCGGTGGCGATTTGCTACGAGTCGGCCTTTCCCGATCCGATCCGCCGTCAGGTGGCCAACGGGGCGCAGTTTGCCCTGAGCGCGGCCAACAATGCCCACTATGCGAACACCATGCCCAGTCAGCACCATGCCCAGGATGTGATGCGAGCGATCGAATTCGATCGCCCGATGGCTCGCGCAACGAATACCGGCTACTCGGCGATCGTCGATCACCATGGCCGCACCCTCTGGAAATCCGGTATTAATCACTACGAAATTCACAGCGCCGAGATCACCCCACGCACTACCCTGACGCCTTACGTCCGTTGGGGTAACTGGCTAGCACCTGTTTCGGGTATCGCGATCGTTATGAGCTTAGGAGTGATGGTTGTGATCGATCTACGTGAAGATGGGTCGGATTTGGGCTAATTATGGTCGTTCCATCGCGCGGTTATTCGCCGCGATCGCCTCTTCATAACGTCCCAATTTTTGCAGCGTGATGCCCTTTTGAATCCAGGCATCATGATTATCTGGCAACAGCTCCACGACCCGATCCCAGGCTGTATTTGCCGCGTCCCATTCTTCCATCTCCTGTAGCGTGAGCGCCTTCAGCGCCATTAAATCGGCATTTTCCGGTTCCACCGCCAAAACTTTGTCCCAACAGGCGATCGCGTCTTCTCGTTGGCCGAGTTCCTTCCAGGTCAACCCCTGATAGCGCAACACCGTGATCGAATCCGGATGATGTTCAACCGCCCGCTGAAAGAAACGCTGCGCCGCTTGGAAGTTTTGTTGCTCGTACTGTTCTATGCCCTTATCAAAGAAATCTTCTGCTGCTTCTTGAGCGTCGGTTTCAGCCGTGGAATTTTCGTCGATCGGCATTTCAGGCCAGTCCGGTTCCGTAGCTAGTCCTGGCATGGGGATCACATTGCCCGCTTCCAGATGTTGAACCTGTAGATTAACCGCTTCCGCCTCTTCCGTACGACCGAGCTTTTGCAAGGCTACGCTCTTATTGACGAGAGCATCTTTAAAGTTGGGATTGTAGATCAGCGCCTGATCCCAGTTCTCGATCGCCATTTCCCAATGTTCTAACGCGCCATGACCCACCCCGAGGCGAAACCACAGATCGAAATTTTCCGGCTCGATCTCGACTGCTTTTTCCCAGCAGACGATCGCCTCTGACCAATTCCCCAGACCCAGGCCGTGGGCGATCCCCTGGTTAGCCCAGGCTTGGGAATCACGATCATTAATACTCAGTGCTCGCTTCCAGCTTTGGATCGCGAGAGCATAGCGCTTGAGTTCGTACTGCACATCGCCCAGACGGCTCCAGAGTGTGGCCGCTTTGGGGTCAATCTGGAGCGCCCGTTCGTAGGCTTTAATCGCTTCCTTGGTGCGCTTCAGTTCGGCGAGCGCATCACCGCGATACATCCAGGCGTTGCGACTGTTGCCATCGATCGCCACGGCGCAGTCAAACGCCAACAGCGCACTAGCAAATTTTTGGCGATCGGCTTGGGTTTGGCCGCGCTCGATCCAAGCCTCCAGTTCCTGAGCGGTGTCGGGAGAAGGAATATCAGAACCCGCCGCTGTCGCCTCTTCTGTGGCGTCCACTGCCACGGTCTCCGCTGGGTCTACCGCGATCGGAGCCGTGGGATCTAGGTCTGGAATGGGTGGCGTTACGGTTGAGTCCGCCCCGGCTGGGGATTTCGCCGCTTTGGGAGCGCGGGTGATCGCATTCGTGCCGATATCGAGAGCACGTTGGGCGATCATGCCGGATGCCACTTCGCCAAAGCGGACGAACTGTTGGGCGATCGGCATCGGCAAAACTTCGCCGGTTTCGAGGCGAACATCGAGATGTTTCAGCCAGGAAATCCAGCGCGTTTCATCCGCGCGATCGGCAAGCGCCGCAAAAAATCGTTGAATATCTCCCGAACCCCAGCCCGTCGCGACACCGTCGAGAAGCTGAAAAAAGAACGTTTCACACTCAGCATCGGTAAGTGGAGGGGTGGATCGTACGAGCAGGTTCGACGGAGGTTGGGAACTGACAAACAGCCCGCGAATCCGTTCGGTTAACCACTGCATAAATCGGCCTAGCATAGTGTTTCCTGTCGTACGTACAGCCTCGCCTGATGTGCGAGTGAAGGTATGGGGGCAATTTTTGACGATCGTTTAAATCGTAGGATACACCGGTGGGCAAATTGCGCTATGCCCAATCGTGTCATATTCGCTGCGTTTTTTGTGGATCACACCGCAGCTTCCAGCGCCCCAGCATAGCAAAAGCCATCCGAGGAAACGGATGGCCTGTGAATATTTGACGAGCTTAGAGGCTTAAAGCAGAGGCTTTCATCCGGGTCTATGGCCTACAGTTTGGAGCCACATTTTGGACAAAATGTATTGCTCGACGTATTCTCTGCGCCACAGCTTGAGCAGTTGATGACGTCATTGGAGGGAGCACTCGGACGATCGGGAATGCCGAGCATCTGAGCGTTATTTTTACCCGGTGCGATCATCGGGTAGCAGTTCTCAGTTTTATGAACGTAGACCTCCAGCACGACGGGGCCTTCATGCGCCAACATCGTGGCGATCGCCTCGCTGACATCCTCCGGACGGCGAACCTTCATGCCCTTTAGCCCGTAGGCTTGACTGAGCAGTTCCACATCCGGCATCCCGACTTCCATGTTCGAGGACGAGTAGCGTTCACCATAGAACGCCTCTTGCCATTGCCGAACCATGCCCTGCCAGCCGTTATTCAGGATCACGGTCTTGACGTTAATCCCATACTGAGCCAGGGTTCCCAACTCCTGTAGGTTCATTTGGAAGCTGCCGTCGCCGCTGATGCAAATCACTTCCTCATCTGGGAGTGCCACTTTCGCGCCCATCGCCGCCGGAAGACCGAAGCCCATGGTTCCTAGACCCGCGCTGGAGATCCACTGGCGGGGGCCATTTTTGAGGAACTGCGCCGCCCACATTTGGTGCTGGCCGACGTCAGTGGTGTAATACGCGTTCGGTGCTTGCTTGGTCAGTTCCGCAATCACCGATTGGGGTGAAACCGTGTCTTCGTAGATGGGAACCAGGAGCGGATAGTCCTGACGCCAACGATCGATCCGATCGCACCACGCTTGCGTCACCTGGGCTTGAGCGGGAATACGCTCTTCCTTCACTTTACGCAGCAGGTGCATCAAGACCTGACGCACGTCACCAACGATCGGCACATCCGGAGCGCGGTTTTTGCCTACCTCAGCGGGATCAATATCGATATGAATGACTTTGGCATGGGAGGCGAACTCGTCGAGCTTGCCGGTGACGCGATCGTCAAACCGAGCGCCGATCGCGATCAACAGGTCACACTCACTCACGGAGAAATTGGCGTAGGCCGTGCCATGCATCCCCAGCATTCCCACCGAAAGCGGGTGATTTTCATTAAAGGAGCCTTTGCCCATCAGGGTTGTGGTCACCGGTAGGCTGAAGTGCTCCGCGAGTTCCTTCAGCTCTTCGTGGGCTCCGGCAGCGATCGCGCCGCCGCCGACGTACATCAACGGACGCGCGGCTTCACGAATCAGGGTGATCGCCTGGTCGATCTGGCGCGGGTTGCCCTTGACGGTTGGGCGATAGCCACGCAGGACAAAATCACCCGGCGCGACGGGGACATAGTCAAATTCTTCGAGGCCGACATCCTTGGGAATATCGATCAGGACAGGGCCAGGGCGACCTGTGCTCGCCAGGTGGAAAGCTTCGGCGACAATGCGCGACATGTCCTCGGGCTGGCGAACGACGTAGGAATGTTTGACGATCGGCAGCGTGATCCCGAAGATATCGGTTTCCTGAAAGGCATCCGTGCCGATCGCTGGACGCGGAACCTGACCGGTCACGACAACCATCGGGATCGAGTCCATATGTGCGGTCGCGATCCCCGTGACGAGGTTGGTCGCACCGGGGCCAGACGTACCGAAGCAAACGCCGACCTGACCGGTGGCGCGGGCGTAACCGTCAGCGGCATGGGATGCACCTTGCTCGTGTCGAACAAGAATGTGCTGAATGCCGCCCTCTGCTTCGGCGCGATAAAGTTCGTCATAAATGGGCAAAATTGCCCCACCGGGATACCCGAAAATATGACGAACGCCATGACGCTTTAAACTATCAATCAAGGCGTGAGCCCCGGTGGCTCGACGAGCTTCTACTCTTTGCAACTGCACTGCGAAAACCTCTGTAGAACGACTGGATAATCGCCTCTTCTACATCAACGTGAACAGGTCAAATCAGCGTATCAATGCGATTTGATTAGAGATACAGTCTACAGGGGACGCATGGTAATTACCAAGTAAATACCAGCCGAATGTTGCGATCGCAAATAATCGCAAATTAACGCGTCTATTTTCGCCTCGCTGGCTTAAAAATCCGACCTCCGATTTGCTCTACATCCTGTCATGAAGTCCTGACAAAGTAGCGTGATCCCGTCTGTTTAAAAGTGTTCATTTTTTCGATTCCGATTGGCTTCACGGATCACGATCCCACCCCTTATACCGACCACCATGCCTCCCTCTCCTCAGCTCGATCCGGACAAGTACAAGCGCCTACGTGCTGAGGCTAGAGCGCCCTATCGAGGTTTGCGGTTGTTTGCCTATTGCGGGCTGGGAGCCTCGGCGGCGATCGGTGGGTTTGTCTTTTTCTTTCGGGTGTTAGCGGGTCGCGATCTGGCTCATGATGTGCCGAATTTGGCGCTACAGGTGGGGGCGTTGGCGTTGATGGCGTGGTTGTTTCGGTTCGAGAAGCGTCGCGCCGATCGGGCGATCGAACGGGAGTAATCTGGTAATCCGGGCAGTGAGGCCAGTTACGCGGATTAACAATTACGCGAGTTACCAGTTACGCGAGTTACCAATTACACGCAATTAGCCCAATTGATCGTGGTGGGCAGTGCCCACCCTACGGGAGATCTTGGGGCGAGAGCGTTTCGTAGCGTTCAAAGGGTTGATGAATCCAAGGATTGTCGGGGAGATGGTCGGCGTAATAGTCCGGTGCGATCGCTGAATGCGACTTGTACCACAGCACCGCCGTCCGAATTTCGGCGATCGTGCCAACGTCGTCACGCTGGTTTGCGTGGGTTTCGAGCCAGTGTTGCACCTCTTTTAGGGATGTGCCCGAATCGACGAGATCATCGACCAGCAGAATATTGCCGGACAGGGGAGACGTCGTTGTTAGGGTCGCCGCGATCGTTAGCGATCCCCGCTCGCGTCCGTCGGTGCCGCTGTAGGACGTCGCGGAAATAATCGCCAGGGGTCGATCGAACAACCGCGAGAAAATATCGCCGATTCGCATCCCGCCGCGAGCGATACAGACGATCGCCTCAAATGACCAGCCTGATCGGGCGATCGTCACCGCTAACCGCTCGATCGTCCGGTGATACTCATCCCACGACACATACACATCACTCATGATCGTTACCACTCGTTTTCGACATTGTTTGTTAGGTTTTTGGCTGAAAATTGCCCACTAAGACCCAAAATATGGGCGATCCCCGAAATTCTTCCCTAAATCCTTAGATTTCCCCTAGGCGAACGGTCTCAGAGTTGATACATTGAATTTATAGATGATTTTACAAACCTCGCTTTGCCTTACCGTCAGAGCAATTGCGGGATCTCAGTCATGCGACCTTCTGTCGAAAATTCATTCCTTGCCCAATTGATCAGCCCCCGTGTTTGTAGTCCGCTGCATCAATGTTCCGCACTGGGATAACTCTTTCGATCGAACGATGATTGTCTGACTCCATGATTCATTGATTGAGTTTGTCTGCTCCACAGGCTCAATCAAGCTCAAACCCTTTCTGAAATGGGTGGCGGATTGATTCCCGATCCCCGTTCATTTCACGTCGTGCTTTGGTCTCTTCGGTTGTCTCCTGTTCGATCAGGTTCAATCTCCTGCCAGCGTTTTCTCTCATCACGCGCTCCGTCACACCGATCGCCTTCGTCGCGTTGCCCAACGCTGGAGGCCGATCGTCGCGCTACCTTTCGTCGCCACCCTGCCCCCCCGCTGCATGAAACCCGATTCTTCGATGCTTAAAAGCGCCGCCGCTGCCGTTTTTCTCGCCCTAGGTAGTCTCACGACCGCAGCCTTAACCCTGACAGTTCCACTCCCTAACGATGCCGTTCGTGCCGAACTCGAACCGAGCCCGAAAGCGGTTTTAGATGAAGCATGGCAAATCGTTAATCGCAGTTTTGTTGACGATACGTTTAATCAAAATGATTGGCTGGCGGTGCGGGAAGAACTCCTGGCGCCACAGTACAGCTCGCCGGAACGCGCCTACGTGGCATTGCGCCGCGCTCTGGCTCGATTAAACGATCCCTACACCCGTTTTCTTGATCCCAATCAATTCGCAGCGCTCAACACCCAGACGACGGGGGAACTCTCCGGGATCGGCCTGCGACTGCGGGAGGAGTCCTCGATCGCGGCGCTATCGGTGGTCGAACCGTTGCTAAACTCACCGGCAATCCGGGCGGGGTTACGCACAGGGGACTTAATTCTCAGTATTGATGGCCAATCGACTCAGGGAATGAGCGTCGATGAGGCTGCGCAGCTTATTCGTGGGCCGGTGGGGAGTCCAGTGACACTGACGATTCGACGGGGATCGCAGGCAGAATACGACCTGACGCTGGTGCGGGCGAACATCGAAGTGCCTGCCGTTGAGCAAAGCGTCCAAATCGAAGACGGAACCTCGATCGGCTACATTCGCTTAACCGAGTTTAGCTCCCACGCGCATGAGCAGATGTATCGCGCGATCCAAGACCTCGAAGCGAAAAATGTGCGGGCGTTTGTACTGGATCTGCGGGGTAATCCGGGCGGGCTGCTCGATGTGAGCGTGCAGATTGCGCGGATGTGGATTGATGACGGCACGATCGTCCAGACGGTCGATCGCGATGGTAATGTCGAGAATCTCACGGCGACGAATATGGCTCTGAGCGATCGGCCTTTAACGGTGCTGGTCGATCGCAATTCAGCGAGTGCGAGCGAAGTGCTAGCCGGAGCGCTGGGCGATAACGATCGCGCCACGATCATCGGCACTCAGACGTTCGGTAAGGCGTTAGTGCAGGCGGTAAATTCTCTGTCGGATGGTTCAGGCTTGGCAGTGACGGTGGCGCACTACTACACGCCCAACGGCACGGATATCAGCCATCGCGGGATCACGCCGGATATTCGCGTGGATCTGACTGCGTCTCAGCAGCTTTTCTTGAGTCGTAATCCTGAACTCTTGGGGACGTCTGAAGATCCGATGTTTATGCAGGCGGTGTCGCTGGTGTTGAATACGTTGCCGATCGCGTCGAGTACGACGTTTTCGACTGTGCAATAGTCGCCAATTGGCTTGGATCGTTTGATTCATGCATATGCATTTAGGATCACACTAAAAACCCGCTGAGTCCTTGAAGAAAAAGGCTCGGCGGGTTTTTGGTGATTTTGATTTATCCGATGGTTTCCAACCTTGAGACCCAACTCGCCGCGATCGTTAATAGGCTGCGACGGCGGGTGTACGGTGGGGCGTCAAGGTGCTACAAAAGGCGCGGAATCCAGCAGCTTCGAGCGCGGCGATCGCCTGTTGAGCATCGGGGACGCGGAACTGAACGCCCAGGCGAACAAAGTGGCATTGATGACCGGCGCGAATCATACCAACCACGGAAATTTTATTGGTATTTTTGCCATCGGAATCGCCACCCGCTTGGCGGAGAATCGTCTCCCGTAGGCGATGTTGCTGCTGAATGTCATTGGCTCGATCGGGGTCAATTTCAACGATCACCATCTGGGCACGCTCGACCGGCTCAACGTCATCAATAATGAGCTGAGTTTGATCGTCGCGCCGATCAGCTTTGCCCCACACAATCAGTCGCGCGTCGGGCTGGATGTGCTCGTGAATCACAGCGTATGTCCGGGGGAAAATCACGCCCTCAGCTTGGCCGGTTAAATCTTCTAGCTCAACGATCGCCATGCGATCGCCTTTTTTCGTGACGATCGGCTTAACGCTACTGAGCATGACGATCGCGCTCAGGGTCGTTTTATCGGATTGTTCGGCCAGGTCGCTGAGGCTGATGGGGGCGAGTAACCGCGATCGCGCCTGAATGGATTTCAGCGGGTGATCGGAGACATAAAAACCGAGGAGTTCTTTTTCGAGGCGGAGTTTTTCCATCGACTCGAAATCGGCGATCGGCGGGGCACTTGGCGCTAGCTCGTGGGCATTGTCAGCGCCGTCGCCCGCCTCGTCAGCACCGGCAGCATCTCCGCCCCCGCCCAGCACATCGAACAAATTACCCTGACCCGAGGCGCGATCCTTGGCGCGAGTTTGCGCCCAGTCGATCACGAATTCGAGATCGTGCATCAACTGATTGCGGTTGGGATTGAGACAATCGAACGCGCCACACTGGATTAGCGCTTCCAAGGCGCGGCGGTTCACGGCGCGTAGGTCTACCCGATCGCAAAAATCCGCCAGCGATCGAAAATCACCGTCCGTCGATCGCGCCTCCAAGAGGCAGTCGATCGCGCCGTCGCCCAAATTGCGAACCGCCGACAGCCCAAACAAAATCTTGTTACCGTCCACCGGCGTGAAATCAATCTGCGATCGGTTGATATGCGGCGATTCGACCTGAATATTCATATTCAGGCAGGTGGCGATATATTTCTGGACTTTGTCCTGAATGCCGCTATTGGCGGTCAACAGCGCCGCCATGTACTCGACGGGGTAGTTGGCTTTCAGGTACGCCGTCTGGTAGGTGACGTAGCCGTAGGCCATCGAGTGGGATTTGTTGAAGCAGTTGGAGGCGACGCTGCCATCGGCGAGCAAAAAGTTGTGATCGCGCTCGACGCCGATGTCGTAGACAGGCTGAGGAGCGAGGCGTTGACGGCTGATAATTTTGACCACGATCGTCGCTCGATATTCGTACTTAGACGTATTGTATTTTAGAATCCCAGATCTCGAAGGTCAGTCCTCACGTTCGACTGAAGTTCCAACGTATTCCACACGATGACGCATCATGCTGACGTTTTCTCGCGATCGAATTGCCTCACTCAAAGCTGCTGCGATCGGATCGATCGCGCTGTGTATATCACGCTTGCTGCTGGAATGGATTTGGCCGCAGGGTGGAGTTGACTGGGCGCAGCTTGATTTGTGGCTGGGAACGGCGCTTTGTGGTGGCGTATTTGGCTTGACCTATCGCTACACCCTACGTCAGGAGCTGGACATTCACCTGACGACGGGGACGATCGCGGCCTTTGCGATCACACGGGCAGCGGGTCAGTGGGAAAGTTTACGGGCTGAGGGTGAGCTTGATGGGGTCTGGAGTCGTGTCTTTGACGGACTTGTAGCGGGTGAATGGGGTGTGATTGTGCCGATCGGGGTGTTAATTGGTCGCTTGATGATTGTTAATGGTGTGCCGTTTGGGGTTGCGGCGGTCGTGTTGGACGGTGTTTTTGCACAGGGCTGGGTCGATCGGTGTGCTGGTGATCGGCGTTCTGATTCGTCGGTAGAAGGGTAATTTTGCTTGGTTATGTAGCCTGAATCGCGGCTTGAATATCGGCGATCGTTTCAGCTAGCAAACCCTTTTGAATGACATCTTCCGCGTGGGAAATCCCTGCCGCTAAGTCCGCGCAAACCCCACATTGCCACAGGAAAAAGCCACCCGACCAGATCGCCGATTTCATTAATTCACGCTCGCGATCGGTCTCGATCCGTCCCGCGATCAGCATCGCCAGATCCGCGAGATAGTCCGCTTCCGAATCCATCGGCGTATCGACCCCACCCAGGTCAAACTCCCGCGCGTGGAGGTGCAGCCGCTCAAACCGATCTTCCTGATATATTCCAACAATCGCCGTCCGCGATCGGGGTAGATCGCAACTGCCTTCTAACCCTTTCACGGTGATAAAGTCCGCTTGACCGCGCAGCGCAAACGCCCCTTGCATGAAGCCTTCCGTCGGTGGATGCACAAACCCGCAGACGTGCCGCGCTTGCCCTCCGTAGGGTGACCACATCAGCTCGATCGTCGCGAGGGGCGGACGCTTGCCGATTTGGTCGCGATAGTCCGCGACGGCGATCGTCTCGGGGAAAATGAACGGCGTATAGGCAAAGGCGATCTGGGCGCGATCGAGTGCGGCGCGTAACCGTGTTACATCGCAGTGCATCCAGTTGATCCCCAACGCTTGCCAAATCTCCACCATCGGCAGCCCGTACTTGGTCGGCATCCGATCGCCGCCATGCATCACGACCGGCACGCCCGCATTCGCCAACAGCAGCGCCACGATCGGCGTAACGGGCGCGGTACGGGCACGACCATCGTAGGGACAGCCCAGCACGATCGGCAGAGTTGCGGCGTGACCCGTTGCTGTTTGGATTTCAAGCGGTGCAAGACGTTGACTGAGGCGATCGTAGGCATCTAAAATTCCGGCCAGCTCCTCGGGAACCGGTCGCTTCATCCGGTGCGCGACAATAAATCCCCCAATCTGTGCGGGAGTTGCCTCGGCCTGTAACACCATCGTCATGGCCGAGTCGGCTTCGCTACGGGTCAGATGCTGACTGGTGTGAGGGCCACTGGCGATCTTTTTGAGAAGTGTGCGAAAGGCGTAGCTCATGGCAGGTAGAAAAAGTAACCCAATTGGGATCTTAGTGTGTGGTGTCTGCGAGGGCTTTAGAATCTATCCATGCACAAAACGCAAGGAAGTTATGCGGAGACAGTCCACTCTATACACTCATGGTTAGGGTTCGATCGTTGTTTGGGTTAATTCGAGACGACTGAGTGCTTGAATGCTATGGGTGGGAAGGTCGGCAAGGCGATCGGTGGCAAGCTGGGGAATATATTGACGTACCAGTTGATAGAAGTCTCGCACTGGTGGAATTAAGAGGCGATCGACGGTGGTGACGAGAACAACCTGGCGGGTGAGGCCGGGTTCGAGAATATTGGAGGAGGCGATCGGACGTACGGTCAGGGTCGGATCGTCGTAGGCTTCGAGGGTGGCGGAGGCGGGCAAAATCGCGATCGCGTCGCTTTGTCGTACGATGCCGCGAAAAGCATCAAGGGTATTGAGTTCGAGGATAGCTCGTAGTTCAATGCCTTCCCGCGCAAAAACATCTTGCACGAGGCGCTGCATCCCGTAGCCATCTTTGAAAATGATGTGATCGTAATGCGCCAAACGTTCTTTCGGGATGGAGACATAATCGCTCAAGGGATGATTCGCCGCCATCAGCACCACGACTGATTCTTCGTATAGCGGCTCGATCGCCAGGTCTGCGCTGGCCGTTAGTAGCGGATTATTCATCACCACCGCAATATCCACCAAACCATCGCGCAACACCTTCAAGGCGCGATCGCTTCCCAAAGATGTCACCCGTAACTGCACATTGGCATAGCTCGCATGAAACCGCTGAAGCACCGTCGGCAAAAAATGCGCGCAGACTGAATGAATCGCCGCGACGCAGAGTTCGGTCTGTTTGCCACCCACTAGGTCGGCAATTTCTTGTAAACCCAAAGACCATTCATCACAGATCTTGCGAGCGCGGGGAAACAATCGTTCACCGGCCACCGTGAGTCGTGCTGGCGTCGTCCGGTGTAGCAGTTCTGAGCCTGCTGATTCTTCGAGCGATCGGACCTGTCTACTAATCGTCGATTGGGTCACCCGCTGGAGACGAGCCGCCTTTTGGAAGCTGCCTGTTTCAGCTACGGACAAAAAGGCTTGGAGTTGTTCGAGGCGCATAATGTCGATCGGGTCGAGCGTGGGGAATGCGAATCGGGACGGATTACGTGAAGCAAAAAAGTCCGCAGTTTGATGAGGATACTTAGGGCGTGTCATCAATTAGCACCAGACCCCTTACGGGGTAAGCGGTTGAACGCCCGATCCAACAAAAAACAAAAGGGGCTGAAACCCTTGCTGAGTAAAGGCTACAAATTTAATTGATGACAGCCCCTAGAAAAAATGCCAATAATTAATAGAACTTATGCGACCCGGCGGGATAAATGAGTCGGGGCGTCGCAGTGGTCACTGATCATCGTGATCATGACTGCGACGCCCCTTACTTGACCCGATTGACGCGGCAAGAAATTCAGGCCAGCCAGGTCAGCCGGGTCAAACCTTCAGAGTCTTCGATAACGATAAATCGTTTAGAAGCTGAAGGTTGTACGAATCGTACCGATGATGATGTCATCCGTACTTTCGCTTTGGTTCGGGTTAACGAGCCAAATCACACCGGGCGTGATCGTGATGCCATCCGAGAGCTTGAGCTTGTAAAGTGCTTCAACGTGGAGCGGCACATCTTCGTCAAAATTGACGTTGTCCGGGCCATCGACATCGAGATCAATCAGGTACGGTTCCGCACCAACGATCAGAGCGCCCATGTTGCCAGGAGCAAACAGATCCGGGAATCCCAGGGTTAGCGCGTAGTTGAGGATGTCCGCATCGGCCGCATCATCATTGAGGTCTGCTTGGGTATAGCCCGCCCAGCCGCCAAGATTGAAGCTCGAACTTGGGCTCCAGAGGAATTCGAGACCGAACGAGTTGCTGATGACTTCGCCATTTGCCGCTGCGCCCGGAACGCCTGCGCCGATCAGGGCTGCCGGTGTAAGGTTACCGAGACGGGTTCCCGTGCCGCCGTAGTCGAAGCGACGACCGGCTCCGACATCGTGGTTGCGAACGTAAGTCAAACCAAACTTAAGGCTGTCCGCCGGAGCGATGACAGCGTGGCCGAAGTAGGAGTTGTTGCCATTGAACAAACCTGCGCCTTCAACACCTTCGGATGCGCCACGGGCTAGATAACCCGCTGACAGTTCCAGCCAGTCTGTCGCGTCGTAGCGAAGACCCACGCCTTGACCGCCGAGGTTATGGCGGAAGATCGGGTTACGCTCACCGAAGCGAGACAGCGCACCGCTCGCACCGCCGCCAGCTTCAAGGCCGGGGTTGAGGGTGTCGGAGTAGAAGTGGTGACCACCACCGCTAGCCATGAGGGTGACTTGTAAGTTGTCACCGATCGGGAATTGGTAGTGAAGACGATCGATCGTCACATCGTTTTCAGTTTGACCATCGAAGGCGAAGCGGCCTTCATTTGTGCCCAACTGACCCGCAAAGCTGCTGCCCAGGTTGCCGGCGGTCATCCGGGTGAACAGTTTGTCGCGCCCCGTGAAGCTGGAGGCCAGTTGTAGACGAACGCGATCGGTGAATGTTGTTTGGGTTTCGTCGTTATCGCTCCAGCTATCCGCCACCGTGAAGGCGACTTCACCGACCAGTTTGGTGGTGGTGGAGAACTGTTGCGCTTCGACGGTATCAATGCGGGATTCGAGGCTATCGACGCGACCGCGCAGCGATGCGAGTTGAGCCGCGAAGTCATCTTGCAGACGGCTGATCGTATCGAGATCGCCCGGAGCGAGACCATCGCCACCGACCTGAGCCAAGATTTGATCCAAGCACGCATTCAAACCGGCTGCGAATTCGTAGCGGGTCAGGGCTTGGTTGCCGCGAAAGGTTCCGTCGGGGTAGCCTGCGATGCAGCCGTAGCGCTCAACGAGGGACTGTAGCGCTTGGAAGGCCCAGTCAGTCGGCTGAACATCGGAGAGTTGCGAGACGGAGGTCACTTGGTCGATGCTGGCCGGTGCGGAGAGTTCTTCCACGCTTAGGAAGGTCTCGACCTCGGTGTTAGCGATGTCCAGTTCGATCGGGTTGGCTTGAGCCGAGAGTGCCGAGGCTGCGAACAGCGCGGGGCTAACCAGCATGGCCTTGAATAGGTTTTTCACGGGAGTCGAAATCCTCACACATTGATAACTCGAAATGCCACCTAACGAAGCTCGGTAGGAGCGCACGGCTGTAGGTTGCACCGATTGAGGCGAGACGATCGTCTTCGACTGGGGTCGCGAACAGACGTATCAACCTTAATCAGACCAACGCACAGTCGTGCGCCCACACCCAGACAACGAATCCGTTACGAATCTCGCCTCTAGACTTAAATTAAGTTAAGTACCTTAAGCGAAAACCTTAAGCGAAATGGCTCCTGGATTCGGTCAAGCCAAATTCAAGGAGAGCCGGTTGAAAGTTGCGATTTTCATGACCGGGACGGCTGAGTTTGATTAACGCAAACCGTTGTAAGTCAGAGAGCGATCGCCATTGATCGATCGAGAGCGATTGATCAAACCGTTTGACCTCGGTGAGTACGTCCTCCGGGATCACATCAGTGCGCGACCACGGAGGTTCATCCTCGATCGGCAAATCCTTGGGATATTCACCCGTCTGGATTTGCACAAGCTGCCGGAGTCGATCGCGATAATCTTGAATGGTGGTGATGGTATCACAGGGATATTCAACCAGATTGTGGCGATCGCGATCATTAAATTGGTTCCAATGCTGTAGCTTGAGCTTCACCCCACAGGTATCAAGCTTGTAACGCACCTGCATCGGAATACAGCGCAGAGATTGAACAAAATCGGCTTCAAATTGGAAGAACACACGGCTAGTCATGATCGAGCAACCTCCGGTGTTAGTGGATTTTGGGTTGATGGATTTGGTGTTAATGAGGGTGAAGCCTGGGTCGCGATCGGTGTGCGACTAACTGCCGTAGGAGCAATTTTGCTCACGGCCACGGCGCACGCCTTGAGTTCCGGCTGGGCCGAATCGGGGCAGGCTTCGGGGTGAGTGAGGACATTCACCTCCGCCGTCTCTGACCACAAGGCTCCCCAATGCATCGGTGCAAATACCGTTCCGGGTGCAATACTCCGTGTGATTTTCGCGGGCAACTCGCAGCGCCCCCGACGCGATCGCACCTCCAACAGATTCCCCTCCTCAATTTCGAGATTCGCCGCATCGCGAGGATGAATTTCGAGGAATGGATCGGGGTGCATTTTCTCGATTTTCTCGATGCGCCCGGTGCGGGTTTGGGTGTGCCAGTGACCGTAGAGTCGGCCAATAGTCAACACGAGCGGAAAATCCGGATCGGGCGGTTCGGCGAGGCCACGGGAATGAAGGGCGACAAAATGAGCGCGACCGTCGGGGGTATTAAACCGTAAGTCGGTATACAGGCGCTTCGGTTCGGTGCTGGGAGTGGCATCGATCGGATATGGCCACTGTTGCGGGCCGTGGGTTCGCAACAGGTCGTAGCTCATGCCGGTCATGTCGCACGGACGATCGCGCGTCAGGTCTGCAAACTCACGATGCACCGCTTCCACGTCGTCGAAGGAAAACTGCTCCTCAAATCCCAAACGTTGCCCGACCTGAGCAAACACCCACCAATCCTCTTTTGCTTCACCTAACGAAGCCTGGAAACCCTGGGAAAGCGTGACCACGCGCTCGGAGTTGGTCATCGTCCCACGTTTTTCGCTCCACTGCATCGCCGGAAGCAACAGATGAGCAAAGGCGGTAGTTTCGGTAGGGTTATAGGCTTCTTGGTAGACGGTAAATGGCGATCGGCGCAGGGCGGCTTTCGTACGATTGAGATCCGGCATACTGACCACCGGATTCGTCGCCGCGATCCAGAAAACCCCCAGCGCATCCCGTTCAAGCGCCTCGATCATTTCCCACGCGTTCAATCCCGGCTGCGGCGAAATT
This sequence comes from uncultured Geitlerinema sp., assembly GCA_964518905.1. Lineage (GTDB taxonomy): Bacteria > Cyanobacteriota > Cyanobacteriia > Cyanobacteriales > Geitlerinemataceae > RDYZ01. The sequence goes on along the minus strand of CAZFJL010000037.1, from coordinate 19,781 downwards.
TGCCCCGCAGGAAGTTGCCATGACTGTTCGACCTCGGCGCGATGATCGGCATTTTTAACGCTGCGATATCCCGGTAGCAGATGCGCTAAACCACCGGCTTCGCGGCCACCCATCGCGTTCGGCTGCCCCGTGAGCGAAAATGGGCCTGATCCGGCGCGTCCGATTTGGCCGGTCATCAGGTGAAGGTTGATCAGCGTCCGCGCCTTGGCCGTGCCTTCTTGGGATTGATTAATCCCCATCGACCACAGTGATAGAACGTTGCTCGACTCGCCCCAGTAGGTGGCCGCGAGCTTGAGATCCTCGATCGCAATCCCACAGCGACGCGCCACCATCTCGGGCGAATAGTGCTTGAAAATTAGTTCGTAGTCGTAAAAACCGTAGGTATGCTGCTCAATGAATTGGCGATTAATCGCATTATTTTCGAGTAGTAAATAAGCGATGCCATTGAGCAGATCGATATCCGTGCCGGGATTAATGGCGAGGTGTAAATCTGCCGGTTTTGCCGTCAGAGTTTCGCGCGGATCGACGACGATTAATTTAACCTGGGGATTGCGTTTTTTATGTTCTAGAAAGCGGTTAAAAACGATCGGGTGACACTCGGCGGTATTGGTTCCGATCAAAAAACCACAGTCGGTTTGCTCTAGATCGTCATAACAACAGGGAGGCCCATCGGTTCCAAAACTTTGGACATAGGCCGACACCGCCGAAGACATACACAGGCGCGAGTTTGCATCAAAGTTATTGCTTCCCAAACAGCCTTTGAGGAGCTTTTGAGCGGTGTAATAATCCTCAGTAACCAGTTGCCCTGAACCGTAGATACAGACGGAATCAACGCCACGAGTATCGATCGTCTCGCGAACTTTAGCCGCGATCAAATCCAGCGCAAAATCCCAGCTTACGCGCTTAAACTCATCATCCAGCGACTCACGCCACATCGGATGCAGCAAACGGTCTTTTTGGATGGACTCGATCACGGTTGCCCCTTTCACGCAAACGCGCCCGAGGCTCGATGGGTGGTCGCGATCGCCGCGCACCTTAAACCCTTTCGGAGTTTCCACGACTTCGAGACCACACCCGACACCGCAATAGGGACAAATTGTTCGAGTGGTCGCGTTCACAGATTTAAAGGGCTGAGATTAGCTGAGGTTAAAGAATTAGGTGAAATATGGAAGCCTATATTTAAGGTGCGAAGCGGTTAGATAACACTTGCCTTAGAAGAGGTTTGACGACGGGGCAGACAACGCCGCCAGTCGTGTCCTAATCGTCGTGGGCATAACGACGATAGAGGAAATCGAGCGCTTCGTTACGCAATTCGTAGTAGCGCGGATCTTCCATCATGCGGCCACGATCGCGCGGACGGGAAAAGTGCAGGTCGAGCGTTTCGCCGATCGTGGCGGCGGGGCCGTTGGTCATCATCACGACGCGATCGGCGAGGTATAGCGCTTCGTCGATGTCGTGAGTGATCATCAAGACGGTGATCTTGTGGTCGCGCCAGATCTCTAACAGCTCGTCCTGTAGCTCTTCGCGCGTACTCGGATCGAGCGCTCCAAACGGCTCGTCGAGAATTAGCACCTTGGGGCGAATCGCCAGAGCTCGCGCGATCGACACCCGCTGTTTCATCCCGCCGGATAGCTCGTTGGGGCGCTTATCGGCGGCTTCGGTCAGGCCGACCATCTCGATGTGTTCATCGGTGATGGCGTCTTGCTCGGCTTTCGAGAGATTGGGGAAAACGGTTTCAACGGCGAGATGAACATTCTCGTAGGCGGTTTTCCAAGGTAGCAGGGCGTAGTTTTGAAATACCACCATGCGATCGGGGCCCGGTTCGACGATCGGATTATTTTCGAGATTAACGATACCGGTGGTCGGCTCGGTGAATCCCGAAATCATGTCGAGTAAGGTGGATTTGCCACAGCCGGAGTGACCGATCAGGCAGATAAATTCGCCTTCCTGAACGGTAAGCTCAATATTTTCGAGCACCGTATAGCTACCGGTGGGGGTGGGGTAGACCTTGGAGACGTTTTTGAGCTCTAAAAACGGTGAACCGGTCTGAGTGGGGGTGTCTAGCGTGGTGGGATTCAAGGTGTGCATAACTCAATCACGACGAGGAGCGGACGATCGAAGCGGTCGCGGGCGATACCAAATTGTGACTAGGTCGGTAAACCGATCGCCACTTCACGAATCACAACATCGCGTTTGATCTCAAGGCTCTTGAGATACTCGATTGGGTAATCCGGATCGAAGATCGTGCCGTCGAAGAGTGTGAGCGGCTTGCGATCGCGTGGAGCGCTGGGAAGTTCGAGTTCGCGTGCGGCTTCCGCGAACACATCCATGCGGTTGACGCGCTCGATCGTCTCGACCCAGTTTTTCGGAAACGGCGTCAGATCCCAGCGTGCCATTTGCACCAACGTCCATAGGGTGTGAACGGAATCGGGAGCGTTACAGCGATCGAGGAAGAACTGATTAAACTTCAGCTCTTCGGTCGGCTCACTGCCATCCCCGCGATCGTAGGCAGTAAAGAACCCCGCAGAGGCAAACTCACCCGCTGTGCCGAGGTATTCATCTTTTTGGAGGAAACCGAGGATTTCCTCACGGTTACGGCGATCGTCGCAATATTCGCAAGCTTCGAGCATTGCCTTGACCAGCGCAATGTGGGTTTTGGGATACTTCTCAGCCCAATCCTCGCGTACGCCGAGGACTTTTTCCATGTGTCCCGGCCAGAGATCGAGGTCTGTCGCCACCACTGTGCCCAGCTTTTCCGCTACAGCGCGAGAATTCCACGGCTCACCGACGCAATAGCCATCAATATTGCCCTGCTTGAGGTTGGACACCATCAACGGGGGCGGTACAACGCAAAGACTGACATCCCAATCGGGATCAATACCACCACTGGCCAGCCAGTAGCGCAACATCAGGTTATGCATCGAGGCGGGATGCACCATCGCAAAGTTGTGGACGCGATCGGGGTCGTGGGCGATGTAATCCTTGAACTGCTCTAGGGTCGTGATGCCGTCATCAACGATCTTTTTGCTCCAGGTGATCGCATTGCCATTGCGCGACAACACCATCGCGGAACAGATCGGGACGGAGGCTTTACCGCGCATTCCCAGCGTCATCGCGAGCGGCATCCCCGCCACCATTTGCGCCGCATCCAGTTCGCCGGTGGCTACAGATTCCGCGAGTGCGTTCCAACTGGGCTGACGGCTGAGGGTGACGTTGAGACCATATTCGGCAAAGATGCCTTTCTCTTGGGCGACGGCAAATGGCGCACAGTCGGTTAGCGGAATAAAGCCGAGGTCGAGGGTTGTTTTTTCGAGACCGCTGGTGGAGGTGGCGATCGGCGCTGCGACCGGGGCTTTGGTCTTTTTCTTGCTGCGCTTCTGTTGGTTGAGAAAGTAGGTAACTTCGTTGCGTAGGGTGTAGTAACTGGGATGGTTCACCACATCCATCCGGTTACGTGGACGCGGGATCGGAACGTCTAAAACCTGGCCGACATGAGCGCTGGGCCCGGTGGTTAGCATCACGACGCGATCGCTCAACAGCAACGCTTCATCCACGTCGTGGGTCACCATGATCGCGGTGACCTTATTTTCCTGACAAATACTCATCAACTGCTCTTGCAGTCCGCCACGGGTGAGCGCATCCAAGGCTCCGAAGGGTTCATCGAGTAGCAGCACCTTTGGGCGAATGGCAAACGCTCGGGCGATCGCCACCCGCTGTTTCATCCCGCCCGAAATTTGGCTTGGGTAATTATCGGCGGCTCGCTGTAGCCCCACCATATCAATGTGGTGTTCGACGATGTCCGATCGCTCGGCCTTCGACATATCCTTGAACACCGTATCCACCGCCAGCGCGATATTCTGCCGCACCGTCTTCCACGGCAACAGCGAATAGTTTTGGAACACCACCATGCGATCGGGACCCGGTTCCGTCACCTGACGTCCTTCGAGGATGACACCACCGGAGGTCGGGGAATCTAGTCCCGCAATGATATTGAGCAGCGTCGATTTACCGCAACCGGAATGACCCAGCAGCGTAATGAATTCGCCTTGCTCGATCGTCACATCAATGTTCGTCAGCGCGATGTATTCGCCACCATCCGGCAAGGGGAAAATCCGACTGACGTGATCGACATCAAGCAGTGGCAAAACTCCCGGCAATCGGCAAGAGTCGCCGCTCGGAGATGCGCCAAGGCGTTCAGATTCAGTAGGGCTCGTAGTCATGGCGGGGAGGGAAGGCAGGACGGGGCGGACAGAGATCGGGAGCGTTGAGGGGGTCGAGACCGTGGTGAGTATGGTTCACCACGATCAAGCAGAATCCTTTGAAGCGGGGCTGGCTTTCGGGTTTGCTATCTTCGCAAATCCACCAATTCATACATCGGCCAAACCCCGCCCAACAGGATTCAGACTGCGGGCTTAACGCAGTGCAAACAGCTTGGGACGACCGGCGCGGATGTCGAATCCATTGAGGTAGCCCACGGGATCGGACGGGTCAAATTCACGACCGTCGATGAAGACGCTGCCCGGTTCGATCTTCATGCGATCGCTCGGGATTTCGCGACCCATCGCTTTCGCGACTTCTTCATAGATCTCATACGGATAGATTTTGTTAATAATCTCGTCCGCATCCGCCGGATACTCGGTCATGTCGATTTGATTCCAGCGAATCATCTGCGTTAGCAGCCAGACACCGTGAGAGGTGTAGGGATAGTTCGCATTCTCCGGCGGTGTCATGTAGTCCGTACCTTCAACGTAGTTAAACAGGTTGAAGTCGGGGATCGGTGTGACGCGATCTTTGTCGTCGAAACCACCGTAGTTGTAGGTTCCGGTCATCGATGCCTTGGCGTAATCAACGTTGGCATTGACGTAGGGACGACCCGAGATGATTTCGACCACTTCGAGGCGGTTTTCGGGAACGTCGCAGTATTCGCAGGCTTCGATCGTCGCCGCCACCAGCGCCCGCGCCGTGTTCGGATTTTCGGCAATCCAGGCTTCCATCGTACCGAGGACTTTTTCGGGGTGACCCTTCCAAACGTCGCGATCGACCGTGGCCGTGAAGCCCACACCGTCGAACACCGCACGCTGGTTCCAGGGTTCACCGACGCAATAGCCGTCCATCGTACCGGCCTTCATATTTTCCACCATCTGCGGCGGCGGAATCACGATCAGCTTGACATCGTTTTCGGGGTCAATGCCCATCGCCGACATCCAGTAGCGGGTGTTGTAGTTGTGCATCGACGACGGGAATACCATCGCGAAGGTCGGCGGTTCGCTTTGGCCGGTGATGTACTCGCGGTAGGCCGTGCCGAACTCGTCGAAACTGCCGTAATCGGTCATCGGACGAATGCCCGCATCCCAGGCATTTTTCGAGAGCGTCATCGCGTTACCGTTACGATCGAGCATCATCAGCGATCGCATCGGCGCTTTGTCCGGGCCTAGCTCCGTCAGCATCGGCATCCCACACAGCGCGTGCGAGGCATCGAGACGACCCTGGATCAAACCATCACGCACCGTTGCCCAGCTTGCTTCCTTGCTGATCGTGACGTTGAGGCCGTACTTCGCATAAATCCCTTTCTCAGCGCCGATGACCAGTGGCGCACAGTCTGTCAGCGGAATAATGCCGAGGGTTAGGTCGGTTTTCTCTAGGGGACCAAAATCGATCGCTGGCGCGTCACTCGTCGTCGCCTCGGTTCCACCTTCAGGTGGTGTGGTCGCTTCTTCTTCGGCGGGCTGGCTACAGGCGGCAAAGGCAAAACCCGCAGCGGTGAGACTGGAATACTTTAGGAACTTACGACGATCCATAGTGTCTTATTTTTTCGGTGTAACGAATGACGAGAGTCTTGAGAGTTGAATGCTAAAACTGGCAAGTTTGGAATAGAGCCTAGAGCTTGCCAGCTCCTACATCGTGTTTGAAGGTAACTTGATTGAAGTTAATTTGCTTGGACGTAACGCTTAACTACCGGGCTGAATTTTGCCGACAGCAGCGCGTTCGAGGACGGCAACGGCCTGGTCAAGCAAGAGTCCAACAATCCCGATCACGAACAGCGACATGATCACCAGACTGATTTCACCGGTGTTGTAGGTATCCCAAACGAAGAAACCGATACCTGTACCACCGGTCAGCATTTCTGCCGCAACGATGACCAGCCAAGCAATCCCCAAACTCAACCGCATTCCGGTGAAGATGTACGGCAACGTTGATGGAATGATAATTTCCTTGACGATCTGGGGCTTCGCCATCTTCAGTACGCGCGAGACGTTCCAGTAGTCTTTGGGAATACTTTTAACGCCGAGCGCAGTGTTGATCAGGGTCGGCCACAGCGAGGTGACAACGATCGTGAAGATCGCCGGAGCGTTCTGCGCCACCGTTCTCGGCATGTCCGTGGTTAAGCCCGAAAACACGACAATCCCAACCGGTAGCCAAGCCAGCGGTGAAATCGGTTTACCCACTTGGATGAGCGGACTCATCATTTTCTCGGCTTGGCGTGATGTTCCAACCAGAAAACCAAGGGGAACCGCGATCGCCGTGGCGATCGAGAAGCCGATCGCCACCCGAACCAAGCTATACAGCGTCAGCAGGAAAATACCTTCATCGCCCTGCTTGGACGAAAAAGCATTTTGCAAGTACGGGACACTGTCTTGAAATGCTTGCGTCGGACCGGGCAGCTCGCTGAGATTACCTTCCGTAATCTTGGCAACGATGCTCCAGACGAAAATCACACCAATGAACCCAAGAACGGGAAAGATGATGTTTTCGCCGCCAGGGCCGAGGATTTGGCCGACAATTTTCGAGGCTTTGCTGGGCTGATCGGGTTTGTTGGGAGTCGCAGTGGTCATAGTTTCGGTCAGTCTAGAATCGGTCAGTCAGGAGGAACGCACGCAGGGCAAGGCGATCCGTCAACGGTGGTACAAAAGGTCGAAATAAAAAGGGCAATTACGCCAAGTTCAATCTACAGAGGGCTGACTCATGATGTCTGAAGTGAATGCTTAAAACACCATCGAACTGGCCATACGATACGTGGTGTTTCGCAGACGACTCGTATGCTTTGTTACAAAAACATAATCATTCTTCGACCGGATTGCATTGATTCAATGCAATCTATGCATAAGAGCAAAAGATCAAAAGATCAAACGAAATTGTAAATTCCGCAATTCTCTCGATCGTCTTCTTCAGGCTGCGGGTTTTAACGTCGCGCCAAAATCATCGATCAGCATCTGGCGCAACAGATCGGGCAGGTCTTCGCAGGCCACACCTTTATTGGTCAGCTCGCCCAACTTGGAATTATGCCCAACCTGTCCGCCCGTAAAGATTTTCACGCCTTCGACCATCTTGCCGTCCTTGCGGACTTTAGCGCCCATCATGCCGATGTCACCGGCCTGAGCCTGACCGCAGGAGTTAGGGCAACCTGTCCAGTGCATTCGTACGCGCTGGGGAATATCCAGCTCGGCATCGAGCTGCGCGGCAACGGCGAGCGCCTGAGCTTTGGTGTCGATCATTGCAAAATTGCAATAGGCTTTGCCTGTGCAGGACACCAGCGATCGCGACAGCGTCGCCGGGGCGATCGAGCAGGTTTCGAGTAAAGGCTCAGACAAAAATGCTTCGACGCGATCGTCCGGCACAAACGGAATAATCGCGTTTTGCTCCACGGTCAGGCGAATTTCACCATTGCCGTAGACATCGGCCAGTCGAGCCAGCTCGAACATTAGGTCAGCATCCAGGCGACCCGCCGGGACGTGTAAACCAATGTAGTTAAAGCCCGCTTGTTTTTGCGGATGAACCCCCAGGTGATCCTTTTTCTCTTGAGTGACTTCATCCTTGAGAGCCGCATCGGCCAGCGCATAGCCCAGCTCTTGCTCGATTTCGGCGCGGAATTTGGCCTCGCCCCAGCCCTCTACGAGCCACATCAGGCGAGCCTTCGCGCGGTTTTCGCGTAATCCTTCTGCCAAACCTTTGTCGCTATACACCGACAAAATCGCACAGCACAGATTGACGACCGCCTGATCCTCCGCAGGAACCCAGACCCCCATCGGCACGGACATCGCGGCTCGCTGGGCGGAGATATAGCCACCAACGACGACGTTAAAGCCTAAAACGTCATCTTTATAGGCAGGGAGTAGGGCAATATCGTTGATTTCCGCGTGAATCGAGTTGTCACGGGCTCCCTCGATCGCAATATTGAGCTTGCGCGGCAGGTTGGCAAAACGTGGTTCACCTTCGCCGTTACCCGTAATCGCATCCTGCAATTTCTGCATCATCTCGCGGGTATCGATCAGCTCATCCGGGTCGATGCCAGCCACGGGCGATCCTGTGAGATTGCGGACGTTATCCATCCCCGATTGCACTGACGTTAGCCCTACACGCTTCAGCGTCTTAAAAATACTGGGGATATCTTCAAAGCGAATGCCGCGCAGTTGGATATTTTGGCGGGTGGTAATATCGCCTGTTCCTTCATCACCGTACTGCTGAATAATCTCAGCGAGAGCTGTAAGCTGCTCGACGTTGAGACACCCATGGGGTATTCGCAGCCGCAACATAAACTGGCCAGGAGTCACGGGGCGAAAGAAAACCCCAAGCCATTTCAGACGCAATTCGAGGTCACTTTTATCGATATTCTCCCAGCCCTGCTCGATAAGTTGATCGAGTTCGGCCTTCACAGCCAAGCCTTCTTTTTCGGCTTTGACCTTTTCGATCTTGTTCAGCTTGACCGACGGATTTGCTTCGACCGCCATAGCCTGACCTCCTGAATTTGCACCCTCAGGTTAAGGACTTTGAGTCCAATTATTCGTAACCCTTGCTACACATCCGGCAAAACCTGCTTCTATTATTCGTTAAAAGCATTAAGTTAATGCGGATTTAGAATTAGAACGATCACAACAATTCAGTAGAAATACGAGGATAAGGATCAAGGGCGGTGGCATCGTTATTGGCTGTATGAAAGGATTCGTTGGAGATTGATCGGTGTGTCAGAATCAAGCCTCCAGAGTCAAGCCTTTAGGCTCAACCTAGGCCGGTTGGAGTAGCCAAAGGCCGGTGTAGGTCATGTCCGAATCGTCCGGACGGATGAGCAGAAAGTGGAGACCTTGGGCGGTGTCGCGTCGCTCTCGGTAGAGTTCTCCTGCAGCCGTGACGTCGGTGTCCTCGAAGGTGGCCATAATCCACCGATCGGCAAGGCCAACCTCTAACACCAGGCCATCGGGCTGGCCGGAAATATAGTCGATCGCCACCGGGATCTGACGATCGATCCAGCGGGCGAGATGGAGCGATCGCCGACCGGCATCGAAGATAACGCCGGGAATTTGAGCGGTGGAGGCCAGACCGAGGTTGAGGGGATGCAGGGTTTCGGGGGCTGATTTAAAGCGGATCGGACGGGCGAGGACAGCATCGAGATCCTTTGGGGTCAGGCTCGCGAAACGCCACCGATCGCCGTGGAGTCCGTCGTCGAGGGGAGCCGGAGCGGGACGACCGACGGCGAGGGGATCGTAGGTGCGAGCCAAATCGGGATTAAAGCCATCGATGCGGATATATTCGGCGGCGCGGGTTTGGAGATAGCGTTTGAGTGCGATCGTGCGACGTGTGGCGATCGTGGTTGTGCCGATCGCTTGGCCTGCGGTTTTGATCAGACTGAGGGATTCGGGGCGAAACACGTGCAGCGCGTCCGGCGGCGTACCAATTTCGGCCAAACGTGCAGCAATCCAGGCGGAATTCGCTTCGCTCCGAATGCACCAAGCACTAGTCTGAAAGTTGCGATCGGGAATCACCACGCAGAGTTCCCACAGGGGTGTCCCGTCGCGATCGCATACCGGACGTTGATAAAAATCGACCTGCCAAACCGCCATACCGGTTAATGCTCCATTCATTGCCATCAAGTTGTTGACGATTCACACTCACCCCCGCCGGGGTTAACGTCCTCGCCGAATAATTAAGTTCCAAAATCGATCGCCATACCGCCAGGACAGCAGACTCGTGAGAAATGACGAGATCAAGACCTCGCCCAGGGAAATGGGCAAACCAGAGGTGAGAGCAAATATAAGACCAACACCGAGACCAAACAGCACCCGCATGATGCTGGCGGAACGTTCGAGCTGTCGTCGGGTTTGCTCAGGATTTCGGGGAGGTGGGCGTTGACGCATGATTTCATCCGTTAGAGAAGGTGACGATCGGGACAGATCTCAGCATAGGGGCAACGGGTGCAGGCGCGATCGCTGGGTGTCGCGGCAAAGTGTCCGGCGCGAATATTGGCCACGATCGAGCGGGCGATCGGCTCTAATGCAGCGAGTTCGATCGCCGTTAAGACCAATTTATGCTTCGTGACCAAATCGATCGCGCGAACCTGCGACACCGCCGCCGCCTGCGCGTAAACCCACGCCTCGATCCAGTCTGACGCTGACGATGTTTGATCGATTTCGTCGATCGCCCACACGCCGATCCAGTCCTCCGCCACCAGATCGATCGTCCCATACACCGTCACACCGTCGAGATCCACCCGCATCGATCGCCCGCCTTGATCGGCTCGATCGCGCTCCTCCCCAAACGCCGTTAACGTCTCGATTTTTTCCACTAGGGCGATCGCTTGATCGCGTAATCGAGGCGATGTTTCCAGGGTGGTGGCCGTCTTGACACGATCGTCCGCAGTGACGAGCTGGCGGACAAGGGAGAGCAGCCGATCGCGCTGTCGCGATGTAGCATCGAGGCCAGGGTGACCGTCGCGGTAGCGGAAGGCGAAGCGCTGCGGACACTGGTGGTATTCGCGCAAGGCACGGGCGGGCAGTTCCGACGGTGTCCAGGCGATCGGGTCGATGAGCAGCGGACGATTAACGCTCGTGAATTGCGGTGGTGGTGGTGGCGCGATCGCCGCGTCGTCTTCATCGTACTCCCACATTTGCATCGGAATATCCGCCGATTCTAAGCCGGGACGCAGGCGATCGAGGTGGCCTTTGCTCGGTTCATTGCCCGTGAGAATGAGGCGATCGCGAGCGCGGGTCAGCGCCACATACAGCCAGCGAATCGCCTCGGCGTCTTCGGCTTGGCGCTGAAGATCGGCAATCCAACGAAACAACACCGGTGTTTGTCGTTCGCCCGAGATTTCGTCTTCCCAGGTAAACGCCATACCCCAAGCGGGATCGAAATTTAAGGTATCTCGATTCACCATATCCGCCGCATTGAGATTCGAGACGAAGACCACCGGCCACTCCAACCCCTTCGATTTATGCACGGTCATTAATGACACCGCGTTGTCAGCTTCCAGCGGCAAGCGCGGGATCTTGACCTCGCCCTCGATCGCCCGATCGAGCTGACGCACCACCCCGAACAAACTGCGATCGCTACGTTCTAGCCGTGCGACCAATTCCACCATGCCGCGCCAGTCCGCCAGCCGTCGCGCCGCGCCGGGGAGGTTGCCGATCGTGGCGGTGTAGCCCGTCAGGCGATCGGCGATCTGGATCAGGCGGCTCGGATCGTCGCGTCGATCGCGGAGGTCGGCCAGGATGGCGATCGGGGTCGGTAGATCTGCCGCAAAATCGGGATCTTGCGACCAGTCCCAGGTGTTAATCCGCTGCCACCAGGAGGCGCGACGCGGTTTCGGTGCGGGTTGATCGTCTGTTTGTGAGTCTGTTTGTAAATTAGCTTGTGAGTCGGTTTGCGGATCGGTTTTCGGATCAGTTTGTGGATTAATTTGTAGATCTTGTAGATCATTTGTCGAAGCTGATTGACGCTGGGATATCTCAAACTTCGATAACTCCATTGTTAACCCCTCGGTAGCGCGAGCAATACGCGCCAAGGTGCGATCGCTCACCGCAAAAAACGGACTCCGCAGCAATGCCACCAGCGAGAGATCATCGGTGTCATCGGCCAACCAGCGCAGCAACACCAGCAGATCCTTCGCCTCGCGTGTATCAAGCAAACTATCGCCACCGACGATCGACACCGGCACGCCGCACCCTTCCAGCACATCGCCGTAAAGCTGCAACACCTTCCAAGCGCGTCCGAGAATCGCAATATCACCGTACTGAATCGGTCGCGGCTGTCCCGATTCGCGATCGACCACCGGCAAGCGATCGCGCACCGCCGTTTCGATCCAATCCGCGATTTTCCGCCCTTCGACCCGCCGTCGCGCATCGACCGTCACCCCCTTCGGAGCCTCGATCGTGAACACTTCCACCGGTTGCCGATCGTCCGGCGCATCCTGACGCGACGCATCGAGATCTTGGTGAATCTCGCTGAGTAGGGGTTTGAAAATTTGGTTGATTTGATTGATTAAGCGATCGTGCGTCCGAAAACAAAGGCTCATTTCGACGCGATCGCCGCCGCCCGCCTCGATGCGATCGCTAAAGTCAAGAAAAACGCTCACATCCGCCCGACGAAAACTATAAATCGACTGTTTAACATCACCCACAACCGTGAGACTCGCGGGTTCAAGCTGCGGATTATTTAACCCAGTGAGTGCGTTGACAATCTGTGCTTGCACGGGGTTCGTATCCTGGAATTCATCCACGAGAAACGCCTGAAAGCGATCGCGATAATACGCCCGCACATCGGCATATTCTAGAGCCGTAATCGCGCCCACTTCAAGATCATCAAACGTTAAAATTCGCTGACGATGTTTCGCCTGTCGGAGATGTTCATAGACCGCGAAAAATGCTTGACGCACATAGGGTAATTTCAAAGCTAAAACGCGATCGGCTTCGCCCAGTTCCAGCGTGAGTAAACCCTTTTCTCGTACTTTTTTGGTCAACTCTTTCAGCGTTTTGATAGTGGCTCTGACCCGTTCCACATCTCCCGGTGGCCAATTTTTCTGACTGCCTCCCCGTAAATTAATCGCGCCGATCGCGTCAAGATATTTCTGTACATCATGGCGATCCTCGATCGCGGCCATGCCCGCCAGCGCTGTCAACCGTCCGTCCTCTAGCTTGTCGCCCTGCTGACCAAACGTATTATTTAAAACGTAATAACAATCGCTCCAACGCGGATCGTCGAGCAATTCCGTAAAGACGCGATCGCGCATCTGCTCGACAATTTCGCCCCAGACCGTTTCCCAATCATCGGGAATACGATCCAACGCTTGCCTAACCGAAATCGGGTCAAAAATGAGCGCATCGATCGCCCGTTTAAGCTGGCTATAGGGAACCACATCATAAATTTCGGCGGGCAGGTTTGCTAGCGCTTCGCCGATTTGTTCCGCGATCCAGGTGGGCGCTTCAATATCATCAATAATCGAAAAACTGGCCGGAACATTTGCCTTATCGGGATGCTCTTCGCACACTCGTTTCGCGAGGCTGTGCAGCGTACTAATCGGCGCGGCTTCGAGTTCGGCCAGCCAGTCGAGGCGATCGGGATGTTGGGCGCGAACGAACGATCGAATCCGTGATTTCAGTTCCTGGGCGGCTTTGTCGGTGAAGGTGACGGCGACGACTTCGAGGGGAGAACAGCCGCGATCGCGCAGGTAATACAGGTAACGCTCCGCGAGCACGAAGGTTTTGCCGGTTCCAGCTCCGGCGGTGACGGCGACGCTACCGGGAGCAAGGGCGGCGCGGGCTTGTTGCGGGGTTAGGGGCATGGTGGCGATCGTCTATAGAAAAATGTACAAGAGAAAAACGTACAAGAGTTCTCTTCACAGAAAGGAGTGGAAGGAGGTAGATTCTGAGGACGACGGGACTGACCTCGTATCCGGGACTGAGTTATTCATACTAAAACGTCCAGGTGAAATGTATTTCACCTGGACGTTTTTCTAGGTCGTTTAAGACCCACTTAGGATTGAGGATCAATCATGCAAACGCACGATCGCCGATCCCGATCACGGTTTAAACCAAGCTTGGCTCATTGACGGTGACGAAATCGTCCATCGAACCTTGGAGGATGTCAGCTTCGACCGAGCTCGTCTCGCCGATGTTGAGGACAACACCGAAGATTTGGCCGCCGGACAGGCGAGCGATAAAGTCCGAAGTACCATCGCTGTTGTAATCTTCGATCGAGAAGGAAACTTCCTGGAAGATATCTGCCGAGATCGCAAGACGATCTACACCCACTTCGTAGTCAGTAATGATGTCGATACTGAGCGATGTTTGCGTTGTGACGTCAAGTTTGGACATGAGCGCGAACGTATCCGCACCATCGCCACCCGTGATTTCATCAACGCCGCGATCGCCCGTCAGGACATCATCGCCACCACCACCATCAACCACATCATCGCCATTACCGCCGTAAGCGATATCATCGCCTTCGCCGCCCATGACTTGGTCTGTACCTTCATTACCGTTGATGATGTCAAGGCCATCACCCCCGTCAACGATGTCATCACCATCTAGACCAACGGCAATATCGTTACCTTCAGCGCAGTCGATTTCATCGTTACCGCCACCGGCAGCCACCACATCGCTGTCGATCGTACCCGAGATCTCTTCAGCATCATCCGAAGTGATCACCGTATTGGAATCTTCAGCGTTGAGGTCGATTTCCTCAAGACCATCGCCATCGGAGTCGCCATCAGCATCGGAAACGACTTCATAGTCTGCCGTTAGCGCTGAGATGGTGTTACCCCAGTGAATTTGGAGGGTGATTTCGCTCTTGATGAGGAGCGACACGGCAACTGCGCCTGTACCATCGGCATCGCCACCGATCGAGACTCCACCAGCGCCGAGAACTTCATCCACCACATCTTGAGGCAGCGGTTCATAAAACGCGCTTAGTTCATCCGATAGCGTGATGACTTTGGCAAATAGTTCGGCATTGGCCGTCGATTCTTCCGGCGAATTAAAGCCAGTACGAATGCTTTCGCCGCCGTCGCTGGAGAAACCAATCAGTTGAATCGTGTAGTCTTGGCCGCCAAGCTCAAAGGAGACAGGTGCGACACCGCCGGAGTTGAGACGCAGGCGATCGCCATCTAGAACCGGATCGCCGGTGCTGTTCGGGCTGTTGAAGATGTCAAACAGGAACTCGAAGGACAGTGCATCGCTGGCAACGTCGGCAACTTCATCAACAGATGAATCATCTTCGTTTGTGACTTCATCGACGCTATCAGCATCGTCGAGGTCATCATCTCCTTCGCCACCGCTAGATGTATCATCATCGGCGTCATCGTCCGAATCATCCGACGAATCATCGTCCGAATCATCGCTCGAATCATCCGACGAGTCATCGCTCGAATCATCCGACAAATCATCGGTGACTTCATCGACACTATCCGAAGTCTCTTCGTCGTCAGACTCTTCGTCTGTGGTCAACTCGTCAAACGCAAGCTTGAGCGTGAACGGAAACTCGCCATTAAAGGCTTCGTTAACCGTACCGTTGGTGTAGAGCAGATCGCCGAGTGAGAAGATTTCGTCTGCTTGGACGTCAAATTCAAGCCCGTCGAATTGCAGGACGTTGACAAAACTATCCCCCACCGGGACGCCCCACTCAAAGCGGTTATCGTCTCCGCCGTCAGCATCCAAAATCTCGAAGGCTGCCGCGCCCGGTTTTAGAGGTTCACCGAACATCGCGAAGGATTTACCCGTGATCGAAGCGGCTTCATCAACTGCTTCATCGACTGTTTCATCCACACTGTCGCCTGTTTCATCCACACTGTCGCCCGCATCGTCCTCAGACGTTTCGAGGACCGCGATCGCATCGCCAGTTAGCTTGCTGCTTTGAGTCCGAACCCCAAACTCTTCGCCCGTAATATCCGCAAGCGTGATGCCACTGATCACGAAACTGGTTTCGGTGAGTACATCTTGACCGGCTCCAGGATTGCCGGTTTCGACTCCAGCATCAAAGGCGCTGGGATTAATGCCGGGATTGCTGCCCGGTTTGCTGACGCTATCAGAAACAAAGCTGGTAGCGATGACATCATCGCCTGTGATGCTCAAGCCATCGAGGATGGCAGCTTCATCATTGGCGAGATTGAAGAAAATACCGAGGATATCGTCGGTTGCGGAGACGGAAACGAGAACACCACCATCGCTATCCGATAGCGCAATCGTTGCGGAGTTTTTGCCATCGTTCAGCGTGAACTCTAGGCCACTATCGGTGGTATCGGTCGATGCGGACGATTCCAGGATCTCTTCATCTACGCTTGTTGTCGATGCGACGGCATCATCAATCGTCTCGTCTTCGATGCTTGTGGTCGTTGTGTCATCAACGAGTACAGACGTTAGGTCTTCCATGTTAGTTGCGTGAGATTGAGTAACGTTAAATTCAACAGACAGTCTGAGCTCTAGACGCCAAGAGGTTGTACCTTTTGCGGCTAAATGCTTATCTTTGCGATCGGTTGAGACTCTAAAGCATAGTCAATAGTCGAGTGACTTAATATGTGTCGTTTCGTTAGCTATAACAATGCAGCAGGGCTAAGACCACGCGACCTGACGATGGAATGTCCTTGACGCCTGGATTTTTTGGAAGACGTGAAGTATGACCGTTACACAATGGCAGACCCGCAGTTCAAACTTGCACGCTGTCATGCTGGTGAAGCGTTTATCCTTTAGAGTCACAGTTTCACAAGACGTTAAGTGACTTGCCTTGGTTCCTGGCAAACTTTTTTTGTGGGGGGTGATATGAATTGATCGCATCGTGGGTACATTAAACTCACAACTGAATCGCAACAGACCTGTACCCCCCGTTTCAAGAGAGGATCACTCAATGAACGCTAACTTCCAAGCCAAATTCCTGCAACACCTGAACAGCAACAAAGCCAACAACGAAGGCTTCACGCTGATTGAACTACTCGTCGTTATTATCATCATCGGTATTCTGGCTGCGATCGCGCTGCCGTCGTTCCTGAACCAAGCCGCTAAAGCACGCCAAGCTGAAGGCAAAAACAACGTCGGTGCAGTCAACCGTTCGCAACAGTCGTTCCGTCTCGAAAACGACGCGTTCGCTAAGACTTTCTCTGAACTAAAAATCGGTATCCCGACCGAAGGCAACAACTACACCTTTGCCCTGACTCCTGAACCGAACGAAACCCTTGCAACCGTAGTTGCAACGGCAAACGACCAGCTATCCGTCCGTGACTACACCGGAGCTGTTGTCGTGATTGAAACCGGTGATGCCGCTGGTCAAACCGCAGCAGCATCCTGCGGTGAAGCAGAGCCGGTTGATGGCAACGGTGTTGGCGTCGATCCCGCTCAAGCTGATCCTGAAGCTCGCTGCACCGGTGGCGTTCCGGTTGAGTAATCAACATTAGCGAATAGCGGGTTATTGTTATCTGTAGCTTGAAGTGCTGCTTGTAATAATCGTCTAGCGAATCAAAAAGAGCTGTATGCTGCAAAAGCGCACAGCTCTTTTTAGTTGGATTGTTCTTCCCGTATCTGGCGGTTCGAGACGATCGCGATCGCAAACAGCGATCATGATTGAGTCGCAGCATTCGATCCATTTCATTTTGTCGAGTTATCCCCCCGATCGCCCTGTCTTCGTCCGCTATGCTGACCCCAGCTCCATCCAAACCGCTACCGTGGCAACAGCAGAAGTACTCCGCGATCGCCCGTCAGATCGATGTGTTTTCGGCAACGATTCAGTTTGCCTTCGGACTCTGGTGGGATAGTAAAAAACGGCGCAGTAGCCCGGAACATCGAACGAAACGCGCCGAGCAACTGGTGGGTCAACTCCTCGATCTTGGCCCCACATTTATTAAAATCGGTCAGGCGCTTTCGACCCGTGGCGACCTGCTGCCGTTGGAATACATTCGTGCCCTGAGCAAACTGCAAGATAGCGTTCCGCCCTTCAGCTCGACAGCGGCGATCGATATTATTGAGGCCGATCTCCAGCAGCCGATCGATGTTTTATACGCCGAATTTGACCCGATCCCCCTCGCCGCAGCGAGCCTCGGGCAAGTCCACCGAGCGCGGCTCCATTCCGGCGAGGAAGTGGCGGTTAAAGTGCAGCGCCCCGGACTAGAGGGGCTGTTTGACCTCGACTTCAAAGCGTTGCTACAGCTCGTACAGGTCTGTGAACGACTGTTTCCCAGCTTGCAAAAATTTGAGCTAGAAGCGATTTACGAAGAATTTCGCCGCACGATTTACTTTGAAATTGACTATGTTCACGAAGGGCAAAACGCCGATCGCTTCCGCACGAATTTTCTCGACTATCCCAACATTCTCGCGCCCAAGGTCTACTGGAAGTACACCACGACTCACGTTTTAACGCTGGAGTATTTGCCGGGAATCAAGATCGATCGACGCGAGCAGCTCGAATCGATCGGGCTCGACCCGAAGGAAATTAATAAGATCGGGATTGGCTGTTATCTCAAGCAGTTGCTAGTGGATGGCTTTTTTCAGGCCGATCCCCATCCCGGCAACATGGCGGTCGATAGTCAGGGCAATATTATTTTTTACGATTTCGGCATGATGTCCGAGATTAGCTCGCTGAATCAGGCGGAAATGACGCGGGCGCTGTTTGCGGTGATTCGTAAGGATGCCGACGAGGTGGTCGATACGCTGGTGTCGATGGGGTTGGTGTCGCAAATGAAGGATATGACGCCAGTACAGACGATGATCGAGTTTGCGCTCGATCGTTTCCGTGAACGTCCGCTCAATTTTCAGGAGTTTCGCCAACTGAAATATGAGCTGTACGAGATGTTTGAGAAGCAGCCGTTTCGACTCCCGGCGCAGATGACGTTCATTTTGAAAGCGCTGGGAACCTTGGATGGGGTCGCGCGGAGCCTCGATCAGCAATATAACCTGATGGCTTGCATTCAGCCCTTCGTCAAAAACTTCGCGGGAAAACAGGGACAGAAACAAATCGCGGGTGAAATTGTCCGTCAGGCCAAAAATTTCATTACGAGTCGGTTCGATCGCCCGAGTCGCGTCGAGGTGTTGCTGATGCAAATCGAGCGGCGGCTTGATGATGGGGAACAGCGCTGGCGATCGCAGAAGCTGGAAACCGAACGGGCGATCGCGCGGCTACAACTTGCGATGAAAGCGATGATTTACGGCGGATTTTGTGGATTTAGCTTTATGTCGGGGGCGATTTTCGCTTCGGGTTCGATGTCGATCGCGGCGTTTCTCTGTTTTGGGTTTGCCGGATTGATGGGATTACTGTTTGTGCGAGCCTTTGGTCGATTTATGATGCGCGACAAGCTCGACTGGCTGTCAAATGATTAGGCATATGAGTAAGATTAAGCGTGATGTTAGTCAGGGCTCATGAACCAAAATATACTCACATCGAGCGGAATTGTTGCCGTACCGCTCATCGTTTTTTCTCTCATTTCATTTACGCTGATTATCGAGCGTTGTTATTACTGGCTTCAGATTAGAAGACGGGAAAAGTTGGTAATCAATCGTGTATTTTCGTTGCTTGAAAGCGATCGCAAACAGGCGATCGCGCTGTTACAACAGAATATCGATCTACCGATTCCGCGCATTTTTCTCGCCGCCTTTCAGCTCAAGCGACAGGATCTCGAAACGGTTCAGGTTGCCCTCGAAACCTCCGCCCGCGCGGAACTGCCCAACCTGCGGCGGTTTAATACGGTGTTTGATACGGTGATTGCGGTTGCGCCGCTGTTGGGGCTGCTGGGGACGGTGCTGGGGCTGATGACGTCGTTTGCGTCGCTGAGTTTGGGGGATGTGAGCCGGAGCGATACGATCGGCGTTACGGGCGGGATTAGTGAGGCGTTGAGTTCGACGGTGTTGGGCTTGGTGGTGGCGATCGTGACGTTGCTGTTTGCGAATGTCTTTCGGAGTTTGTGTCGGCGTCAAATTGCGGCGATCAACTCCGCCAATGGACGGTTAGAGCTATTTATTCGCGAGTTACATTTTATTGATTCTTGGTAACTACTCAGGTAAAGAGAAGTGGAAGGTGAGAGAGGGAAGGCAGCCGAA
>CAZFJL010000036.1:0-43441 GCA_964518905.1 uncultured Geitlerinema sp. | reverse complement strand
ACCTAAATCGTGAGGTTTGGGAATCTCCGTGCCTTTAGGCCGGAGAGGATGTCAAGTCGGACGCACAAACTGATGAATGGTACAGGTCACCACTCCCAGTACACGTAAATCAGTCTCTTCTGTCACGATAATCGCCGGATAATTGGCATTCTCGGGCTGCAACCACAGGTTGTCCGGCGTCTGGCGCAAGCGTTTGACCGTCAGTTCGCTGTTGACGACGGCGATCACAATATCGTTGTCACTGGCCTCGATCGAGGTATCGACCAGCATGACATCGCCATCCTGAATACCCGCATCAATCATCGAATCACCGTTTGCCCGCACACAAAAGCTGCGGCTCGGATCTCGGGTCAAGGCTGAATTCAAATCAAGCTTTTCCTCGATCGCCTCATCCACAGAGGCCGGTAAACCGGCGGCAACACTATGGGAATAGAGCGGGATCAATTGAGCGGCTGACTGGCTCAGGACTTGGATGTTTGACTCAGGAGAATTAGACTGAAGGGCCTGCAAGATCGCCTGATAGTCAATAGATTTGGATGAATCGATGGTTTGGCGATCCCCAGTTCGCCAATTTTTCAAGATGGGCTCTAGCCGATCGGCCAAGCTTTGCGGAACACGCATCGCCTTGGTCTGCTCGCCATATTTTCCCGATCCCTTCGGACGCCCAGCTCCGACTCGTTTTCCTCCTCGTCCCATGATCTTTCCCCTTGAAATCTTGAAAATTATTTAGTACGCTATTCAAATTTTAGCGTGCAAGTTTCAAATCACAATGGTTATTGGTGATTTATTGACATTTTGTTGTGATCTTCCCTATGCCTAAGCCACCCCAAGTCGAGAAAACATTCTTAGTAAAACCGGGAAACGTATTTTGTCTTCAGCTTTTGGCCTACATTAAAACCAAGGCCGAGGAACATCGTTAGGAACGGCCTTAAACTGCGATACTCATGCCGCTACAAATGGTAGATTCTTCACTTTCGATCACGGTTAAATTTTTTGCGACCTACCAAGATGTCTACGGTTTGCCAGAGGTGGTTTGGTCTTTTCCTGTGGGAACTCTGGTTTCAGAGGTCTTCGATCGCTGTGTGCGCGAACATCCACAGCTTGAATCCTTGCGATCGCAAACACGTTTTGGCATCAACCTCGAATTCGTCGAGGCGTCCACGGTCTTAGCCAATCACGATGAGGTGGTACTCATTCCTCCAGTTAGCGGTGGCTAGCAATCATGGAGCCCCCTTGCGGTATGAACTCGTGGGGTAAAATCCCGACCTTAAACCGTCCCGGCCAAATTGAGCTTGCATGCGATACTAGACGGTATTTAGCATGAGCACACACATCATTCGTCTATACTGTCTGGGCTGTATCGTTTCGACAATACAAAACCATTTAGGACTGACGAATTCGTTTGCCCTTTTTCACGGCGACTAACTGGTAGGACTCCACACTGAAATGACCTCTGAATACATCCGTCAACGCTCCGATCTATTGGGTACGCAAGTCATCACCCGCGATTCGGGTCGCCGTTTGGGCGTCGTCAGTCAGGTGTGGGTTGATGTCGATCGCCGTGAAGTGGTCGCTCTGGGAATGCGGAGCAGTCTGTTAGCGGTGTCGGGTCTTCCGAAGTTTATGCCGCTCGAAAATATCCGTCAGATTGGTGATGTCATCCTGGTGGAAGATGATACGGCGATCGAAGATGATTGGGAAATCGATGCCTATAGTACGCTGACGGGCAGTGAAGTGATTACGGAAACCGGGGAACTGCTCGGTAAGGTTCGCGGGTTTAAGTTTGATGCCCGTGATGGTTCGCTGGTGTCGATTATTATTGCCTCGATCGGCCTACCACAAATTCCCGAACAGATTTTAAGCACCTACGAACTGCCGATCGAGGAAGTCGTCAGCAGTGGCCCGGAGCGCTTAATCGTCTTTGAAGGGGCAGAAGAGCGCCTGACCCAGTTAAGTGTGGGTGTGATGGAGCGGCTAGGTTTGGGTGCTGCGCCCTGGGATCGTGAAAACGAGGAAGAGTTTTACCCACCATCGGCTCGACCGGAGAATCAATTGGGAAGCGGTTTGCCGGTGCGCGATGAGCGTCGCCGTCCGGTGCAGTCCCCCGTAGAATCTCGCTGGGAAGAGGATGAGTACGATCGTCCGGCTCCAGAACCGGAACCGGTTTACATTGAATACGATCGACCCGTTAATCAAGCGAAGCAAGCGGCCTACGACGAGCCGACCTACGAAGCACCCTATCGAGAGGAAGCGCCCTACGAGTCACTTGAAGATGATGCCTGGTCTGACAAGGAAGATACGCGCTATCGCGCCCCCAAGGTCAATATTCCCCAAAAAGAACGAGAGCCCGAATATCAGCCGGAATACCAAGAAGAAGCCGAATATTAAAAGGAAATAATCAACTCAACAAAAAAGCGAGTGTCTTGAAGACATTCGCTTTTTTGCTATCTATTCAGAGCGGATTATGGCTAGCTCGCGAGATATTCGCCAATATCGCGCTTGCGTTTACGTAGCTTCGTGAGCGATTCGCGTTCAATCTGGCGGACACGCTCGCGGCTGATGTTGAGTCGATCGCCAATCTTTGCAAGCGTCATGGTCTTGCCGTCACGCAAACCGAAGCGTAAGGACAACACTTCTTGTTGTTGAGACGTCAGTTCCGACATCAAATTTTGCAGATCGGTTTTGAGCGAGGACTGTACAGCAAAGTCTTCGGGCGAAGGGCCGTCGTCCTGCAATAGATCGGCAAGTTCCGTATCCTGGTTGTCGCCCACCCGCAAATCAAGGGATAGGGGTTGACGCGATCGCTCCAGATATTCGCGAATCTGCTTCGGAGTTAAGTTCATCTCCTCGGCAATTTCAGTTACGGTCGCAGATCGACCATATTCTTGCGTCAGTTGACGCTGAATTTTCTTGATTTTGTTGAGCTTTTCTGTGATGTGGATTGGCAGACGAATCGTTCGTCCTTTTTCCGCGATCGCGCGGGTAATCGCTTGGCGAATCCACCAGTAAGCATAGGTCGAGAAGCGATAGCCTTTCGTCGGGTCAAACTTTTCAACGCCGCGCTGCATACCGATCGTCCCTTCCTGGATCAGATCGAGCAAATCGACGTTGCGTTTAATGTATTTTTTCGCGACAGAAACCACAAGCCGTAGATTGGCCTCAACCATCTTGCGTTTTGCGGCTTCCCCGGCTCTGAGTTCACGCCGGAGAACGGTTTCGGAGACTTCCGCCGCCTGCGACCACTCAGCTCGGCTCGGCTCGCGATCGTGCTGCTCGACAAATTCCGCACGGATACTCTCCAGCGCATTCATCCGCTGAACTTGCTTACCAAACAAAATTTCCTCTTCATGGGTCAGAAGGGGAACCCGACCAATTTCCCGCAGATAGGTGCGGACTAGGTCGGTGGAACTTTGAGCTGTTTTCATGACCGTTGCCACCTCGCCGTATTGATGACAGTGAAATTCCAATAAGCCAACGCGCAAAGTTAACTGCGTCTGGATTTTGGATTACATCGTTAATATCGTTCTACTTATACGAACTCATAACGGTATCGTTTTTAAGCTTGCCTTATATTGTATCCCAATGTAAACAAACGTAAAATTCCTGAATGTTCGGATCGTACGATTCCGTCGAGTGTCGCTTGCGTTCGTTAAGGCGTAGAGACCTATCTATCATTTTTGACTTGAACTGCCGTCAGAGCTGTGTTCTTTGACACGCTTGACCAACTTTCGGTCTGCTGAATGCATTGGAGTTTGAGATCCCAATTCGGCTCACGATCGTGAATACATCGTGAATGCCTAATCGCATTGCTGAAGAAACTCAGCTTCACTTAAGACGGTAATTCCTAGGGTTTGTGCCTGTTTTAATTTGGAACCGGCGGCATCGCCAGCGACAACGAAGTCGGTTTTTTTGCTCACGGAGCCGGTGACCTTGCCGCCTGCACGCTCGATCTTGGCCTTGGCTTCGCTGCGCTTGAGGGTGGGTAATGTGCCGGTTAGGACGAAGGTTTTTCCGGCGAGGGGACGATCGGCGAGCTTGTCGGAGACGGTGGCGATCGCGTCGAGATCAAGCTGAAGCGGGAGTCCGGCGGCGCGTAGCTGGGCGATGAGTTGGCGATTGGCATCTTGGGCAAACCAGGCCACGATCGACGCCGCAATTTCTGAGCCAACGCCATACACTTCCGCGATTTCGTCAATATTGGCCGCCGCAAGCTGATCGACGGTGGTGAAGCGATTGGCGATCGCCTTGGCGTTAACGCTGCCCACGTGGCGAATGCCGAGGCCGTACAGCACACGATCCCAGGTCTGTTGCTTCGAGGTCTCGATCGCGGCGATCAGATTAGTCGCCGATTTGCGTCCCAGACGATCGAGCTGTGCGACCAAATTCGCGTTCAAGCGCTCATAGAGATCCGCGATCGATCGCACCCAGCCCCGCTCAACCAACTGCTCGATCAGCTTTTCACCTAGCCCGTTAATATCCAGCGCCCCCCGGCTTGCCCAGTGAGACAGCGACCCGCGCAGAATCGCCGGACAACTGGCATTGATACAGCGCGTTACGGCTTCATCTTCGGGTTTTACTGTCGGCGATTCGCATTCTGGGCAAACCTGCGGCAGCGTGTAAGGCCGTGCCGTTGTCGGGCGGAGTTCCGGCAACACGCGCACCACTTCGGGGATGATTTCCCCCGCTTTGCGTACGATGACGGTGTCGCCGATGTGTAAATCGAGTTCGGCAATCCGATCCGCGTTGTGCAATGTGGCGCGGGAAACGGTGGTTCCAGCCAGGGTCACGGGATCGAGTTCAGCAACCGGCGTAAGCGCTCCCGTGCGTCCGACCTGAACCACGATCGCCCGGACGATCGTCGGCACTTCCTCGGCGGGATATTTCAGCGCGATCGCCCAGCGGGGAAACTTTTGCGTAAAGCCTAACTGGGTTTGGAGCGCGACGCTGTCGAGTTTGACGACGACGCCATCGGTCATGTAGGGCAAATCGTGGCGATCGCCATCCCAGCGATCGTAATAATCCGCGACCTCCGCTGCGGTTTGACAGCGACACCGGTTCGGATTGACCTGAAAGCCCCACTGTTCGAGCTGTTGCAAAGCGTCCGACTGGGTTTGCGGTTGCTGCTCTTTTGGGGTATCGGGTAAGTGGAGGGTATAGCTAAAAAAGGAGAGTTGGCGATCGGCGACAATGCGCGGATCGAGCTGGCGCAGGGTTCCGGCGGCGGCATTGCGCGGATTGGCGAAGGCGGCTTCGTCGCGGGCAAGCCGATCGCGATTGATCGCGTCAAACGTGGCGATCGGTAAAAATGCCTCGCCGCGCACTTCCACTGTGGCCGGTGGATTCTCGTCACGCAGCCGCAAAGGGATCGAGCGAATGGTTTTGACGTTGGGCGTAATCTCCTCGCCGATCGTGCCGTCGCCCCGCGTCAAGCCACGTACGAGCAGTCCGTCTTTATAGGTTAGGGCGATCGCCGAGCCGTCAATTTTTAGTTCACAAACGTAGGCATAGTCCGGAATTTCACCGATTTCAGCCTGAGCCTGTCGCTGCCAGCGGGTTTCCCAGGCCGCAAACTCAGCCTGATCAAAGGCATTTTCAAGGCTATAGAGCGGCACATCGTGGCGAACCGACTTAAATTGTGGTGAGGGGCGATCGCCGACGCGCTGGGTGGGGCTATCCGGCGTGATCAGATCCGGATGCTGTGTTTCGAGATCCTGTAGCTCGCGATAGAGGCGATCGTATACCGCATCAGCCAGGGTCGGCGCATCCAGGACGTAGTAGGCATAGCTTGCGTCGTTGAGCTGCTGACAAAGCTGTACCATCCGCTGTTGAGGTTCCGACATGAATCGAGTTTCCAGACCAAACGCATTCGCCTGTTGATTTTACTGCCTGGGAAATCAGACCCGTGGAAAATTCAACCTAAAATCTCGACAAATAGACAATAAAAAACGAGGAGACAAGCTCCTCGCTTCACCAATTCTTCCAGATGCACCTTGATGGCAAACGCCTAAAAGTCTTTAGACAATCTTTAGCGTTATGTCACTGAAATAATCTTAAATTGCCTTACAGATTTCGCCCAGAGGGGAGAGACCCCTCAAATATGATGAGGTCTCTCTTTAAGCGATTTGCGATCTGGCGCACGCATTGACCTCGGGCGAAAAATGTAACGTCTCCGCCTAGCGTTTCAGCATCGCGTTTTAACGCAAGACCTCAACACCACATCTCAACACAAACGCCTAGGCGTTTTGCGTATTGATGCTGTAGGAACCGGTTACCGGCTCGAAACTCGGATTACTGATGTCTTCCGTTTGTTTAGTGAGTTGGTTATAGAGGCGTTCGGTGTTCGGGAAGTTGGTCGCCGGGAGCGTCGGGAAACGACGGTAAGGCACGACATCTTCGCCGAAGACTTGGGCATATTCCATCGACGACACCATCGCGCTGACAAAGCTACGAATACCTTCTGTGGCCAGAATTTGGTTGTACTTGCGGATTTCGGCTTGGTTGATCGGCGCACGACCGAGGAAGTGCTTCGTACCCAGCTCGATCGCTTTGGTGTTCGGATACGGCGTGTAAAACTCGCGGATGTAAAGCTCCGATGCGCCTAGAGATTCGATGAACTCCTTGACGCTGATCTCGCCATTACGCAGCTTGCTTTCCAGTTCCGTGAACTCAACTTTCACCACATAGGGTTCAATATCGCGCTCAAACACCTGACGGTAAGCCGCTTTCACAACGCCTTGCAATTGCAGCTCGTCGTGATGGCTTGTGAGCTTAAACACCTTGGTTTGCTCACGTTGCTTGCTGACGCCTTGGCCGATCCGCATGGACGTATCCGGCGTCGTCCGCAGGCTGCCCGACGGTGTGCCGAGTTCAATAAAGCGCGGCGTCACTTCCGGCTTGGTCAGCTTGCCGGTGCTGCCGATCGAACCCGATCGTAGCGCCCGTTTCGCTTGTCCCGCAGGCGTAACGTAACGCTCGTAAGGAACGGTATCTTCGCCGAAGGATTCGCAGTATTCGCTGCTGTCGATCATGGCGTCAACCAAGGCATAGAAGCCCTGTTTCGACGCGAGATCGAAGTAGGCATTCATTTCGTTACGGCCATAGGTCGGACGACCGATCAGGCGGCGATGCATAAACTCGATCGCTTTACAGACGTAGAGCGACGTCCAGGCTTGCTGACGGAAGGCGCTGGATTTCGCCAAAGCACGGACGAAGTCGCGCACCGAAATTTCACCATTTTCGAGGCGAATTTCTTCAACCTTCAGCCCTTGACCTTCGTAGACATCGCGGCCAAACACCTGACGGTAGGCGGCGCGAATGACTACCTGGGTCGAGCTTTCCGAATAGCGAATGCTGGTATTACCCGACGATCGCGAGATCGTACTCGGCACTTGATCCAGTTTGAACACCTTGGGACCGAGCGAGCCCGGAGCCTTGGGACGTGCTGCCGGATTGCTGAGTTGGTTGTCGATGCCCGCACCGTTGCGGATCAGGATACGACGCGTGTCTTTGTTGAACGGAGCCGGAGCGCTGCTCGGAGCCAGCGTTTCTTTCGGGAAGATGGCGCCGAACTGGATTTCTAGCGGATCGTTACCCGTACCGTAGGGGTGTTGATCGGCCAGCGGTTGCTCGTAGCTCGCGAACAGGGTGATGAATTGCGGAACCTTGCGGAACGGTGCGCTGTAGTTGAACAGGTCAAACTGAGCGCCCCAGTTGCGGCATTCTTGGGCTTCTTGGCCAAAACCGCGCTTGTAGGGAACGGTTTCTTCGCCGAAGTAGTCAGCGTATTCTTGCGAATCGACCAGAGCATCGACGAGCTTCGGTAGGCCACCATCAGAGACGATCGAGAAGTATTTCTGGACTTCTTCGCGCGAGCTAGGCGCACGACCCAGAATGTGGCGGAACGCCAGTTCGAGCGCACGGCTATTGATAAACGGCTCGAAGAACTGCTTACGGTATAGCGGCGACTTGCAAATACGGCGAACGAACTCTTTCATCGAGATTTCGTTATTCTTGACCTTCGATTCGAGGTCAGAGACGCCTTGGCTATAAGCCCGGAGAATGTCGCGCTCGAAGATCTGGCGATAAGCCGCTTTGATCGTTTCGTTTTTCTCGACGCCCGACAGTCCGGGTTTCATCACGTATTTGGGACGACGCTCCGAAGCTTCCGCGTAAATTTGCGGCAGTTCGAGACCTTGTTGGTCGGTGGTCGGACGTTGACGTTGCTTATTCGAGGGGGTCGGCGCTTTGAATTCCGTTAGGAGTACATCAAAGTACGTGCCGACAATCTCGCGAGCTTCAGCATCATCGCGGAAGTAGGCGATCGACGCTTGGCGCATGGTCTGGATGGCGACGATCGTGGCCGGAGTTGAGCAAGCCCGCTCGATAATCTCGCGCAGACCGCGTACGTTCACCGAAATGATGTTCGGATCACCAGCGACGATCGCGTAGCTGACATACCGCAAAAACCAGCTCATGTCGCGCAGCGACTTGGTCATGTTGCGCGGGCCGTAGCTACTAACGCTGATCGGTCGAAACCCTGCTGGGATCGAACCGGAGCCGGGAGCGGTAAGCAACGCTTTCAGCCCACTGAAGATCCCTCCACCACCGTCGGCATCGGTGTAGGTCACTGCCGTCAGTTGCGTCGCTCCCGCCATTGCCATCTGAACTTCAGGCGCAGGCCGTTCAGCGAAACTCAGCGGTGAACCACCCGTAAAAATACGGTTAGCTGCACGCGAAACGATCAAATCCGACTTCAACGTCAGAATTTGGGCGATTTCAACGCGCTTCACACCGGACTGGAAAAAGGTATCCAGATCGGTGAGTTCACTGGCACCGAGGTAGCGGTCCTGCTGTTCGGCTTGCGAAATCGTCGATACGGGAACGGTTCTGAAAATTTGCTGGCGCACGACAGACGTGCCACCACTAGCCTTAACACTCATTCGCTACTTCTGTATTAAAAACGACAGGAGGCAGAGGGGATACGGAATATTGGTGAAACCACCAATGTCCGATCCTAATACTGTTGTTCGGCGGTAAACGTTTCAGTTCTATTAAGCGTATGCAATTAAGAGAAGAAATATCTTTAAAATGCCGTCGCGACAGTCTCTCGTTTAAGACCTCAGTTGGCCGAATCATACCTGGATTCCCGCAACCGCTATGAGAAAACGAAAAGTTTTGTAACTTTACGCGACACAATCTAGCCTTCTTCAAGCCGGTCGTGAGCCTTTCTTGGGTCGTCCTCAGTTCCCTCAAGACGTCGTTTCAAGACTAAACCCAGGCGATCAGCCTACGAGAAATCACCGTAAACCCGGTAAGATCGACGTCCGATGTTCGTCCTTGCGGTTATCCGTGCTGCGCTATGAATCCCCCCGCTTCGAGCCGTCCTAAGTCCGATCGCGATCGCGTCACCACAGCCGTCGCCTCCCTCTACGATACCTATCCCTTTCCACCCGAGCCGATGCTCGATGAAGCGCCGCCAGGATATAACTGGCGCTGGAATTGGACGGCGGCCTACAACTTTTGCTACAACCGCAGACCCGATCGCCAGGACGTCCGCATTCTCGACGCGGGCTGCGGCTCAGGCGTCAGCACGGAATATCTCAGCCACCTCAACCCCGAAGCGCAGATCACGGCGATCGACATCAGTCCTGGAACCCTAGAGGTCGCCCGCGAGCGCTGCCGCCGATCGAACGCAACTCGCACCGAATTCCACCACCTCAGCCTCTACGACGCCGACCAGCTCGACGGTGAATTTGACCTAATCAATAACGTCGGCGTCCTGCACCACCTGCCCGACCCGATCGCCGGAATCCAAGCCCTCGCCAAAAAACTCGCACCGGGCGGCATCTTCCACATTTTTGTTTATTCCGAACTCGGACGCCGGGAAGTTCTGCTCGCCCAAAAAGCGATCGCCCTACTCCAAGGCGAGCAACGCGGCGACTACACCGACGGCGTCGCGATCGGGCGCAAACTCTTCGCCGCCCTACCCGACACCAATCGCCTCGTCACCGAAGATCAACGCCGCTGGTCGATGGAAAACCATCGCGACGCCAACTTCGCCGATATGTACGTCCACCCCCAGGAATTCGACTACAACATCGAAACCCTATTCGAGCTAATCGACGCCTCCGGCCTCGAATTCGTCGGTTTCTCCAATCCGACCTACTGGAATCTCGATCGGCTAATCGGTTCCGATCCCGACCTCCAAGCCCGCGCCGCAACCCTGAGCGATCGCGAACGCTACCGCCTGATCGAACTCCTCGACCCCGAACTCAGCCACTACGAATTTTTCCTCGCCCGTCCCCCCTTCGCGCCCACCGATTGGAGCGACGATGAAACCCTGCGCCGTGCCACCCCCAGCCTCTCCCCCTGCCTTCAGGGCTGGCCGAGCCGATCGCTCTTCGATCCGAACTACCAAATCGTCAGCCTTGACGACGACGAATTTCAGTTCATGCAGGCGTGCGAAGCTGGCGATCGGACGATCGGCGCAATCCTAAACGACATCCAAATCACGCCCGACCAGATTCGCGATCTGGCCACACGTCAACTCGTGTTGTTAGCTCTTTGAACCTCCCCCATCTCTCAGCAAAAGCAATAATCCCTCGACGCTTGAAGGCTGACTCGCCTTGTTTTTGAGCGATATTTTCCAACCACCCTGACAAAGGAAATGCACGGAATATCAATGCTTTCAAGCCTCTTGTGAAGCTTGCAGATTCTTTTAAGTATTGTTACCACAGCATGATATTATTGCACCTGGCTTGGGTGCTAAAGCCTTCTGCCATCCAAAAGTATTTGTGTGTTAAAACGCTGACTTCGGATATGAAACCCAGCGGTTTCGGTCTTGAAGTTTGCCGTCCCGCACAAGTCCCCAAGAACGACGAATTGCGTTATCTCATGCAAAACCCTCTGGGTGAGGACACCACAGTCAACGACACGTTGCCTCGGTTTCGACGAATCGATGACGAAAATCGCTTACCCAAGCAATTACTTCGCAGCGAGCCCGTCCGATCGAACCGCACTGATGACTCTGTTGCTGCTGTGTCCACTGCCTCTGCGAACCCCTCGTCGATGCAGGAGTACCACACTCTCAAACGCTCGCTCTATCTTTTGACCTTAGCAATCACAGCCATCAGTTTCGCTGCTGCTTGGATTGCGTACTCTGCCGATACAGCCCTCAGCTATCTTATTGGATCGCTCTCAGGCATTTTGTATCTTCGGATGCTGGCAAAAGGTGTCGAACGCCTTGGTGTGGGTGCGTCCAGCACCGGAGGCAATTCTCGACTCGCAATATTTGTGGGATTGATCGTTGTCGCTGCCCAAGTCGAAAGGCTCCAGCTCGTTCCCGTTTTTCTCGGTTTTATCACGTACAAGATCTCGCTGCTAGCGTATAGCCTCGTTATCGGTCTACGTGAGAGTTGGCAGCCTAGCTCAAACAAGCTGTAGCCGTTTCGCAACTGCAATGTCGAACCTGTTTAATAGCCTCAGCGCTGTCACCTTGGCAAGCCTAGAGGTGGGCCAGCATTGGTACTGGGAAATTGGAGGCCTGAAACTTCACGGACAGGTTTTCCTCACCTCTTGGTTCGTTATTGCCGTTTTGGTGGTAGCTTCTACTCTGGCAACTCAAAGCATCCAGCGCGTTCCGAGTGGATTGCAAAACTTCATGGAATTTGGCCTGGAGTTTATTCGCGATCTCGCAAAGACGCAAATTGGTGAAAAAGAGTATCGCCCGTGGGTACCGTTTGTCGGTACGTTATTTTTATTCATTTTCGTGTCGAATTGGTCGGGAGCACTCGTCCCCTGGAAACTCCTTGAGATTCCAGCAGGCGAGCTAGCAGCACCGACGAACGACATCAACACGACCGTAGCGCTATCTTTGCTGACCTCTCTGGCCTATTTTTATGCCGGAATCAGCAAGAAAGGACTCAGCTACTTTGCTCACTATGTTGAGCCCACTCCGATTTTGCTGCCGATCAACATCCTCGAAGACTTTACGAAGCCGCTTTCGCTGAGCTTCCGTCTTTTTGGGAATATCTTGGCAGACGAGCTGGTGGTTGGCGTGTTAGTGTTCCTCGTCCCGCTGTTTGTTCCTCTTCCGGTGATGGTTTTGGGTCTCTTTACCAGTGCAATCCAAGCTCTGATCTTTGCTACTTTGGCTGCGGCCTACATTGGCGGAGCGTTGGAAGGCCACCATTAGAGCGCTGTCTCTAGTTCTGACAAACGATAAACGTCTGTGATCGTTCGTCTAACGAAGCCGGTCACGACTGAATGCAAACGTTCTCAATTTCAATTCTAATTCGATCTTTCAGGAGAAAATCATGGATTCTACAGTTGCTGCTGCTTCGGTTATCGCTGCTGCTCTCGCCATTGGCCTCGCTGCAATCGGCCCTGGTATTGGTCAAGGTAACGCTGCCGGTCAAGCGGTCGAAGGTATCGCCCGTCAGCCTGAAGCTGAAGGCAAAATCCGTGGCACGCTCCTCCTCAGCCTTGCATTCATGGAAGCGCTGACCATCTACGGTCTCGTTGTTGCACTCGTCCTGCTGTTCGCTAACCCCTTCGCTTAGGTTTTAGCAGTCGAATTTTAGGGGCTGGAAGTCTGGCCGATGCCGGTTTTCTAGTCCCTGATTTATAAAAAACGGAGGCCAAATACCTAATGCATTGGACGGCATTCCTAGCTGAGGTAGAAGGTGGTTTATTCGATTTCGATGCCACGCTTCCCCTCATGGCGGTTCAGTTTCTCATCCTAGTTGCGATCCTAAACGCGACGTTCTACAAGCCGTTGGGTAAGGCGATCGACGATCGGGACGGTTATGTGCGCGGCAATGAAACCGCAGCGCGTGATCGCCTAGCCGAAGTTCGCCAGCTCACCGAGCAGTATGAACAAGAGCTTGCCCAAACTCGCAAGCAGGCTCAGTCGATCGTTGCCGAAGCTCGTGGCGCGGCGAGCAAAATTGCAGCTCAAAATTTGGCAGAGGCGCAAGCCGAAGCGATTCGCAAGCGTGAAGCCGCTGCGACAGAAATTGAGCAACAAAAGCAAGATGCCTTTGCCTCTCTCGAACAGCAAATTGATGGTTTAAGCCGTCAGATGCTGGAGAAGCTCCTAGGATCTGAACTCGCCAGCCGATAGCGAGTTGGGTCTTTAACGAGCGCCTCGTTGCACTCGTTAGCCCTGACCAAACAGTGAAGTCATATGGATAAAGATCGTGGAGACTTTTTTGTGGCTGGCTAACGCTGGCAGCGAAGTAGAAAAAGGGTTTGGTATCAATTTCGATATTTTTGATACCAACATCGTAAATCTGGCCATTATTATCGGCGTACTGTTTTACTTCGGTCGCGGTTTTATTGGCGGTATTTTGTCCGAGCGTCGTAGCAAGATTGAAACGGCGATCGGTGAGTCAGAGCAACGTGCCCAAGCGGCAAAGCAAGCGCTGGATGAGGCGAAGCAAAAGCTCGCCAAAGCACAGGCTGATGCGAAGCAATTAATTGTGGATGCTGAAGTCCGTGCGAAGGCAACCTGTGAGGCGATCGCCTTGGAATCGGAGCAAGAAGTTGCTCGGATGAAGGAAGCCGCTGCTGCTGAACTCAATTCTGATGCGAATCGTGCCACACGCGAACTGCGTGACCGGGCCATTGCGCTAGCGCTGGAAAGCGTCGAGGGCGAACTCAAGCAGCGGATGAATGAGTCGGTTCAAAGCCAGCTCGTTGATCGTAGCATCAGTATGATTGGAGGTTAGGCCATGCAAAGTGGAGTTAGCGCGAGTATTGTTGCGCCCTACGCTCAGGCTTTGATGTCAATTGCTCAAGCTCACGATGTCGTTGATGCAATTGGCGAAGATATTCAAGGCTTGCGTCAAATGCTGGCCGAATCGAGCGATCTGGCTCAATTCCTAGCGAACCCGCTGGTTGGAGTTCAAGCGAAAAAAGGTGTGTTATCGCAAGTAACCCGTGATGGGTTTAATGCTTACACCCAGAATTTTTTGATGCTGCTTGTCGATCGCGGTCGAGTGTTCCTGCTAGACGCGGTTTGTGAACAGTATCAATCGCTGCTGCGTGATCTGAAAGGCATCGTCCTGGCAGAAGTTACGTCGGCGAGCGAACTCAGTAACGAACAGGTCGAAGCCGTACGCGAAAAGGTGAAGTCATTCACGGGCGCGAACGGTGTGGATGTGTCGTTAAGCACCGATGCCGACCTGATTGGTGGTGTCACGATCAAAGTTGGCTCTCAGGTACTCGACGCGAGCCTGCGCGGTCAGTTACGCCGTCTGGCGTTGAGTTTGAGCTAGCGTTCTGAAGCCCGTTTTTTATCAAGTTTTTGGTAAGAAACGAAAAGCTTTAGGGCGTTTTCCGGTGGCTCGTTGCAGTGTCGCCGGGTCGATTGCTCGACTGCAAATCGAGGATTAATAACGGACGAAAATAATGGTAGCTATCAGACCAGACGAAATCAGCAGTATCATTCAGCAGCAGATCGAGCAATACGATAGCGATCTGCAAGTCTCGAATGTCGGTACGGTTCTGCAAGTCGGCGACGGCATTGCACGGATCTACGGACTACAGCAAGCCATGGCAGGCGAGTTGCTTGAATTTGAAGACGGCTCGATCGGTGTTGCCCTCAACCTTGAAGAGGATAACGTCGGTGCCGTTTTGATGAGCGAAGGCCTTGATATTCAAGAAGGCTCTTCAGTTAAATCCACCGGTAAAATCGCCCAGGTTCCGGTTGGTGACGCGATGATTGGCCGTGTGGTCGATGCACTCGGTCGCCCGATCGACGGTAAAGGCGAAATCGCCACCACCGAATCCCGCCTAATCGAATCCGGTGCGCCCGGTATCGTCGCCCGTAAGTCGGTTTGCGAACCGATGCAAACGGGTATCACAGCGATCGACGCGATGATTCCGATCGGTCGCGGCCAGCGCGAGCTGATCATTGGTGACCGCCAAACCGGTAAAACGGCGATCGCGGTTGACACGATCATCAACCAAAAATCCGAAGACGTGGTTTGCGTCTACGTGGCGATCGGTCAAAAAGCTTCGACCGTGGCTCAGGTGATTGACACCCTGACCGAAAACGGCGCGATGGACTACACGATCGTTGTGGCCGCTAACGCCTCCGACCCGGCGACTCTGCAATACCTGTCGCCTTACACAGGCGCAGCCCTCGCCGAGTACTTCATGTACAAAGGCAAAGCGACGTTGGTGATCTACGATGACCTCTCGAAGCAAGCCCAAGCGTACCGTCAAATGTCGCTGCTGCTCCGTCGTCCGCCCGGACGTGAAGCCTACCCCGGCGATGTCTTCTATCTCCACTCGCGTCTGCTTGAGCGTGCGGCGAAACTCAGCGATGCCCTCGGCGGCGGTAGCATGACGGCACTGCCGATCATCGAAACCCAAGCCGGTGACGTTGCAGCTTACATCCCGACCAACGTAATTTCGATTACCGACGGTCAAATCTTCCTATCGTCTGACCTGTTTAACTCAGGACAACGTCCGGCGGTTAACCCTGGTATTTCGGTCTCACGGGTTGGATCGGCAGCGCAAACCAAAGCCATTAAAAAGGTTGCGGGTAAGATGAAGCTCGAACTGGCTCAGTTCGATGAGCTGGAAGCTTTCGCTCAGTTCGCGTCTGACCTAGACGCTGCGACTCAAAAACAACTGGGTCGCGGTCAGCGTCTGCGCCAAACCCTGAAGCAGGCACAAAGCTCGCCGCTCCCGTTGGCGGAGCAAGTCGCGGTGATTTACTGTGGTGTTAACGGCCTCCTCGATGAAATTGCCGTCGAGAAAGTGGTTGATTTCATCGCCGGTCTGCGTGACTACCTGAACACGAGCAAGCCGAAATATATCGAGTTGGTTTCGACCACGAAGAAACTCGACGAAGAAGCTGAAACGCTTCTCAAAGAAGGGATTGCGGAATTCACGCAATCGTTCCTCGTCTCGGCATAACTCTCGATCGAGCGCGTTCAGTCTGGAGACGGTGTGTTAACCGCGCAGTGCTGGACGCGCTCGTGACTTTTTAGACTCAGGTTAAAGTCATGGCTAACTTAAAAGCGATTCGAGATCGAATCAAATCCGTTAAAAATACACGTAAAATCACCGAGGCCATGCGTTTGGTCGCGGCGGCTCGTGTCCGTCGTGCTCAAGAGCAAGTCACGGCAACGCGTCCGTTTGCGGATGCGTTGGCGCAGGTGCTCTATGGTTTGCAAAGCCGCCTCAAGTTTGAGGATGTGGAGCTGCCGTTGTTGCAACAGCGTGAAGTGAAATCGATCGCCTTGCTCGTGATTTCGGGCGATCGCGGTCTTTGCGGTGGTTATAACAATAACGTCATCCGCAAGGCTGAAATCCGCGCCCAAGAGCTAGCGGCAGAAGGCAAAGACTACAAAATGGTCATTGTCGGTCGTAAGGCGATGCAGTACTTCAAGCGTCGGAACTATCCGATCGATGCGACCTACACTGGTCTTGAGCAAATTCCGACTTCGTCGGAAGCGGCTCAAATTGGTGACGAACTGCTATCGCTGTTTCTCTCGGAATCCGTCGATCGCGTGGAAATGATCTACACCAAGTTTGTCTCGCTGGTGAGTTCGACTCCGGCGATTCAAACGCTGCTACCCCTTGACCCCCAAGGTCTCGAAGCGGCTGATGATGAAATTTTCCGCCTGACCAGTCGAGCTGGAAACTTTGAGGTGACGCGAGAGAAGGTCTCGACCCCCGTGGGAGATCTGCCGCGCGACATGATCTTCGAGCAAGATCCGGAGCAAATCCTCGATGCTTTGTTGCCGCTGTATCTGAATAACCAGATCCTGCGATCGTTGCAAGAATCGGCGGCCAGCGAACTGGCGGCACGGATGACGGCGATGAGTAATGCAAGCGATAACGCCACCGATCTACTCGGTCGTTTGACGCTGGTTTACAACAAAGCGCGTCAGTCGGCGATTACGCAACAACTGCTCGAAGTGGTTGGCGGTGCAGAAGCGCTGAAAGGTTGAATCTTTCGGGTCACACCGTTGGTTCTCTGCAATCAAAGACGAATTGGTCTTCGATCAATAACGCTCTATCCATTTTTGGGTAGGGCGTTTGCGCTTTGAATACAGCGTTGAATTCTTCTGTACACTGGGTTCGTACTTCTCTGGACGCCGATCGCGGGCGTAACGACTTGATGTTCATTTCGATACTCTCCGCACTTTCGCCGATCGCCATGACCGTGGTGTCGATTTGCGCGGCGGTTCATCTCTACGGAGTGTCGGCGTTCAACCTGCTTCAGGCTCCCCTCGCCCAAGCGGTGTTATATCCACCGGCGCGATCGTTTAGTGAGTCGGATTTAAATGGTCAGAGCTTTGCGGGTGAAGTGTTGCAGGGAGTCGAGTTTGCTGGGGTGACGGTGCGATCGGTGGATTTTTCCGAGGCGGATTTGCGGGGGACGATGTTTAGTATGTCGTGGTTGACGGATGTGGATTTTTCAGGGGCGGATCTGAGCAATTCGATGCTTGATCAGGCGACGATTACACGGGCTAATTTTGACGATGCGAATTTAACGGGTGTGCTGTTTCTGCGGTCTAAACTGGAAGGTGTCAGCATTCACGGGGCGGACTTTTCGGAGGCGATCTTGGATGGTGTTCAAGTGAAAGAATTATGCAAAATTGCTGATGGTACGAATTCTCAGACTGGAATTATGACCCGTGATTCTTTATATTGTCCAAATTAATTCAACGTTTTATCTAACATCCAAGTAGGCCAAGCTAATTAACCGATGCTATGCGTAGCACAAGCTTCTAGCTTGTCTGCAACCAGGATGGTTGAGTTACGTGACTTATGTAACTTTAATTTTCTTAGTCTACTTAGTAAGACGTCACTTCATTTTTGTCTTAATCTCAATCTCAATCTCAATCTCAGTCGCTTCAGTCTAATCAAATTCGAGCTTTCGGGTGACACGTCAATGGCCTCAAAGGATAATACCGCCGCTTCACGTACGCAACGTTTTGAGCGCTACCAAAACTTACCCGAGTCAGACCAGCGCGTGTTGGAACTCCTGTCGCTGATCTATCATCCGATTTCCCGATCGGCACTGGCGGACTGCGCGAATGCGGCGAATATTCCCAACGCGATGGGCAAGCGCTGGACCACGGCACTGTTAAAACTGCCGGTGACGGAATGGGAAGCGATCGGTCTCGTCAATCAAAGCTCGGCGGGAGTTCAGTGCGATCCGCTCGTTGTTGAATTAATCACGCGGGAGCTAGCAAAGTCCGATCGGTTCGCAGCGTATGCCCAGGTTACGCGGACAAAGGCGCGGTCAACGAGCAGTGCGCTTGATGCGGTTGACATCGTGATTCGGTTTTCGCGGATTGGGCTATATCTTAACGAACCCAAGCAGGTTGAAGAGGCGCTGTCTCGCTATGGCTATGGTGCGGTTGAACTTCAGGATGTATTACGGACGATTTGCTTTAATCCCTTCGATCGCGATTGGTTTTTGAGTCTTGATCCAGACTTGATTATGCTCGTTTTGGAGTTTGAATTATGTAGTGCTGCGCTCGATTTGGAGCCACAGCCCGAACTCTTAGAAACTCTGGCAATGATTGCCAATGATCGTCGATATCCCAGTCATTGTTCTGAAATGTTGGCGCTACTGTGTGAGCAGTATTTGTTGCAAGGACGTATACAGGAAGCGCGTGAAGTCATTCAAGCACTGGCCACGATGTCAGAGCCTGCGGGCTATGTCTATCGCGGTTGGATAGCCCTGCTGGAGGGTGATAGTTCTTCGTCTCTGCATCAGTATGACAAAGCGATCGATTTGACTCTACAGAAGCAAGCCCAATCGAAACGTAAGCCTCTGCCGTGCTTCGTGCCGGGATTTGAGGGACTATTCTTTACGTTTGCTTTAATTCGTGATGGGTCGCCCGAACGATTACAGCAAGCGTTGCAACAGGCCAAGCTTGGGGCTACACGGTGTGAACTATTTGCCTACGGCTATAGCAATCTCGTCTTGGCGATCTCCGCTCAGTTGGGCAATCTGAAGGCTCGATCGCTC
Source organism: uncultured Geitlerinema sp. (assembly GCA_964518905.1). GTDB lineage: Bacteria > Cyanobacteriota > Cyanobacteriia > Cyanobacteriales > Geitlerinemataceae > RDYZ01. The sequence continues at coordinate 24,435 of CAZFJL010000036.1, read as the reverse complement.
TTGCTAGAGATGCCAGTATTCACCTATCAAAACCAAAACAGTTTCGATACTTTGATGAGTCTGATGGCTCGCTATTGGGTCGATCGCGATGCGGCTACACCACTGGCCTTGCGTCTGCTGCGTCCGATCTACACCGACGCGATCGAGGCGGGATACGACTGGATTGCCTTGGAGGCGGTGTCATTGCTGGCGGAGCTGCATGAGGATGAAATGTTCGCGCAGTTGGCCGCGACGATGCGCGAGATGGGCGAGTTCCCGGAGATGACGCTCTGCTTCCAGGCGATGCAGCCGAAATCGGCCTGGGAACTGCAACTGTTGGCCTTGAAAGCGCTGAAAGTGAACCCGGCAGCCGCTGAAACATCCAAAAAAGCGCAACGGATGGCCTGGGCGATTCATCTGGAGACGTGGGGTGAGGTGACGATCGAGCCGCGTGAGCAAAAGCAGAATGCTAAGGGGGGCTGGAGTCGCGGGCGGGCGGTTGCACTGCGGCGGCTCGTGAAAGAACTGGATTCCTTCAGCTATCTGTCCGATCGCGATCGGCAGATTTGCCAACAGATCGAGGTCACTCGGGATTACGGCAGTTACTACGGCAGTGGGACAACCTACTCGATTCCCAGCCGCGTCATTCTGGATTTGGCGGGTCATCCGGCGGTGGTTTGGCGCGATTCGCCGACGGTGGGGGTCGAGATTGTGGCGGGACAGCCGCAGTTGGTCGTACGCCACAATGCCGATGAAACGCTGACCATTGCGTTGGTTCCCCACTTTTCAGGCGAGCAGGAATGGGTGATCGAGCAGGAGTCGATGACCCGCCTGAAGGTGATCGGTATTCAGGAGAAACACCGTCAGGTGGCGGCGATCTTTGGTGGGGCGTCGGAGATTCGGGTTCCGGCCTATGCTCAGGATCAGGTGTTGGCGGCGATCGAGGCGGTGGCGGGAAATATGCTGGTGCAGTCGGACATTGGCGGTGTGTCTAACATCGAGACTGTGCCGTCCGATCCGACGCCCCATGTGCATTTGTTGCCCGCATCGTCCGGCCTGAAGGTGCTGCTGTTGTCGCGTCCGTTTCGCAGCGGTGGCCCTTACTATCGCCCCGGCCAAGGGGGGACAACGGCCATTACGGAAATCGAGGGGCTTCAGGTGCAGACGACGCGGGAGCTAGATGACGAGGTGACGCAGGCGCAGGCAACGATCGCGGCCTGTCCGACGCTGCGACGTTTGGGCGGATACGACGATTCAGCGGATGAGTACGAATGGCTAGTGAGCGAGCCGATCGACTGTTTGGAACTGTTAACGGAACTTCAGGCATTGCAGCCAGCGGATCAGGAAGCTGATGGCGAGGTCGTGAACGAAACCGCGATCGCCACAACGGTCTGTCCGATCATCGAGTGGCCGGAAGGGGAAAAATTCCGAGTGAGTCGGTATCTCAATCCGACTGATATGAAAATCTCGATCGGGCGACAGCGCGATTGGTTTGCGGCGGAGGGTGAACTACGGGTTGATGAAAACACGGTCTTTGATCTTCAGCAACTATTGCGTCTGTTGGAAATGTCGCCGGGTCGGTTTGTCCAGCTCGGTAACGGTCAATTTGCCGCGCTGACGAAAGAGTTTCGGAAACAGCTCGAAGATCTACGCAATTTTGGCGAGGAACATGGCGACGGGATTCGCTTTCATCCCCTGGCATCCTTGGCGATCGAAGATACGCTGTCAGAACTGGGCGAGCTGAATGCGGATAAATCATGGAAAGAGCACGTGCGGCGGATTCGCGAGATGCGTGCCGTCCGTCCCGAGTTGCCATCGACCCTCCAGGCCGAGCTGCGCGATTATCAAATCGAAGGGTTCCAATGGCTGATGCAGCTAGCCCATTGGGGTGTGGGGGCATGTTTGGCGGATGATATGGGCTTGGGGAAAACGCTGCAATCCTTGGGGGTCATTCTCAGTCGAGCCTCGGCGGGGCCGACACTGGTGGTAGCGCCCACGTCGGTGGGGATGAACTGGCTGAGTGAGGCGAGCAAGTTTGCGCCAACGCTGAATCCGATTTGGCTTGGCAGTGGCGATCGCCAGCAGACGATCGAGCAGCTTCAGGCGCGGGATCTGGTGGTGTGTAGCTACGGTCTGTTGCAGCAGGGTGATGTGGGTGAACTGCTGGCGGGGGTGGAATGGACGACGGTGATCTTGGATGAAGCCCAGGCGATTAAGAATGCGGCCACCCAGCGATCGAAGGCGGCGATGAAACTTCAGGCGGATTTTCGGTTGATTTTGACCGGTACGCCGATCGAAAATCATCTGGGCGAACTGTGGAATCTGTTCCAGTTTATTAATCCCGGCTTGCTCGGTTCCCAAGCGAAATTTCAGCAGCGTTTCATCACCCCGATCGAGCGCCACCAGGATGTCAACGTTCGCCGTCAGCTCCGAACCCTAATCCAGCCGTTCATTTTGCGTCGCACCAAAACCCAGGTTTTATCCGAGCTGCCATCGCGCACTGAAATTACCCTACCGGTGGAACTCAGCCCCGAAGAGATGGCACTCTATGAGGCCACACGGCGTAACGCCCTGGTGAAACTCTCCGAATCCGACGATGATCAGGCCGGAGCGCGACACCTGCGCGTATTGGCGGAAATCCTGCGCTTGCGGCGGCTCTGCTGCAATCCGCGCTTAGTCGTCCCCGATACGCCGATTCCCAGCTCAAAGCTGACGGTCTTCGGCGAAGTGCTGGAGGAGCTGCTGGAAAACCGACATAAAGCGCTGGTGTTTAGCCAGTTTGTCGATCATTTGGCGATCGTGCGTGACTATCTCGAACAACACCAGATTTCCTATCAATACCTCGACGGCAGCACGCCGGCGAAAACGCGCAAGCAGCGCGTCGATGCCTTTCAGTCCGGCGAAGGCGATGTCTTTTTGATTAGCCTCAAAGCCGGTGGTACGGGCTTGAATTTAACCGCCGCCGACTATGTGATCCATCTCGATCCGTGGTGGAATCCCGCCGTGGAAGACCAAGCCTCCGATCGCGCCCATCGCATCGGTCAACAGCGCCCGGTGACGATTTATCGGCTGGTGTCCTGCGGTACGATCGAGGAAAAAATTGTCGATTTGCACCAGCAAAAGCGGGATTTGGCCGATAGTTTGCTGGAAGGAACCGACGTCAGCGGCAAGCTCTCGGCGGATCAACTATTGGCGATGATTTCAAGCGAGGGGTCTTGAACGATCTCAATTGAAACTCGAATCTTGGGTTGTATGGTCTGAATCGTCGGTTTCATCCAACTTGCTAGGATTAAGCCGTGTTCAGCCGCGTTCAGACGGTGTTCGGACTCTGTTCGGATTGGCGATCGTTGCCGCCGTACATCCGATCATAATTCGCGCCAAAACCGCCATCATCTTTAACGCTTCGCCGCAGCCCAAATTCCTATGAAAATCCTGATGCTTTCCGCGCCGTTTCCCTACCCGCCCACGCGCGGCGGAACGGAAGTTCGTACGTTTAACCTCATGGACTACCTGCGTCAGCGTCACGAAATTACCCTCGTCACCCAACGTCAGCCGGTGGTAACAGACGAAGAAATCCACGAACTAGAACGCTACGTCACACGGCTCGAAGTTTTCCCGCCCGGTCAGGGCAATGCAGGTGGTGGTGTTTTGGGCAAAGCAAAACGGTTTGCGGAATTTTTGCGCGATGGCTGTCCGTCCTATGTGCGATCGTACGAGCAGCCGCACATGCAAGCCTTGATCGATCGCGAAGTCGCCACCGGCCACTACGACGCCATCACCTGCGAACACAGCATTAACGAAATTTTCGTGCGACCGGAATGGCGCGATCGGCTCAACACCGTGATCGATGTCCATAGCTCCGTGTTTGCCTCCTGTCGCCAACAGCTCGAAAACGGCGCGGCGATTAATCCCCTGCGCGAGCGGCTGAATTTGCCCTTGCTCGAACGCTACGAACGCCAGCATTGCCAGAAGTTTTCGACGATCGTCGCGACCACCCCCGAAGATGGCGTGCAGATGCGCGAATTTAGCCAACATAGCAAAATTCATATCATCCCCAACGGCGTTGACCTCAGCCTGTTTCCGTTCCGCGATGCCGACAGCATCCCGGCGGATAACCACCGCTTGATCTTCGTCGGCGCGATGAATACGGTCGCGAACATTGATAGCGCGATGTTCCTGGCGAAGGAGGTGTTTCCGCTGGTGCGCGATCGCTACCCGGATGCCACGCTCAGTTTTGTCGGGACGAGTCCAACGCCGGAAGTAAAAGCGCTGGAGGCGATCGAGGGCGTGGAAGTCACGGGGCGCGTCCCGTCAATGGTGGACTATCTGCATCGATCGGCGGTTTGTGTGCTGTCGATGCGGATTGGTTACGGCATCAAAAATAAAACCCTGGAAGCCTTGGCGGCGGGTGTGCCGGTGGTGGCGAGTGATTCGGGGCTGGAGAGTCTCGCCGTCGATGGAAAACAAGATGGCAAACCGGTTCCGCTGGCCGCGCTGCGGGCGAATACGGTTCCGGAATATGTGGCGCAGATTTCGCGAGTCTTTGAGGAGGCGGATCTACGCCGATCGCTGGTGATCCACGGTCGCGAATTAATCGAGCGCAGCTTTACCTGGGAACGGGCGGGACAAGCCTACGAAGCGGCATTATTGGGACAGCCGAATCGTTAACTGTTCACTGCGACTAAATTCGATTAACTTCCATGCCCGATCGCCCAACCAATCGCGCCGATGCTTTCCTGATCCTACGTGGCCTCGCCTGCCTGGTGATCGTGATTGCCCACTGTCAACCGCCGATCGCGGTGTTATCAACCTTGCCCTGGGGCTGGCTGGCAGCGATGCCCGGTGGTATCGCCGTGCGGATATTTTTCACGCTGTCGGGCTACCTCGTCGGCAAGGGATTTTATCTCGGGCGCTACGGAATAAGCCGATCGCAATTGTGGCGCTACACACGTAGCCGCGCGGCTCGCATCCTGCCGCTGTACTGGGCGGCGGTACTGATTCCGGCGGTTTTCCTCGCACCATCAATGTTGATTCCGACAGCGGAAAACGACTGGGTCTTGCTGCGCTATCTCACCTTCACCTATAACCACACGCTACCGGAACAGTTTAATTCGCCGCTGTGGTCGCTTTCGACGGAGGTGCAGTTTTACGTGATCGCGCCGCTGTTGTTTGGGTTGGTGCGCGATCGGTTCCGGACGGTACGGCGGGTGTTAACGGCGATCGTGCTAGTGGCGATCAGTTGGTTCGTCTTACGCGGGGCGATCGTCGCGGTGTTACTTCAGCTTCATGGCGATCGAACGGGCGAATTTAATCTTGATTTTGTTCGTTATGTTTATACTTTTCTACCGGCTAACTTAGACGCTTTTCTCTGCGGCTTACTGCTCAATCCGTTACTGCTGAAATTAATAAATTCGTCCAAATTTTCCCAATTAAAATCATCCAAAGAAGGGTTTACTTTTGTCGAAAAAATCAGACAAAAAATCTTACGTACAAAAAATCTGAAACGACTAGCGATCGTGGTGATAATTGGCCTATTTATCCTCTGTGCGAACTGGAAAATTGCAGGGAACGATAATATTTTATCGATCGGCCCGACTCTATCGATCGCCGCTATTTGTCTATTTATCGTCGCGTTCGAGAGCGGCGATGCCTATCACGGGTTTCGCCAAAATCAGCCATTTTCTCTCGTCGCCTGCCGAGCAAACCCCTGGCGCTGTTGGGAACTTTGGGGCGTTTTATCCTACGGGATCTATGTTTGGCACTATCCGATCGCGATCTGGCTGTTGCCGAAATTTGGCGAATTAACCGACCTGACAGCCTTTGCTCAACGGACGATCGCCGTACTCGGTCTAGCGACGATCGCGGCAATCGTCAGCAACCTGGCGATCGAGCGTCCAGGTGCAGCCTGGTTTCAAAAATTGGCGCATTCCTCACGTCCGGTTAAAAATTGAATGAATGGAACGCAGGGAGCGAGACCTTTGATGTTTATCGTCGGTTCAATTTTTTCATACGTCCTAACCAAATCGTTTTTTGCTATAGCGTAAGCCGATTGTGTTAGGACACTCTCGTCCAAGCCGAAAACCGCACTTCGACTCCGCTCAGTGCTCTCAGCTTTTTTCATACGTCCTAACCAAATCGGTTTTTGCTATATAATTCGGAAACCTCAAAAGTCTGAGAAGGTCTGAAACGTTCAGTAAGTAAAGTTACGCAAGTTCTGAAAGGCATTAGCACGCAGACCGATCGCAATGCGGAATAATTCTTGTCCTAGATGTAAGTGACGATCGTCGTAGTTGAGTGTGAAATATTCCAGCTCTTCGAGACCATCATTAACCCGATCCAGACAGCAATAAACATCCGCCGCAACACTCGCTAACGTTGATGGGTTTGGCTGCGATCGAAATGAATGTTGAGCGATTTCAAGCACACCTTTGGAGCTTTCGATATAGTCGCAAAAAACCTCCATCAAAGCATCATCAAACGGGTCGGCGGAAAGTTCGTCAAGTTGCCGATCGAGGCTATGTAAAATACGGGCGATCTGCCGATCTATGGGGCGATATACGTGCTCAATCCATAGCTGCAACCGTTCATCGCTGGCACTGCCGCGATCGGGGCGAGAGGGTCGATAGCGCGATCGCGGCGTGGTGGCGTGCTGTTCGCGCGAGGCCGATCGGGAGCGGCGAAAGTGATAGGCATAATCGCGATCGTAGCGCTGTCGTCGTCCCTGGTCGCCAAGGATTTCGTAGGCAGCGTTAATCGCAATAATCTGATCGCGAGCCTGGGGCGATGGGTTGCGATCGGGGTGATATTCCTTCGCCAAGCGCCGATACGCTTGCTTAATTTCGGTCAGACTCGCGCTCATTGCCACTTGCAATGTCGCGTAGTGATTGGGACATTCAGGCACGATCGTAGAAAGGTAGACGAATTATGGCCTAGCTTAACGGCTGAACGTGTTTAACGTCGTTCCGCCGTCAAACTAGGCAAAGACAAACGCATACTGGTGCGGAGTCGTGCTGCGATCGAGCTAACTTACGGGTGCTTCGATCGCCAGTGGAACATCTTGAAACAGCGGCGTACTCAGGTAGCGTTCCCCAAAACTTGGCTGCACCATGACGATCAGCTTGCCCTGATTTTCGGGACGTCGCCCGACCTTCACTGCGGCGCACAGTGCCGCCCCGGTGGAGATACCCGACAATAAGCCTTCCTCTCGCGCCAAGCGACGCCCAAAGGCGATCGCCTCGTCATCGCTGACCGTGACGATTTCATCGAGCAGGCTCGTATCGAGAACTTGTGGGACAAAACCGGCGCCGATGCCTTGGATTTTGTGGGGGCCGGGTTGTCCTCCGGAGAGGATCGGGCTGTTGGAGGGTTCGACGGCGATCGCCTGAAAGGTCGATTTTTTAGCCTTGAGGATGCGAGCCGTGCCAGTAATTGTGCCGCCAGTGCCGACGCCTGCGATCAGGATATCCACCCCGCCGTCCGTATCTTGCCAAATTTCTTCGGCGGTGGTGCGGGCGTGAATTTCGGGATTGGCCGAGTTTTGGAACTGCTGGAGCATATACGCATCCGGTGTCTGTTCGACGATTTCGGAGGCTTTGGCGATCGCGCCGCGCATTCCCTCGCTACCGGGCGTAAGTTCCAACTGTGCGCCATAAGCTCGCAGCATCGATCGCCGTTCGAGGCTCATGGTGTCGGGCATGGTCAGGATGAGCGTGTAACCTTTGGCAGCGGCGACCATAGCCAGGGCAATGCCGGTATTGCCGGAGGTCGGTTCGACGAGGGTAGTACGATCGGGGTCAATCAGTCCTGCCTGCTCCGCCGCCTCGATCATATTGACGCCGATCCGATCTTTCACCGATGCCGACGGGTTCATCCCTTCGAGCTTGACGACGATCTCGGCGACACAGCCTTCCGCTTGCGGAATCGTATTGAGCCGAACTAAAGGCGTGTTGCCGACCAGTTCAGTGATGTTATTGGCGATATTCATAAGAGGTTTGGGATTTAGATGTAGTACATCAAATTGATGTCTTGGCGCTGGTCGTGACGATCGCGCAGATCTTGCAGGGTGTAGTTTTGCAAGACGGCATGGGCGCAGTCTCGCGCTTCTTGCCAAATCTCCCGAACGATCGCGCTTTCGCTGGTTTTCGGCTCATCCTCCGTGCAAGTTGGCTGAATATTACCGCCTTCAATACATTCAAGTGCTTCGAGTACCGTAATATTCCGAGGTTCACGCGCGAGAAAGTAGCCCCCTTTGGCGCCACGCTGCGATCGCACCAGTCCGCCACGCCTCAAGGTTGCGAGCAGTTGTTCTAGGTAGCGATCGGGTATGGATTGCTGCGCTGCAATCTGGCGAATTTGGAGCGGCTCGCCCTGGGAAAAATGAGCGGTTAACTCTAGAAGTGCGAGAACGGCGTATTCACTTTTGCAAGAAAGTTCCACAATCTGTTTGGTAAAGAGCAAAGAGCGGCGAGGATGACGAGACCCGAGGGCTGTGTGCTGGATTGGATCGATCGCGCAGCTCACAAAAATCACTCAAAACCTTTGAAGTCATAGGGTTTGACGTTGTCGGATGCATTATACCCCGGTTCTCCAGTGGGGTTTGCATGATTTAACGTTTGACAATGATTCGACATCTTTTGCTCTCAATTAATCCGAAGGGTCGGGAAGTCTGTCTGCCTAATTTCGTCTTTCTTGAGGCAATCCTGAAGGCAAAAGGACGTCTATACTAAGTTTTGTGACGAGATGCTTACGAGTTTGACCTGTCAACGGTGAGTTTTCTGTTGATGGAGCAAGATCGCGATCGCTCTCGTTTCACGCCTTGCCTAACGCTATAGATTCCAGTCAAAGATTCAGTCAAAGATTCATGAGTATCGAAATCCCGGACGCTCTCAAGCCGATCGTCACGTTTGCCCATCCCGTGTTGATGTGGGTATTGTTTGCCGTCGTACTGTATCTGGCCTACACGGGCATTCAGGCTCGCCGCATACGATCGGCAGAGGGTGAAACAAAGAAAGAACTCATAAGCGGCAAGTTTCGCGATAAGCACTATGTCTCGGCATCCGTGATGTTGGCCGCGATGATTTTCGGCGCGATCGGCGGCATGGCAGCGACCTACATCAACAACGGCAAGCTGTTCGTTGGCCCTCATCTGTTAGTCGGTCTGGGGATGACAGCGTTGGTCGGACTGTCGGCGGCTCTGGCTCCGGCGATGCAAAAGGGCAATGATTTGGCGCGTAATACCCATATCGCGCTAAACATCGGCCTGGTGGGTCTATTTGGCTGGCAGGCGCTGACGGGTGTGGAAATCGTCCAGCGCATTTTGAGCAATTAATTTGAGCAATTAAGTCGTCCAAGCCCAGCATTAAATGGATCGCAGGGAGCGAGACCTTTGAGGTTTTCAAATGAGGTTTTCAAAATCTCAAAGGTCTGAAACCCACATCTATTATTTTGATCCACTGACTGTCCTCAATCAAAAAGCGGTTCATGTCTTCAGACATGAGCCGCTTTTTGAGTAAAGATTGATTTTTTGAGGTTTTAACGAAACGTCCGACCAAACGGCCAAATAGAGAGCGAAAGCAGCTTCATATGCTGCACGGCGAAGGGAATGCCGATGATGGTGATCGCCAAAATGGCCGCTGAGACCAAATGCGCGATCGCAATTTCCCAGCCGAACAGCACCACCCAGATCACATTAAAAATTAAGGCCAACGTTTCGTTACTATTCTCAACTTCCACAATCTCGCGGCCAAACGGCGTCATCGTCGCAACGCCGATTTTGATCGTTTGAATCCCGAAAGGAATCCCGATAATTGTTAAACACAGACTCAGGCCGCCGATGATGTAGCCGAGACCGGCAAAGAAACCACCAAAAATCAGCCAAATTAGATTGCCGAGTAAGCTCATAGGATTCACCGAAAAAACAGCAGCGTGAACGATCGCAGCAATAATACAGGGCGATCACCTGAGGTTCGCGCTACCATTTTGACGCGATCGCTCGCTTAATGTCTTGAGCAATTGCGCCATTGACGACTCAAAAGCCGCCGACGCTGCTCGTTTGACCGGCGAAAATCAACGAACCCCTCCGTGCGATCGCCTCCCTTTTTTTCCTACCCTATGGATAATCCCACCGCTCGTAAATTTCTCATCGACCAAGGCACAGCACATCAGACCCAACGCAATCCCGATGCCTTGCTGCTGCGGCTCGATCGCGGTGAAGCGCCCATCCCCGGTCAGATGACGTCGGTATTGCTGGCGCTGAAGGTGACCTATAAGGCACTGGAGGGAGAGGCGACGATTGATCGCGAGCTGGTGCAGGCGCTGTATTGGCTGGCGCGGAACAGTCGTCGGGCGTTGCAGGCGGGACGCGATCGGGGGGTGGTGTGGCCGCCGCTGTTGGCGGAGGATCTCGATCGGGTCGAAGAGGCGGTCGAAGCGATTTTGTCGGGAACCTGGGAGGTTCCGGCGTCTCAGGCGACGTTACCGGGACAGGTGACGCGATCGTTGCCGCGATCGCGCTGATTGCTGAATGATTCAAGCTAATCCGGCGCGTAGGCAATGCCGCCTATAGGACAGGGAACGAAATCGATCGCGTACGGCGATCGATCCGGCGCCGCGATCGTAGAACACGCCCGCGACGATGAGCCACGCGATCCATTCGCTTGAAAATCGAGAAACATCGGCGGTGGTGTCGCCCGTTCCGAGACAGATTCCGAGACAGATTCCGAAACAGAGTTCGAGACAGACGCCACGCTCGCAGGCGAAGCCTCTGGCGGTTTGGATTGCGTTTCAACGATCACAGCCGCCACCGCCCCCGAAGCCTCGATCGACCCATACTGCTGCAACGCCGCTTGAATTGCCGCCATCCGCCGCGCCTGATCCGCTCGAATCGTCTCGTAGGAATTGCCCAATCCTGGCGCATCCCAGCGGTGATAGCGCGGATGCCAATATGCCCAAACCCGCGCTTCTAAAATTTGCTCCTCCGGTTCAGACAGCGATCGCTGCATCTGCGCGAGCCGATCGAGATATCCCATCGGACTCAACGCCGCCAGCGGCGACTGATTCGCCAAATCCAGCCCATTGATCAGCTCGTCAAACGTGAGGCTGATGCCCTTTGCCGTGGCCTGGTCGCGTAATTGGGAATGAAACCGCTCAATGCGAGCAAATGCGAGCTGATCCGCCAGATCCGCTAACCCGAGCTGCGCCGATCGCTCGCGCTTTTCCGCCGCTGTCGCCGCCTGCACCACTGGCCACATTTGCTCCGGCGATAGGTGCTGCCAGCTAAACGTGCCGAAATTGTTCGCCGCATTGCCGGGATCGGTGTGCCAATAATAGGCCGGATTTTTACCGCCATCGGTGTGGCGCGTCCCCTCCGCTGCCCCGAGCGCCACCGCGATCGGCGACGCCGATCCTTGCGACCACCACTCATCCGGAACCGCCGCGATCGGGGGTGGCTTGAGTGGCGATCGGGCGCGATTTTGCTGGGGGATTTGAGCTGTATCGGTAACGGATGGTGTGTCGGGGTGCATGGATGAGGTCGGCATGATTGGCCGCATCCCGAGGTCAAACGTTTGCTCCACGATCGTCGGTTCAACAGCGGGAATATCGATCGCCACCAATTCCCCCGCTCGCGCCATCGCGGCCAACCCAAACGCAGGCATGAACCCAAACACCGCGATCGCGATGCGAGTCAGATATAGCGGTAAATATGCAGCCGTCATCGTATGCATCCCTAAAACTCCTGGCGTTCCTAAAACTTCTAAAACGACGAACAAAGAAAAACTAAAACGTGAGCCGATGTTGAAGGTTGAGCGAAACCTCCAACATCGCGAGGATCTCGCTACTCGTCCCCGTCGATCGCCTGCGCCAGAAACTCCGGCGACGGCGACACATACACCCACTCCGCCTCCGCGTCCGAGTTTGCCGCCTGATCCCGCCGTCGCGACAGCAGCGACACATGTAACGCGCCCCCCGTGCGGCCGATCGGCTGACCCGCCTCCACCGCCCCGAGGTAGCGCTGCACCAAGCCGCACGCTTTCATCAAATATGACGGCAACTGCGGACTCGAAAACAGCACACAATCCGGCTCGCTGGGTAACAGTTCATCGCCCACGATCGTCACAAAATCACCCTCCACCCAACCATCCACCGGCGCAAATACTCGCCCCCGATGTGACAACGACACATCCCCTAGACTGCCGACTACCGTAGCCGTCCCGATCGCATCACCGATCTGCAAGCCCCACGACTGTTGCACCTTCACCTCCTGTAATCGCCCAGCGTCTGATCCGGGTGGCGTCACGGCTGCATCCGTCTCAGGGTTTGGATCACCCGACTCCTTCGCCGTAGAATTCTCCCCCGTCTGAGACCGCGATACACCCGCCTGCCATGCCGGATGCGCCATCCGCGATGCCTCAATGCCAACCCCGAGCAGCACCCCGTCCTCGTAGGACACCACCACCCGCCGCTCATCCGCCATGCGATACACGTCACGCTCCGCGATCGCGCCATAGCGCACCGAGACCTTTGACAAAGAGCAGTAAGGTGATCCGAGCAGTTGCGCCACATTCGCCCGTGCCTGACCCATTTTCGCCGGGATTTGGGCGAGGGTTTCCGGCGTCAGCGTCGCGTCAACCAAAATCGATCCGGTGCAATCGGTATCCGTAAGCCGTTGAGATGGTCGATCGTCAACGTGCGACAGCACCCCAAAGGCCAGCAATCCGAGACCAACGCTAACGGCATAGACCACCGGAGCCGATCGCGCATTGAGCCACGACGTCAGACGCGAGGCGATCGGCGCGGATGCCGGACGGCGGCGGCGCGGATGTTGACGCATGGGAACCGGATCGCGATGCGTTGGAGGAATCTCAACATTTCCCGCTTCCCGAGTTCCGACACGGACAGGAGCGACATGCTGGGCGATTTCGTCACGGACATCGCGATCAATCCCTGCATCGAGACCGCCGATCAGTTCGACATTTGGGAATGGATTTTGGCGAGATTCTGGCTGGGATGTTGATGGCTGGGGTGCTGTGGCGCTGGGCTGAGGGAGGAAGTCACGGATAGGCGGATTTAGGACGGAACGGAGACGGCGATGGGGATGGGGCATTGGGTTTGGGGTGGGGGAAGACGGGACGGAGGGCATTGCAGGGATAGGGCGATGATTCGGCAAAGCTGCGGTTTCGGGTGTCGCCACAGATGGTTCCGTGCTGGATTCGCCGTGAGATTCGCCGTTCGGTTCGTCGAGACACGATCGCGAGATGTCGCTCCAGGAGATCTCGGCTCCCAGTGCTTGAAATGAGGCGCTAGGTGACCGCAAGGGCGGCAGTTGCGAGATGGGCAGCGGCGCACGTTCTGACGGCGTAAAGAAGCGAGGCTTGATTGGCTTTGGTGCTTGTGGCAAAGCGTGCTGTGACTTGGTGGGGCTTGATGTTCCGGGATTGGTGGCAGGGCTGGAAGACGAATTAGGCATCGGCAACGCGGTCAAAACCGGGAGAGCTGTGCAAACACGCGGGGTATTGATAACTACGGCAAGAAGAAGGAGGAAACGGGAAAGAATAATGTACGTAAATCGATAATAACAAGATCTCTGCGTTCCGTCCAGAAAAGTGTACGGATTCCTTGAGGGATCGAGTTCGATTTGGCTCGATCGGGCATCTGCGTCAGTCCTGAGAAGAATAATTTTTGAGGACGCACAGGAATCGAGGTGATACTGGCCTATGATTTTGCTTATTACATCTATAAATAGTTTTTTGGCTATATCTCTTTGCTTCGTATCGTTTTTTTGCGATGCTAAAGTGTAGAAAAAGATAGTATTTTAGCTATGCCCAAGTTTCTTCTATCGTCAAAAAGCGATAGAAGAGGAACGAGAGACACCGAATCATGTATGTCCAGCGTGAGGTGTGTCCACGGTCTCGCTGCGGGGGGCTCGATCGTCCCGGTGATACCCGCATCCAGTCGATGCATGTGACGTGATCATTTATCGGTTTAGTAGGTAACGATATGGCTCACTTGTTTAGCCAGAATGTTTGGCTGATTCCTTGCTATGCCCTGATTGGAGCAATGTTGGCGCTGCCCTGGTCGCCTGGTTTGGTGCGGAGTACGGGGCCACGTCCATCGGGGTACATTAATGTCATCCTGTCGATCGTGGCGTTGGTGCATAGCTTGGTGGCGCTGCTGGATGTTTGGAGACAGTCGGCCATCACGGAGTCGTTTGTCTGGCTCGATGCCGCAGGGCTAACCATCTCTCTGGACTTAGAGGTTTCGTCGCTGACCCTGGGCGCTTGCGTGGTGATTGCTAGCCTTAACTTACTCGCCCAGATCTACGCGATCGCCTATCTCGAAATGGATTGGGGCTGGGCGCGATTTTATTCGTTGATGGGGTTATTCGAGGCCGGTTTATGCTTCCTAGTCCTCTGCAATTCCCTCTTCTTTAGCTACGTCATCCTCGAAATTTTGACCCTCGGGACGTATCTCATTGTTGGATTTTGGTATAACCAATCGCTGGTAGTCACCGGGGCGAGAGATGCGTTTCTGACGAAGCGGGTGGGCGATTTGATTTTGCTGATGGGGGTGGTGGCACTAATGCCGATCGCCGGGACGTGGAATTTTACCGAGCTGGGACAGTGGGCGGCCACAGCCGATCTTGATCCTCGCGTGGCGACGCTGCTCGCCTGTGCGCTGATCGCAGGGCCGATCGCCAAGTGTGCTCAATTTCCGCTCCATCTCTGGCTTGATGAAGCGATGGAAGGCCCCTACCCGGCGACGATTTTGCGTAACACGCTGATCGTCTCGACGGGCGCATGGGTGCTGATTAAGATCATGCCGGTGGTGGCGCTGTCGGGATTTGCGACCCAGGCGATGATCATCACGGGGGCAGCGACGGCGATCGGAGCGAGTGCGATTTCGATCGCGCAGATCGACGTTAAGCGCGTGCTGTCCTATCTGACGAGTGCCTATCTTGGTTTGGTATTCATCGCGATCGGCGTGGGTGCATCGCAAACGGCGCTGATGATGCTGTTTGTCTTTGTCCTCAGCATGGCACTGCTGGTGATGGCGACGGGCAATATTGTTCTGAATAACATCACCCAAAACCTAACCCAGATGGGCGGACTATGGGTGCGTCGTCCGGTAACGGGCTTGTGTGTGGCGGTGGGCGGTTTGTCGTTGCTGTCGTTGCCGCCGCTGGGTGGATTTTGGGCGATCGTGCCGCTGGCTGATCGGCTATGGCAGTCGGAACCGGCGCTGCTGGCGGTGGTGTTGGCGACGAATGTGGCGATCGGAGTTAGCGTTGCACGGCTGTTTGGCTTGATGTTTGGCGGTGCGGTGACGGATTGGACGCGCCGATCGGCGGAGGGGCTGTGGCTGTTGGTGTTGCCGACGACGATTTTGGCCGGAATTACGCTGCACGTGCCGCTCTTTTTCGCCGCCTGGGATGTCTTGCCCCAGATGGACACGCTGGCTCCATCGATCGGGGCGATCGTCACCTGGTCGAGCTTGCTAGGCGTGGCGATCGGTAGCCTGCTCTATCTAGCGCCGACGGCGAATCCGCCGGTGGCGATCGTGCCGCAACCGCTGCGGGACTTTTTGGCCTACGACTTCTATACGCCGCAGCTTTATAAATTGCTGGTGGTGTGGCCGATCAATCAACTGTCGCGGTTCGTGAGCTGGCTCGATCGCTACATCGTGGATGGTGTGGTCAATCTGGTCGGTGTAGCGGCGGTGTTCGGCGGCGAAAGTCTGAAATACAACACCTCGGGACGATCGCAGTTTTATGTCTTGTCGATCGTGTTGAGTGTTGCGCTGTTTGTCTTAATTATGGGCTTGCCTGCGCTACGTCTGCTGTCGGCGGGAATGTAACGCCTGCTCTGCCTGGATTGCTTCACTTGAACGATCGAACACTCCCTCAAACGCTTGCTCTCAACACCAGACGTAACACCATGCTTACCGCACTGATCCTGATTCCCATCGTCGGGGCGATCATCATTAGCCTGATCCCCGATCCGCCTGATTCGCCTTCCCGTGCCAAACCGATCGCGCTGATCACCGCTGCGATCGCCTTTTTCGGGTCGATCTACCTCACAACGCAATACGACCTCAACAATGCCGGTTTGCAGTTCGTCGAAGCCCATACCTGGATCACGCCGATCGGTCTCAACTATCACCTCGGGCTTGATGGTCTTTCGCTCCCCCTGGTGTTACTCAACACCCTGCTGACGATCATCGCGATCTACAGCACCAGCGATCGGCTCGATCGTCCCAAGCTTTACTACGCCTTGCTGCTGATCACCAGCGCCGGAGTCGCGGGTGCATTTCTCGCCCAAAACCTGCTCCTGTTCGTCCTCTGCTTCGAGCTAGAGCTGATCCCCGTCTATCTGCTGATTGCCATCTGGGGCGGCGAAAGACGTGGTTACGCCGCGACAAAATTCCTGCTCTACACCGCCCTCTCCGGCATCCTAATTTTGGCCTCGTTTTTGGTGGTGGCCTGGGTCGGTGGCGACTTCATCAGCTTTGACTACGCCGATATTTCCACCGCGCATCTCGACCTGCAAACGCAACTGATCGCCCTGACATTGCTCGTCGTCGGCCTCGGCATCAAAATTCCCCTCGTGCCGCTCCACACCTGGTCGCCCGACGCCTACGTCGAATCCTCGCCGCCGATCGCGATTCTCCTCGGTGGCGTCCTCGCAAAAATGGGAACCTACGGCCTGATTCGCTTCGGTTTGGAATTATTCCCCGAGACCTGGGCTTTGGTTGCACCGGGATTGGCGATTATCGGCGCGATTAGCGTCATGTACGGCTCGCTCGCGGCGATCGCCCAGCGCGACATCAAGCGCATGGTGGCCTACAGCTCGATCGGACACATGGGCTATATCTTGGTCGCGATCGCCGCTGGAACCGAACTCAGTCTCCTGGGCGGTATCGCTCAGATGGTCGCCCACGGGTTAATTTTGGCGCTACTGTTCAATCTCGTTGGCTTGGTGGAAGCGAAAACCGGGACGCGCGACCTGGACGCCCTCAATGGTTTGCTCAACCCCATACGCGGTTTGCCCCTGGTTAGCACGCTGCTGATTACTGCCGGGATGGCAAGCGCCGGGATTCCCGGCATGGTCGGCTTTGCGGCGGAATTCCTGGTGTTCCAGGGCAGTTTTTCGACGTTCCCGATTCCGACGCTGTTATGCATTCTGTCGTCGGGACTGACGGCGGTGTACTTCGTGATTTTGCTAAATCGTACCTGTTTCGGCAAGCTGGATAATTCGCTGGCTTACTACGATCGCGTCACGCTGCCGGAACGTCTCCCGGCTCTGGTGTTGGTGACGATCGTCGTTATCTTTGGTCTGCAACCAAATTGGCTCGTGCGCTGGATGGAACCGATGAGCGCTCGGTTGGTGGCGGCGTTGCCGGTGGATGATTTGGTGTTACCAGCGATCGGGCAGGTGGAGAAACCGCCGATCGCGAGTTTGCCGCCGTCCCTCGCCGCGCCGTCATTGGGTCGTCATGATTAAGGGTTAACCCGGTGGGGATTCAGACGACACCCAAAACAACGTTAATTTGTTCGATCATTCACCCTTCAATTCACCCCTAATCTCGCCATGACCACCACCACAAAAACCGTTTTACCACCTTCAAACCATCCATATTCCGATATCATTCACCGTCTCGAAGCAGGCGGATCGATGCTGCCGGATACGCCGGAAAATCTGATGCAAATCATCGGCATTTATAAAGCCTATGCTGTGCCGATGGATTTTTATTGGCGAGATTTGCTCTACATCGCCGAGCGGGTGTTTCTCAATCCGATTCCAGCGTTTAAATATTTCATTTCCCAGGAATATCTCGATCGCCCGAATAGCTACGCAGGTGACGGAGCCGACCTGCGTATCTGGCGAGGTGAAGCGGACGCCCACCCAGAACTGCGGGAATTCATGGAGCGCGGCGAAACGGGAAAAATGCCGAAGCTGTGGCATCACCTTTGGCACGATCGCGTCAATATGGAGTTTGCTGAAGCCTGTATGCGGGCGATGCTGTGGCATCAGGGCATGGGCGGTCAGTTTTATGCCTATCTAGAAAGTGAGGAATATATCGCCAACGCTGATCGGGCGATCAAAGCCTATTTCAAAGGCAACCCGGTGATGTTGGGGCTATATAAACTATTCCCGACGATGTTCCTCGAAAAAGTGCGCGAGCTATCCTATTACGCTAACTTAGGACTATTTTGGGAAGTCATGGCTCCAGTGTTCTTTGAGATGTCAGATCTATACGATGAAGGCAAAATGACCACGGTTCCCGAGGCGATGGAGTTCCTCGTGAATGGTATTTTCGCCGTGGCCGGTCGTCCGATTTATCACCATCTCTATATCGGCGATGAGTGTTACGAAATCATCCCGAAATCGGCGGGTTTTACCTGGCTTTACGAAGCGGCACTGCCCTACGTGGAAGCGGTGTTTTATCGTACGGCTCCGTTCCGTGGCACGAAGTCCTACAACGCTCAGGCGAACCAAGTCCCGGACGAACAAAAGGATTTTCACTACGGCATTTTGTACGCCGATGTCTTCCCCGTCGGGAGCGCGGGCATTCCGCCGACGCTGCTAATGCAGGACATGCTGCACTTTTTGCCGCCCTATCTCAAGGAGTTTTACGCCAAGTTTAGCCGGGGTGAAGACGATGAGCTGATCCAGTTGGGGGTTACGTTTCAGCGATCGATGTACAACGTCACCTCAGCGGTCATCCAGGCGCTACGGGCGGCGCTGCTGTACCCGATCGATGATCAAAATCCGCGTCACCTGACGGCCAACCGGAAATTTTTTGAGTCTCAGATGGATCGTTTCCTGCGTCCCGAAGCCCGCCTCAAGGATATTCAACGTCAGGGCTACCGTTAGGGATACGATTTCGCGTAGCGCAAGCTTCTAGCTTGCTCTCGGACAAGCCCGAACTCGTAGGGTGGGCATTGCCCACCACGATCAGCCCACGTATCGGTGATGGTGGGCATTGCCCACCCTACAAAACTTCTTAAATCCAAGCCCTCAAACCCAAAACCCTTCATGCCTACCATCGTCGATATTGCCGTTAGTAATGACGGTTTCTCCACCCTCGTCGCCGCAGTCCAGGCCGCTGGCTTGGTCGAAGCGCTGCAAAGCCCTGGCCCGTTCACGGTCTTCGCGCCCAATGATGACGCCTTTGCAAAACTGCCCCCCGGCACGGTGCAAACACTCGTTCAAAATCCGCCCCAGTTGGGTCGCATCCTCAAGTTTCACGTCGTCTCTGGCAAGTACACCAAGGATGAGCTGATCAAACTGGGTACGGTGGTATCGCTCGAAGGATCGCCGATTCCAATTGACGGAACCGAAGGCTTTGAGGTGAAAAATGCGACGGTGCTGGCGGCTGACATTGAAGCCGATAACGGCATCATCCACGTGCTCGACAACGTGATTTTGATGGGTTGATGTCCCGTAGGGTGGGCACTGCCCACCACGATCAGCACGCGCATCAGTATCCGTAAGGGTGGACAATGCCCTACAAAACTAGCCAAGCTAGCCCAACCGGCGCAGCATCTTACCGAGCAGCGTTCCCGGCTGGGTAAGGACGCCGTGGCGCGGGCTAAATAGCAGCGCCAACAGAAAGAAACTCGACACCACCATGACGATCGCCGGGCCCGACGGGACGTTATAAAAATAGCTGAGATACATGCCGCTAACGCTAGAAATCACGCCAATCACCGCGCCCAGGATCATCACCTGATGTAAACGCGGCACGAGCAAATAGGCCGTTGCGCCGGGAGTGATCAGCAGCGACAGCACCAGGATGACGCCCACCACTTTTAGGCTGGCGACGACGGTGAGCGCGATCGCCACCATCAGGCCAAAGTCGAGCCACTGCACCGGCAACCCCGCCGCCTGAGCGCCCAGAGGATCGAAGCTATAAAACAGCAGCTCTTTGTACAGCAAAATCACGGTGGCGATGACGATCAGGCCGACGATCGCGGTTTCGCGGACTTCGCTAGCCGTGACGCCCAAAATATTACCGAATAAAAAGTGATTCAGGTCAATTTTGTTGTCTTTTTGGATCAGCGAAATCAGCGTGACCCCGGCGGCGAAAAAGGCGGAAAAGACAATCCCCATCGCGGCGTCTTCTTTAATGGGGGATTTGGTGCGAATCCAGGTGACGACGATCGTACTGGAGACGCCCGCGATGAATGCGCCGATGAAAATATTGAAGCCGAGCCAAAAGGCGATCGCTAGTCCGGGTAGGACGGAGTGGGCGATCGCGTCGCCGAGAAGTGCCATACGTCGCACCATCAGATAGGTTCCGACGAGGGCGCAGATGATGCCGACCATGATGGCGATCGCCAGCGATCGTTGCATGAAGCCGTATTGCAGCGGCTCGATCAGTACGGACAGCCAGTCCATAGGATGTTCTCGATGAAGGTTCAGGGGATTGACTCACCTTAGATCGAAATTTCCTTCCCGAAGTAAGCGTTTGTCCTGGCGGGTGACGCGTCGGACTCGGTGATTGCAATATCAAACGATGCTGTTGAAATTTAGTATCATCATCACCAGTATCATCAGTCCCATCACCGAGAACCGATCGTGAGCTACCCAATGGATCGCCGCGCCTACGCTGAAACCTACGGCCCGACCGTCGGCGATCGCGTCCGTCTAGCCGACACCGAAATCATCATCGAAGTTGAACGCGACTACACCACCTACGGCGACGAGGTGAAATTTGGCGGTGGTAAAGTCATTCGTGACGGTATGGGACAGTCGCCGATCACGAACGCCGATGGCGCGGTGGATGTGGTGATCACGAATGCGCTAATCCTCGACTGGTGGGGCATCGTCAAGGCGGATATTGGCATCAAGTCCGGCAAGATTTTTAAGATCGGTAAAGCCGGAAACCCACTGGTACAGGACAATATCGACATTATCATCGGCCCCGGAACCGAGGCGATCGCCGGGGAAGGATCTATCGTCACTGCAGGCGGCATCGATAGCCACATTCACTTTATTTGTCCGCAACAGATCGAAACGGCGATCGCCTCCGGTGTCACCACCATGATCGGCGGTGGAACCGGCCCTGCCACCGGAACCAATGCCACCACCTGCACGCCGGGGCCGTGGAATATCCACATGATGCTCCGCGCTGCCGAAGCGTTTCCGATCAACCTCGGCTTCATGGGCAAGGGCAACAGCGCCCAGCAGGGCGGCTTGGTTGAGCAGGTTTTAGCCGGGGCGATGGGGCTGAAGCTGCACGAGGATTGGGGGACGACACCGGCAACGATCGACACGTGCCTAACGGTGGCGGATCTCTACGATATCCAGGTGGCGATCCATACCGACACGCTCAACGAGGCCGGTTTCGTCGAAAACACGATCGCCGCCTTCAAAGACCGCGCCATCCATACCTACCACACCGAAGGCGCGGGCGGCGGCCACGCTCCCGACATCATCAAGGTTTGCGCCCTAGCGAACGTGCTGCCGTCTTCGACCAACCCGACGCGCCCCTACACGGTCAACACCCTGGAAGAACACCTCGATATGCTGATGGTGTGCCACCACCTCGATCGCGGTATCGCCGAGGATGTGGCCTTTGCCGAGTCGCGGATTCGCCGGGAGACGATCGCGGCGGAGGATATCCTGCACGATCTCGGGGCGTTCAGCGCGATCGCCTCGGATTCCCAGGCGATGGGTCGTGTGGGCGAGGTGATTATCCGCACGTGGCAGACGGCGCACAAGATGAAGGTGCAGCGGGGAGCGCTGGCGGGCGATAGCGATCGCAACGACAACGAGCGGGCGAAGCGTTACGTGGCGAAATACACGATCAATCCGGCGATCATGCACGGGATTGCGGATACGGTGGGTTCGATCGAGGTGGGTAAGCTGGCGGATCTGTGTCTGTGGAAACCGGCGTTTTTTGGGGTTAAGCCGGAGCTGGTGATTAAGGGCGGGACGATCGCCTACGCGCAGATGGGTGATGCGAATGCGAGTATCCCGACGCCGCAGCCGGTGCATATGCAGCCGATGTTTGCGGCCTATGGTGCGGCGAAGTTTGCGACGAGTGTGACGTTTATGTCGCAGGCGTCGATCGATCGGGGTGTGGCGGCGGATCTGGGGTTACGTAAGATGATCGCGGCGGTGTCGAATTGTCGGACGATCGGCAAGGCGGATATGAAGTTGAATGATGCGTGTCCGGCGATCGAGGTGGATTCGGAGACGTATGAGGTGCGGGCGGATGGTGAGTTGTTGACCTGTGAGCCTGCGACGGTGTTGCCGATGGCGCAGCGTTATTTCTTGTTCTAAATCGTAGGGTGGGCACTGCCCACCTTCACGGGATTTTTCACTGTCTTACTAAGGAAAATAATGAATCATTTTATTAGTGAAGCTGAACTTTTAGAAATGGCGGATTTAGAGGATAAATTAGGGTGTAGCCTATCCGCCGGTTTAGACTGGGGTGATCAGATTGGCGAATTTTTGCGGCAATCCTACAGCCATTGCTTCGATAGTAATAAGTTGGCCGAGGTCTTAACTGATGATTTAGGCGATATTTTTTCAAATTCTGAGATTTAAGCTTTGATTGAGTTTTTTCGACAAAAGATTGCCTGTAAGATGGAGGTCGAGATCCAACAACAGAGCAACATCACCTGAATTTTTCTAAGGATATATTCTAAAATAGAACTCTGCTAGATGTAGTGTCGCCTTACATCTAGTCTTCGATGTCTATCTTAGAACTCGAATCTCAAGAGTATATTTATTGTTTGTGGCGATACTCACACTGCAAATTGAATTCACAGGTTAATTTTCATGTCAAATAGTAAGTATGAGGTTTCAACTAAAACGATTGAGACCTTACTATCGCCAGGCTCATCAATCTTTGAAATCCCTGTATTTCAGCGTCCATATTCCTGGAGGCGTGATGAAATAGGTCAGTTGATTGATGATATTTTCAGCACTCCACTAGAAGAGCTTCCTTATTTCTTAGGCTCAATAGTTTTGGCTTCAAAAGATAAGCAAGCTGAAAGTTCTAAGATCACCATATTAGATGGACAGCAACGCTTAACAACAATCTCTCTTTTGATTTATGCTTTTATTCAGAAATTGAAGTCAGAAGGTTTGGAAGACGCCGCAGAGCATAACACGTATATATTTTCAAAAAAAATAAAAGGAAAAAGAGAACTCAAAATAAATCTCCAAAAAGGTGAAGATAAAGATGCTTACGAAGCTATATTGTCAGGAATAATTTCTTATTCTGATCAAAAATATCAACACACAAAAATTTCTGATGCCCTGAAATCAATCTTCAGTTATATTGACAGATATAAGTCTGAATACTCACTCAGTACAGAAGATATGTTTCAACGTCTTCTTTATGATGTTGAACTCGTGTGTATTACTGCTTCGAGTGAGCGTGATGCCTTTCGCCTATTTGAAACGCTCAATGATCGCGGATTATCACTTAGTTCTGCTGACTTGATAAAGAATAAAATCTTTTCAAGATGCGGAGAAGAGAGCATTTATGAGGCTGTTGACTTATGGTCGAACATAACTGAGCTGACACGAGACGATGACATCGTTAAGTTTTTAAGAAATTACTGGATCGCGTATCATGGAAATGTAAGAAAGCGTCAAACCTACGAGACGTATCGAAAATATCTGGAAAGTCTGAGTGAGAAAGAGAGTATTCAGTTTATAACCTCTATTGAAGAGTCGGCTGCACATTTTGAGCAAATAGTTTCACCTAGTCCACGAAAATGTATCTGGGGAACAGAAGTAGCTGAAGTCTTAGAGCGATTGCTTTCATATCGTGCAAGTCAAGTGCGGCCTTTTATTCTAGCTTTGGCTAAATATTCGCCAGATCACATTTTGCCAGGTGTTAAAATATGTGAATCAATAACTGTCCGCTCTTCAATCGTTGGCTCTCGAAATCCAAGCTCTATTGAAGGAGTTTATTTTGAGTTGTCGAGAATAGTGAGAGAAGAAGAAAATCCTTGGAACTTAATTCTCAATTCAAAATCTCTAAGAGAGATTGTTAATGATGAAGAGTTCTCTGATGATTTTTCCTCTACTATGGTTACCGTGGTAACACCTGCATGGCGAGAGATACTATCGCAAATAAATGCTGTCATGAGTACTGGTGAAACATTTATTCATCGTGGAAAACAGGTTCATGTTGAGCATATTTTCCCCCAAAAGCCTTCGATAGAAGCATTTGAGGAATCAGGAATCAAGAAGTCTGACTCTTATGATTATTCACGTCGTATTGGTAATCTGACTTTGCTAGCTGGTAGCTATAACCGACGCGCATCTAACAAAGCTTTTTCTTCAAAGCGTTCTTTTTATGAACAGTCAGAGATATTAATGACTCGTCAGTTAGCAAATTTCACAAAATGGGGTGTCAGAGAAATCGAGAATCGTTCTGAGAGGACTTCTGAATAAGTAGTTTTACTTAGGTCAATCGTCTCAAAAGCAG
>CAZFJL010000035.1:0-45109 GCA_964518905.1 uncultured Geitlerinema sp. | reverse complement strand
CCGGCCTGGGAGAGGGATTTAGGGTGAGGGTCTGCCGAGTATGCGTTTGCCCTGAAAGCTGGCGATCGCCGCTTGCATTACGGCAGATCTCTCGCTACGATAGTAAATCGTGTCAAATGCTCTAGAACATGCCGAAACTCAAAACGCGTAAAGCTGCGGCCAAACGCTTCAAAGCAACGGGCAGCGGTAAAAAAATCTCACGCCGCAAAGCGTTCAAAAGCCACCTGCTAGAGCGCAAAAGCCCCTCGCGCAAAAACGCTCTGAGCCACAAAACTCTGGTGAACGAACGCGACGAACAAAACGTCCGTTTGATGATGCCTTACATGTAAGTGCGTTGTGGGTTGCCGTGCGGTCTCGATCGCACCGTTTCCCCAACAAACATCCGCTATCATCCATCCACCCCCTAGCAAAGATTAATGAGCCGAGTAAAACGCGGTAACGTCGCACGTAAGCGCCGCAAAAAAATCCTGAAGCTGGCCAAAGGCTTCCGTGGTACGCAATCGACGAACTTCCGTACCGCCAACCAACAAGTCATGAAAGCGCTGCGCAATGCGTACCGCGATCGCCGTAAGAAAAAACGCGATTTCCGTCGCCTGTGGATTGCGCGGATCAACGCCGCAGCCCGCATGAACGGCATCAGCTATTCGCAGCTCGCCGGTAAGCTCAAGCAAGCAGGCATCGAGCTCAACCGCAAAATGCTGGCTCAACTGGCTGTCCTCGATCCTGATGGCTTTGCGAAAGTTGTTGAAATGGCGAAAGGCGCGTAACGCGGAGTAATGGGGATGTCCGTCAAACGATCGCTCTCCATTCTTCGTTTTGCTGCCCGTCGGCATTTCACGACGCTATCTCACCTCTGCTCTCGATGCTCGCGACGATCGCGACTTTGGCGCATCTGTTTAGCAGGGGTATTTTTGTGGGCATTTATCGACCTCGGCTCGGAGCCTGAGCGGGTCAACGCGGCGGATCTCGATACGATTCGCGATCGCGGCTATCTGATCGTCGGGGTGAAAGATACGGTGCGCCCCTTGGGATTTCGCGACGCAGCGGGGGTGCTTCAGGGGTTAGAGATTGACTTGGCGCGTCAGTTGGCGGAAGAGTTGATCGGCGATCGTGAGGCCATTTCGCTAATCCCGCTGGATAACGATGAGCGTTTGAGTGCGGTTTACGATCGGGTCGATGTGACGATCGCTCAGGTGAGCATCAACGCATCGCGCGAACGCCTGGTGCAGTTCAGCCTGCCCTACTGGCTGGACGGAACCGCCATCGTGATCCCCGATCGTTGCGTCATCGCGACTCGAAACTGTGTTTCCCCATCCGTGGCCGATCTCAGCACCCGCACGATCGCGGTGTTGCGGGGATCAGACGCGATCGCCGCGCTGCACTGGCAGTTTCCCCACGCAAGGCTGGTCGGTGTCGAGTCCTATCAAGCGGCACTGGATCGACTGGATAATGGCGAAGCGGATGCTTTCGCAGGGAATCGCAGTGTGGCGATCGGCTGGGCGCAGGAGTATCCCGGCTATCGGGTGTTGCCCGAGTACGTCACGATGCGATCGCTGGCGATCGTTTTGCCCAAGGGCGTGCAGTACGACACGCTGCGGGTGGCGGTGAATGACAGCCTAGAACGCTGGGGAGCCAGTGGCTGGCTGGCGGAACGGATCGAAGCCTGGGGACTGGTGATCGACGATTAAGTAAGCCCAGAAAATAAATGGACACGATTACGTAGCACAAACTTCTAGCTTGTCTGCAACCAGGATGGTTGAGTGACGTGGTTTAAGTCACTTTGGATTTTCTTGGCTTGCGTGGCTTCCGATGTAAACGGTGACCGCACTCAACGTGCCTTATTGTGTAACGCGACCATTTAAAGATTGCTAAGGAAGCTCGCGAATCGTCAGAGAATGTAGAAAAATACGATCGAACGTTGATTGCACGTTTTTTAAGCACTTCAATTTCATTCAGCTCGATATAATTTTCGTCTTTACTACATGGATACCAATCTCGCTATTTCCTATCTGATCATTCTGATCGTCCTTTTGCTCGGTAGCGGCATCTTCGTCGCGCGTCAGGTGTTACGGACACGGCGCGTCGAAACAACCTTGTCACGCCTACAGCAGAGCGCGAAAGAAGGCGAGGCGTCGGCAAAGGAATATTACGAACTCGGTAGCCTGCTGATCGATAAAAAATTGTTCTCGCGGGCGATCGTGCAGCTACAACGCGCCCTAAAAGCAAACGATCTCGAAGGTGATGACAATATCGCCCTGGTGTATAACGCGCTGGGTTTTGCCTATGCCGCCCAGGAGCAGTACGATCTGGCGATTCGCCAATACAAAGACGCGATCAAGCTGCAACCGCAGTACGTGACGGCGCTCAATAATCTCGGCTTTGTCTACGAACGCAAGATGTTGGTTGAAAAGGCGATCGAGGTGTACGAAGATGCGCTGCGACATGAAGCGAACAACACCACGGCGAAAAAACGGCTCGAAAGCCTGCGTCGCCGCATTCCGGCTTAGGTTCGTTTCGTCGAGTCGTATGGCCGTTTAGCCCTGTTGCGGGGAGCTGCGATCTTTAACGAAATCGATGTTCGATCGTCGCCAGGGTGCATCAGGGGTGAATTTATCATCAATTTATTCACAACTTATGAACCTTACAGAAGGCCATTGCGGATCGCTATATCGGTTTAGCAATGGCCTTCTTGGTTCTATCCGCTACAGTTCAGGCTCCCAAAACGCGTAACTCTTTGCAAAGGAGCGAGGCTCCGGCAAAATCGAAGGGCGATCGCGATGCTATTCCGCGATCGCCATCACCTCACCATTTCACTCGAATAACCGTATGCCCAAGCTTAGAAAATCGACCGGATTGTTGGCAGGTCTCTCGTTGTTGCTCGTGCCAACGATCGCCTTAGCGCAAGACACTGAAACCAACGGGGGGCTACTCGCAACCATCGACACTTTCTTTGCGAGTCTGGTTAACTTTTTGTCCAGCATCCTGTTTTTCAGTATTCGGGGCGTTCCTCTCATCGTGCTCTGGCTGATTGGCGGGGCGATTTTCTTTACGCTTCGGATGGGGTTCATCAACTTTCGCGCCTTTAAACATTCGATTTTTGTCATTGCCGGACACTACGATGATCCGTCAGAAGAAGGCGAGCTGACTCACTTTCAGGCGTTATCGGCAGCATTGTCCGCAACGGTGGGGCTGGGGAATATTGCAGGGGTGGCGATCGCCATCCAAACCGGTGGCCCCGGTGCGGTGTTATGGATGACGCTAGCGGGATTGTTCGGCATGACGAGTAAGTTCGTCGAATGCACCCTGGCGCAAAAATATCGCCGCATCTCACCCGAAGGTCATGTATCGGGCGGGCCGATGTATTACCTACGAGATGGACTCGCCGAGCGGGGTTTAGCTCCGTTGGGCAAAGCGCTGGCCGGGATTTTTGCCGTGTTGTGCATTGGTGGATCGCTGGGCGGTGGCAATATGTTCCAGGCTAACCAGTCCTATCAGGCTGTGTCGGGCATTATTGCGATGCCGAGTTGGGCCTATGGTTTGGCGATCGCGGTGTTGGTCGGTCTGGTGATTTTGGGTGGTATTCAGCGGATCGGGTCGGTGGCGTCAGCGCTGGTTCCGTCGATGTGCGCGATTTATGTGATCGCAGCGTTGTGGATTTTGCTCGCTAATCTGACGGAAATTCCGGCGGCATTCGGCACAATTTTTAGTGAAGCGTTTACGCCGAAAGCGATCGAAGGCGGCTTTATTGGCGTCCTGGTGCAGGGAATTCGTCGCGCGGTGTTCTCGAATGAAGCGGGCATCGGCTCGGCGGCGATCGCCCACGCGGCAGCCCGTACCGAAGAGCCCGTCCGCGAAGGGATCGTCGCGCTACTCGAACCGTTCATCGACACGATCGTCATCTGCAACATGACCGCGCTCGTGGTCGTGATTACAGGAACCTATCTGGATAAAGATTTAACCGGGGTTAGCATTACCTCAGAAGCCTTTGGAACCGTGATTGGCTGGTTCCCGGTGATCTTATCGATCGCCGTATTCCTCTTTGCCTTTTCAACAATGATCTCCTGGAGCTACTACGGTGAGCGGTCGTGGACGTATCTATTTGGAGAGGGGCAAACCCAAAGTTATCGCGTGCTATTCGTCATTTGCGTGTTCATCGGCTCGGTGGTGAACCTGGGCTCCGTACTCGACTTTAGCGACATGATGCTGCTGACGATGGCCTTCCCGAATATGCTCGGTGGTTTCATCCTTGCCGGTGACGTGGCAACGGATCTAGAGGACTATATGGGGCGTCTCCGCAGCGGTGAAATGAAGGTGTATAAGTAGACTTCGCCCAGACCGTTTGTTCTGTTTTAACGTGATACAAAAACGTATATTTCCATGACTGAATTGGCGCTCACCAACCTCACCGCAACCTCTGCTAGCACAAGCGAAGCGATCGACTACAACATCGAATCTGTCGTACTCGATCGCTACCAAGCCGGAGCCCAAGACGTACAGCCCAGCCTCTGCTGTCCGACAGATTATGACGGGCAATATCTGGAGATTTTGCCGGACGAAATCATCGAGAAAGACTACGGCTGTGGCGATCCGTCGCGCTACGCCGAACCGGGGGATACGGTGCTCGATCTTGGGTCGGGCGCGGGGAAAGTCTGCTATATCGCCTCGCAAAAGGTGGGCGCAGCGGGTCGCGTGATCGGAGCTGATTTTAATGACGTGATGCTCGATCTGGCGCGGAAATATCAGCCGGAGATCGCCGCCAAGATTGGTTACGAGAACGTCTCGTTTGTGAAGGCGAAAATCCAGGATTTGGCGCTGGATCTCGACAAAGTTAAAACCTGGCTCGCAGCCAACCCGATCGCCAATATTGACGGGATCGCCGCCTACGAAGCCGAGTGCGATCGCCTACGTCGCGACGAACCGGCGATCGGCGACAACACGATCGATCTCGTCGTCTCGAACTGCGTCCTCAACCTGGTCAAACCCCAGGACAAACTCCAACTGTTCGGCGAGCTGTTCCGCGTGCTCAAGCGCGGCGGTCGCGTCGTGATTTCCGATATCGTCTGCGATGAAGATCCGACCCCGACGATCCTCAACGATCCCGAACTCTGGAGCGGCTGCATTTCCGGCGCGTTCCGTGAGGATGAATTTTTACAGATGTTTGAAGCGGCGGGGTTTTATGGCATCGAAATCCTCAGCCGACAGGCGGAACCGTGGCAGGTGATGGACGGGGTGGAATTTCGATCGCTCACCGTTCGCGCCTATAAAGGCAAACAGGGCGAATGTCTCGAACGCAATCAGGCCGTGGTCTACAAAGGCCCTTGGAAGCAGGTGCTGGATGATGACGGCCACCTGTACAAACGTGGCGAGCGCATGGCCGTGTGTGACAAGACCTTTCAAATTTTGACGCGATCGGGCAGTCCCTACGCCGAGGACATGATCGGCATCGAACCCCATACGGAAGTCCCGATCGCCGAGGCAACCCTGTTTAGCTGCAATAAAACCAGCGTTCGCGATCCGCGCGTGACCAAGGGCGGCGATTATCGCGAAACTCGTACGGCGGAAGGCTTAGTTTGTGAAGCCGACTCGGGCTGTTGTTAAGGGTTATTCGCGTGTCAGGATCTAGCCCTGATACTCATCCAGCATAATCAGCAGAGTATTGCCCTTACGACCGACCACGATCGCGCGTTCATGGGCTTCGATCGCGCGATCGCCCTCGCACTTTGCCCGCCAGGAATTGCCCTCAAATAACACTCGCCCCATTTCTCCCGGCTCCATCGCCGTCAGCGCTTCCGCTTCGGTTTCGTCGTCGATCGGCAGCGATCGCGGCTTCGGCATCCAGCGTTTCACCGCATACACCGCGATCACCGACAGCACCATCCAGAGAAAAATCTGTAGGTTTAAACCGGGGATAAAGGATGTACAAATCGCCACGATTAACGCGCTAATCCCCATCGCCATCTCGACAAATGCTGTGGGGACAAACAGCTCCATCACGCAGAGCAGAGCGCCGATCGCGAGCCACAACCAAGTCCAGTCCGTTAACGCCATCATATATATCCCTCGGATTCGATCAACTCGCCTCTATCTGTATGATATCGGAGCGAATTTGGAATCGTTGGCATGTTCAGGTTGAGAATTGCGACAGGCGATCCACCGGGGGAAATCACGATCGGCGAACATCGGGCGCTACTATCGATCGTGTGCGTACCGCTGATTGGCGAAACCATTTGGCGAGCGATATGTTTCACCTCGAAGTCTGAACGAACCGCTATTTTTTGCCGACCATGAACTCTGCCGCCGATCGAACCCGAATCAATCTAACGCCCAATACTGATGTGGGGACGGTCGGCGCGGTCGGGGGTGGGCAACTGGCGTGGATGATGGCGATCGCGGCGCGACCCCTGGGGATCTCGCTGATTGTCCAAACCCCGAATAATACTGATCCCGCAGTATCGGAGGCCGCAGATTGTGTTTGGGCGGCGGTGGATGATGCGACGGCAACGGCGACGTTGGCCGATCAGTGTCAGGCGATCGCCTTTGAAAATGAATTTGTCGATCTCGATGCGTTGCAGCCTTTGGCCGATCGCGGCGTGGAATTTGTGCCGCCGATCGCGTCCCTGCGGCCACTCCTCGATAAATACGAACAGCGCTGCTACACCCGCGACATCGGCCTACCGACTCCGGGCTTTTGTGCGATTGAAACCCCGGCGGATCTTGATCTAGCAATGGTGGGCGGTGCGTTTCCTGTGGTGGTGAAAGCGCGGCGGCATGGCTACGACGGGCAGGGAACGGCGATCGCCCATTCGATCGCGGAGGTTACCGAAATTTGGGAGCGTTGGGGACGCCCGTCGGTGGAGGTCGAAGAGTTTGTGCCGTTTACGCGCGAATTGGCGGTGATTGCGGCTCGCGATCGGCGGGGAAATATCGCCATCTATCCCGTCATTGAGACGCAGCAAGTGGATCAGGTCTGTCGTCGAGCGATCGCTCCGGCGCAGATTTCCGCCACTGTCGCGACCCAGTGCGAGACGATCGCCCGGACGTTGTTGGCGGCGCTCGATGCGATCGGCATCTTCGCGATCGAGCTGTTCCTTACGGCGGACGATCGCGTTCTCGTCAATGAAATCGCACCCCGCACCCACAATTCGGGTCACCTGACGATCGAAGCGTCCCACTGTTCGCAGTTCGAGCAAATCATCCGCATTGCTGCCGGGTTACCGCTCGGTGATCCCGGTTTAAACTGCGACGGCGCGTTAATGGTGAATTTGTTGGGTACGGAGTCGAGCCAGCTTGATGAAGCCACACGCCGGGAACAGTTGGCCGCGATCCCAGAGGCGACGGTGCATTGGTACGGCAAGGCGTCGCGTCTGGGTCGTAAGTTGGGGCATGTGACGGTGGTGTTTGATGGGGTTGAGGCGGTGGATCTGCGCGATCGGGCGTTGGCGGTGTCGCGACAGATCGAGGGGATTTGGTATGGCGATTCGGCGTTATCGTAGATGTTGGTTGGCTCCGGTGTGAATTTTTGAATCAGTAATGAAACAGTTAACGGGGGCGGAGTTTAAGGCGTTACGCGAGGCGATTCAGGCGGCTTATCGATCGCGTTTGGAACTCAAGCGTGTGGTGCGTGAAGAGTTAGGGGCGTCGCTGAATCAAATTGCCCCAGAGAGTGTTTCTTTTGAGGCAACAGTGATGGAATTGATTGAGTGGGCAGAAGCGAAAGGAAAACTGGAAGCGTTGTTACGCGGCTTTTTGGCGGAGGCGGAAAACCCGACGCTCAGGCAGTTATGCGATCGGCTTTTGCGGCAAGCGCCACCGCCGCCGCCGCCACCAGAGCCGCCACAGCGACCCAAAACCCCTAAGCCGATCGCGCGTCGCTCATTCCTCGGTCAGGCGGGGCAACTTGTCGGTTGGACGGTGGCGGGTAGCATTGGGGCGGTTGTCACCAGCCGTCTGTTGAGTCCACCGATCAATAGTTCATCCAATAGACTTGCCCGTTTTCGAGCGGAAACGGTGACGGTGGATGATCAGGGCAACATCACCGCCAGCCAAACGATCGAGCCGGAATACTTCACGGAAACAATCAACGGGATTGGCATTGATATGGTGTTGATAGCAGGCGGGACGTTTTCGATGGGTTCTCCAGACGGGGAAGAATCACGATCTGACACGGAAAGCCCACAACATGAAGTCAGCGTGCCTGACTTTTCCCTGGGAAAATTCGCAGTTACCCAAGCCCAGTGGCGAGCTGTGGCACAACTGCCCCAAATCAACCAAAGCTTAAAGGCCAATCCATCCAGGTTTAAAGGCGATAACCGCCCCGTTGAAAAAGTTAGTTGGGATGATGCCCAGGAATTTTGTGCGCGACTGTCCCAAGCCACGGGCAAAGCCTATCGATTGCCCAGCGATGCCCAGTGGGAATACGCCTGTCGAGCCGGAAGCACAACGCCCTTCGCCTTTGGAGCCACCTTAAACACCGATATCGCCAATTATGACGGTAACCATACCTACGGTAACGGCAAAAAAGGAGTGTATCGAGAGCAAACCGTCGATGTCGGCAGTTTTCCGCCGAATGTTTGGGGATTATATGAAATGCATGGAAATGTCTTGGAATGGTGTGAAGACAGTTGGCACGAAAACTACAACGGCGCATCCACAGACGGAACAGCCTGGATAGATAACAGTACAGAAAACAAGCTGCTGCGCGGCGGCTCCTGGTACTACGCTCCGAGGTATTGCCGTTCTGCGTTTCGCCACGCCGCTTCGCGCGGTGACCGTTACCACGACCTCGGCTTTCGTGTGTTGTGCGTTTCCCCGAGAGCCCTTTAGCGCTCTAGCCCTTTGCGCTTGGGCTTTTTTTGCCCTTCGCCCCTCGCCGTAAGGCGATCAACTTTTTCACCCTTCCCCGTCGAACCAGTTGTAGTTGTAGGGTGGGCATTGCCCACCACGATCAATGTACGGTTGTACGACAAATATTCCATCCCTGGAAACATTGTCGTCATGGTGGGCAATGCCCACCCTACTAGACTGAAATCAGTCTAGGCTCACCCCACGGATTCGCCCATGCAACCCACCCAAATCCAAAAACACCAAACCGACAGCACCGCGATCGTCCTGCCCAACACCATTGAAAATTGGGTGTAATTCAATACCGCCGATCAATCGCTACCACGGTAAACGACTACCATCCCACGAGAAAAACTCACCGCTATCGTTTAGCGTTAATCCCTCCATCACGTCCAACAATTGCGACACGGTTCGATCGATCGAAAACAGCTTTTCCGCTGGAACATTTCCCTGAAACGGCTGTGATAACCCCGTGTCCGTTGTGCCGGGATGGAGCGCCACCACGATCGCCTGAGGACGCGATCGCCGCAGCTCGATCGCCATATTCCGCACCAACATATTTAACGCCGCCTTCGAGGCACGGTAACCATACCAGCCACCAAGCTGATTATCGCCAATGCTACCCACCTTGGCCGAAATCGTTGCGAACACACTAGGGTCACGATGTTTGAGCAAGCCTTGGAGGTGTTTGGCGAGCAGTACGGTGGGGATGCTGTTGATCTCGAAGTAGCGCAGAAGTTGATCGCGGTTGATGTGGCGTAGGCTTTTTTCGGGAGAGATGGGCGGCGTGTGGGTTTCCTCGTGGAGCATTCCGACACAGTGAACGATCGCGTGGAGCCGATCGGTCTGTGACGTGATCTGTTCGATCGTGGCGATAATATTGGCCTCGATCGTCGGATCGCAGGCGAGGCAAACCAAGCGATCGCCCGCTTTAGCTTGCAGAGCGAACAGGTCAGCGGCCCGATCGCGATCGCGGTAGGTGGCGAACACACGACCGACGCGATCGTCCGCGAGCCACTGCCGCACAAAACCGCCGCCAATGCCGCCCGTCGCACCGACAACGAACACTTGAGCCTTCGGACTGAGTTGGGGCATGGATTAAACAGATTAAGCGTGGGCTAAAACCTGGATGCAAACGCAAACGTGAGCATCCATCAACGCGCTACAGCGATCCGGCGTGAACCTGAGCGAGCGCCTCGTGTAAGACCGTAGCGTCAACACCGGGCAGATACACCCGCTCGCTGAGATAGCGCTTCCAGGCTTTCGTTCCCGGTTGCCCTGCAAACAGTTGCAGCATATGCCGTGTCATCGACCCAAGCTTGAAGCCCTGCGCCATCCATCGATCGCAATAGCCGATCATATTTTCCACTACTTCGGCGCGTGATTTTGGTTCGCGATCGTCCCCGTGGATCAGGCGATCGGCATCGGCCAACAGGTACGGGTTATCGTACGCCGCGCGGCCAATCATCACCGCGTCAACGTGCTGTAAATGGTCGTTGGCCGCATCTAGGGACTGAATGCCGCCATTAATTTCGATAAACAGATCGGGAAATTCGCGCTTGAGTTGGTACACATCCTCGTAGCGCAACGGCGGCACGGTGCGATTTTCCTTCGGACTTAGTCCCTGGAGCCATGCCTTGCGAGCATGTACCGTAAACCGCTCGCAGCCCGCCCCAGCCACTGTCCGCACAAACGCCGCCATGTCTTCGTAGCGATCGCGATCGTCCACGCCGATCCGATGCTTCACCGTGACGGGAATCTTCACCGCTCGCCGCATCGCCTCGATCGCCTGCGCCACGCGATCGGGCTGCAACATCAGGCACGCCCCGAAATTACCGGACTTGACCCGATCGCTCGGACAGCCCAGATTTAAATTCACTTCGTCGTAGCCCATGCCCTCGGCAATCCGGGCGCACTCGGCTAACTCCGCTGGGTTGTCTCCCCCAAGCTGCAATGAAATCGGCTTTTCCTCTGGCGAGAAGCCCAACAATTTGGCGCGATCGCCGTGAATCACCGCCCCGGTGGTAATCATCTCGGTATAGAGCAGGGTTCGGCGCGTGATCTGGCGCATGAAATAGCGGAAATGTCGATCGGTGCGATCCATCATCGGTGCGATACTCAGGGGGTTGCCGCGATCGGTGGCAAGCTTGGTATGCAAAGGATTGATAAGGATGGCGGAACGGGTCATAGAGGGGATTCTGGGATGAAGGAACGAATAAGGAAAGTGTTGGGCAAAGTGCCGCGATCAATCTGGGGAGCCGAGATAAAGCGAGATAAAGCGGGACAAAAAATGCAACTGGGTTCGGTGTATCGTGTCTTTAGAATGTGCCTGCTTTTGACCGCTTTTTCAAGGGTATGATTACCCGAATTCGACCCGCCCCGATCGCCTAAGACCGCTCAATTCATCGTCATGTCACCTACGCCCCACGATCCGTTATCCACGCCGCTCCACAGCATTTGTCGCGAGGCTGGAGCTAAATTTACGCCGTTTTCGGGCTGGTTGATGCCGGTTCAATTTTCGGGTATCCGTCAGGAGCATGAAGCGGTTCGCACCGCTGCGGGACTGTTCGATATTTCCCACATGGGCAAGTTTGTCATTCAAGGCAAAGATGCGATCGCCCAGTTGCAAAAACTTGTACCGTCTGACCTCGATCGTCTGACGCCGGGGCGGGCGCAATATACGGTGTTGCTCGATGAAACCGGCGGCATTCTCGATGATTTGATTGTGTACGATTGTGGGCGTGATCCGTCGGGTGATCGGCGTGTGGTGCTGATTGTCAATGCCGGAACCTGCGACGCCGATCGCGCCTGGATCGAATCTCATCTCGATCGCGACACCGTCACACTCACCGACCTCACCCAGTCCCACGTCCTGATCGCCATCCAAGGCCCCAAAGCCGCCGATCAACTCCAACCCCTAATCACGGCGGATCTGAGCGATATTCCTGCCTTCGGTCACTGCGAAACCACCCTGTCCGGTCAGCCCGCGTTCGTCGCACGGACGGGCTACACCGGCGAAGATGGTTTTGAGGTGATGGTTGAGCCGCATGTGGGTAAGCTGCTGTGGCTGTCGCTGTGTGAAGCGGGAGCGTTGCCTTGCGGGTTGGGCGCACGCGATACCCTGCGGCTAGAGGCGGCAATGGCGCTGTATGGCAGTGATATCGATCGCACGACGTCACCGCTCGAAGCGGGTTTAAAGTGGGTGGTTCACAGTGATAAAACGGCGGACTATATTGGCCGATCGGCGATCGAAACGCTGCAAGCCCAAGGTGTTACCCGCCGTTTGGTGGGACTCCAGATGCAGGGTCGCCACATTGCCCGTCATGGTTACCCGGTGATCGTCGATGGCGTACCGGTGGGGGAAATCACAAGCGGCGCACCGTCCCAAACCCTGGGCTATCCGATCGCCTTGGCCTATGTCCCGCTGGAGTTTGCAAAGCTGGGAACGGCGATCGAGGTGGAAATTCGCGGCAAAACTCACCCGGCGATTGTGGTCAAAAAACCGTTTTATCGGCGATCGGGCGTCTAATCGGGTCAATTCATGTCACGATCTTGCTACCATGCGGGCGTATCCAGGCGTAACGATTGCTCGCCGTAACGATTACACTCGATCCAGTCGTACCCGATAGTTTGCGTGACGTTTACTGTTGCTAAAGTTTCTACTCTAATGGCCTCGATGGTGTGGACGGCGAGCGCCGTGCTGTCGATACGATCGGTGATGATCACACCGATGTTGTTTGATGCGCCCGGATCGAGCGAGAACGCGATCGTGATTACCCTGGCGCTCAGTGTGGTGACGTTTCCGGTGGTTTGTGGTTTGGCGATCGCCTTGAGCTGGGCGGCGCTGTACATTCGTAGCGAGGAGCTGGCGATCGCGGGGACGCTGCTACCGCTGGCAAATATTGCGGTGGCGATCGGTATTGTTCTCTCTGGCGCGTTTTAAGCAGACCCAGACAATGAAGACAATGAACCGTGATAAAAAATGATTAGCATCAGACCTTTGAGGTTTCCAAAACCTCAAAGGTCTCGCTCTCTCGATCCATCCAATTTCTGGCCGGGACGACCTCGTAGACATATCGGTCAGTCCTGACATATAAAAAACGGCAGCAACATCGATAAACAATGTCTCTGCCGCTGGTTGAAGGCTTGAACAGCCCTACGATTAAGCTGAGAAAAACTAATTAGTTAATAGTTCTCAGACGTTGGGAGGATTTCGTCGTCTTATTGACCCAATTCACGACGAAGCTGTTCGAGTTCAGCATCCACATCTGCATTCGGCGACGTGCTGGCATCACCCTGGGGCAGAGCCGCTTGACTGGTGCTGCCACCGGAGAGCTGTGCTTTCATTGCCGCGAGTTCATCTTCTACATCACTGCCCGATTCGAGCATCGCAAACTGGCTTTCGAGATCAGCACCAGCCAACTCTCCGGCAGCCTGCGATCGCGCTTCTGCCTCCAGCACCTTTTCTTCCATGCGCTCAAAGGCGGCCATGCTGCTGCTGGTATTGAGCGAGCTGACTTGGCTTTGCAGTTGCTCTTGGGCTTTGGCGGCCTGAATCCGCGCCTTGAGCATGTTTTTCTTGGTTTTCGCTTCCGAGATTTTGCTCTCAAGCTGAACCAGCGATCGCTTCAGGGTATCGACTTGGGCAAGTTGTGGATCGAGCTGGGCTTTGATCGTTGCCGCCGTTTCAGCGTGGGTTTTCTTGCGGCTCAGGGCTTCACGCGCGAGGCTTTCATCGCCTTTTTGTAAAGCCAGTTGAGCGCGGCTTTGCCAGCTATCCGACTGCTTTTGAGCTTGCTCGTACTGCTGTTGCGTCCGTTTTTGCGTGGCGATCGTCTTGGCAACGGCTTGGCGAAGCTGCACCAAATCTTCGCTCATGTCGATAATCGACTGTTCGAGGATTTTTTCGGGATCTTCTGCCTTGTTAACAAGGTCGTTGACGTTAGAGCGCACGACACGGCTAATGCGATCGAATAGTCCCATAACTATGGTTTTCCTTCCTGGGTTTGAAAAATGCAACAGACTCGCTTGCCTATCAGTTTAACCACTGGGTGAGGCGTCGGGTGAAGATCTTTGCTGTTGCGATTGCCGAACCTGCGGGCAGTTCACCGCTCGCCTATCTCCGTTCGGTCGCTTTGTTAATCTACACGCTTGGTTTCGACGGTTGCGGATTGCACATGTTTTGTGATTATTTTATCGACTTTAGTTGTTGATCTACGTTTTTGGTGATCTACGTTAATTTGCCGGTTGGAGCGATGTGGAGGTCGATCGCGTCGGTAGATAGGGTTGAAGTAAATCGAGGATGAGATCGGTGTGTTGATCGACGCCGATGCGGTTGAGGTGATAGTCGGAATCGAAAAAGAGGGCGCGATCGGCGGGCATCATCACTTCGGGCTGGCCGAGGAGCGGGACATCGAGGCGATCGTAAAACGTCGCGATCGCCGCAAAAAACTGTTGTGGTTGCTCGTCGCGATAGTCCTCAAACCAAAGGGCATTCGGCCAGGTGGCGATCGGCGTGACATCGTGGTCGCGACACCAGCGGATAAAGCGGCGAATCGATCGCGCCCCGGCGGCGTCCCCGGTCGGCGCTGATCCAAAGAGTACCGGCAACGGCTCGGCGTCATCGACGTATCCTTTCTGGATCGCGTTACGATCGCTCGGCTCATTCCGTAGCCGATCGCCATATTTGCCCACCTCTTCCGCGTGGGCATTTTCCAGCGGTGGCGCATGGCCGAATAGCTTACCGGTGGTGCGCTGCCAAATGCGCGAAATCGGCAAGCCAAACCAGAATCGCAGTTGATCGAGGGGTGGACGCTGCAAAATGTAGCCGCGATCGTACCGTAGGACGTAGTGGATAAAAAATTTACTGGGAATGCCGCGATCGGTGTAGTGATTGAACTCCAAGGGCAGGAGAGCCAGATCGCCCGGTCGTAGCCAGTCGCGAGCCCGATCGAGCAGGTAATCGACCCCGATGCCTGCGTGAATGCCGCCGTTAACGCAGTACAGGCCGGTACGCTCGACGATCGTGGCGCAGCGGATGCCGTAGTGGGCATTGGAGCCGGAAATCAGGACGAGTTTCGGGATCTCGGCGGCGATCGCGCGATCGGCCGCCGCCGTTTTCAGGCCATACATCCCGTGGAGATAGTCCAGCGGGCGCTGTCCCCAGTCGGCCTGATAGAGTGCGGCAGCGAGATAAATCGCGGCACAGAGTACGCAGCTTAACACCGCCGATCGGAGATATGACCCCTTAACGCCTTTAGCTTCATTCACACTGCGATCGTCCACCCTTGGATCGAGCTTGAGATTCTTCAAAAAATCCTTGAGATCTTTCAAGACGCCCTACGATCGCAGAAACGTCACCAGCGCCTGAAGCTTGTCCCACGCCGCACCGCTGGCGATTACCTCCTTGGCGCGATCGACTCCCGCTCGCAAATCATCGGACGGCACAACGCCCGCCACCTGCAACGCCAGCCCCGCATTCAGCGCGACCGCCTCCCGCTGCGCCGTAGTTCCTTTCCCTTGTAAGACCGCCGTCAAAATCTCGGAATTTTCCAGCAGCTCGCCGCCCTTGAGCGCACTCAGCGGCGCTGACGTTAGCCCCAGATCGCGCGGATCGATCGCCACGCGCGTCACCTGACCCTGCTCTAACACCGCCATATCGGTGAGATCGCCCAGCCCCGCTTCATCGAGCCGTTCGCGTCCGTGCAGCACGATCGCCCGATCGGCTCCGAGTACATTCAGCGCCTCGCCCACCGTTTCGATCAGCGACGCATCATAAACGCCCATCACCTGCCCCGTCGGCTTCAGCGGATTTACCAGCGGCCCCAGCAGGTTAAACACCGTACGCACTTTGAGCGCTTTACGGATTGGCACGACCGACTTCATCGCCGGATGCCATCCCGGCGCAAATAAAAACGTAATCCCCACCTCACACAGCGCCGCTTCAACCTGCGCCGCCGGAGCTTGCAGATTCACCCCGAGCCCTTCCAGCACATCCGCCGAACCGACCTTACTCGACGCCGATCGATTCCCGTGTTTCGCCACCGCCACGCCCGCCGCCGCCGCGACAAAGGCCACCGCCGTCGAAATATTGAAAGTTGACGCGCCATCGCCTCCCGTGCCGCAGGTATCGATCCGCGTTGCCGGTAACGCCAAATCTGTCGCGGGCTGGGCGAGCTGTTGCAGCACCTGCGCCATACCGGCCAGCTCGATCGCCGTCACGCCCTTAGCCTGAAGCGCGGCCAGGATCGCACCGGAGACAATCGGGTCGATCGCATTGTCGAGCCAGCCGCCCATAAGCTGACGCGCCTGGTCGCGGCTGAGAGAGTCGCGATCGAGCAATTGCTGGAGGAGGCTCGGCCAAAGATTGGGATCGTTAGGTGTCACGGCGGGTATATGGCGAATTGATTCGAGTTTATTCGGGCGTGTATCGCTAGCTATCTTACCTGTCGCCGCGCCGACCCGCGATCGTCATTAGTATCCTCATCGGAGCTAATCGCAAAACGATTGAACGTTCCATACCTTGCATAATAATGCTGGCAATACCCTCGACCCAAACAATTTGCATGACTACCGGTTCGCGAGACAAATCAACTAATCTAAATCTGTTATATGAACAACTTCAGACTGTGCCGTCTTCAACCACGCTTGACGTGCACTGCGAATATTTTCTAGATGTTGGTCAATATTCTCCGTTGTTACCCAAACACCAAAGCTTTGTTCGATAGTTCCCCGCTCATTTTCTGACATATCATCTTGCAAAATTCGATCCAACAGCTTTGCTCCCAATCGTGGATGATAATGAGAGCTATCAATAAAATTTTGAATCTCAGGCGTGACGGGCTCACTTGTGAATTCGTGATATCCACTAAAATCCCACAGCGGCATTTTTTCGACCATTAAACGCTTCCACTTTTCAAATTCATCCCAACTTTCACTCTGGTATATTGCTTCAAGGTGAGTCGCATGAATAGGAGAGATAAAAGCATGAATTTCAATATCATTCTCTTTTGCCAGGGCGAGAATTCGATCAAATTCTTCCACTCTCTCTGGTCTAATTGTTGATTTTTTATTTTGAAATTGGAATTTAGCCCAGTGAGAAAAGGTTTCCTCAGAGAATGGCTCAGACTCTATAGGATATTGAAATCCATGAGCATAACGTGAATGCATTTTTTGTGAGCTTTGATGATTTTGATAGACGGTGTTCCAGCTATCAATAAACGACTGAATGGATAGCAAGCTAGCCTGCGTGTCTGAGATCGACAAATATGACTTTCCGATTCGATCTTCACGATACGTAGAGCGATATTTACTAGCACTATAAAACATGAAAAAATCAAGGCCAACAATAACTTTTTTTAGTTCACTTTGGTTAGAAATTGCGTGTTCTAAGTAACGTTCTAATTCGTAAGGGCTCGCACCCAATAACGCTAAGTTATACGCTGGTTTATTGGTTGTAGTATCACGTACAAAATTAGGATTAAGGCCAATATGTGTCCGGGATGAGCCGAGAAAAATAATGGTTGGTTTCTCTCGAATGACGTCAATAGCTTTGTAGAGGCGATCATTTTTCCATTTTTCCGTCTTGGCTAAATTGAACCTGCCAATGGCTGGTGAATTAAATATATCGTACGGATCAACTACTAGATTAAAGCCTGTAACTGTAAAAAGAGGAATAGCCGTTATCCAAATGAATTTACGAATATATTTTTTGTGTGCTGCGGAGTCAAGAAGGTCAGGCTTTGTCATTAAAATCTCCTAAGATCAACAAAAAATTAGACTATGCATAGTCATTGAAAAATGATTGATTCTTTCTAGGAATTCGAGTCATTATAATTAACATCAGGGTTATTTCCAGAAAGATTTCTGAAGCAGAACTTTTGTGAACTATAAGCTAAAACTGGAAGTACAGAAATGCTGAGGGACGCGATAGTAGAGCAAGACAAGAACCAAACAATAATGAAATTGAAGCAGACCACAGTATGGTTGGCTTCCAACGTAACATCCAATTTTCCCGAATTAAATACGTTTTTATCTTAGGGGGGATAATTGTATAAGGTTCTTCAAATCGTTCGGGCTTAAAGTATAAAACTGGTTCAAAATCGTTCATAATTTGTGTCGTGTTTGGAAAACAAAACGCAATTATACTGAGTGTTAGTAAGCTCAAAATAGCAGCAAGGGAAGGTAAGGCGGTGTGAGACCCCAATAAGATTCCGTCAAAACGTAGACCTGGAATAGGCAAAAACCATAAAATCTGCTCTGCGGTGCTAGGCAGTGAAATTCCATTCAATCCAGACATGGACTCCAGCATTTTCCACGCTGGAAGAATTGACTCCATCCGAAAGAAAACCCAAGAAACTATCACAGCTAATAGAGTCACAATGCGCCCTATCCAATACTCAACAAACCCCAGCTTACTGTCTTTCCCTCGTATGTACTCCATTAGAGATTGCCATTGGCGGTGAATGACAAGGTAGATGCCATGTAAGCCTCCCCATAGGACAAAGGCCCAGCCTGCACCGTGCCATAGTCCGCCGAGCAGCATAACTATGATGAGATTTATAGATTGTCGAGTGGGTGAACATCGATTTCCACCCAGAGGAATATAAAGATAGTCACGTAAAAAACGCGACAGGGTCATGTGCCAGCGACGCCAAAAGTCACTGATATTAAAAGCTTTGTAGGGTGAGTAAAAGTTAAGGGGTAGGCAAATCCCAAAGATTCGGGCAGCTCCGATCGCCATATCTGAGTAGCCCGAAAAGTCAAAATATAGCTGAAATGTGTAGGCCAGTGCTCCACACCAAGCCTCTGCAAAAGATAATGTTTGCCCATCTAAAGCTGCCTGAAAAACAGGATCTGCATACGCAACTATACTGTCTGCGAATATAACTTTTTTGGCAAGGCCAAGCGAAAAAAACGTTGTGCCTACGGAAATATTAGACCAACGAAAATGATAGTTTTTGGGGTCATTAAACTGCGGCATCACCTCCGAATGCAAGACGATCGGACCCGCGATCAACTGCGGAAAAAAGCAAACAAACAAACAATAATCGAGGAATCGATAGTCGCTTGTTTCCCCACGGTAAGTATCGACAAGATAGGATATCTGCTGAAATGTAAAGAAAGAGATTGCGAGCGGCAGAACGATTGGCTCAATATTCCACCCCAAATCAATGATTGAATTAATAGAATCTAAAATAAACTTTGCGTACTTAAAATATCCAATTGAACCGAGGTTCAAAAGGATACCAATAGTCAATGTAGATCGTCGAAGATATAGTGATAAATTCTTATTCCCCAGAATTTTTCCAATTTGATAATTAGAAACAATCGAGGCTAAAATCAGCAGCAGATAAGGAGGATTCCACCAACCATAAAATACTAGAGAAGCAATTGTCAGGCTTGATGTCGCCCAACTTCTACCTTTTGTTTTCCCTAGCTTGAAAAATAGAAGTGCGGTTAGAGGAACAAATAAAAAGATAAACTCAAAGGAGTTAAAAAGCATTAGCCAAACAATGTAGTGCTAGCTCTCCATTAAACATCACCTTTATGAGCTTAAACAACTCGATGCAATACTTTTTAACAAGCTTTCAAAAAAGAATATTTAATGTATGGATCTTCTAGATGATCGTGTCGAAAAGGGATAAAAGAGGGATACCTCCCTCTTTTATAAATGGGTATGTAGTTGAGGCTCAACCAGAGCCTCCGACCCTGGTTGAGCTTGCATTTCTTCTGGCATCTAGAGCGGCGATCGCGAGCGGGGAGTATAGATCATTAGCTCTATTCAAACCACGGCTCTAAGTTTTGCGGGGATCGATACTAAGGCTTGAGTAAGTTCTTAATTAGGTTATCTTTCAACATCAGTTGTCGCATGACTTTTAGTAGATATTCCTGCGCTTCGGGCTGACTGAGTTTACGGACTTCATCTTGCCAGACTTGCATTTTGAACTGCTGTTCAAGAGTCAGTTGGTCGGAAAATTGCATGGTTTATTCCTCCGATTGCTCAAGGGGAAACGAACATGTGAGAGCTGCTTTTAGTTGCTTTCACATTGTCAAGCTATACGGCATTAAAAAAATAGTTTGTAACAAAATTAGCGGTTATGTCGAAAACGAAAGATTTAGTGCCGATCGAAGGCGAGTCCGATAGGTCTCAATCAAGCTCGGGGTGGTTGATTGAACTTTTTTTTTACGCTTAGATTGAATTGGATAAGCGTTTGAGATGAAAATGCTACTTTTTAGTTATCGATCGCGCTGATTTTTACCGCAAAAGCATTGATAGGCTTGGGTTTGAGCCCAAAACTATAATCAAGACCGTTACCAGTAAAACTCCACCTCCATACAGGGCTGGGTGACGAAGAAAGCCAGCGAGGGCATCAGTTCGTTAATGGTTGGGAAGTTTTCTCGGGTCAGGATCAGCACTTCGCTCGGATCATTAGCGATAATCGTCTCGGGACAGGGAATATCTATCCCGCCCATCAGAGTTGTCCCACCAAAAAATGCGCCGCTCTCTAGGCGTGATGGCTCATTGAACGGTTCGATCGCTTCGGGGTGTGCCTGGGTTTGCAGGACGCCGCGATAGAGAATGTAGA
This sequence comes from uncultured Geitlerinema sp., assembly GCA_964518905.1. Lineage (GTDB taxonomy): Bacteria > Cyanobacteriota > Cyanobacteriia > Cyanobacteriales > Geitlerinemataceae > RDYZ01. The sequence continues at coordinate 24,680 of CAZFJL010000035.1, read as the reverse complement.
GGCCGCTTCCAGGTGCATCGGCCTGGACGAGGACTTCATTCTCAGCTAAAGCTTGAGACCGCAGTGCTTTGACCACCGTCCAAATCTCGAAGAGCGGTAAACGCCGGAAGAGCTGGGTTGTTTTGAGGAAAAAGGTTTGGCGTAATTGTCCTAATTCACGTTTGTTGGTTTCCAGACTTTTGAGGATCGATCGCAGGATGCGATCGCGGCTGTTGCCGAGCGTGGCGGGCAGCTCATAGCCATGCTCTTGGCAAATGAGAATGGCGGAGGCCGCGACCCAGGCATCGGAAGATTGAGCGAGCCGTTCGATCAAGGCTAAATCTTCACTGACGGGGCGATCTGTCGGCTGGCTGGGTGCTGAGAATTCGAGGATTTTGAGGATGGGAGTGATGTAGTGCTTATAGGTATTCATCGATGCCAGGGCTTCGATCGCGTTGGCGCGTTCACGGGCGCGATCATCGAGTAGGAGCGATCGCACTTTTTTGACGGTGTGCTGGGTTGTGGTGTCGCCGAGGTGATACACCACGAGCAGAACGCGATCGGCGATCTGGTAGCCGTAGTTGTGAAGTGCCAACATTGCGGGCTTCCATTCAGGGATATGACCGGGGATCGATCGCATCAGCTCCAGCAGCGCGTCAATCTGGGTAAAGCTGGGCGTCAGGTAGCGATCGAGTACCTGCTGCGACTGGTAAGTATTGATGGCAGCGATCGCCGCGATCGCCACTTCTGTGACCTCTGGGCGCGGTGATTTGAGATAAAACGCTTCAAGGTCATCGAGATTGTATTCACCGTAGCCCGAGAGGGCGGAGGCGGCTTTGAGGCGAACGTTGAACTCAAAATCGTCCAAGCCCTGGGCGACGGCTTCCCAAAACTCCGGCAGCGCGAGAGCCCCGAGGAGCTCGATCGCGCCGATCCGCACCCGTGTATCGGGGTGACCGAGGTAGGGCATCGCGGTTTCGGCGAGGGCTAGTTTTTCATCGCGGGGTCGATCGAGGGCAAATTCAGCCAGAGCGCTAAAAATCTGGCGTAGCAGGTCGGTGTCTTGGGTCGATCGCAAGACGTCTTCTAGGCGCGATCGTAGGGTTTGATTTTGGGTGTCGCGGATCGCCTGAATGGCGATGTTCAGGCGGGTGGCGGTGGCGGTGCTGGCTTCCTCGCTGCTGGCACTGGTGAGGCGCTGCCAGAAGTGATCGCAGCGATCGTTGAGTGCATCGCTTTTTCCAGGTAGGAGATCAGCGGCGATATGAGCCAGGGTTTCCAGTTCTAGATTTTGATAGACCGAAAGGGTTTCAGTCTCTGAACTACCGAGCTCGATCAGATTCATCACTTCCGCTTCGCTGAGAGGATCTTGGCGGACGATATAGGCATTGAGCGCGATCGCTCGCAGGCTGGGATCGGGACTGTGGAGCGTGTCGCGGAGATAGAGCGGCACGCCGGAATCACGATCGCCGCAGTCACGCCAGCAGTTGACGATCGCCTGACGTAGGCTGCGATCGGCATTGGGGATCAGCGATTCGATCGCCGCGATCGCCCGTGACGGCCGCTTAATGTAGGGCAAGAATTGCAAGATCCGTCGCTGCTGCGCATCATCCCCCGACTGGAGTTGGGCTAACAGCTCGCGGACGCGTGTCGCCGGAATCGAGGCAAATCCGGCTCGTACATCATCCGGATCGAGTTCATCATCACCCAAATTTGCAACCAGGGTTTTGAAATACTCTTCCGAGAGTCGATACCGAATAAACAGATATAAACCGCTCAAAGCTACACCAAACAGTGCGATCCCGACTCGCGGCAGCTCAAAGGTTTGCGACAGCAGCAATAAGACGCCGACCAGCAGCAAGCCTGAGGAGTAACTAAATCCGTCGCACAGCGCTCGCACCGTACCGACAATCCGCGTCGGAATCGGGTGATAAAACAGGGTGTGGATCGGTTGATTAAAGGTGGTTTCGATCGTGGCGGAGTTGATGTTGGTTGCGATCCCGACCGCAAAGCTGGGCGAAATGCTAAGACCGCAAAAGCACAGCAAGGTGGTAAAGGGATACAACACTGTCAGGCGGCGCACTCCAAGCTGTTCGATCGCCTTGCGCGTCAAAACGTAGAGAGCCACCAATTGAGCCACACTGTTTATGGCGCTGAATTGGCCTAAAAACGAGGTGAGATCGTCAAGATGATTCTCAAATCGTAGGGAATAAATCTCGAAATATTGATATTCAGCCAAACTGTACAGCACGACCCAGAGAAAGACGCTAACCGCAAGCAGCCGGACGATCGGGTAGCGCAAAAAGATGGCACGACGCCCTAAACGTGACGCTGGTTGACCCTGGTTTTGTGCATCCGTTTGATTTTGTTGATTTAGATTGCCCGATTTCGCCGCTTTGCTCGATTCAGCAGTGGTTTTGGGCGGGGCATCGAGATCGATGGTTTTTTCGTGACGTTCGAGCACTTGAACGCGCCAGTAAATGACCAGTGCCAAGGGCGAGATCATCAACAGCAGCGTTTCCGCCCCGATCGGCTGGGCCAACACGCTCACTAGCCCACCGCCAATAATGCCCCCGAGCGCTTGGGACATCACAATCCAAGGGGCGTATAGGTTATATTCCCTCGACGTGTAATAGTCCGAAATTAAACTCGGTAGCACCACATCGAGCTGAAGCGTCCACTGGAAATAGACCAGGACATAAATGGCGTAATAAACAACCGTAGAATCGAGCGGCAAGCAGAGACGCAGCAGGACAAACAGCAGCGCAGAGAAGACCAGAACGCGCCGGGTCAGGAGTGGCCGCGCCTGTTGATCGGCAATTTTGGCGAACCACACATAAATAGGCCCGGAAAATAGCCCCACGAGCACATAAGAGAGCGGTAGACCCGACGCGCCAACGCGATCGACGAATAGCGAGCTACCGACCGCATAGCTAACAACATTCAGACCCGATAATGCGCCCGAAATCGATACGATTCGCCCGAGGCGCACCAGCTGATCGCCCGTCAGCCCAATGTGTCGTTCAATAAAACCTGTCAGGAAGTTCCGCATATCTGCTAATGGACGTGTCTGAACGGAAGTGTCAGTCTATGGGAGGTACACCTAATCTTTCCCAAACTCGTAAAACCGATCATGAGCGCAACTACTAATTCCACTGATAATTCCACTGACTCTCAAGCTGTCCGTATTGCTCCCGCCGGAGATAAAGGTATGGGTGTGTTTACTACCCGTGACTTTAAGCGTGGCGAAACGGTCGTGATTGGCAAATGCGTCAGCCAGTCGTCTGAACGTACCATTTATACGATCCAAACTGATCGTAACGTGCATGTCATGATGGATGAACCAGCAGTACGGATTAATCACTCTTACACGCCAAATACTGGCGTTCGGAATAATCAGTGGGGAGCGTATGATTTTGTTGCTCTCGAAGACATTCCCAGTGGCAGTGAAATTTTCTTTGATTATGAAACAACTGAAAATGACCTAACCTCTGATTTTCAGCGATGCTGCCCACCGCCCTCGGAACGCAGCGCGAACCATTCTCGGGGTTTCAATAGTCTGCCGCCCAGTGTCCAAGCCCGCTATGGCGAGTTCATCGCGGATTACCTGAAATCGCCTACTGCTGATGCTTAGGGCGTGTTGCTCGTGTGTTATTCGCGCATGGTCAACCAATCTTAGAACCCTCATCGGGTAAGCTATTGGAACGTTCACATCAACAAAAAACTAGGGGCTTTAACCCCACTGGGCAAGCGATAAAATTCAATCAATAACAGCCCCTAGTAAAACGTTCCAGGCACGTGGGAAACTCATCCAATCCATCATTCATCCTGATGGGAAAGGTCAGGTAAGGCGATAGGCCAGACGCACAGGGCATAATCTTCATACCGTTTCGGGCGGTGTTTCTCAGGTCGCGTTATGCATCAACGACTTTCTCGTCTATCTGTCTTGCCTCATATCGAGTGTTTGTTGCTCGATCGCGAATTTGTGATCGCCCAAATATCGGATGGATGCGATCGGTTTTGTGACGAGCCCGATGGGATGTCGATCGGGCGATCGATTTTTGATGCCTTCCCCGAACTATTTGGCCTTGAAGATTTAATCATTTCTATCATTGACGGCGAGGTGCCGTCGTTTGAGCTGAAGGCGATCTCACGCCTGCGTCCCGACGGTACATTGCTCTACTTCGATCTCTACATCATTCACGAAGAGATCGAGACTTCGGTCGCGCAGGCACAATGCTCCAGCGTTGCTCAGACTGTCGGCGAGAGCCTAGAACCCGCTCAAGGGATTCCCCCTGATGCAAACGGCCTCGATGCGCAACAGCATGATGTCACCGCAATCAATGCCGAGGAGTGTTCGTCGATCGCGGAAGCACCCCAGAAATTAGCGCTACTTTTTCTGGAAGATGTCACCAACACCATGTCGCTCGAACAGACGCTGGTGCAGTCGTCTAACGAGATGAGCCTGGTACTCAACAAATTGTCCGCTTCTGAGGCTTATATCCGTCAAATCGTGACCTCGATCGGCGATATTCTCCTCGTAACCGATGGCGAGGGCATCATCCGACGCACCAACTACCGCTTTACCGAAGTCTTGGGGATGGATTCGGACGAGGCGATCGGTCAACCGATCTCAGACTTTATCGACGCCTCAAAGTTCGACTTCACGGCCATTCAAAGCTATCTCAGCAATGAAGACGGACAAATTTTGCGTAACGTCGAAGCCTACGCGCGGCATCGTAACGGTTCGCGTATCGTCCTATCGTTTTCCTGCTCTCTGCTCCAAAGTAGCGATCGCGATCGGCCTCCCGAATTCATCTACCTTGGACGCGACATCACCACGACTCATTACGCCCGCCAGCGACTCGTCACCCAGTCCACGATTTCACGCACCCTCGCCGAAGCCGAAAGCTTACAAACTGCTCTGCCTCGGCTCCTCGGCGGAATTGGCATGGGGCTGGATTGGGACATCGTGGAATTCTGGCAGCCTCACAAAACCTGGATGTCCGTGCAAACCTCGCTGGTAGACGATCTACGCTGCGAAGAATTTTGGATTAATCCCGGAATTGAGGCCAGCGGCTGGTCTGAGGAGCGTTACAGCAGCTCCGTCTTGGGGGGGACAAGCTTGGTAGGCCGAGTTTGGGAACAGAAGCGCCCCATCTGGGTGGCGGATGTGTCGCGTAATCTCCAGTTCACACACCGCGAACAGGCGCGAAATATTTTCCTCAATACTGCATTTCTCTCGCCGCTGGAGGTGGATGGCGAAGCGGTAGGGGTCTTGGCGCTGTTGTGCCAGGATGTTCGATCGCGCGATCCGGACATGATGCAAATGCTCGAAACCTTGAGCAGTCAAATCGGCCAGTTTGTCCGTCGCAAGCGGGCAGAAACGGCGCTACGCCACGAACAACAGCGGACGGAAGGGTTGCTACGTAACATTTTGCCGGAGGAAATCGCCGAGCGACTCAAGCGCGAACCCAGCACGATCGCGGATTACTACGAGGATGTGACCGTCCTGTTCGCCGATATCGTCGGTTTTACCCGTATGTCGTCCCAGGTCGGCCCTCATGAGCTAGTCCGGCGGCTCAATCAGATTTTCTCGGCGTTTGATGAATTGAGTGAAACCCACGGTCTGGAGAAAATCAAGACGATCGGTGATGCTTATATGGTGGTGGGCGGTTTGCCGACACCGCGCGAGGATCATGCCAGTGCGATCGCGGCGATGGCACTGGATATGCAGGTGGCGATCGAGTTATTCAACCAGACAAGTGAGACCTCGATCAGCATTCGGATCGGGATTCATAGTGGGCCAGTGATCGCCGGGGTTATCGGCATCAAAAAGTTCATTTATGACCTGTGGGGCGATACGGTCAATATCGCCAGTCGCCTAGAGTCCCACGGTATCGCGGGACAGATTCAGGTTTCGGAAGCGACCCGCGATCGTGTTGGCACTCAGTACGTTTTCAGCGAACGCGGTGAGATCGATCTCAAAGGGCGTGGATCGATGCGGACGTTTTTCCTAATTGGCCAACGTGATCCATCGAGCCCGATCGCAGAGCAAGCGGACGGAAATCGTCTGCTGAAGCATCTACCGCACAATACTGAGATTGCGGAGTTGATCGATCGCAAGTTACGGGAACGCTAAACGTGGCGATCAGGCTAACTTTGCTCAGACTGCCGTTAATCCAGGTTGTCGATCGCTACCGGCTCGATCGCATCCGCCGGAACGTAGCCAAACACCCGCGAGTAAAAGTAAAACTCGCCATCGAGCGCCCGCTGAATCGTAGCCGCCTGACGAAAACCGTGCTGTTCCCCTTCAAACGGCACATAGGCCACCGGTACACCTTTCGATCGCAGCGCCTCGACCATCAGCACGGCCTGATTTGGCGGCACGACTTTGTCTTCCAAGCCTTGAAAGAAAATCACCGGGCAGGATAATTTCTCGGGCGAGTGAATCGGCGATCGTTCCACATAGATTGATCGATCGGCGGGATATTCACCGACGAGCCGATCGAGATATCGCGCCTCGAATTTGTGGGTATCCTTCGCCAGCGCTTCGAGATCGCTAATCCCGTAGTAGCTCGCCCCAGCCTTAAAGGCATCGCGGAACGTCAGCGCACTTAACACCGTGTAGCCGCCCGCACTGCTGCCCGAAATCGCCAGCCGATCGCCATCCACCAAGCCGCGATCGGCCAAACTTTTCGCGCCATACACCGCATCATCCACATCGGCAATGCCCCACTGTCCGCGCAACAGTTGCCGATACTCGCGCCCGTATCCCGTACTGCCGCGATAGTTCACATCGAGATAGCCAAAGCCGCGACTCGTCCAGTATTGGACACGCAGGCTGAGGCTGCTGCCGGTGGCTGCCGTGGGGCCGCCGTGACTTTTGACGAGGAGTGGCGGCAATTCGCCAGCGGGAGCCGTGAAGTCGGGGTTGGTGGGGGGGTAGAAAAAGCCGTAGGCGGTTTGGTTGTTGGTGGTGGGGAATTCGATCGGGACAGGTTCGGACAGGTAGCGCGGATCGAGATCGAGGGTGGTCGATCGTTGTAAAACGGTGGTGGTTTGGGTGGTGAGATCGAGAGCCACGACCGCACCGGGAACGGTGGGGGAACCGGCGAGGAAAATCGCCCGATCGCCGCTGACGCGCAGGCTGGAAATATCGGTGTAGGGCAAATCCAGCGGCGTGAAGCGATCGGCTAGATCCGCATTTGGGTCGATTATCGCCAAAAACCACAGGCCATTTTGCGTATAGGTACACACGATGCGACCATCAGCGCTAAAGCCGTAGGTAGACATGCCGAAGACCCATTGCGGTGTCGCAAATTCGGCGTCCATCGGGTAGATCGCGCGGATGGCTTGGGGCTGGTCGCGATCGTCGTCCCAGCGGTAGAAATTCCACCAGTTGCTCCGATCGCTGACGAAATAAAGCTGACCATCCGGCGACCATTGGGGCTGAAAAATTGACTCCGGTTCTGCGCCTGCAACACCCGCGATCGCCACCGGTTCACCCAGCTCGCCGCGATCGTTAAATTCCGCCACCCACAGCGTAGTGCTATCCCAAGGTAAATCGGGATGATTCCAGGTGAGCCATGCCAGACGCGATCCGTCGGGGCTGAGGGCGGGAGAGGCGTAGAAGGTTTCGCCTGTGGCGAGAATGGTGCTGGCCTGCGGTTCGGTGCTATCGAGTTCCGTGTTGTCGGAATTAAGCGAAATTGCGACGATCGCCGCGATCGGTTCGCCCTCACCGCTGGCATCTTCGCGAATCGCGATCAGACGCTGCCGACGCTCATCGATCTGCAAATCCGCGTAGCGATACGAACCCTCGGGCGTGATCGCGATCGGTGTCGAATTGATCACACTACGATACAGCCGCTGATCGCGATCGTGGGAAAAATAGGCCGTCTCGCCCGCCACCATATACGCACCACCACCGTACTCATGGGCGCGAGTGCGAACATTAAATTCGCCTGGAATTAGATCCCGCGTTATGCCATCCGCCCCGCGCATCACCAGCACCGCACGACCCTTTTCGCTTGGGCGTCCCTCTAGCCAAACGTAGCGCGTGTCGTCGCCCATGCCATCGATCGCCACATCGCCGAGCCGCAAGCCCGCCGAGACGATCGCCTCAGACGAGATTGGTGATTTCCAAGAGCCGTAGGGCGAAATGGTAGGGGAGGTCATTAAAAACTGGGTAACGAGGGTCGTGAAGATGAGTCGTAGCGATCGCGCGAGATTTTATCGAGTCGCAATCTCACGCTAAACCGGTTTAGGTGTTTGTCCGCCGATTTTAACGTTGCCTGGATAGAATGTTAAGAAGCATAACGCTAGATTGAGTTTGCAAATTTAGATTGTGACGCATCTAGCGGTCAATCCTGAGAATTGACCGTCCAGAACCGTATCTCAGACCACAAACTGCGGCATTATCTGAGAAAATCATATAATTCTACGTAATTTCACAGATTTTGAAAGGTTTTGATTGTGAAGATGCTGGGCTGCTTCAGCGTCTTTTATGACAGGCCATATTTAATTCGTAATTTGACTTAATCTGACGGCCATTCTCCATGACCGCCATACTGTACAGCCCTTGCGAAACGTTCCCACGACCGATCGCGGATCGCACTTTTTAATACACCGCTATGCATAGCCGCTTTTCTGCCAAAACTCCCGTTTCGATCGCCGTTCCCGACGCTCCGATCACGATCGATAACTACCTACGCCAACCTGATCGCCTCGTGAACGTCCTCGGCGACCCGCGACGCATCCAAAAAATTGGCCGTGATGTGTATCGGATTGCGATCGCGCCGCTGTCATTTCTGACGCTGAATCTTCAGCCGATCGTCGATTTGCGAGTCTGGACAGACCCCAACGGCACGTTGCGCTTGCAGTCCGTCGGCTATGAAGTTCGCGGCGTGGACTACGTTAAGTATGGTTTTAAGTTAGAGCTATCAGGTAAGCTTTACCCAACGATCCGTAAGGGGCGGACATCGTTAATTGGCCGTGCAGCGCTCAAGGTTAGCGTTAAACTGCCGCCGATCCTGCAACTCACCCCGACGTCGATTATTGAAGCGACGGGTAGCGCGATGCTCTCGGGGATTTTGGCGACGATCGAGTCGCGTTTACGTCGCGATCTCATCCCGGATTATCAGCTCTGGGCGCAGGAAATGGATCGCGAAGTGGCTTAAGCGTAGTTTTACAACAGGGGAGTATGCGTTTGCCCTGACGACTCCCGCGACATATTGGTGGTCAATGGGGCGTGTTCGCTATATTCTTCGATCTTCGTATTTTGAATGGCAGCTTGTTGTCCAGCAATGCGCCCAAAGACTAAACATTCGGTAATGGCGCAACAGGCCAAACGACACACACCATGAACGCCGCCTGTCACTTCTCCAGCCGCGTATAGCCGGGGAATTGCTTGGCCAAATTGATTCAACACTTCGGCCTGTGTATTAATCCTCAAGCCACCCATGGTTGAGTGAGCTTTAGGACACAACCGTACGCTGTAAAACGGTGCGGCCATTGATTTCGCATGGGCGGGGATGGGCTTACCAAAGTCCTCATCACACTTTTGTTCCACATAGCGATTGTAGGTTTTGAGCGTTTCCGACAAGACCGCATAGTCCAGACCATGATGTTCCGCCAGGGCTGCGAGGGTTTCAAAGCGCCGGGTCACAGTTGGGTCCATATGGTCATAGATCATCTCGCCCACGTTGTCGAGCCCACCTTGATCGGTGATCCCAACAGAGTAATCACTTAGCGCTTCCATGGCCTCCGCATGGCTTTTGCGATCGGTCCATTCATTGACAAACCGTTTCCCGGTCGTTGGATCCACCATGAAGCCATAGGGGAAAATGGCATAGCTGGCAAACACCGGCGTTACACCACGCCCCTGCTCATCTGGCGAGGCACAAGGGAGCATTTGTAAATATTCCATGTTCACTAAATCGGCACCCGCGCTGGCCGCAACATCCAACATCTCTGATGTGGAGTCTTGCAAACTGGTGCGCAGGGTATTTTTACCTGCCGCTTCGCCAGAAAAGCCACCGCCCGCCAGCACGATCGCCTTTTTAGCTTGGAGGTTGACGAATGTGGGGGGAACCGATCGCTCGGTTTCGCCAGATCCGCCTTCAGAGTTCTCAGGCGTTCGGTCGTGCTGGGCGTAACAAATGCCAGAAGCACCTCCCTGATCATCCGTTTGGTACAACTGCTCCATGCAGGCATTCAGGCGAATTTCCACCCCCAATGCCGCCGCCCGCTGGAGCATCGGGTTGATGATATTTCGTCCCTGGATCTCTTCCACACTATGGCAGCGCGGGACAGAATGCCCCCCCAATTGTTCTAATCTGTCCATAAACTTGACTCCTAGTTCCAGGCGCAGCCATTGCAGCACCTCAAAGGAGCGTTGGCAGACTAACCGCACTAAGTCTGGATCGCTGACCCGCCCAGCCCGCATCATGTCCTCAAACATGAGTTGCGTAGAATCGACAACGCCATGACGGCGCTGCATTTCCACATCGATCGCGGCGAGTGCGCCACCACTAATCCAGGAGTTGCCACCATAAAAGTCCCGCTTTTCTAGCACGACGACCGAACAGCCCGCTTGCGCCGCCTCGATCGCCGCCGTGAGTCCCGCAAAACCACTGCCGACCACCACCACATCAACGGTTTCATCCCAAGTTACTGGCGAGCGGCGATTAGACACAGGCTTCGACCTCAGCGATCACTTGCTCAATTTGGGTGTACGGATTGCGGGGAATTTGTTGGAGATAATAAGCCGTTTTCTCCTGATAGCGTTCCAGTAAAGGTTCGACCCACAGTTGAGCCAGATTTTTGGCTCCAACCAAATAGTAGAGATAGCTCTTCTCGGCGGGCATTGGCACATCAAACCGACTCAATTGATCCAAGGCTTCGTAGCAATAGGGTTTGTCTGACTGACGTTGCTGCACCAGCGCCAGGGCATGGTGCAACTTAGTATTGCCACTACCTAAACCCAGGCCATTCACCGTGCCATCAATCACCTGACAGCCCGCTTCCAGCGCAACGAGGGGATTAACGCTGGCAAACCCAGTATTGTTATGGGCATGAAACCCAAATAAGCCCTGCCAATGTTCACGCACTAGTTCGACCATGGCGCGAATCTCTTCAGGGCGACAAGCACCGCGCGAATCCGCCAGGTAGAACACATCCACCACTCCAGACTGCTGTACTTTCTGCGCCACTTCAACAAACTGCTGGGGCAGTAGTGTCGAGATATTTACGAGGTTCAAGCTCGCCGCAATCCCATATTCACGGGCGACCTCAGCCACCTGTAAGGCGCGATCAACTTCAGCCATCGTGCAGGGAATTCGGACTAAGTCCAACACATCCTGACGGCTGGCAAACAAGGCTGAGGGATTTTGTTCGCTCAAGCTAATCATGACCGCCAAACCGATCTTGCCGCCGGTATGTTCCCGTAAAGCCTGGAGTAGGTCGGCATCACAACGAGCGGCTAAGGGACGATCGGATTGATCACTGATATAGCCAACTTCGGTAACCTCAACACCCGCCTGGGCAACGTGGCCGACCACGGTAAAGATCTCATCACGGGAAAACGACCAATCATTTAGATAACCCGCATCCCGTAACGTCGCATCCAAGACACTCTGTGCATCTTGAAAGTAGCGTGATTTCTGGATAAACTTAGCGCTCATTAATTTATGCCGATTTTGATTTCAAGTAGTTTATGTGACTAGAAATGCCATCGCGCCCAATGTAGCAAACACTCAGTTGCCGCGCACCACTTGTCGAGAATGTATTTCTCCCATGAAGAAGACGATAGTTATCAATTATGCTGATATCTCCAGATTGAAGTCGAAATTCGACTCGAAACTCTTCACTATTCAACATTTCTTTGAAGGATAAATAAGCTTCGTAGTATGCTTCCATTTCATTCATTTCTAGTCGCAGTGGTTGGAATGAATGATTTGCATAGGAAATTTGAACTGGAATACCTTGCAAGTCAGCCTGAATGATTGGCACAAACTTCTCACAGGTTTTCCAACGAAACTTAACCGGGGTATTAGCTAAAATCTCAAACTGCTCAGGGCATTTTTTCTTTAACGCACTGGCGATCATGAAACCATCGACCAGCAAGCTTTCACCACCGCTTGTCTCGTTTCGCAAACAATGCTGTAACTGCACATTCGGAGCTGGATCGAAGTAGGGAAAATCGGTGTGCATCCCGAGCGCTTTGTTACTATAAGCGATGTAGTCTGATTTACCTTGATTTCCACCAACCAGGAAATAACTACCATCCAGAGTCTGATAGATATAGCTAATTTTTTCGCCAATTTCAAGTATTTTCTTGGGCTCGTTCGGGACATTCCGAAGTCTCGCAAATCCGTAGCGTAGAAAGTTCTCTAACCAAGCTAACACGGTGATATCATCATCGAGTTCTCGATAGTCAATAAAACAAGTTTCAGTGTCAAAACTTCCATCCCAAAGAATCGGATTTAGTCTCGCATCCAACTTGCCATCAACATTGCTTTGTTGTCGTAACCAGCCTGATTCAAAAGTACTATGATGATTGTCATGAGACCACAGAATTTCTAGATGTTTCTTTTGATTGACCTCTACATGCTTAGGAATTATGTTTGATGAACACTGAGAAATGTCAAAGCTCCGTTGACCGCTATCGCTATCGATTGAGCTGCGGCAATTTTCTCTCAACCAGACATAATGAAAGGAACTCTCAAATCCATCACTCCATCGAAGGGTTAAGGAGTTTTTGCATTGTCGAAAATCAATGATGTCTTGATCCTCTGCGAAAGTATTCATGTTAGTTAAACTCACATAAGAGCATATTATTTGTATGTTAGTACTTGACCCGTTACAATAAAGTTATAAGCCTGATCTATGCTGGCAATTATCAAGCACAATAAAGTATTAGTTCTTGGTGCGCAAACACATCAGTAGTGAACCGCAGCAGCTCGTATTCCCACTGCTTCTTAGCTTTTTGAGAAAATCTCAGCGGCTTTATCTAGCTTTGTTTGACTCGTGATAATCCGAGACTGATAGAATTGCTCGCGTTCTGGGTGTAGATCAATTAATGCTTGGTAGTAGGCAATCTCAAACTCCAGAGCTTTCCAAACGGCAGCACTTGCATCCTTTACTTTGCTTAAATCCAACATGATATGAATCGTATTTAAGCAATCGATATTCAATGCTTGGAGTGCTCCAGCACTACTAGGATTGACAAATCCGCCTACTGAAACCCGCTTACCACGGCGATGTACCTGACGGGCTAAATCCTCAGTTACCTGCTGGATGGCGGGTTGATCAACGTCGTTGAACCCCATCGAGAGTGCTAAATCTAAGCGCCCAATTACAACCGTATTGATCGTCTGAAAGTAAGGACTATCAAGAATTTTGTCTAAGTTTTCATAGCCCTGAATCGTTTCGATATTAATCGCTAGGTCAGGACTAACAGGGTTACCCTGGTAAACCTGCTGAACTGTTGTAACAAACTTCTCTAAGGTATAGGACGACTCGACCATTGGACCAAGAATTCCATTCACACCGATCGCGCACAGGTGACGTAAATCAGTTCTAGCTTCAGCACCAGCAATCTTAACAAAGATGGGGTATGGCTTGTCACCCAAAAGAGAGTGAAGCTGGGAAATTTCTGAGTAGTCCATGTCCTCCCACTCAGTACCAGCTTTCAGAGCACAACAACCATGTTCTACGATCAGGTTATCGAGCAAAGCACCCAAATCAGTCATTTCAGTCATTTCAGTCATTTCAGTCATTTAAATTGCCTACTTAGATGACAAGAACGACCTTAAAGTATCACATCAGGTCCCAAAATCAGACTGTATCGATATCCACTCCAGGGCAAACGCATACTAAATTTTCTGGAGTCAAAATATCAGGATTCGAGCACTAAGCCTGTCGTTGGCGTAGCCTTCGCTTTGCGAATAGTGCGACCACTGTTCGCGAATTCACCCAGGCTTCGACAAGCTCAGCCTTCGACAGACTGACTTTGAACTTGAGAATTGGGAGTATGCGTTTGCCCTGATATCCACTCTAGTTAATCGACTTGAGTCGATTCAACAACAAGGAACCGTTGTTGATGCCGTGTCAATAGCAAACTTACACTAGTGTAAATACTTTTTCAGAAGTCCTCCAAGCTCAGACAGCAATCAAAAGCGAAGACGCAGTAAAAAATCTCCGTCTTTACTTTGCTCGGAACACTTGGTTGAGTTAATTCTCACTCAGTATAGGGACAGTCAGACTTGCTATTTAATGTTTTCAAAAAAATTATTAGTTTAACCAGCAAATCCGATCTCATTGAACCTATTTGGCATAGTCTCGAATTGGTACGAAATCCAGATCAGTTAAGGTCTTTTGTGTTTGGCCAGCAAGATAGTTTGCCAAGGTGCCTTTCCATTGGTTAATCCGGCGTTGAAAGCACTCTTCGGTATACCAAGCTCGACGACAGGTTAACACTGTGTTCGGGGTATCCAGAAAATAGTCCACCACGAGTAAATCAAATGCTACACCACCAATTTCGCCTTGATGTAGGGCATTACGCACCGCAGCCATATCCATCACATCATCGGGAGAGATGTTAACCAGCAGCGCCGTCGATTTCATGCGTTTGAGCGCATCGGCATTAATGACATGATTGGAATCATGATTCAAGGGAGTTGAGAGGAAAATGATATCGGAAGTTGTGATTAAGGTATCTAAATCAACCGGCTTGGCCACTGTGCTGTCACGCGGTGAACGGTTATAGTACTGAACCTGCATACTAAAACCACTCAACAACTTGGCAATGTAGCTACCAATATTGCCAAAGCCAATGATGCCCGCTGTTTTACCCGATAGCTCAGTGCCAGGGTAATCGAAACAATCCGTATTTCCCTGGCGCACTTCACGGTTAATGGTTGGAATTTTGCGCATCCCTGCCATCATCAGTGCTACCGCATGTTCTGCAACAGAAGAACCCGTATAGTTCTCCGTATTGAAAATTTGAATGCCATGTTGGCGGCAATGGTTGGAGTCAATGAAATGCGTCGAAATCGTCGTGGCAATAACGGCCTCTAGTTGCGGCATTTGTTGCAAATAGGCCGCTGTTAGATTCATATAAGTGGTAATGATGATATGGCTATCAGCATGGGTTGAAATTGCTTCATCCAACGAAAAATTATCCCCAGCTTTTTGATACCAAGCGACTTCGAGCTGATCGCTGAGGTCAGCCAAATGATTTTCGGGAATGGGTTCGCGATTATTCAGGACTAAGCACTTTTTTTTCATTGGTTTTGATCTTGAAGGTACTCGATAAACTAACAAACTGAAAACTAAAAAACGAACGAGAACTTACTTCAAAACCTGGTAAATGTAAAAGATGACGGTGCGATCGCCATAGCCCTCACGTTCGGGCAAGTAAACCTCTGGCGCACTGATCTGTTCGCAGCGAAGCACACCCTGTTGTTCTAACTCCGCTAGCACGTCACCGTAGTGATATTGGGCAAAGAGTACTTCTTGCTGTGTAAACACGAGATAGCCTTGGGAGCGTACCAACCGACAAAACTCTTTCAGGATTGGTTTAGGATCTGCCACTAAGGAAAACACCCCAATGCAGGCGATCGCCGCAAAGGTCTCGTCAGCAAAGGGATAAGGCACTGCCTTCAAATCCTGAATGTGTACCTGGCGGTAATGCCCTAGCGCTTCGGCCTGCGCCAGCATTTCTGGTGAAATATCAATACCCACAATGTCACCATAACCGAGTGCTGCCAGGGCTTGCCCGACTAAGCCCGTACCACAACCGGCATCCAGGACAGGCTGATCCTGTGGGATATATTGCTGTACAATCTCTGCCGCCGTTTGATAACAGCGATAGCCCCAACTTTCTACCGATTGGTTATATACAGGCGCAAATTGGCTGTAGCGCTCCGCTACATCCAAATTATTCAAATTAGTTTTAGCAAGGTCGGAAAGATTTATGGACTCGCTCATCAACTTAGGTTTCCTAAAAAATTGTTTGCTTCGTAAAGACGACGCTAACGACTCTGCTCGGTGCTCTCAGTAACTCTTAATATCAGCTTAGTGGAGTTCGATCGACCTTTGGGAGATGATCGCCAATATTTGCGATGCTTTCCCGGCACACGCGCCCAACCCCCACGATTTGTTATGCCCCTAGCTCGCCGCCATTTTCTCTGGATGCTGACCGGCGCGACCGGTGCGATCGCCTTGGATGCCCACCGGACTCGCGGTTCCCGCAGCGTAACCCAGGCGAATGCCACCGCATTGGGTCAAGAACTCGCCTCGCCCTTTCGTCCTATCCCTGGCCCGATGCCGCTGGCCTACGATCGCCTCAGTACCAGCGAGCAAGCGTCCGCCTATGCGAGCTACACCGTAGCCGATGATCTCATTTTGCCAGAGGGCTACGAGTACGAAGTGCTGGCCTCCTGGGGCGATCCGCTCGGGGATTCGCGGGTGGGGTACAACAATGATTATTTGGGCTTTGCTCCGGATTTGGAGAATACCGATCGCGCCTACCTCGGGGTGAACTTCGAGTACATCAGCGGCGCAATCTGGATGGCGACCTATGCCGAGGTGGTCGGTAAAGCTCTCCCGTTTGCCGAGGTGCGCCAAGCCTTGCCCGCTGGGGCGATCGATGCGTTTGCGCTGCCGGATGGCGATCCGCTGAAGGAAAAGATCGCGTTGCTGTCGCGGGAGGCGATGATCGATCAGGGGTTTGGGGTGATGGCGTTGCAGCGGGGCGATCGCGGTCGCTGGCAGCGGGAGACGGGGACGCTCAGTCAAGCGGTCGATCGGCGGATTACGGGGATTTCGGGTTTGGAGGATGGTCGCTATGCCAAGACGACGGGACCGGCGGTCGCGGTTTTTACGAAGACTAGCGGCGAGGGCTATCGTGATGCGATCGGCGATCGGGCGATCGGCACATTTGCCAACTGTGCAGGCGGAACAACACCGTGGGGGACGTTTCTCAGCGCCGAAGAAAACTTTCATCGTCACGTTCCCGAAGCCGTCAAACTTGATGGCACATCGGAACCACCCAGCGCGATCCCGTTTGATCTGAGCGAAACCGATATCGGCGGTTTTGGCAATGTGTTCGGGCTTGCGGGTAATAAATACGGCTGGATTGTCGAGATTGATCCCGCCAACCCGAACGATTACGGTACGAAACACACTGGGCTGGGACGCTATCGCCACGAAGCGGTGGGCGTGCGCGTCGTCGCCGGTCAGCCGATCGCCTTTTATTCGGGCTGCGATCGGCGTGGTGGCCACATCTACAAATTCGTTAGCAAGGGCACAGTCAGCAATCCGACCGACAAAGCCAACTCAAACCTGCTCGCGGACGGTACACTCTACGTCGCCAAATTCAACGCCGACGGCTCGGGGCAATGGCTCGCACTGACTCCGGAAGCTGCCGTCAATCCTGACCGCCCGAGCCAGGTTATCGGCAACACCGTCATTTTGCACGACGCGGCGGGCTACCAGCGCCTCACCAAGGATGCAACGGTGGACGCCTTCGCAGCTCAATATCAAACCCTGGCCGACCTCTACACCGGCACACCCGCCGAACAACAGGGCGCGATCGCCATCGATGCTCACTTCGCTGCCAACGCGATCGGCGGAACCTACACCGCCCGCCCAGAGGATACCGAAATCGCCCCCGACGGTTCACTTTATATCTGCTTTACCTCCGGGTCGCCCGACCGCGAGGGTGGCCCCGAC
Organism: uncultured Geitlerinema sp.; assembly: GCA_964518905.1. GTDB lineage: Bacteria > Cyanobacteriota > Cyanobacteriia > Cyanobacteriales > Geitlerinemataceae > RDYZ01. The sequence goes on along the minus strand of CAZFJL010000035.1, from coordinate 6,959 downwards.
AAAGCCGTGTTTGCCAGTCCGATCGGTGAAGCGGCTCACGAATCGGGCTGGGTGATGCGTCTGATGGAAGCGGAGAACAAACCCGGCGCGATCGCCTTCACCTGGGAGACTTCGGTTACGGGTGGTGAACCGTCCCAGGGTGGCGCGGGACTGTCGAACCCGGATAATGTGCTGATTGATCGCGGTGGTGATATCTGGATGGTGACGGATATGTCTACCAATAAGCACAACAGTGAAGTGACGAGCCGTCTCGACGCGGCGGGTCAGCCCTTGGACAGCAGCAAAATGCTCGGAATTTTTGGCAACAATAGCCTGTGGTATATGCCCACCAGCGGCGATCGAGCCGGTGTGTCGCTGCTGTTCGCGATCGGGCCGATGGAATGTGAAACGACCGGCCCTTGTTTTGACACGACCGAGGAAACGTTGTTCCTGGCGGTGCAGCATCCCGGCGAGATGCACGGCACGCGCCGAAACGGTGCGATCGAGACGCGCCAATTTATCCTGACGACGACGGATGGAACGGAGTTTGAGCAGACGCGGACGGTGCCGATCGGGTCAAATTGGCCGAGTCAGCGGGACGGTGTTGCGCCGCGTCCGTCGGTGGTGGCGATTTATCGCACGGCGGGCGGCGCGATCGCTTGAACGTTTTGTAGGGTGGGCATTGCCCACCACAATCAACCCGCGAATCAGCATCCGTTTAGACGGTAAACGCTATGCGCCTTTCGTCGTCTCCGGTGCATCCGCCATGAGCTGCGGCGCAAACACATTGCTCGAAAGGAAGCGATTGGCTTGACGTTGCTGGGCGAAAATCGGCAGTGAATCGCGGACGATCGAAGCGACCTCCGTGGTTTTCACGTCGTAGGTTTGCGTCGCAACTTTCGGATAAAACCCAATGCCGATGATGGGCAGCAGCAAACAGGCCGTGATCGCAATCTCGCGCGGGTTGGCATCGATCCAGCCGTTCGAGGCCGAGAAATCCAGCTTCAGCGTGCCATCGACACCGTAGAACATCCGGCGCAACATCGACAGTAGGTAAATCGGCGTCGCAATCAGACCGATCGCCGCCAAAATCACGACGACTAACTTAAAGGTGTTGCTGTAAATATCGCTCGTCGAAATCCCGATAAACACCGTTAGCTCACCGATGAACCCGCTCATTCCCGGCAGAGCCAACGACGCCATCGCACCAGCGGTAAAGAGCGCGAACGTTTTCGGCATCGTCGCCGCTAGACCGGTCATTTTCTCCATCGACAGGGTATGTGTCCGTTCGTAGGTCACACCGGCCAGGAAGAAGAGCAGCGCCGCAATCAGTCCGTGGGAAATCATTTGCAGCATCGCGCCATTGATGCCGACTTCGCTAAAGGAGGCAATCCCGATCAGGACAAAGCCCATGTGAGAAATCGACGAACAGGCAAGACGACGCTTGAGGTTGTCCTGAGCGAAGGCGGTAAACGCGCCGTACACAATGTTGACGACACCGAGGATAGCCAAGGCTGGGGCAAAGTAGATGTGCGCGTCCGGCAGCAGTTCCATATTGAGACGAATCAGCGCGTAACCGCCCATCTTGAGCAAGACGCCCGCCAAAATCATCGACACCGGCGCGGAAGCTTCACCGTGCGCGTCCGGTAGCCAGGTATGGAGCGGGAAAATCGGCAGCTTGACCCCGAAGGCAATCAGCAAACCGGCGTAGGTCACAATCTGGAAGCCGATCGGGTAGTTCTTCATCCCGAGTTCAGCGATATCAAAGGTCAGCGTATCGCCGTAGAAGGCCATCGCCAGCGCACCAATCAGAATAAAGATCGACGCGAGAGCTGTGTAGAGGATGAACTTCGTGGCGGCATAGAGGCGATTGGGGCCGCCCCAAATTGAAATCAGCAGGTAAACCGGGACTAGCTCGATTTCCCACATTAGGAAAAATAGGAGCATGTCCTGGGCGGCGAAGACACCGAGCTGGGCGCTCAACAGCAACAAGAGCAAGCCGTAGAACAAGCGTGGCTTTTTCGTTGTGTTCCAGGCTGCGGCGATCGCCAGAACATTGACAACGCCCGTCAGCACAAACAGCGGCATCGCCAGACCATCCACGGCCAACGACCAGTGCAAACCGATTTGCGGAATCCAGCTATAGCGATCGACCAACTGAAAGCTCGGATCGTTCAGGTTGTAGCGAGTCGCGAAGGCGAACAGCATCAACAGCAGATCGAGCAGTCCGACACCGAGGGCGTACCAGCGCAGGGTTTTACCGGAGGTGTCGGGAATAATGGGAACGGCACAGGCGGCGATCGCCGGTAGCGCGACGATCGCGGTTAGCCAGGGAAAGGAGTCCATCGTTGCGTGCGTGAGGATAAATACTTATTGGCGACGTTCATTATTGTATGAACCTTTGCAAGGTTATGCAAACTTTTGTTAACAGCTTCGCCAGAATGAGTTTTACCTTGAGGTGCAAAACGACTCAGGGTGATCGTGATGACTCGGGCTAAATCTCAATGCCTGACCGGATTGAAGTGCGATCGAGCAGGCTTGAATCACGCTAAAGCAAAGCTGTCTGAATTCGTTGGTTGATTGATTCGCGTCATATTCAATACACGTTTCGGAGCCGTTTTGTGCATTTTGTTCTCGGATTAAAGTCGGGTTAAGCCAGTCAGTCCGTCTCCATCGAGCCCATTAACGAATGATTTTGCGGGAGTGAATGTGCTTTTATAACGGTGTGACATCTTGTATTACGTCTGCCTTTTCGTTATGACCGTTAACACCCGTTCGAGTTCTGCGGCGACGATTCCGGCGATTTGCATCGATCGCCCCGTGATGGACATCCGCGCCACAACGACTGCCGTTACGACTCCCGTAAGAACGCCCAAAACCACCAAGCGCACCGTCCGCAAGCCTTATCCCAACTACAAAGTGATCGTCCTCGACGATGACTTTAATACGTTCCAGCATGTGTCGCACTGTTTGATGACCTACGTGCCAAACATGAACCCCGATCGCGCCTGGGAACTGACCAACCAGGTTCACTTTGAAGGAGCCGCGACGGTGTGGACGGGGCCATTAGAGCAGGCCGAGTTTTATCACATGCAGCTTAAGCGCGAGGGGCTAACGATGGCTCCGCTCGAAGCGGCTTAAGCAAGCAAAGTCCGGGTTATCCCGCCTCGATGAGCGCCGACGCCGACGCCTCGATCGCCGCTTGGCGACTCTCGGACTGTTTCGCCTTGTCCAACCCTGCCTGAATCAGATCCAACCACTCAATCAGACTCCGTAGCTGCTTATCTGCCGCAACCACCCCAAGACCGCGCACCGTTACCTTACCGGGCGAATAGACAAATCGTTTTTGTAAGTGCTTCGGCAGATGTTCCGCCAGTAAATTCCAGGCCGGGGCTTCCATCGGGGTTTCGAGCACGATATTCTGCGCTCCTTCGGGCTTGATGCGTGAAAAACCGAGCTGTTTCGCCACCTGTTTTAGCTCCATCACCGCCAGCAACTGCACCGCCCCTTTCGGCAATTTTCCGTAAATATCGACCCAGTGAGCCGCAATTTGCTTGAGTTCGCGGCGACTGGACACGGTGGCGACCGATCGATAGGCGGCCATTTTGCGATCCGGGTCGGGCATGTAGTCCGTCGGGATGAAGGCCGTAATTTTGAGGTCGATTTGGGTGTTGTCTACCTTGGGGATTTCCTGGCCTTGGATTTCGCGGATTTCCTCTTGCAGCATTTGCACGTAGAGATCAAAGCCGATCGTGTTCACCTGTCCCGACTGCTCCGCCCCGAGCAGGTTACCAATGCCGCGAATTTCCATGTCGCGCATTGCGAGCTGATAGCCCGAACCGAGTTGGCTGAACTCTTGCAATGCCCGCAGTCGTTTCCGCGCCGTTTCCGTCAGCGACGTTTTGGCGGGATAAAACAGCCATGCGTGGGCTTGGATGCCCGATCGCCCAACGCGACCGCGTAACTGATACAACTGCGCCAAACCAAACTTTTGCGCGTCTTCAATCAAAATCGTATTAACACGCGGAATATCCAGCCCCGATTCGACGATCGTCGTACAGACCAGCACATCCGCATCACCGGAGCTAAACCCGAGGACGATCGACTCCAACTCCGCCGCATCCATTTGCCCGTGGGCGATCGCCAGCCGCGCCGTGGGAACCATCTCGCGAATTTTCGCCGACACCTCCTCGATGCCCTCGACGCGCGGCACGACGTAAAACACCTGGCCACCGCGATCAAGCTCCTGGCTGATGGCGCTGCGGATCGTGTCGAGATCGAATGGCGTAACGTGGGTGGAAATCGGGCGGCGTGACGGTGGCGGTGTCGTGATCAGGCTCATCTCGCGAATGCCGGAAATCGACATGTAGAGCGTACGCGGAATCGGTGTTGCTGAGAGGGTCAGCACGTCGAGTTCGCTTTTTAGCGCTTTGATTTTTTCCTTTTGGTTCACCCCAAAACGCTGCTCCTCGTCCACCACCATCAAGCCCAAATCCTTGAACTTGACCGCTTTTCCTAAAATTTGCTGCGTTCCCACGACTAAATCCAGCTCGCCAGTTTCGAGGCGCTGGAGGATCTGTTTACGCTCGCTGCCGGTGCGGAAGCGGTTGAGCAGGCCGACCTCGATCGGGTACGGCGCGAAGCGTTCTTTGAGCGTGTGGTAGTGCTGCTGCGTCAGGACGGTGGTGGGAGCAAGGAGGGCGACCTGTTTGCCGGAGGTAATCGCCTTAAAAATGGCGCGGACGGCGACCTCGGTTTTGCCGAAGCCGACATCGCCGCAGACCAGGCGATCCATTGGCCGATCGCCTTCCATATCCTGCTTAATGTCCTGCACGGCTTTGAGCTGGTCGGGCGTCGGCTGATAGGGAAATGAGTCTTCGAGTTCCTGCTGCCAGGGCGAATCGTTGGGAAACGCAAAGCCGCACTGTTTAGCGCGTTGGGCGTAGAGCTTGAGCAGATCGATCGCGACTTTTTTGATCGACTTACGGACTTTATTTTTCGCGTTCGCCCAGGCTTTGCCGGACATTTTATGGAGCTGCGGCTGGCCTTCACTGGTTTTGCGGTAGCGCGACAGGGTGTTGACCTGGTCAGCGGCGATGCGTAGGGTTCCGTCGGCGTATTTAATGACGAGGTATTCGCGGGTTTCGCGATCAATCGTCAGACTTTCGAGCTGAATAAATTGGCCGATGCCGTGGTCTGTATGAACGACGAAATCGTTAGGTTTGAGCTTGTCGAGATCGACGGTTTTCGATACCGCGCGGCGACGTTTGCGGACGTAGCTCGGGGTGGCGAGGACGTGCTGACCGAAGAATTCGCGATCGGTGACGGCCACCAGGCGAAACGTCGGCAGGACAAAGCCTTCAAGTTCTGCTTGTCCGGCATATTTGAGAGCGATCGGCGTGCGCTGGGTTTGCAGCCGATCGATCGCCGGGAAGTCCTTCGAGTTCGGGACAAATTGCGCCGGACAGTCGTGCTCTTGGAGCAGTGCCACCGATCGGCTCGGTTGCGCGGAAACGAGGAAAACGTTAAATCGGCGATCGCGTTCTTCGCGCAGCACTTCTGCTAGCTTTGCGAACTGGTGGGGCGAAGTGGGAATGCGGCGACTCGCCAAGTTTAAGCCACTGCCTTCGGTGACAAGTTCCGTGAGTTCCAGGCGATCGAAGGCGATCGGGCTAGCCGCCAAACAGTCGTCAAAACTGCGGTGCAGCGGTTCGATCGCGGGATACCGTGCCTGTTGGCGCGTGAATTCATCGGCGGCATGGTCGAGCCAGCGATCGGCGTGACCTCGGCAGGCATCCGGCTCATCGATCGCCACGATCGACCCCTCGGGCAAATAATCCAAAATCGACGCCGGTCGATCGAACGCCGTGCCTAAATACATCGACAGCAATTCCGGCTGACTCGGATCGAACTCGACGCCCAGCTCTTCTAAGCTTTCGCGGATCGCTTCGTTAAAACTGGTCGGCGTTAGCACCAGTTGTGTCAGCGTATCGAGCGATCGTTGGCTTCCCGGCTCAAACTCGCGCAACTTTTCCAGCTCATCACCAAAAAACTCCAGCCGCACCGGCAGATCCGCCGCCACCGGAAAAATATCGACAATATCGCCCCGCCGACTCCACTGCCCTTCCGATTCCACCAACGTTACGCGCTCGTAGCCCAGCCCCACCAAACGCCGCTCGAACTCGCTCGCCACCCACTCCATACCGGGCGTCAGCGTCAGGCTCCGATCGCGAAATACGTCGGGCGGCGGCAAGTGCGGCTGTAGTGCCCGCTGAGTTGTGACGATCGCCAGCGTTGTCTCTTCGCCGTCGGCGGCATTGGCGATCGGCATCAGGTCGGCGAGCACCTGCATTTGCCCCCAAATCATTTCGCCGAGATAGTTCGGTTCGTAGGGCGCGGCTTCGGTCGTCGGGTAAAACTGCGCCGTATCCCAACCCATCGCCTCAAGCTGCGCCGTCCAACGTCCTGCCTCCTCCAGCGTTGCCGTCACGACGCACATCACCCGGCTGATTTTTTGTGCCAAGGCTGAGGCGACTAGCCCCTTCGGAAGGCGCGACGCTCCGGTCAGCTTCAGGACGTGCTGTTTGTCGAGTTTGGCGAGGAGTTCTTCGGTGAGGGGCGATCGGGAAAGGGTACGAACGATGGATTGGAGCGCCATAGAGTCGGAATGGTTCAGGCTGGATTGGGCGTGGTATTGCCTACCAGTGTAAAAAACTGTGGGTTTTAGCGGTATGAGTTTATTTGAAATGCTTTTATAGTGAGTTCCTCAGTGTTCTCAATCAGCGGATTGGTTCCTCGATGCAAGTCGGTTCGCGCTGTTTACCGACCCCGTTTTCCGTTTCAGCCATAGGTCTAAGGTATTACGACTGATCCCAAAAAGGCAAAAGCGGGATTGATGATGTGTGAAATCAACCCCGCTTTGTTAGTGATGAGCGTGCTATGAAGAATGGACCTGGCACTGAGCTATTTTCCCAGGGGGA
>CAZFJL010000034.1:0-45622 GCA_964518905.1 uncultured Geitlerinema sp. | reverse complement strand
GCCTGTTCGCCTAGCTTTAGAATCCTCGGACTTTAAGTCCGGGGAGCATGTCAAGAAAATCTTCACGTCAGTCACCTTGTCCATCTAGCTTTATCCTTAGGAGGCGATAGTATGACCCAAGTGGTCGTCGGAGAAAACGAAGAAATTGAATCGGCTCTACGGCGTTTTAAACGCCAAGTTTCCAAAGCTGGCATTTTTGCGGACATCAAACGCCGCCGCCACTACGAAACCCCGATCGAGAAGAAAAAACGTAAAGCGATCGCTCGCCGGAAAAAACGTTTCCGTTAAGCTCGATCGTCTGATTCGATCGGTGTTCGGTCGTGATGCTCTCGCTCATCTGCCGTTCTGGAAGATTGCGGATAGCAACTACCCGCATTTATCAATAATGCCTCGATCGTTCCAACCTTGAAGCCACCGTTTAACGGGCGCAAGCCCTACAACAACGGTGGCTTCTTATTTGATTTGCTGCCGCGACTCCATCCGTTGAGACCAAGCTTACGGATTCTTCGCGACGTCCTCAAGTGCAGCTTCCATTGATTCCAGCGACAGCGCTCCGGTGAGGATCTTGCCGTTCATAAAGAAGGTCGGCGTACCCGACAAGCCCAGCTCACCGGCTAGCTTTAGATCCGTCTGGACTGCGGTTGCTGCTGCCTCGCTGGCGATGTCTTTTTGAAATTGATCGATGTCGAGTTTGAGATCTTGTGCGATTTCGAGATAAAGCGCTTCACCGAGACGATCCTGATTCTCAAACAGAGCATCGTGATATTCCCAGAATTTGCCTTGCTGCATCGCGGCCCAGGAGGCTAACGCCGCCGGAACTGCCTGATCGTGAATTTGGATGAGGGGAAAATGCTTGTAAACGAGGGTGACACGATCGTCATGCTTGGCCATGAATTCGTTGACGACATCATGAGCGCTCGCACAAAACGGACATTCAAAATCCGAAAACTCAATCAATAACACCTCGCCCTGTTCCGCACCGGTTTTGGGCGATTGACCGATCGCAGTATCACGATCCGCTAGCAGCTTCTGCGCGATGTCCGTTTGCGCCTGCTGATCGGCGGCCTGCTTGTCCTGTTGGTAAGTTTGAACCGATTCGATCACAACCTCGGGATTGTCTCGAATAATTTGCAGGACTTGCGCTTCGAGATCGCCATTTGATGCGGTACTACTGCAACCACTCATCACCAGACCAAGGCACAGGCTGAGGAACCCCCAGCCCGCTCCGTTTGCAAACAACTGGGGAGACAATCGTTGAGTTTTGAAGCTTTTGGGTCTTTGGAACGACGGAGGAAAAGTGGGCATTATTTTGGGTGGAAGAGACGAAAAGTCAAACGTGCCCGCGTTCATTCGAGACGATCGAAGACGATCGCCACCCTAAAACAGGAGCGGTCAATATCTTAGCGATCTTAGCGAATCATTCTCAATCCCGCGATCGTAGCCCGGTGAATTCGTTAATTCGTTCCCAGCAAGCTAGTTTGTTAAAATAGGGAGCGTCTTCATCCGTGAACGATCCATCATGGACGAGCCATCCTCATTCAGGATGCTGGTCTTTTATGCTGGGGCGATACCCCAAAATCTCGTATTTGGGATTGTGTCTACCACACTGCATCTAATGGGGCGTTTGTTCAATGAACATCATCGCGATTTTGTGCTTTGCTCCCAGGAGTAGGCGATCTGGGTTGCCATCCCGAATCATGACTGGACTCATTGAACAGAGAACCATTGCAGTCACATTCCCGAGCGCACGTCGTCTCGGGTGCTTGTAGAATCCCCATACGTACCTGAACGCATGATGACCGGCTCCTCGCTTCACCTCCGCGACGCTACAGCGGACGACCTTGCTGCGATCGTTGAAATCTATAACGCTTCGATCCCGCAGCGCATTGCCACAGCGGATCTAACACCCGTCTCGGTAAAAAGTCGTCGTGCCTGGTTTGAAGCACATACGCCTTACCACAGACCCCTGTGGGTAGCGGAAACGAAGCAACATCGAGTTGCAGGCTGGCTTAGTTTTTCGTCATTTTATGGCCGTGCGGCCTACGATGCGACCGTTGAGATCGGCGTCTATGTGCGACCCGAATGTCAGCGCCAGGGAATTGCCCGAACTTTACTCGCACGTGCGGTCAACGAAGGCAGCTTGTACGATCTCCGAACGCTGTTGGCCTACGTTTTTGCGCACAACTCTTCGAGCCTACGCTTGTTTGAGCAGGCTGGTTTTACCGAGTGGGGCTATCTACCCTGTGTCGCTGAACTCGATGGGGTTGAGCGCGATCTCACGATCCTGGGGAAGCGTCTACGACCATGCTCAGGCTAGGGGCTGTCATCAATTAAATTTGTAGCCTTGATTCAGCCAGGGTTTCAGCCCCTTTTGCTTTTGCTTTTGGTTGGGTCGGGCGTTCAACAGCTTGCCCTGTAAAGGGTCTGATGCTAATTGATAACACGCCCTAAATAGCACGAACTCACTGGATCACGGACTCACTGGGCGTTTGTTTCAGACTAAATAACGCATCTTCTATACATAAATGCAGCCTCAAGGAATTAGTCTATATTAAGAGATACACTTACTTAAATCGCAAACGTCAGCTTGTTGAATGCAGAGAAACGAATGCTTCTGTGATTAGCGAATCAACAAGCCAATCCTCTCTATTAAGTCATTCTGAAATGATCTTGGCCTCAACGTAAAGGCTTCTGAAAAGCAAGAGCAATACGTAAATCTGAGACCATGAACGAGTGACACAGTTTTGGTCGGCTCAAACAAGGTGAAATTCGCGCCGTGGTTAACAACTTGACATTTAATCGAGAGCAGCTCGGCTGGGCGATCGAACAGGCTCCAGTGGCGATCGCTCTGTTTGATCGTCAGTTGCGCTACCGCGTTGCCAGCGATCGTTGGTTGGAATACCACGGCTTAAGCGCAAGTCCACCGCCCGTTGGTAGCCGCTACACCGACTTATTTCCCCAAGCACCTCAACACTGGGTCGATCGCTACCGCAAGTGCCTCGATTTCACGCTCGCGACCAGCGATTCCGGATACTTACCATTGCCCGACGGCCATGCAATCTGGATGCATTGGCAGGCATCACCATGGGTGGATCTCAACAGTGAAGTATGCGGACTAATCCTACACGCCGAGCGCGTTGAAGAAAGTATCGAAGTTAACCTGAGTTGGGCGAGAGCCGTCCAGTTTTCGCCCGATCTTTACAGCATTTTTCACCTTGATGGGCGAATCAAGCACGTGAATGCAGCCTGGAATAAGACCTTGGGCTATCACCCTAACGATGTCTGCAATCGCTCATTTTATGAACTAGTGCATCAGGATGATTTACCACAATGCGAAGTCGCACTTAAGCAATTACTCGCGGGTTTCCCCCTAACCAATCTCGAAAATCGCTATCGCCATCAAGACGGTTCTTATCATTGGCTGCAATGGTCAGCCATAGTCGAGTTCGATCGCGGTGAAATCTACGCTGTGGCTCGCGATATTACAGAGCGCCACGATGCCAATGAAGCCCTAGCCCGCAGCGAAATTCAACTACGAGAACAGGCACAAACCCTCGAAAAAACCCTGAGCGACCTTAACAACACGCAAATGCAGCTTGTGCAAACCGAGAAACTCTCAACCCTCGGACAAATGCTCGCTGGAGTGGCTCATGAGATTAATAATCCCGTCAACTTCATCTACGGGAATCTTCTCCACGCTAAAGAATATACCCAAGATCTACTCAGCCTAATTAACCTATATCGACAGGAATGTGATCCGCCCTCTCCACAATTGCAAGACGCCATCGACTCCAGTGACCTCGATTTTTTGATCGAAGATCTACCACAACTCTTAACGTCGATGCGACTCGGGGCCGATCGCATCAAAGAAATCGTGTCGTCATTGCGCAACTTCTCACGTGTGGATACCAACGCAACAACAACGAACATTCATAACTGTCTCAACAGCACCCTAACCATCTTGCAAAATCGGATCAAAGATAGTCCGGCTCGTCCTGCCACCGTTATCGAGCTGAACTATGGCGATATTCCACATATCCAGGGGTACGCCGGACCTCTAAGCCAAGTCTTTATGAATATTCTAGGGAATGCCCTCGACGCTCTCGAAGAAGGGGATGCTGAAAGGAGCTATGCCGACATCGCCGCCAATCCAAACAGGATTGTCATCGCAACTCGTAGCGATCAAGAAAACGTCTACGTCACAATTACAGATAACGGCCCCGGAATTCCTGAAGCTGTCCGATCGCAGCTATTCGAGCCGTTTTTTACCACCAAACCAAGCGGTAAAGGCACTGGCCTGGGTCTCTCCATCTGCTATCAAATCGTCACCGAAAAACACGGGGGATGCATTACCTGCGAATCCCCCGTGAACGACGATGGCGGCACAATATTCTCCATCTCGCTGCCTTTAGTGCCGCCGAGAGATCCAGCCGATGCTGATGCCTAGCGAGCGGATAAAGACATTGAACGCTGACGCTCGATCGTCTGGAGTTTGAGCAAAAGTGTATCCATTTCGGCCTGTAATTGTAGGTACTGCACCTGGTGATTGGCTTGGTAAACCGAAGACCATCCGACTGAAACCGGTTCAATGGATCGCACGCGTACGGGAGTAGACTTCGATGCTGACGAATCTAATGGAGTCATGAAAATAGTGTTCCTTAAAAAATGATTGCGAATTTAAAATGAGTCCAAGACAATATATTTGTCAGAGACACGGCTCACTAAAATATCCAATTTCGGAATTGAATGCTGATCTGAGCCCTGCCCGATACTCTAGCGGTCAATGGCTGTCATTCTGCATCAATCGCTGCAATTCAATCAAAAGCTCAAGCTTTAGCATTCAGATTCAGGCGGAGTGCAACGCATTCATGGCTGAATCATCAAAGGCCAACCTGAAACACCGTATACTACGAAATACAGAGCAAGTCGTCACTTTGTCGCTTCGTGTGTGACCGCAATCCTGATACGCAAGCTGATTGAGCCGTAAATCGCTCCGATCGTTACAAAATCAGAGGACTTGCCTGATTTTGATAGACTGTTGAAAACTTCAAAACCGTAGCAACAACGACAGTGACGCTGAGTTTAACCCCACCCCAAACCGCCTCAGATATCCCTCCCCACCGCCAAAACGGCTGGCGCGGCCTCATCGAGGCATATCGCCCGTATTTGCCTGTTACGGATAGCACGCCGGTCGTCAGCCTGCATGAAGGCAATACGCCGCTGATTCCCGTGCCGACGATCGCCGCAGAAATCGGCAAAAAAGTGCAGGTGTTCGTCAAGTATGACGGCCTCAACCCCACGGGAAGCTTTAAGGATCGCGGGATGACGATGGCGGTCACCAAGGCCAAGGAAGCCGGGGCGAAAGCGGTCATCTGTGCGAGTACGGGGAATACCTCGGCGGCGGCGGCGGCCTATGCGAAACGGGGTGGGCTGCGGGCGTTTGTGCTGATTCCTGACGGCTACGTCGCCCTTGGCAAGCTCGCGCAAGCGTTGGTGTACGGCGCGGAGGTGTTGGCGATTAAGGGGAACTTCGATCGCGCTCTCGAAATCGTGCGTGAACTCGCCGATCGCTGCCCGGTGACCTTGGTTAACTCGATTAACCCGTACCGTCTCGAAGGTCAGAAAACCGCAGCCTTTGAGGTGATCGACGACCTGGGCGAAGCGCCAGACTGGCTTTGCATTCCCGTCGGTAACGCGGGTAATATTACCGCCTACTGGATGGGATTCTGCCAGTATCACCAAATGGGTCGATCGACCCGATTACCCAAAATGATGGGCTTCCAAGCCTCCGGCTCGGCTCCCTTCGTCTACGGAAACCCGGTTCTACAGCCGGACACACTCGCGACCGCCATTCGGATCGGTAACCCGGCCAACTGGGAAAAAGCCCTATCGGTGCAGGATGCGAGCCAGGGTGAATTTAACGCGGTCACGGACGATGAAATCATGCACGCCTATCGCATGTTGGGTCAGGAAGGGATCTTCTGTGAACCCGCAAGCGCGGCCTCTGTCGCGGGTTTGTTAAAGCTCAAGGATCGCGTCCGCGAAGGCGCGACGATCGTCTGTGTCTTAACCGGCAATGGCCTCAAAGATCCAGACGCGGCGATCGCCCACAGCGATGACAGCCTCTTCAAGAAAGGCATTGAACCGGATCTGGAAACCGTAGCCGAAATTATGGGTTTCTAGCTCAGGCTTCTAGCTCAGGCTTCTAGCTCAGGCTTCTAGCTCAGGCTTCAACCCACAAACTCAAAACCTTGGATGCCCACTCGGCGGTATTCGGGTTTTGATGCTGATACCAGGTTGCTAATCTTGATTTTTTGGACACTGTAGAAACCGGACTAGGATTCTGCGGTGTTTATTTTTTGCCGGTGTGGAGTTGTACTACGCCCTGCAAAACGAACCGCGATCGCGTCTCTATCCTGAATTGGCTTGTCATCTTATTGCAAATAATTGTAGTTTAGAGAAGCCCTCAATCCCCCCAATTCCGCACCCTTTCACCTTTCACGTCATCTATGAGCGACGAGATTCTTCGGCTCGATCGAGTCACCAAGCAGTTTGCCAAGTCATCGGTTCCCGCCCTTGATACGATCAACCTATCCCTAACGCGGGGCTGCCTGCTGTCTTTGCTAGGTCCCTCGGGCTGTGGCAAAACCACCTTATTGCGATTAATTGCCGGATTTGAGCAGCCAGATCACGGCACGATCTCCCTCTCTGGTCACATCGTCGCTGGCGCCGGACATAATACCCCCCCAGAACGTCGCCATCTCGGTATGGTGTTCCAAGAATTTGCCCTCTTTCCTCATCTGACGGTCGGACAAAATATTAGCTTCGGGCTCAAGCAAGTTGGACTACGCGCTCAAGACATCCGACGGCGAACCGGGGAAGCCCTGGAGCTTGTCGCACTCAGCGGTCTTGAGAAACGTTACCCTCATCAATTATCGGGTGGACAGCGTCAACGCGTTGCCCTCGCTCGTGCCCTCGCGCCGAATCCCGATCTCATTCTGCTAGACGAACCCCTAAGCAATCTGGATGTACAGGTGCGGCAATACCTGCGCCACGAAATTCGCCATATCCTCAAGGAGACGGGCACAACTGCCGTGTTTGTTACCCACGATCGCGAAGAGGCGATGGTGATGTCCGATCGCATCGGTGTCATGCGTCAGGGTCAGCTTGAGCAATTGGGAACGCCGGAAGAGATCTATTGCGCTCCCCAATCGCGTTTTGTCGCGGAGTTTGTCAGTCAGGCCAATTTTCTCAACGCTCGCCGTCGGGGATCGGCCTGGGAAACCGAAGTCGGAACCTTTGAGGCGATCGCCCCAACCATCAAGGACGGGGAAATCGGCGAGCTAGCGATTCGAGAAGAAGACTTAACGTTAAAACCAGACGCAGACGGTCGCGCCACGATTTTAGACCGGCAATTTCTGGGTCATAGCCACCGTTACTGCCTCGCCACGCCGTCGGGTCAACAAATTCACGCTCGTACGCCGCCGTCTTCGATTTTGCCGATCGGCTCGCGAGTTTGTCTTTCTGCGAATAATATTCGCCTGTTTCAGGGCGATCGCACCGATCGGCAACTTCCCCCTGCTGTTTAGTTTCGCCAGATATTCCTAGCTGAAGTGGCCCAATCCAGCAAAGTTACGATGATTGAACATTCTTGTGCCAGTTCGGACACTGCGACTTGTCCTGGACAGAAAAAAGTAACAAGCTGTAGAACAAATGCTTACACTGCCGATTGTTTGGCAAAGGAGATCTCGACCGTGGCAAAAATTGAAATCTACACCTGGAGTCGCTGCCCGTTCTGTGTTCGCGCCAAAGCTTTATTGGATAGTAAAGGCGTAAACTACACCGAGTATTGTATTGATGGCGATGAGGCGGCACGTGATGTCATGGCCGATCGCACTCAAGGGCGTCGTAGTTTGCCACAAATTTTCATTGATGAGCGTTACATCGGCGGCTGCGATGATGTCCATGCCCTTGACTCGACGGGCGAGTTGGATACTATTCTGCAAACGGCTTAGGTTTTTTAGATAAATCCTAGGGGCTGTCATCAATTAAATTTGTAGCCTTTACTCAGCAAGGGTTTCAGCCCCTTTTGTTTTTTGTTGGATCGGGCGTTCAACCGCTTACCCCGTAAGGGGTCTGGTGCTAATTGATGACACGCCCTAGGATCTGATCCTCACACCGGACAAACCGAACCAAGTATCCCCAACATAAGAAAACCACCCAGGCTAACAGCGTGGGTGGCGTTTGGTGTGAGGAGTGAACGGAAACATTTGTCTCCGCTACACCTTATTTTAGAACAATAGTTCGATTCCATCTCATTCGAGATCACAATCCGACAAAATTCGACTTTGAAAGCACAACGGATGATTCCAACTTGTGCTTCTAAAGTTGCGCCTCAAACGATGGTTCAGCTCGTCAGAACCGCACATGAACAGGCATCAAACGATCACCATTTCAACAGGTTGAACTGTTCCATATCGATCGTGTCACGGTTGCGATAAATCGCGAGAACGATCGCCAGACCCACCGCCGCTTCCGCCGCTGCGATCGTAATCACGAACACCGAAAAGACCTGACCCTTGACATCAGAATCGAGGAAATTGGAGAAAGCCATCAAATTCAAATTGACGGCGTTGAGCAATAGCTCGATCGACATCAAAACTCGTACCGCATTCCGGCTCGTAATCAGGCCATAAATACCGACACAAAACAGAGCTGCGGCCAACAGCAAAAAATACTCTAGTTGAAGCACAGTCATTTAACCTCAAAAACACATGGGGTTGAATCTGCAATGTACGGGGAGATTCAACCGCTAATCGTACTTAACCCAAACTCGCAGACCCGAAAAATGGTCTTACTTCGAGATCGGTTCCAGGGGTTCCGGCGCGACCGGGTCACGCGGACGCTCGGGCAGGCGGAAGATGAGATTCGGATCGCCATCATCGGCATTCGCGTCGGGGATGAATTCGCGGCGAGCCAAGACGATCGCGCCAATCATCGCAATCAGCAGCAGAACTGAAGCAAGTTCAAACGGAAGCAAGAAATCGCTGAAGAAATGTTCGCCCAAACGCAGCGCCGTATCGCCGACGATCGGAGCTTCGGGTAAGACCGCCCAGGGCGTCGTAATCGCAACTGTTCCGAGCAATGCAAACAGACCCAAGCAGACCAGCGCCGTGAGTCCCTGGCGAATCCAGGCATTTTTCAGCGGCGCTAACGGTTCGCGTTTGTTGACGAGCATAATCGCGAACAAAATCAGCACGTTGACCGCACCGACGTACACGAGAATCTGCGCGGCGGCGACAAAGTCTGCATTCAGTAACAGATACATCCCCGAGATACTAATGAACACACCGCCCAGCAAAAAGGCGGAATAGACGATGTTTTCAAGCAAGACAACGCCGAGCGCCGCAGTGATCGTCGTTAACGTTAAAACGCCAAACGATACGAGTTGTGTTCCCTCTGCCAAAGTCACAGTAGTTTTACGTCCTTTTCGTTGAATGAGCGGTGGTGGTGGTTAACGGCATCCTAACTGAACACCGAGAAAGTTAAGCGGTTACGCAGTTACGCCGTATCGGCCTATGCGTCGTCGTCACTTGCGGGTGTAGCGGCGGCTTTCGCTTGCTTAATTTCTTCGAGGATTTCCTCGGGGCGTTTTCCAGCCCGTTGCGCACCTTTGGGGAGATCGTGGGGGTCCATGACGCCTTTGGGGAGATACGCGAACTCGCGTAGAGGCGTGACCATCGGATCAAGCGTGACTTTCTCCGGTAGGCGTCCGAGTGCGACGTTGTCGTAGTTCAGCTCGTGACGATCGTAGGCGCTGAGTTCGTACTCCTCGGTCATCGACAGGCAGTTGGTGGGACAGTATTCAACGCAGTTACCGCAGAAAATACACACCCCAAAGTCAATGCTGTAGTGATTGAGCTGCTTTTTCTTTTGGGCTTTATTGAATTCCCAATCCACAACGGGCAGGTTGATCGGGCAAACGCGGACGCAGACTTCGCAGGCGATGCACTTATCAAATTCAAAGTGAATCCGACCCCGATAGCGCTCCGAGGGAATGACTTTTTCGTAGGGATATTGCACCGTCACCGGACGTCGTCGCATGTGGTCGAAGGTGACCGACAACCCTTGTCCGATGTATTTCGCGGCTTGGAACGATTCCTTTGCGTAGTCGCCGACTTGTTTGAGAAACTTCAGCATGGCTTAGGGGCTTGTAACGTGGGGCGAATGTTAAAGCAGCGATCGTATCGCCGCGAATCGGACGAGATTTAGCTGGGTTCGCGAAGAACCACTTGGCTAAATCCTTACGTCGGCATGACTAACCGCCAAAGGCGATCGGAAATGCCAGTTTTAAACCAGCCGTGATCAGCAGGTTCGCGAGAGAGACCGGAAGCAGGAACTTCCAGCCTAGGTTTAGCAGTTGGTCGATGCGCACACGGGGCGTTGTCCAGCGCAGCAAAATCGCAATGAAGACCAGAACGTAGGTTTTTACCAATACCATCGTGATCCCGATCGCGGCGGTGATCACCTGAACCCAGGCGACATCGGGACTAACGCCAATCCAACCGGCGAGGGTATCGACCGGAATCGGGAAGCTCCAGCCGCCGAGGTAAAAGATGGCGAACAGGAGCGCACTCAGGATCAGGTTAACGTAAGACCCGAGGTAGAACAGGGCAAACTTCATACCGGTGTACTCGGTTTGATAGCCTGCGACGAGTTCTTCTTCGGCCTCGGGAAGGTCAAAGGGGAGACGCTCGGTTTCGGCGAGTGCGGAGATCCAAAAGATGATGAAACCGACGGGCTGACGCCAAATGTTCCAGCCGAGAATACCGTGGTCAGCTTGCTGGTTGACGATATCGATCGTGCTGAGGCTATTGGACATCATGACGATCGCCAAGACCGACAGCGCCAGAGGAATTTCGTAGCTAATCGACTGAGCAGCGGCTCGTAAACCACCAATCAGGGCGTATTTGTTGTTCGACGAATACCCAGACATCAGCAGTCCGATCGGCGTCACGCTCGATAGGGAAATCCAGAGGAACGCACCGATATTGAGATCGGTAACGACCAAGTTTTGGCCGAATGGCACGATGAGATAGGACAAGAAGACAGGGATCACGACGATCGCCGGGCCGATTGTAAACAACCAGGGATCAGCGCGATCGGGAACGATATCTTCTTTAAATAAAAGCTTGAGGCCATCAGCAACGGGCTGCAACACA
Organism: uncultured Geitlerinema sp.; assembly: GCA_964518905.1. GTDB lineage: Bacteria > Cyanobacteriota > Cyanobacteriia > Cyanobacteriales > Geitlerinemataceae > RDYZ01. The sequence continues at coordinate 34,400 of CAZFJL010000034.1, read as the reverse complement.
CCGAGGGGGCCAGCATATTCGGGGCCGTAACGTTGCTGGACAGCGGCGGAAATCTTCCGCTCTAGCCAGACGGCAATGAGTACGCCAACCGTTGCGACAACGAGCATAAGCGCCATGGGCAACGGTAGCCACAGCACTTTAGCGAGTGCTGAAGGCAGCCCGAGATCGACAAGTAGCTGGATCGCACTGCTTTGTAGGTCGATTCCTGATTCCATAAACCTGGTGACGTTCGTGAAGGTTCGGCGTGAAACGGCGCGTACGGCCTATATATACGCGTCCTATAGTACATCGCTGGGCTAGCCGATGCCACAGAAAATTGCAGAATCAAGCATTCAGGCGATCGTCACGATCGCCCAACTGGAGAGCGTTATGCACTGGAATCGTCGCTAAACATCAACGCAGGTTATGAGCCAGTTATGAAATTTATGTGACATTTATGTGAAATGGCAAGTGCAATCGATCAAACAGGCTGCGAGGTAGCGTCTATGGCAAACCGTCAAGCAAAACCGGAACGATGGCGGGCGATCGCCTATCTCCTCTGGTGTGCGATCGCGAGTTACTGGCAATTTATCCCGCAGCCCCTACAACCACCGCAGGCGACGACAGCCGCAACCGTGACGCGTGTGGTGAGCGGCCAAACGATCGAGGTTCGTCTTGATAACCCGCTCGATAAGTCGATCAATAACCCAGATAACCCAATCCAAACGATCCGGTTGTCGGGAATCGACGCACCGGATTTGCGTCAGTCACCCTGGGGGATTGCGAGTCAGCAGGCGTTGGCGCGGCAGATTGAGGGTCAGCGGATCGATCTGGAGTGGGAGCAGATGGACGAGTTGGGTCAACCCGATCGCGATCGGTTTGATCGGCTGCACGCATCGGTTTGGTTCGAGGGTGAACTCATGCAGGCGGAATTGCTGCGATCGGGCTGGGGTTTAGTGCAGGATACGGGGCGCGAATCGTTGCATGTGTCCACGTTGCGAGACGCGGAGGCCGAAGCGCGATCGCTCGATCGCGGTCTATGGTCTGCGGCCTCTGCCCTGCGACAACATCCGACGGAATTTCGCAGCGAGCGTTAGATCGGATCACGTTTTCAATGAAATCAAATTCAAAGAAATCCAAAAAATCAACGCAGGGGATCGAGACCTTTGAGGTTTCCAAAACCTCAAAGGTCTAAATTCACGGTTTTTACCTTGACCGACTTAGCTGGATTTTGTTTTGAGAAAGTCTTGCAGGTCGGCGATCGTAAAGACCGCGTCAAAGGCTAACCCTTCCTTGGCGTAAAGCTCCGCCCCGCCCTGCTGCCGATCGACGAGCGAGATGATGCGATCGACCACATAGCCCGCCCCTCGTAGCCGCTCGACCGCCTTGAGTGCCGACTGTCCCGTCGTGACCACATCTTCCAGCACTACCACGTTCGACCCATCGGCGAGGGGTGGCCCTTCGATATACGCCTGCGTGCCGTGCCCTTTCGCTTCCTTGCGGACGATCAGCGCCGGGATGGGCTGCGCTTCGAGGGCAGACACGAGGCTGACGGCGGAGACGATCGGGTCAGCACCGAGGGTCAAACCGGCAACGGCGGCGGTTTCCGGTGGCAGCATGGCGAAAATCGTGCGTCCCGTCGCCAGAGCACCGATCGCATCCAGCGTCACCAGTTTGCAGTTGATGTAATAGCTGCTTTTCTGGCCAGACGAGAGGGTAAAGTCACCTTCGCGATAGGCGCGATCGATCAGCAATTCGAGTAGGGTTTGGCGAGGGTCGGTCATGGTGTCAGAAAGGATTTAAGAAAAAACGTTAAGGGCGATACAAATCGATAAAGACGCCCAACATCGCCAAAACAAGGCTTAATCGTCATCGGTCAAAGCATACTCATGGAGCAGTGCCAGCGGCACATACCGCAAGGCAGCTTCATGGGTAGCGTGCAGATTAATCGGCGGTGCGAATCCAGCATCCATCGCTTCTTTCCAGCGCGAGGCACACAAACACCAGCGATCGCCGGGTTTGAGTCCGGGAAAACCATACATCGGCATCGGCGTACTGAGATCGTTACCTTGCTGACGGGTGTATTCGAGAAATTCCGCCGTCACCTGAGCGCACACCACATGCACGCCGCGATCGCCCGGTCCCGTCTGACAAAACCCGTCACGATAAAAACCCGTCACCGGATTGGTACAACAACAGGCGAGGGGTTGACCGAGAACATTTTTAGCGTTGGATTCGGGCATGGGGTTGGAGTGAGCGATTTAGCATAGTAGACAGGAACAATCTAAGCGCAGTATTGACTCATACGAAATCCGCTTGTGCATAATCTTAGATCGTCGCTCTAGCTGGACAACGCACTTCGACTCCGCTCAGTGCTCATAGGTGTTTTTTATTTTTCCCGTACAGAAACGGATTTCGTATCAGTGATGGATTGAATCAACCGGGACTTAGGCCGGATGGGTTAGACGTTCTATCACGCTGACGGCGCATCGAGTTCGACAATCACAGGGGTATGGTCGCTCGGCTTGGGGAGTTTTCGCGGTTCGACGTCGATCGTACATGCCGTCGCCGCGTCGTAGAGATCCGGCGTGAGATAGAGATGGTCGATGCGCCAGCCGCGATTTCGACGAAACGACGCGGCGCGATAGTCCCACCAGCTAAAGATCTCACCGGCAGACTCAAATTTCCGAAACGCATCGGCGAGATCCAGTTTTAGCACAGCATTCAGGGCGTCACGCTCGGCGGGCATCGTGCCGACGACTTTATCGGCGGGCGTTTTGGGCGTGTGAATGTCGCGATCGTCTGGTGCAATATTAAAGTCCCCGCACATGCACAGGTGTTGGTTGCCCTCAGCCAGCAGACGCTCGATATAATCCCGTAACTTTTCGAGCCAGCGCAGCTTGTAATGATACTTGTCGCTGTCGTAGTCGCTGCCATTGGGAACGTAGAGATTGACGACACGCACGCCGTTAAAGACGCCGGAGATCACCCGCTTTTGCTCGTCAAGGTCGGTAACGGCGGACGCACCGAGAATGCTTCTGAAGCCAATATCGATCTGAGTGGCGGGCGATCGGCTAAAAATAGCGACGCCGTTATAGGCTTTTTGACCCGAAATATAGAGGTGATAGCCTAGATCTTCAAACGGTTCGCGCGGAAAATCGGCATCAACCACTTTGGTTTCTTGCAGGCACAGAACATCAACGGCGGACGCTTCGAGCCAATCTCGAACGATGCCCTGTCGCGTACGAATCGAATTGACGTTCCAGGTGGCGATTTTCATTGAAGCTGCGGCAAGGCGTCAGGAGTGGATGCGGAGGGAGGGGATAGGATCGCCCGAGGGCGACCATCAGACGTGATTTTTGGCACAAAGCCACGGCATTGTCATGCCTTCTTTGTTAGGATATCAACCAAAACAGGCGCGATAATCAAGGCACGTATCTGCTCCTGATATCGGTGTGATCCCTGGATAATTTTTGATCAACAAAGTCGTATAATCCTCATCCCGTTCGCATTTCGCAACACCGTGGGCGGTATGACGGCTATTTCAGCTTTAGATCGACGATTTTGTTCATGATCTGTACAACCTGCCGATCGCACTCGTTTCGTTCTCTTTGAGGTAAATGAATGTCCGATAATTTCCAAGACGTTGCACTCGACACCATCAAGCCCCATGCGAATTCTGTGGATTCTGCCGAAGCCTCGCAGACAACAGCGTCAGCATCGCCCGCAAGTCAGCCGACGGATGATTCGTCTTACACGTTGATGATGACCGCCGTACGCGCGGCGATCGACCGAAAAGGGGGGAATGTGGTGGCGCTTCACGTTGCGGAAGTGTCGTTCGTGACCGATTATTTCGTGATGGTCACCGGTTTTTCGCGCGTGCAAGTGCGGGCGATCGCCCAATCCATTGACGCTGAAATCGAGGACACGCTGGGCCGTATGCCGCTGCACAAGGAAGGCATGAGCGACGGTAGTTGGGTCTTGCTGGACTATGGCGAGACGATCGTGCATGTGTTTCTACCCGATGAGCGCGAGTTTTATAACCTCGAAGCCTTTTGGGGTCATGCCGATCGGGTTGAAATTCCCGCCGAGATGTTTGAAGCACCATCGCTCTAGACTTTGGCGATATCCAAACCGCGATCGATCATGGCTTGATCCGTCGTATTTGATTGCTTTTGTTTTTTTAGACTGCTGCCATCCGCCACCATGAAACGAGCTTTTGTCTGCCCTGTTCCCGAGGAGCAACAGCCACTCAATGAATATCAAGAACTGACAGAGTCGGGCTTCTTTCAGTCCTGTAGCGCTCCGCTGGGGCAATACCTGAAAACCCTGGCCTGGATTTGGGTTCCCAGTCTGGCGATCGCGCTGCCCGTCTCAGCGGCCAGCTTTAACCCAAACAAGTATCCGCTCGAATTTGTCTTGGCGGCCTGTGGCGGCGCGGCGGTGTCGCTGACCTTTGCGATCGTGCGACTCTATCTCGGCTGGAGCTACATTCGCGATCGGTTGGAAAAATCGACGGTGCTGTACGAAGAGTCGGGCTGGTATGACGGCCAGGTGTGGACGAAAACGCCTGAGATTCAAGCCCGCGATCGTCTGGTGGTGGAATATCAAGTCCAGCCGATTGTGCGGCGACTACAGCGCACTTTTGGATCGATTGGTCTGGCGTTTATACTTGGTTCGATCGTCTGGATTTTGTTTTGATTTGGGTTTAATACGCGGCTTCACGCGGCCAAACGAATCAACAGTGACGGTCAGACTTTTGATGTTTTGAAAACCTCAAAAGTCTCGGCTCCTGCGATCCATTCACTTTTTGACGTGGGCAATTTAACCCAGTTATAAAACATCTCAAGATATCGAACATTAACACGCTAAAAACGCGCTCTTTTCAGACTTGCGCTGTCTCTTCGTATGGATTTCTCCCTGGCTCGACAACGGTTTTACCAAGAACTTCAGCGCGATAATATCGATCTGGCCCGCACCGCGCTATGTATTGCTCAACAGGAATATCCTGAACTCGATCCCGATCCGTATCTCGCCCAACTCGATAGCTGGGCAGCGGCGATCGCCGATCGTCTCCCAGACGAACGCTATCCCCTGCGCGTCGTCAAAACGATCAGCGCCTATCTCTGCCAAGATCTAGGATTTTCCGGCAATACCGAACAGTATTACGATCCGCGTAACAGCTACCTCAACGAGGTTCTAGAACGACGTACCGGCATCCCGATTTCTCTCTCGCTGGTGTATCTCGAATTGGCGAAACGTCTCGATTTTCCGATGGTCGGGATTGGGATGCCGGGACATTTTTTGATTCGACCAGATTTTGAAGACGCCGGGATTTTTGTCGATGTCTTTAACGGCGGCGAGATTCTATTTCCCGAGGATTGTCAAACGCGGTTGAGTGAGATTTACGGCCAGCCGATCGAACTACGCCCAGAATTTCTCGCGCCGATCGCGCCGCGTCGTTTTCTGATGCGATCGCTGATGAATCTCAAGGGAATTTATCTATCCAAGCGAGATATTCCACGAACTCTACGCACGATCGAAAATATTTTGATGGTTTGGCCAGAGGCGATCGAGGAACGTCGCGATCGCGGATTACTGTACTTCCAGCAGGGGCGATATATCGAAGCGCGTCATGACTTGGAGTTTTATCTCCAAAGTCGTCCTGACGCTAGAGATCAACGTCAAATTCAAATGTTGCTTGATAATGCGATCGCGAACGAAAATCAGGCGATGGATACCGATTCAGAACCGGGTTAAGTCTGTAGCCCAGGCTTCCAGCCTGTCAGCGCTGACAGGCTAGAAGCCTGTGTTACGGCGAATCCCCACAGATCCATCATGGGTCTAACCGCTCGAAGGACATCACCTCAACGATCGGCCCGATCGCGGCCAAACTCATCACATCATCGCGGATGATGCCCTCGATGGTGACCGTCGCTCCTTCCTGCTGAATAGCGATCGGCTCCCCGTTGTAAATCTCGTAGGTCGTGCCATCATCCGCAGCCAGCGCCCACGCGCCCGTCCCCATCGGCACATACTCAATTTTGCCGGTTAATGTCATCAAAGCCGTCATCGATTGTTCTCCTGGGTTTAGCCGATTTCCGAGGGTTGCAGCGATAGCCGTGCCAGGGCGAAACACAGCAGCGCATTCAGCCCCAAAAAGCCTCGCGCTACGATCCCCTTTCCCAGCCAAACCAGCTCCGGATCGGCGATCGCACTCACGGCCAAACAGGCGCTCACGCCCAACAGCGAGCCGATCGCCCACCATTTCAAATCCTTGTGACCCATCAACACCACCAATAAACCCGCTGGAATTAGAACGCTGGCAAAAATCGGATTTAGCGCCGAGCTGCCCTGAATCGCGGTTCCGAGTTCGGCGATCGAGCTGCCCGCGACCCGGAACGGCCATTGGGGCAAATCGAAAATGTAGAAACCGCGCAGGAAAAATAAGCCCGAGCTGCCCATCACGACGCCGGTTGCGAGATGACCATTCCAGCGAAAGGGGAGATAGGCACGTAGGAACCAGGCGAGCAGATAGCCGCCGATCACCATCGCCAGTTTCATCGGTAGCGCCACGACGCCGCCATCAATCCAGAATTTGGGACTGAGGTAGCCGTTATCGCGCAGCCATTGGGCGAAGTCGCGCGGCGTGATTTTGCCCTGAAGTGCGAGCTTGACGGCGGCAGCGGCATCGAGTTTGCCCGCGCCAAAATGGTTAAGCGGATCGTCACTGACCGCCGAGGCGGACTGTAGCAAGATGTCGCGCACATCGTCGGGATCTTCGATTCCCGCCGCTTTGACGAGAGCCGCGACACCGGCAACGTGGGGCGCGGCCATGCTGGTTCCCTGGAAGGCCGCGAACACGCTATCGCCCGATCGCGCATCGATCGTATTTTGCAAAATCCCGCCAACTTGCGATTCCTTCGTATTGCCACCGGGTGCAGCGATATCGACCCCCGCGCCGTAGTTGGAGTAGGGCGCTTTTTCGCCGAGGGCATCGGTCGCCGCCACGCCGATCGCCCGAGCGTAACGCGCCGGATAGCCCGCCGAATTTTGATTCGCGTTGCCCGCCGCTGCGATCACCACCACGTTTTTCTCGTGGGCATAGTCGATCGCCTCTTGCAGTAACTGACTTTCGCCGCCGCCGCCCAGGCTCAGGTTGATCACATCCGCGCCATTGTCCGCCGCGAACCGGATCGCCTCGGCAATATCTGCCGTTGTGCCGCCGCCGCCTTTACCCAGCACTTTCAGCGGCATGATCGCCGCTTTGTAAGCAATGCCCGCGACGCCGTAGTTGTTATTGGTGGACTGGGCGATCGTCCCGGCGACGTGGGTTCCGTGACCGTTATCATCGCTAGCGTCGGCGCTATCATCGACGAAATTGTAGCCATCGGTGAACGTGGTCTCTTTAAAATCCGGGACAACGCTAACGCCGGTATCGATCACCGCCACGGTCACGCCTTGGCCTTGGGTGTCGAGCCAAGCTTGCTCTAGGCCGATCGCCTTCAGGTTCCACTGTTTGCTATAGAGCGGATCATTCGGCGCGGTGGGGCTGTCGGCGGCGCTGGCCCGATCGCGATCGCGATCCAACTCGATCGCCGGAGCTTCGGGAATGCGATAGATATAGTTCGGTTCGACGAATTCGGTATACGGTCGCAGGTCATCGCGCAGGCGATCGAGCAGATCCGGGTCACCGCTGACGATATACACGTTATCAGCGGCGGAAAATTCGCTATTAAACTGCGGGTCAAGGTTGTATTTCTGGGCGATCGCGTCGATTTGTCGCTCGACCTCCGCCGGGGCGATATCTTCACGAAAATCGAGCACGATCGAGTCGTAGGTTCCCTGACTCGCGAGGCCATCAAAGGTGGCGATCGCCCAGCCGAGGCCGAGACAAAAAAGCAGCGTAAGGATCAGTCGTTTCATGGTGGCAAGCGAACGAAGCGGCGGATGCTCCAACCATAACCGATCCACGATCGGGACTCAAAGGGAACTCAAAATCGACCAGTTAATTAACCGGCTTGCTCATCCACTGGGAAATCGTGGCGTACCCCAACTTTTGATAGAGCGCGATCGCGGCAGTATTTTGCGCCATCACCTGTAAACCAATCCGCCGATCACCGCGCTGTACTGCCCACGCTTCGGCCTGTTCAAGCAGATAGGTCGCTAATCCGAGGCGTCGATGTTCCGGTGCGACGTAGATCAGCAACACGTAGGCTCGCAGTTCGTCATCGGTCGGTGTGGTCGCCGTGCCGAGCCAGAGGCAAGCGATAGGATTATGGGAAGTTCTGAGGTGGGGAAGCTGAATCGAAGCCGTATCTGACTCGACTTGATCGCGGGTTTCGATCCACCAAATTGGGGTCTTCTGGCTGAGATAGCGATCGATGGTTTTTGGTAACGTTTCGCCGCTACGTTCTGGTTCGATCTCGCGGTAGGCTCGACGAGCGAATTTGAGGAGGATCGCCCGATCGAGCGTTGACCCGAGACGCACCCGATACATCGACGGGAGAGAAATACCCACAGCTAGGCGATCGTCGGAGCCACCAGTGCAATATTCGCTGTCGGCGAACTGTGGATAAACGGATCGGCCTTTATCGGGAACAGGATCGCGCCTGCTGGAGCCGGTTCACCGAGACCACCAGGGAGAAACGATCGAGCGCCGGTGGCTACGAGAGCCAGCAGGAAAATAATGATGATGGGGAAAACGAGAAAAAATTGACGCATGAACTGACGCAATTAAAAGTAACGCTACGTTTCTTCTCTTAGCGTAAACCTTCTATTGCGTTTTGTAACGTATTATTTTCTGTAGTTTGGGCTACGGAATCGAGTTAGCGGCGCGATCGGCGGTCGCTAATCGGCGAAAATCAAACGATTCGGCGCTGGGATGACAGGAGATACAGCCATCGAGCTTGACCGGGCGATCGATGTCAACGCCGGGATGCATCGCCGTAAAAAACTGCGACGAGTCCAGTCGAAACGGCAGCGTCTCGTTTTCGCTCGGATTTGGGCGCGAGAAATATTGCAGATAATCCCACAGGATATGGATTTGGGGACTGGGCAACACGGGGACGATTTCGCCGTAGTGGTTTTCTTCCAGCAAAACATCGCGCCAGGTTTCACTCGGCAGGACGGCTGGGGGAATCGCGATGTGGCAACTGGCGCAGCTATCGAGATAAATCAAATGACCAGCGCGTTTATTTTCGGGGATTGGATCGACCGTGCCGATGTGGGGTAACGATTCTGGCACGCTGAAAGGCTCGTCAGTTTGTCCCCAGGCTCCGCTGGCGAACCAGCCGATGCTCACGCTCCAGAGCGTGATCAGTAGGGTTAAAACGAGGGGCGATCGGCGAGATTTAGCGGGGGGCATGGCGAATCGGGGGGGCGCTGACGAAAGACGTGAAGGACGAACTTGAATCTATCTAGATTTGATTATCCTGAGATTGTACGTTGATGCGAGTCGCCTCGCCGGATTGAACGTTGAGCCGGTCGGTGGCGTGTCCCGATCTCGCTGTCGATCGCCCGAAGCCTATCATGGGTGCGCGGACGTTTCTGCGAATGTTCCTACGGCATTCCTCAAACTCTAACCCCACTCGACCTTATTTCAGTAGTTCGGTTGACGTTAGTTCGATCGACGTTTCCCTCTCGCCCCCTTCCCTCGAACGGCTTGCCCCTGCGAATGAAAATCCTCATCTATTCCTATAACTATCACCCCGAGCCGATCGGGATCGCGCCGCTGATGACCGAGCTGGCGGAAGGCTTGGTAAAACGCGGCCATGAGGTGCGCGTGGTGACGGGGATGCCGAACTATCCCGAACGGCGGATTTATGAGGGCTATCGCGGCAAGCTGTACATGACGGAGGAGCGGAACGGCGTCACGCTTCAGCGCTGTTACGTCTGGATTCGTCCCCAGCCCGGATTTGTCGATCGCGCCCTGCTCGAAATTAGCTTTGTCGCAACGAGCTTTTTTCAGGCGCTCAACGGCTGGAAACCGGACGTGATTTTCCTAACGATTCCGCCGTTACCGGCGGCGGTTCCGGCGGCGGTGTTGAAGTGGATTTTCCGCTGTCCGCTGGTGGTGAATTTACAGGATATTTTGCCCGATGCGGCGGTGCATACCGGTTTGATGAGCAACGGGGCGATGATCAAGGTGTTCACTTGGCTGGAAAAATTCGCCTATCGTTTTGCCGATCGCATTAGCGTGATTGCCGATGGTTTTGTGGATAATTTGCGCGATAAGGGAGTCCCGGCACAGAAATTGGCGTTGATTTCCAACTGGGTCGATACGGATTTTATTCAGCCTGCGCCTGCCGGTTTTGATAAAGACACCAATCCCTTTCGTATTAATAACGGTCTGACGGGTAAATTCATCGTCCTTTATTCCGGCAATATTGCCCGCACCCAGGGACTCGAAACGCTGATTCAGGCGGCGATGCATCTGCGCGATCGCCCCAAAATTGCGATCGTCATTGTCGGCGAAGGCAAAGCCCGCGACGAACTCCAAGCCCTGCGCGATGAGCTTGGCGCGGACAATGTGACGCTGTTGCCGTTCCAGCCGCGTGAATTGTTGCCGGAGATGCTCGCCGCTGCCGATCTTGGTTTGGTGATGCAAAAGGGCAATGTGATCGCGTTTAATATGCCGTCGAAAATTCAGGTGTTGTTGGCGAGTGGGTTGCCGATCGTGGCGTCGGTTCCGGCGATCGGGACGGCGGCGCAGGCGGTGCGGAATAGCAAGGGCGGGCGGACGTTGCCGCCGGAAGATCCGGAGAAGTTGGCGCAGGTGATTCGTGAGCTATACGACGATCCGGAGACGGTGGCGGATTTGAGTGCGAATGCTCGACAGTTTGCGCTGGAAAATTATGCGTTTGCGAGTGCGCTCGATCGGTATGAAGCGCTGTTTAAATCATTGTAGTTTTGCTTTACCATTCGCCGTAGTCGATTTGGCGACAGTCTTTGATCGCGTCGAGCATTTCTTGGGCGTCGCGATCGGGCAGAGTTTTAACGAGGGACAGGAGGACGTGTTCGTCCGGTGTTTGGTTTGCTCCTTCTGCTTTTCTCTCGTTCCCGCGCTCTGTATAGGTCATGCAAGACTCTGTAATAAACGGCATCATTTTTTTGCTCAGTCGATGCTATTTTGGTCGTAACTGCGAACCCTGAATGGTTTGCTCCTGCGTCGTTACCGGTACGCCCAGATCATGAACTTGCTAAAATTCTCGATCGTCGCGATCCCGTCGCTCTTCATGAGCTTCATTGTGATCGATTTTGTCTATACGCTCTACCGCACGATCGACCCCAGCCCCGGCGCGATCTTGCGACGCAATCCGCGCATCCGTGAGGCGGCGGATCTATACGATCGTCTCGTCAAGGTCGAACACGTTGCGTTTCAGTCGTATCTGAAGGCTCTGAATGTTGAAACGCTGCAAAGTGAGCGCGATCGTCTGGTGCAAATTCGGACGATTGCCCAGCGTGCGGATCTGCGTTTCAAGCGTCGTGTGCTGAAGTTCGCTGTTGCTTAAAACATTTCATACGACATCACGAAAAAAGCGGTAGGGTGTGTTTTGGCTGCGATCGACGTTCGACTTTCAGGATATGTGAACACAGCCAAAACGCACCGCCAGAATATTCGCTCTGTGCGCGACATCTTCGGTGCGTTACGGCTATCGATTAAATGTCGTATTCAGCCAAATTTATCGTGGCCGCAACACACCCTACCAGCAAATATTGCGTTTCATAGGAAAACAAAAAAGTCCGATCGCTCCACGAAGCAATCGGACTTTTAGCATTTAGCCGAGATAACGCCCTAAATACCCAAACGCTCGTAAACCAAATCCAGCGATTTGAGCTGACGATGAGGATCGAAACACGTCGCGATCTCCGCCGCCGAAAGCTGCGCCTTCACCCGATCGTCCGCCTCAACCAACGATCGGAAATCGCCGCCGTCCTTATTCCATGCCTCATGAGCGCAAGACTGCACGATCGCGTAGGCATCCTCCCGCGTCAGACCCTTATCGACCAACGCCAACAGCACACTTTGGCTGAAGATCGCGCCGCCGTAAAGGTTCATGTTGCGCTCCATATTCTCGGGATAGATCAGCAACTTCGAGACCAAATTGGTCAGCTCATGCAACATGAAATGCAGCACCGTGCAGCTATCCGGCAAGATCATTCGCTCCACCGAACTGTGAGAAATATCCCGCTCATGCCATAGCGCCACATTTTCCAGCGCCGCCACCGCATTACCGCGAATCACCCGCGCCAAACCCGTCAGACGCTCCGAGCGAATCGGGTTGCGCTTGTGGGGCATCGCCGACGATCCCTTTTGACCCTTCGAGAAAAACTCCTCCACTTCCAGCACATCCGTACGCTGAAGGTTGCGGATTTCCACCGCGAAACGCTCGATCGACGCCGCAATCAGCGCCATACACTGCACAAACTCAGCGTGGACATCGCGCGAAATCACCTGAGTCGAAGCTTTATCGACACGTAAACCCAGCTTTTCGCAGGTCAGCGCTTCCACCTGGGGATCGATGTTGCCGTACGTACCGATCGCGCCCGAGATCTGCCCGACGGCGATCGACTCCCGCGCCGCCACCAGCCGATCGCGATTCCGCAGCATCTCCGCCAGCCAACCCGCCAGCTTAAAGCCAAACGTCATCGGCTCGGCGTGAATCCCGTGGGAGCGTCCCACGCAGATTGTGTCTTTATGATTGCGGGCTTGGACGCGGATCGCCTCGATCGCCGTATCCAGCGACACCAGCAAAATATCGGCACTCTTGACCATTTGCAGCGCCAACGCCGTATCCAACACGTCCGAACTGGTCATCCCCTTGTGAATGTAGCGACCGGCATCGCCGACGTATTCATTCACATTCGTCAAAAACGCAATGACATCGTGACGGACTTCCGCTTCAATTTCGAGGATGCGTTTTACGTCGAACTGCGCCTTAGCCTTGATCTCATCAACCGCCTCTTGGGGGATATAGCCCAGCTCCGCTTGAGCTTCGCAGACAGCGACTTCGACCTCTAGCCAGGTTCCGAATTTATACTCATCAGTCCAAATATCGCCCATCTCAGGCAGGGTATAGCGATCGATCGACATGTACCATCCGTCACGAATACAGCCGTAATATTGTATTACGCAGGTCTACGTTCGCCACACTGACCTGTTTCTAAGTTAGCGTTGGCATACTGAATCTGACCCCTTCCGGCTCAGTCATCAGCCCGCCACGCCCGTCGCATCTACCGTCAACCCAAATGACGCAACCACCACCATGGACGATCTGGACTATTCCACACTTTCGCAACCCGAACTCCTTGAAGTCATCCATAAACTGACGGCTGAACGCCGCCGTTTAAAGTACATCGAGCGCGTCACCCACAGCCTCCACGAACTCGCGCGAGGAGTTGCGAATATGGAGATTGCGGCGACCGGACGGCTACGCTTGAAATCGATGCTGCTGGAAATCATGCGCGTTTCGAGTGAGCTGCTCGTCGCTGAAGAAAGCAGTATTTTTTTGCTGGATGAGTCTGAAGTGATCATCGAAAGTATCTTGGCGCGTGGCGCGATGGTACGCGAGCGCAAAAATAATCTGATTGGCCAAGTGATCGATCGCGGCTTGGCCGGATGGGTGATGCGTCACAAAAAAGCGGGCAAGGTAGACGAAACCACCACCGATGAGCGCTGGATTGAGCTACGGGGTCAGCCCTATACGGTACGATCGGCGCTGTGCGTGCCGTTAATCAAGGGAAAACGCGTCCTGGGTCTGTTGACGTTAATGCATAGCCAGCCGAAGCATTTCAGTACGCCGATGGCGGATCTGTTTGTCGAGCTGTTCACCCCTCAAGTCACGATCGCCCTCGATAACCTTCGCCTAAGCGTCGAACTAACCGAAGCCAGAACGCCCGTCGCCGAGAACGATGATTCGCTCGAATTTCCCGTGGCTGAACTGCCAGACCTGAGCGACAGTAAATATGAATTTTCGGGTCTTTATATTCTGACGGCGAACGGTAAGTTTCTTTACGCCAATCCTCGACTCGCCGAGATCTTCGGCTATGCCTTTCGCGATTTCGTCACCCTTGATTCATTCTTTAAACTAGTGGCCGATAACAGCATCAAAGCACTTCATGCCCAAATTTCGGCCTGTTTTCAGAATCATGAGCCGCAATTTGTCACAGAATTCCAGGGGCGATCGCGCAATGGTGAAGTGATTACGATCGAAATGGAAGGCAACCGGACGCGATTTTACGGCAAGTCAACGATTATGGGTACGGTGCGCTTGGTGTGATGGATGATGAGTTCACCGTAGGAGCGCCGATCGCGACCAATAGCGGCGAGCAACTCCGGCTGTTTGACATCAAAGCGCAGCCATACAAAACGCTACGATCGCCGCTGTCGCTGACGATGACGCGCGGGCAGCTCTTGACCTGGCAAACCGAAATTGCGGATTTTCAGCGATCGCTCCGAGGTGACGATGCGCCCATCCAGCGATCGCTGTTTGAGACGGGTGGTACATATCGGGTTCAGCCCGAGACTCAGGCCAAGAGTCCGCCCGAAAGTCAAGCCGAAACTCAGCCTCAATCACACGATCCGGAAACCATCAACCCTTGGTCGCTGTCCTATCAAGCGATGAGCTTTTGGCGCAAACCAGCCACGACACGCGGCTATCCCTGCTTGTATTTCGTGGCCGATCGCTTTGTGCCGTTGGTTTTATATATTGGCGAGTCGAACAACTCGGAACGGCGGTGGCGAGGCGAGCATGACTGTAAGCGTTACCTCGATCGCTACTACGCTTTGCACTATGAACTCGGGATCGATCACGGCGTGGCGATCGCCTTTTGGTTACACGCACCGCGCGGTCGCAAAGCACGCCAGGAACTCGAACAGGCGTTAATTCAAGCCTGGAAGCCGCCGTTTAACAAAGAGTGTTGGTCACGTTGGGGACAGCCGTTTGGTAAGGACTGATCGGCAGAGCAAAGCCTACAGTTTTCCTGCGCTATTTATTACGATTGATGTTGCGATCGCAGGACTGCCGGATCGATCAACATCGCATCACCAAACGAGAAAAAGCGATAATTTTCGGCGATCGCCTCGCGGTACAGCGCCAGCAGCCGCTCACGCCCGATCGCAGCGGAGACCAGCATCATCAAACTCGACTTCGGCAAGTGAAAATTGGTAATCAATCCGTCCACGACCTGCCAGCGATAGCCGGGATAGATAAACAATTCCGTCTTGCCCGTGTAGGGTTCGAGCGTGCCTGAAACCGCCGCCGATTCGAGCGATCGCACCGTCGTCGTCCCCACCGCGATCACCCGACCGCCCCGCGCCTTCGTCGCCGCGATCTTGTCCACCGTCGCCGCCGTCACCTCGATCCATTCGCCATGCATCGCGTGGGTCGTAATATCCTCCACCTCCACCGGGCGAAACGTCCCGACCCCGACATGGAGCGTCACGATCGCCCGCTCGATCCCCTTCGCATCGAGCCGCGCGAACAGCTCTTCGGTAAAGTGCAAACCTGCGGTTGGTGCAGCGGCTGATCCATCGCGATCGGCGTAGACGGTTTGGTAGCGATCGGGCGAGGCTTCGGATTCGGTCACGTAGGGCGGAAAGGGAATTTCACCGTAGCGATCGAGCAGGGTAAAAAAGGATTCGCTGGCGGGGTGGTCAAATTCGAGGATGCGCCCGCCGGTTTCGGGGTCGCTGTCGATGACGGTCGCGGTGAGCGGGGGGAGATCTTCCGGGGTGCGGCGATCGGGATTGGTGATGGCGATCGCAGGTGTAAAAACGATCGTCGCACCGGGCTTGAGGCGTTTTCCCGGTTTGACCAAGGCCAACCACTGCCGGACGCCGCGCTGTTCGAGCAGCAAAACCTCAACCTTTGCACCGCTGGGCTTTGTGCCGTATAGCCTTGCCGGGATTACCCGCGTATCGTTCAGCACCAGCAGATCTCCCGCTTGCAGTAAATCTACGAGATCGCGAAAAATCCGATGCTCTGCTTCCTGCTCCGATTTCACCCAAAATAACCGAGACTGATCGCGCGGTTCGACAGGATTTTGAGCGATCGCCCCTGGTGGTAAGTGGTAATCGTAGGCGGTGAGCTGGCGATCGGCGTCGTGGGCGATCGCGGGGCGAGAGTTACGAATGGGCTGATTCACAGGTTTGGCAAGTTAACGAAAAATAGAGTTTACGTGAAGAGTTTTGGCTAATTATTAATAATTCATAAAAAGACGGGTAGATTTACGCTGCAACTAGAGGGTGATTGCCCTAGCGACCTCGCCAGATGCCTGAGACCATAAGAGATAGGAACAAAGGCAGAGCGAAACCTGTGGATTATCTCTACTACTTAACAAACGCAACATTAACTGTTCGAGCGATCGAATATCTTCGAGCGAGCGATCTTTCCGTCAGGCTCGTCACGGTGATTCACCAGGTAGACGGTTGGGCGTTACGTATCCGAATGCGGACATTGCCCTCGATCGAACAGCACAACCGTTTGCGTTCATACATGGAAGAGCTGGGTATCCCCCTACCGAGCAAACCGCGTCTACAAGTGGCGCTGTGGAATCTCGATATGGGACAGTCAGCGGTTTCGGTGATGCAGCAGCATCAAGTGGCGATCGTCTCCCACGGCGCACCGGACACGCGCGATATCGAACTCTTCTGCTCAGAATTTACCAAAGGTTTGGGCTATCGCCCCGAAACGTTGGCCTAGCGGACTGGTCGCCTGGTGAGTTTCTGTGGGTCAAATCAGACCCCGCATCCTGTTGAACTCGCCAGAGAGTCCTTTAGGATCACTAAGATCACTGAAAATTCTCTCTCATTCTGTCACTATTCAACAAGATCGGCTAGAAGCCTCATCTTTTCGTTCTCATTTGCATTTAGGCAAGGGATAGACCAACGATAATCCGTTCCCGTCACGGAAAGTGGCACAGGGGAGATCGTCAGACGAAACGAAGACGAAATAATCCCATAAATGTTTACAAATACTAAGAAGTCCAGGGGCATAGAGGATTTCTCCTATAATTCGGTACTAGAAGTAACAGCTTTGACGTGAAGCTCTGTTTCTCTCCTGATATGAGCATTTCCCCTCATGTTTAGGTACTTAAGACTTCAGAGGAGATAACATTAAATGGCAATGGATATGATTCGCGATGCTGGAGATCCGCAGGTCGGAAACCTAGCAACGCCCGTAAATTCTTCGGATTTTACAAAGGCTTTCATCAATAATCTTCCGGCTTACCGTGATGGCCTGTCGAGCAATCGTCGTGGCCTTGAAATTGGTATGGCCCACGGCTATCTGCTCTACGGCCCGTTTGCAGTGCTTGGCCCTCTTCGAGACTCGGATTTTGGGGTCTTTGCTGGTCTACTGGCTGCGATCGGCTTGGTTAGCATCCTGACGATCTGCCTGTCGATCTATGGTGACGTTGGCGTATCGGCTCCCCAGCCTTCGGTCACGACTCCGAACCCGCCGAGCGATCTCGGCACGAAAGAAGGCTGGAGCGATTTCGCTGCGGGCTTCTGGATTGGCGGTTGCGGTGGCGCTGCTTTTGCTTACTTCCTCTGCACGACGCCGCACCTGGCTCCGCTGCAACAGGTTGTTAGTAACGTTTGGTCTTCGTAACAGACTCGTTTGTTAGAACGTTAATTCGCATTGATGTGACGATCGCATCGAGGCTATAACGTTTTAACCGTAATTAAATTTCGCAATAAAAAAGAACCCGATTAAAGCTCAGTGTTACAACTGGGCTTTTTTATTTTGAATTTATTAGGACTTTTACACCCATTTTGTGTGATTATGATTGATTCAAAATTGTTTTGCATCAATTTTGTCGGGTTTTAAACTTCATCGTGATGTTATTTAAAATCAAACATAAAACTGGATAAAAAAAGCGACCAAAACAGTGATTTGAGTCATCGTCTTGGTCGCTCATACGTGATTTAAGCTTCGCTTTCGATGTAGACGAAGAGAAGACCCATCGTTACAGCAGGAAAGACCAGGCCGATCATGGGAACAAGAATATACGGCAGAAACGACGCGGTATATGGATCAGTCATTTGAAAGGCTCCTTAAATAATGACAAGTGATACGAGATCTTGCGTCAAAGATGACGCAATACTCTCAGATCCTAAAATCTCTCATATTTTAGGCGTGCGCTGATAAATGCAGCGCGATCGCGAATTGGATAGTTAGAAAAGTTTACCGATTTATGCAGCGTGCGATTCTGTTGCGATCTTCGCGATCGGCTCTTAATTTTGCTGATGGATGCTTTAGCCTTGCTGTAATATCTCGATCTTGCGGGGTACAATTGCGTGACGATCGAGCCTGATATCCTGAGCGCATCATTTCGATACGCCACTGCACCCACCTTCTTCCGCAAGCTATGCAATTTATCGATTGGGCGATCGTCATCGTCTACCTCGTCGCCACCATGGCGATCGGTCTCATACTTTCGCGTCGCGCGTCCGATAGCCTCGAAGACTTTTTTGTGTCCGGGCGATCGCTCCCCTGGTGGCTTGTCGGTACAAGTATGGCGGCGACGACCTTTTCGATCGATACGCCCCTGTTAATCACCGGCATTGTTGGCAATCAGGGCATCGCCGGAAATTGGCTGTGGTGGAGCTTCGGCATTTCCCACGTGATTATGATTTACGTGTTCGCGCGGATGTGGCGACGCACGGAAGCCTTGACGGATGCAGAGCTGACGGAAATGCGCTACGGCGGCAATACGGCGGCGGTGTTGCGCGGGGTGAAGGCGTTTATCTTTGCAGTGCCGATGAACTGTATCGGGATTGGCTACGCGATGCTGGGTATGGTCAAGGTGGTGGATGCGCTGGAGATTTGGCAAGGTCTCGGGCTGGATGCGGAGGATGGAAATCTGAAGCTCTGGAGCGTGATCGGCGTTAGTATTTTTGTCCTGGTTTACGCCGGATTGGCGGGACTGTGGGGTGTCGTTGCAACGGACTTTTTTCAGTTTTTCTTGGCGTTATTTGGAGCGCTGCTGGTTGCCGGTATTGCGCTGAATAGTGTCGGTGGGATTCACGTGCTGATCGAAAAAATCCCGACGGTGACGGATATCGACGTGCTGTCGATCGTGCCACTGAGTTGGGAGGGCGGCATGTTGGGCTTTAGTAAGGCGGCGGGGATTACGGCCAGTGCCTTTTTCGCTAATATTTTCATTCAGTGGTGGGCGTGGCGACGCAGCGATGGCGGCGGCGAGTTTGTCCAGCGCTTTGCGGCGGCGAAGAATGAAGGGGAAGCGGAAAAAGCGGCCTGGATGTTTAATTTGATGCACTACGTGGTGCGTACCTGGCCGTGGATTATCGTCGCGCTGGTGGCGCTGGTGGTGTTCCCGGATTTGCAGGACAAGGAGCTGGGCTATCCCAAATTGATGCTGGAGTTTCTCGGCCCTGGCCTGTTGGGTTTGGTGGTGGCGTCGTTGATTGCGGCGTTTATGAGTACGGTCTCGACGTCAATCAACTGGGGCGCTTCGTTTATCACCAATGACCTCTACCGTCGCTTTGTCGAGCCGGACGCGAGCCAGCCCAAGCTCGTATTTGTGGGTCGGGCATCGTCGGCGATCGTCACGGCGATCGGCGCGATGGCGGCCTTTCTCGCGGAAGATATCAGCACGGTGTTTCAGTTGATTATCGCGATCGGGACGGGGTCGGGGCTGGTGCTGATGCTGCGCTGGTTCTGGTGGCGCGTGAATGCGGCGGCGGAATTAACGGCGATCGTTTCTAGCTTCATCATCGGAACACTGGCGACATTTGCGGCAAGCTGGGATGTGCCGGAAACGAGCTGGATGTATCAATGGATTGTGATGCCAATGTCGGATTACGGCATTCGGATTTTGGCAATTACTGTGATTGTCTGCACGCTCTGGATTTCGGTGATGTTCCTGACGCCGCCGGAGTCGGAAGAGACGCTGAATGCGTTCTATCGCCAGGTGCGTCCGGGCGGCGGCGGCTGGCGCACACAGCAAATCGCGACGGGGCTACTGCCAATTCAAGATTTGGGACGCGATATCCAGAAGTCGATCGCGGCAAATTTCCTGCTGTTCGGAGTGCTGGTCGGGACGGGTGCGTTTTTGCTACTTCAGCAAGGACTGGCCTGGTTTTCCTTGGTGGTCGCGGTGCTGGGCGGCGTGGCCTTACGTCGGATTAGCAAGCGCAGCACTCCGGCGATCGCGCGACCGGGCAGCGACCCCGACTACGACGAATAACCCACAAATTTTCTCAATTTAGCAAGGCTTTAAGTCGTCCAAGATAAATAATTGTTGTTGGGCTTTAGCGCTGTTCTCTGGGGCTAAAACCCAACCATATCTCCAAGCAAACAGAGTCTACTTTTATTTTCTTGGTCTACTCAGTATTCCACCCGTTGTCGTGATGCCTTGAGCTGGCTGCGCTGACTTTTACTTTCCAAACGTCGCTGTTTGGAGCCTTTAGAGGGCTTCGTCGGCTTGCGTTTTTTCTGAATCGTTAAGGCCGATTTGATCAGAGTGCGTAGCCGATCGAGAGCATCGGTACGGTTTTGTTCTTGGGTGCGAAACTGCTGGGCTTTGATGATGATCACACCGTCTTTCGTCAGGCGTTGATCGCTGCGATCGAGCAATTTCGTCTTAACAAATTGCGGTAGCGAAGAGGCATTAACATCAAACCTTAAATGGATCGCCGTTGATACTTTATTCACATTTTGGCCACCGGCTCCCTGCGATCGCATGGCATGAAGTTCAATTTCAGCATCTGGTAGCGCAAGATTTGGGTTGATTTGTAGCATGGTTACTCGAAGTTTTGTTTTTTTCTAGGCCATTAACATGTTAACAACCTCCGACGTACCCATTTCTACGATCGTTATCATGTGAATTAACTTGAGGTCGTGTTAATTCAAACGCAGGGTTTGGGTGGGATGGGTTAAATGCGAGATGTCACAGTTCAGCGTCAGTCGAGCGCTGGAAGTGGGAAGCACGGCGACATTGTTAGGGTCGAGATTGTCTCGATCAATGTCACGATCGATTCGGCTGAGACAACACAGCGGCGCTCGGACGATCGGACGGTCTGGTAATAAACCCCACATCATGCCGTTAACGGTGGCTCCGTGGCCAACGAACAAAATATCCTGACGTTCTGGATTTTGATGCTCACCGTTGATCGCCGGATCTACAGCTTGGCGATCGGCGATCGCCCGTGCTGTTTGACCCGATCGGGCTAAACAATCGGATTCTGTCTCGGGATACTGTGGCGTATGGATCGAGACGTAGGCGGGATTAATCCGGGGAAAATCGGCCTTTAGCTCGGCGATCGGTGTAGTTTCCGGCATTTCTGTCATCCAGTCGGCATTGAGCCATTCGCAGATGCCCCATTCGATCTGAATCGATAAATCTAGCGCGTCGGCTACCGCATGAGCGGTCTGCACGCAGCGCCGAAATGGCGAGGCGAAAATCTGTTGGATCGGTTCCCTACGAAGCCGATCGGCGAGCTGCTGGGCTTGGATTTCACCGTCATCCGAAAGCGGTGGGTCATAGCGTCGCGCCGCCGTATTGAACCACTCGGGATGGACAAAATCGAGACGGTTACCGTGACGCGCGATCCAAATCGTTTGGCGAGAGACAGTCATAACAAAGCGATTTTTCTGTGGGTAACTGGGGAGGGTGAGAAGTCCGAATTTTCCAAAAAGTCGGACTTCTGGGATGGACGATTATTTTTAGCTAATACTCTAACGAACGACAGCATAGATTAGGGGACAGCGATCGTGGCGAGCAATTCGCGGACGATATCTTTCGCCGATCGTCCGCCGCTGGGCACGATGCGATGGACGAGCACGTGGGGGGCGATCCGCTTCACATCGTCGGGTAGGACGAAATCGCGTCCTTGGAGAAAGGCGAGGGCTTGGCTGGTGCGCTGCAAGGCAACGGTTCCCCGTGGGCTGACACCGAGGGCAACTTCGGGGTGTTCGCGCGTTTGCCGAACCAGTGCCAGGATGTAGTCCTGAATGCTGGGTTCGACCTTGACCTGAGTGCAGCGCGATCGCAAGTCCTGGAGCTGTTCCAAGCTCAGGCAGGGGGATAAACTCTGAGAGCGCGATCGGGGGTGAGTTTGCAGGCGCTGCAACATTTGCAGCTCTTCATCGAGGGTAGGGTAGCCTAGGGAAAAGGCGATCGCAAATCGATCCATCTGCGCTTCCGGCAAGGGAAACGTGCCTTGATATTCCACTGGGTTTTGCGTGGCGATCGTAAAAAAGGGATCGTCTACCGCTCGTGTCACGCCATCGACGGTGACTTGCTGCTCTTCCATCACCTCCAGCAAGGCCGACTGCGTCCGAGGTGTCGCCCGGTTAATTTCGTCCGCAAGCAACACATTGGCAAACACAGGCCCCGGCAAAAACTGAAATTCACCGCTTTTAGGATTCCAGATATTTGTGCCGGTAATATCGCTGGGCAGCAGGTCGGGCGTACACTGCACGCGCTGAAATTTGCCGCCGATCGAGGTCGCCAACGATTTCGCTAACAGCGTTTTACCAACGCCGGGAACATCTTCGAGTAGGGCATGACCATTGCATAGCAGCGCAACGAGTACGAGGGTGATCGCTTCATCTTTCCCGACGATCGCCAGGTTGAGGTTCTCGCGCAGGCGTTGCAGTTCTGGGACGGACGATGGGGATGGGCTCGCGTTTGCGTTCATGGGCGCTTTAAAATTTCGCAGTCAGAGGATTAACAACAGTTACAAATTGATGGCAAATCGATGACATCCATTAGGATGAGGCTAACAGAGCCACAGCCTGATCGCGATCGCATTGAATTTGCGCTTTCAGGGCATCCAGTGACGAAAACTTTTCCTCCGGTCGCAAAAAGTGTAGCAACTCAATCGAGATACAGCGACCATACAGATCACCACTCCAGTCAATTAAGTGCACTTCCACGGTCGGACGGTCTCCATTCACCGTGGGACGACAGCCAATATTAAGCACCCCCGCGATCGGTGTCTCGCCATCGGTGAGCCAGACTCGACCGGCATACACCCCCCAGCGCGGCAAAAATTTGTCGGGCGGAAGGTGAATATTCGCCGTCGGAAAACCGATCGTGCGGCCAAGCTGCTGACCCTGCTCTACGGTTCCCGCCACGCGATAGGGGCGACCCAGCAAGCGATTGGCGCGATCGAGATCGCCTGCCTCTAGCGCGGTTCGCACGGTCGAACTACTGACGCGATCGTCGCCAATATGATGCAATTCCACAATATGAGCCTCCACCTGTCGAGCTTGACATAACTGTTTTAAATCCGCTGACGTGCCTGATCGTTTATGACCAAACCGAAAATTGCCGCCAACGCTAACCGCCTTGGCCTGCAAGCCCTCAATTAAAATACGCTGAACGAATTCTTCGGGCGAGAGTGAGGCAATCTGCTGATTGAATGGCAGCAAAACGAGCTGATCGACGCCCAGTGCTCGGAGTGCATCGACTTTCTCGGCGATCGGCGACAGGAGCGATCGCGACTCCCCCGAAAAAAAGGCTTGGGGGTGTGGGTTAAACGTTAAAACGGTGGTGTAAACCCGGTTGAATTGGTTCGTTTCACCATTCCAAACGGGAGCCGGACGCGATCGATCACGACGCCGCGCGGCCTGCACTGCCGGAACGGAACGATGGGTCATGTCTGCCGACAGATATGAGGTGGGCATCACGGCAGACGGCGATCGTGGATTTAATTCTTGATCTAACTGATTCGATCCTGGCGATAGCGAGTCATCAACGTGACGATCGCCGTCAAAAATCCGATCAATCACGTGTTGATGGCCGCGATGAACGCCGTCAAAATTTCCCAGAGCGACGCGCGTCGGCGTCAACGTCGCCATCAAGGATGAAGTCACCCACACGGAGTTCTATCTATTGCTCCCAAGGTCGGATGTATCAGTCGAAAGCTCAAATCATTGACCGTTAATCTTCTGGTTTATCCAGCACAACCACCGGCTCCGATTCGCCGAGATGAATGATCATGCCCTCACGTGCCATTAAGCTATCGGGAAACTCGGCCTTCACCGCTTGCCCGACATTATCGAGGAAATCATCATTGTGGAGCGGATCATGATGAAAAATGACCAGCTTTTTCACACCAGCGGCCTTAGCTGCTTTAACGGCTTCTTCCCAGGTCGAATGTCCCCAGCCGCGTTTACTCGTCGTCTCCGAGTAGTACTCCTCATTCGTGTAGGTCGCATCATAGATCATGATATCCGCGTTGCGAGCGAGAGCCTGCACATTCGGATCAAGACGATCTTCAAAGTGCTCGGTATCGGAAATATAGGCGACCGCAAAATTTTTCCAGCTCACGCGATAGCCGATCGCCTCGCCGGGGTGTTGCAACACGGCATTCTCGATCGTCACCTCACCGATCTGAACCGTTTCACCAACTTGAATATCGTTGAATTCAAGCTGTGCGCCCATAATCTGGAGCGGCACGGGAAAGTTTGGATGCAGCATCTGATCATTGAGCCGCTGCTTGATCGTCGCACCGTTGGGCGAAACCGCTCCGTAGATCCGAAACTTGTTCCCTTTGATAAACGCCGGAACGAAAAAGGGAAACCCCTGAATGTGATCCCAATGGGAATGGGTGAAAAATAAATGACCCAAGGTGGGCAGTTGGGACAGTAAATGCTGCCCTAGCACACGTAAACCCGTACCACCGTCAAAAATGAGTCTCTCACCCGCGACTTGCATTTCCAGGCAAGGCGTATTGCCGCCATAACGAACCGTTTCGGGCCCTGGACACGCAATGCTCCCCCTGACGCCCCAGAAACGAACCGAAAATTGGTTTTGAGTGCTAGACATGAGTGTTGTTTGCAAGCTTCGTGATAGCCAATGGGAGTCGATTAGTGCAAGAGAGACAGCCGATCGCGTTCTTCAACCTCAACGGTACACGCTGGGTTGAACGTCTATAACGTGTGCGAACGGTAGAGTCTTACTATCAAGCGATATCTGGGCGAGGGTGATGATTCCTGCGCATCGGTTTACATCGCGCGGGAAGGACGGTCTTACGGGCAGACAGCGAGCCATCGAGCCGAAATCAAAGTACACCGGCAAACAGACGGCTTTCCACAGCACGACGATTTTAGCAAAGCTGTACGATCACACTCAACTTAGTACTACATTGTCACGCCGAACTGTGATGACCGGCACGATCGAAAGAACTGAGACGAGGCGATCTAACCTTATGCTCTTCCTAGACTAACCGCAATTATCAGGATTGTGGCAAGTTTATTGCTCATAGGGGCGACGTCTATTCATCGGTCTACCTAGCTTAAAGATCCCGGCACTGAATCCCTACACGGAAACTGGATTCTGCGGAGCTGGCTCGGATTTTAATCGTACGCGCCAATCGTCCGCATGTTCCAGTAAATCGGCTTGGGCGATCGTTTCCTGATCTCCGGTTGCGAGCCACTTTAGGTTGACAGTCGCCGCTTCGGCCTCAGCGTCACCCAGAATCAGGCAGGCTTTCGCGCCGCTGCGATCGGCTCGACGGAATTGCTTCCCGAAGGCGCTAGCGCTGAGGTCAAGCTCGGCGGTAAAGCCTGCGCTACGCAACCGATGAGAGATCGCCAACGCTTGAGCTTCAGCTAGATCACCTTTAGAGATGATAAAAAAGTCGATTTCCGAGTTGACGTTACAGCCGATCTTTTGGAGCAGAATGATTAATCGCTCCATGCCGATCGCCCAACCCACGGCGGGGGTCGCTTTGCCGCCAAGTTGTTCGACGAGACCGTCGTAGCGTCCGCCGCCGCACACGGTCGCCTGAGCGCCGAGGTCATCGGATTGGATTTCAAAGGCGGTGTGGGTGTAGTAATCGAGGCCACGCACGAGGCGGGGATTGATCGCATAGCCGATACCGAGTTGGGTCAAGAGGTCGCAGACCCGATCGAAGTGCCGCTTCGAGCCATCGCCCAGGTAGTCGAGGATGCTGGGGGCGGATTGGGCGATCTCTTGGGTGCGTTCGTCTTTGCTGTCGAGGATGCGTAGGGGATTGCGATCGAGCCGATCTTGGGAGTCGCGATCGAGGTCGCTTTTAAAAGGGGTGAGGTATTCGACGAGGGCATCACGATAGCGCTGGCGGTCTGCGGTATCGCCGACGGAGTTGATCGCCAGATGCAGATTTTGCAGTCCGAAGGATTTGAGCAGGGTTGTGGCGATCGAGATCGTTTCCGCATCAGCTCGCGGATCGCTCGACCCGAGGACTTCGACGCCGATTTGATGAAACTGTCGCTGACGTCCGGCCTGGGGGCGCTCATAGCGAAACATCGGCCCGGTATACCACAAACGCTGAACGCCGCCGGTGGCATAGAGTTTATGCTCGATATACGATCGCACAACACCCGCTGTACCTTCGGGACGTAGGGTGATCGACCGATCGCCGCGATCGGTGAACGTATACATTTCCTTGCCGACCACATCCGTCGCTTCGCCGATACCGCGCTCAAATAGCGGCGTCTGCTCGAAGATAGGCGTCCGGATTTGTTGGTAGAGGGCGCGACTGAGCACGTCGTGGGTGGTTGCTTCGATGAACTGCCAGTAGCGGCCTTCTTCGGGCAAAATGTCTCGGGTTCCGCGAATCGCTTGGATAGTCTTGCTCATGAATTTGGGGGGCGGGTTGGATCGCGATGGAGATGGCTTGCCAGTCACTCAGGCCATCGGGTGGGGACGGCTGCGTATCGCGCGATCGAACGCACTAAATCGGGGGTGAATGCCGTACTGATCTTAAGGGGAAGGTTGACTGATTTTGCTGCAATTCTCAAATCACGGACGATCGCTCATCGCCATCTCGTGGCACATCAACCGTACAAAACCGAGACCAGACCGGCCTGAAGGCATTCCTTTAAAAGGCATTCCTTTAAGTCGGGGTGACCGTCGCGATCGCGTCACGAGACGGGCGATAGTCCGACCAATGACCAAATCGTTGGGTGTAGTAATCGAGGATGGCTCGAACCCGATCGCGATCTGCTTGGGTCACGTTCTCGTCATAACGCAGCCAAAGGCCACCAATTTGACTCGCACCATACTCGAACGGTGTGGCTTCTGCCGGTAATAACCCGGTCTGCACCGAATCGATCTGACGCAGATGGGCAACCAATTCGTGATAAACGGCCAGGGGCATGGAGTCGTAGCGTAGATAATCGCAGGTTTGGCGAGGCGATCGGGTGGTCGGGATCGATTCAGTCACGGTTTTGGGTTCATGTCGTGAAAGGGATATCTAAAAAACGTACGCGATCGTGGCCGGTTGGCAAACTAAAGCGGGCAAACTGATGTCTCTCCATTGAACGATTCGGGGTTCGCATCGGGGTTCGCAGGTCTGATGTGTTTTTAACGTTGGATTGCAGTCTCAGGAAAAGCGCTGATAATCGCCCGATTTTCCGCCCGTTTTTTGAATAAGCTGAATTTCGCCGATCGTCATCGATTTTTCGAGCGCTTTCGCCATGTCATAGAGCGTCAACGCTGTCACCGAAACAGCGGTCAGCGCTTCCATTTCAACACCGGTTTCGGCTTTCGTTTTGACGCTGGCCTGAATTCGGTAGCCGGGAAGATCCGGGTCGGCGATGAGATCGATCGTGATGCCCTGGATCGGCAACGGATGACAGAGCGGAATTAACGTCGCGGTTTGTTTCGCGGCCATGATGCCTGCGAGCCGCGCGGTGGCGATCACGTCTCCTTTTGGCGTGTTGCCCGCCTCGATCGCCGTTAGTGTCGTCGCCGACATCGTCACGTGACCGGTGGCGATCGCCTCACGGACGGTCGCAGACTTGGCGGAGACATCAACCATCTGGGCTTCTCCGGCGGTATTGAGATGAGATAGAGAAGTGGTGGTCATTGTGGATTAGGTTGTGGATTTAGGTTGTGGATTAGGTCGTGGATTGGTTGAAATATTGGTTGAAATTCTGTAATAGGGATCAAGCTCCCAAGTTTTTACGTAGATCGTGAGTGTTGCGGCTAGAACTGACGACGGGAAAAAATGCCGATCGTGATTGCGAGCAGCGCGATCGTATAAACCACGCCATACACCGCATTCCCAAGCAAAACACTGCTGTCTGGCAAACCCGCAAACCCATAGACCACATCGTTTTTGATATCCAAACGCGATAGATCGGGCAAGATCAGATAGAGTCCACGCGTGAGCTGTTCGAGGTCGAGGTTTTCCGTAGCTTTACCGATGCGGATTAAATCTTGGCTGAGGTTGCCAATGAGGTACACCGTCAGGCTCATCAGCATCGCAAGCAGAGCGCTGGAGAATGAGCCAAAGAGCAAAATAATGGCGACCACGAGCAGTAAACGCAAGAGCAAAAAGCCCGTGGAAAGGATCGCCAGCACAACGCTAAAGTCATTGCTTTGGCTCCACAGCGTGATCAAAAAGAGACCGAGCATCAGCCCGAGCATGGCGGCCAAAACAGCTCCCAGACCAAAAAATTTGCCGAGGATAAATTCCGCTCGCGTGATGGGCTTCGAGACCAAAATCAAAATTGTGCGCCGATCGATTTCTTGCTCGATCATGCGTGACCCCACAGCGATCGCGATCGCCACAGCGATCGCCTCCATCGACGCAAGCCCAATATCGGGCAACATTTTGAACTGTGCCCCGCCTGCAATCCTCGGTAACAACAATGCGGCCAGCAATAAAATACAGCCATGAATCCCGACGGCGTACAGTACCCGATTGCGGATGGCCTCACGAAATACATTCGCGGCGATCGCCACGATCACCTTGAAGCTCAGGGGCGATCGGCGCGAAGATTTTGGCCTGGAAAATTCTAGAGGTACAGGTTCGAGATTCGTGGGCTGCGGTGGCGTAGCATTTTCCGATTTCATCACAAAAATGGGTTTGAAACCCTGTTCTTTCAGGACGACTTTAGCTAGGGGCTGTCATCAATTAAATTTGTAGCCTTGATTCAGCAAGGGGTTCAGCCCCTTTTGTTTTTTGTTGGGTCGGGCGTTCAACCGCTTACCCCGTAAGGGGTCTGGTGCTAATTGATGACACGCCCTAGATAGGACTTACGCATTTTTCGACAGAACGCACGCGGTGTCGCGGGCGCATTGCTATAACGCCCCTACGAATTGCGACATTTTGCGTCAGTCCTGATAGAGCGGCCTAGAATTTGAGCCTGACTCAGCCAGCCTACCGATACTGCTTCTATCCCATGCAAGAGCAGAGAACGTGCTGCGGAACGAGGTGGCGGTACTCGCTTAGTCTACAACCGCACACTAGCCGCTCGCACCGAAAGTTAGTACGCCAGACAAAAGCGTCGGGTATACGAAAATATCGGCAATGCTCACGCAATAGCAACGCGGAAAGCTTTTCGGGTGACACGAAATACTCGTGTCTTGAGGTCGAGGAAAAGTCGGGGTTGCAGTCTCGGCGAAACCTTGGCACGATCGAGACTCATCTTTAACTAAATCTTTGGGTTCACCTGTTCAACCGTACGCTGCTTTAATACTGCCGCCTCACACCATCGCTTCACACCGTCGCTTCATACCTCCTAATTTATGACCTCTGTTCTCCTCCCCACCACGCCGACCGTTCCCCTCAACGCACCGACCATTCGCACCACCGATCGCGGCCTGACCATCATCGCCGAACAAATCCCCGTCGAAGCCGTCAACCTCAATCTCTGGCTGCGGGTGGGAGCCGCGATCGAATCGGAGGCGATCGACGGCATGGCGCATTTCCTCGAACACATGTTGTTCAAAGGCACGCCAAATCTAGCGATGGGCGAATTTGAACGCCGCATCGAAGCCCGTGGCGCGATCACCAACGCTGCCACCAGCCAGGATTACACCCACTATTACCTCACCTGTGCGCCCCAGGATTTCGCCCAGCTCGCGCCGCTTCAGTTTGATGTGGTGCTGAATCCGACGCTGGATCAGGATGATTTTGATCGCGAGCGTCAGGTGGTGCTGGAGGAAATCCGACGATCGGCGGATGATCCCCGCCGTCGTAACTTTCAGCGGTTAGCCGAGTTGGCCTTCGAGTCCCTGCCCTACCGCCGTCCGGTGTTAGGACGCGCGACGACGATCGAGCAATTACCCGTCGAAGCCATGCGCGAGTTTCATCGCACTTGGTATCGCCCCGACGCCATGACCGCCGTTGTCGTCGGCAATTTACCGGTGGAAGAACTGATCGCGATCGCCACCGATAGCTTCGATCGCGCGATCGCCCGCCATCCCGAGCATCCCCCCCTCGCCCAATTCCACCACCTCCCCAGCGAGTCGAGCTTCGATCGCATCGAACGCCGCGAGGCGATCGACCCCAGCTTGCAGCAGGCGCGGCTGTCGCTGATCTGGCGCGTGCCCGGTCTGAATGCGATCGAGCAAACCTACGCTCTAGACGTTCTCGCGAGTATCCTCGGTCAGGGTCGAACAGGGCGGCTGGTGCGGCGTTTGCGCGAAGAGCGCGGCTTGGTGTCGGGCATTGGTGCGGGAAATCTGAGCTACCGGTTTCAGGGGTTGTTTCAGGTTTATGCCCAGTTGCCGAGCGAGCACATTGCGGAGGTTGAAGCAGAAATCGTGGCGGCGATCGCGGAGGTACGCGAAATGCTGATCTCGATCGACGATATTGATCGGGTACGCACGAAGGTGGCGAACCGGTTTATCTTTGGCAACGAACGACCGAGCGATCGGGCGAATCTCTACGGTTATTTCCAAACGCTGACGGGTGGGCTGGACGCGGCGATCGGCTATTCTGAGGCGTTGCGATCGATCTCAGCGCAGGATTTACGCGAAGCGGCGCAGCGTTATTTGCGCGACGATGCCTATGGCGTCGTGATCGCGCGTCCGGAATAGCGCCGTGGATACTGCTAATGGGGCTGAGATCACGCAGATCTTGGTAACAATCGCAACGGGATTCGTTGTCGGGTTTAACGCGCTGATGGGGTTGGGGCTGGCGATCGCGGCCTGGTGGGTCTGGCGATCGGGTCGGCCTCTGCGGCGGTTTGCGCGGGATCTCGATCAGCTTGAGCGGGAGTTACGGGCGACTTTGCCCGAGGTTCCGGCGCAGTTGGCCGCGAGCCGTGAACAGTTGCGTAATTTGAATGATCTGCATCAGGTGACGATCGCTCGGATTGTGCTGGTTCAGCAAGTTCTGCGTCTGCTGCAACAGCTTTCGGGTCGTCTGAGGCGTTGGCGATCGGGGCGATCGATACGGTCTCGCAGTTAACGTTTATGGTGAGTAGTTTTGTAGGGTGGGCATTGCCCACCATCACGGATACTGATGCGCGGGCTGATCGTGGTGGGCAGTGCCCACCCTACTGGCTGATCGTGGTGGGCAGTGCCCACCCTACTGGCTTACATCCAATAAATCCAACGCCGTGCCGCACTGTTTGCAAAACTTGGCATCCCGATCGTGCCGATCGCGGCCACACCCCGCGCAGACGATCGCCACCCGCTGCCCGCTTTTCACCAACTGCTCGATTAACTGGCCGATTTGCCACGGAATCAACGCCACCCCGGTCAAAATCATCAATACCGTCAACAACCGCCCCGCACTAGTCATCGGCGTCATATCGCCAAACCCCACCGTCGTCATTGTGACGATCGCGAAGTAAATCGCATCGAGCACCGTGCCGAAATCCTCCGGGTTAACCGGATGCTCGACCTCGTAGATCGGCCCCGCAAAAATCGAGATGATCGCCGTCAGCGTAAAGACAATGCGGGCAAAAATAACGCGATCGCGCGACTCGATGCGAAACAGCGCGATATCAACATCAAAAAAACGCAGCAGCCGCAACAGTCGCACGCCGCGCAAACCCTGAACGATCGGCAAGCCAAACAGCGAGGCCGTCAATTCCAGCATGACGATCGCATCGATCACTGACAGCAGGCTAAACACAAAGGCGAATTTGCGATCCGCAAGCCAAAAGCGGACGCCGTATTCCACGATAAAGACGATCGCAATCACACAATCGATCGCCCGCAGCCGATCGAGCCACACGCGATCGAGCGGAAACGTCGCCGCCACAAACGTCACCACCGACAGCAAAATCAACCCACTGATCAGCAAGCTTGTTTCGCTGACGGGGTCAGCAAGCTGCGGGCGTTGCGCGGGCGCAGTGGGAGAAACGTCGGGGTGTTCCATGCGGCGAACAGTTAAGGAAAAAAACGACAAAGCACGACCAACGTACAAGCCGAAGGTCGTGCTTTATCAACAATGGCGTTGGTCGGTAACTACGACGTTAACCGATCACGCTGGCGAGGGCTTCACGCGTGGCTTGCAATGCCTGATCGATCTCTGCCGCCGAAACGATCAGCGGCGGCACAAAGCGCACCACTTTCGGCCCCGCCGGAACCAACAGCAGGCCGTTGTCCATCGCTGCTTTCACCATCGCGATCGCCGTAACCTCAGACTCTTCGCGAATCACCAAACCATCAATCAGACCCCAGCCGCGCACCATTTCCAGCACACTGCTATAGTCCGCGACGATCGCTTGCAGACCCGCCCGCAACTGCTCACCACGCTCGCGAGCATTGGTCAGCAGATCATCCGATTCCAGCGTCCGGCACACCGTCAGCGCCACCGCACAGGCAAAAGGATTACCGCCGTAGGTGCTGGCGTGGTCGCCCGGTACAAACACATTACAATGCTCTTTCGTCAGCAACGCGCCGATCGGGATACCGCCGCCGAGACCCTTGGCACTGGTGAACACATCCGGCTCAATCCCAAGATTTTCGTAGCCCCACATCATCCCCGTGCGACCCATCCCGGCCTGCACTTCATCAATCACCAGCAAAATTCCCTTCTCATCGCAGATCTCGCGCACTCGTTTGAAGTAGGCCAGATCACCCGGACGGACGCCGCCCTCACCCTGAAGCGCTTCGAGCATGATGCCCGCCACACAGGGCGTCTCGCGATCGAGTTCCGCGACCAGTGCTTCAAGTTCCGCTAAATCGTTATAGGCCGCGTAGGCAAAACCGGGAACCAGGGGATCGAAATTCTTTTGATATTTCGGCTGGCCGGTGGCGGTAATCGTCGCCAGGGTGCGCCCGTGGAAGCTGGCTTTGGCCGTGATGATGACCGGGTTGGTGATTTTGCGGACGGTGTGAGCGTATTTCCGCACGAGCTTGATCGCGCCCTCGTTCGCTTCCGCGCCGGAGTTACAGAAAAAGGCACGATCGGCGCAGGAATGTTCCACGAGCCACTTAGCTAGCTCGCCTTGGGGAGCGTTGTAGTACAGGTTTGAGATGTGATGCAGCGTTTGCATTTGGGTGGTTACCGTCTCGATCGCCGCAGGATGGGCATGACCGAGGGTGCAGGTGGCAATCCCAGCGACGAAATCGAGGTATTCACGCCCCTCCGAGTCCCAAACGCGGCAGCCTTCGCCTTTCGTGAGGGCGATCGGGAAGCGCCCATAGGTCGTCATGACGTAGCGGTCAAACTGCTCAACGTCAAAGGGTGCGGGGGGCGCGATCGGTGTGGTGGGAGTAATGGTGTCAGGACTCACGGCGAAACCTCGGGGGACGAAAGGGTGGGGCGATGTCGGAAACTGCTGACGGATCAGCTCCGATATCGGCGTTTTCAGGATTTTATCGTCCGTATGAGAAAAATGCTGACACTTTAGCTAAAACTGTGTTGTCAACACCTGACAAACTGTCCCGGCGATCCGTCTTCAAAGCGGCGCGATCGGTCGGCTCTATTCGTTATTCTGACGTGAGTTCATGGAGATTTTCGTCAACGTCGTGACGATGAAACACACTCAAAATCCCACTCAAAATCCCACTCAAAATCTGAGGTATCACAACCTAAAACTAGAAAGAGACCATCTTCATGGTCAAAAATGATCGCGGTGGTGATCGAACCTTTCAATATCTAGACCAGATCTAGGCCATCTCAATATTTTTAGCCGCCTATACATATTAACTTTCGATCGCTATTTTTTATTTTGTCTCAAATAGTCCTGACAATACAGATAGTCTAAATCTCAGAATCGCTGCCAACGTAGAGTAAAAGATTATGCTCGCTCGACCACATCGTTTCTTTCGGCGTTTTCTACGACGGTCTCGAACAATTAACAACGAACCACTCAATAAAGTGAGTGTCATTGTCATTGTCTTGATCGATATTTTCATTCTGGTGAATGTTTTTATCGGCTTAGAAGATGTCTCACAATGGCATATCTCGCCGAACTCTGCCTACCCTTGCTATAGCGAATGGGAGACTTATCGTCAGCAGACGATCGAGACGAAAGATGTAGATATTATCCGACGAGCTGCCGATCCTAATCTTGTGAGTCTTGGTGAACAGTATCGACAAATGACGATCGACCACTTGGGTCAGATTGACGATGTCTGCTCACAGTATGCCGAAATGTACGATGCTGTGAAACAGCCGGAAACCGCCGCAATTCTACAAGGTTTGTCAGAGGACTTCTGAATAAGTAGTTTTACTCAGAGGAAAAGGCGTTTAAATCAGG
>CAZFJL010000033.1:0-46049 GCA_964518905.1 uncultured Geitlerinema sp. | reverse complement strand
TTAGGTGACTGAATCCACTACTATAGTGTCACTCATTACTTGTGAAATTGCTATAGATAATGTTAGAGTGACAAACCCGATCGAACACCATTTCGCCACATCTATCTCCGATCGCGATCTCGCTCCCATCCTGATTGGGTAACGATCGGGCATCTCCGCCTTCAACCCTGAGTCACGCTGACTTTCCCTTGACCATGTCTCACGAAACCGCATCCAGCTCAACGGTTATGCCTCTCCTCGGAAAATCCCCGGCGGAACTTGCCGAGTGGGTCACCCAACAGGGACAGCCCGCCTATCGCGGCAAGCAGCTTCACAATTGGATTTATGACAAAGGGGCGCGATCGCTTGATGACATCACGGTGTTTCCGAAGAAGTGGCGCGAGCAGATGCGATCGGCGGGCGTGGGTGAGATTGGCCGATCGGCGATCGTTAAGCGTGCGGTGGCCAGTGATGACACGGTGAAATATCTGCTGCAAATGGCCGACGGGCAAATTGTCGAAACGGTCGGCATCCCGACGGAAAAACGCTTAACGGTGTGCGTTTCCTCTCAGGTGGGTTGCCCGATGGCCTGCGATTTTTGCGCAACGGGAAAAGGTGGATTTACGCGCAATTTGGCGGCGCATGAAATTATCGATCAGGTGTTGACGGTACAGGAAGATTTCGATCGGCGGGTGTCGCACATTGTCTTTATGGGGATGGGTGAGCCGCTGTTGAATACGGAGAATGTGGTGGCGGCGGTGCGATCGCTGAATCAAGATGTGGGCATCGGCCAGCGTAACATCACGATTTCCACCGTAGGCTTACCGGGCTATATTCGTCGGCTAGGCAATCTTCAGCTCCAGGCAACGCTGGCCGTTAGCCTCCACGCCTCGAACCAGCCGCTACGCGAACGCCTGATCCCGAGTGCGGCGCAGTATCCGATCGCGGAGCTATTCGACGAATGCCGCGACTATGTGAAACAAACGGGACGGCGCATCAGTTTTGAATATTTGCTGTTGGCCGAGCTGAATGACTGGCCGGAACACGCTGATGAACTGGCGCGGCAGTTACGCGGCTTTCAAAGTCATGTCAATTTGATTCCGTATAACCCGATCGTGGAGGTGGACTACAAACGTCCGGATAGTCAACGGGTCAGCGGATTTAAGCGGGCGTTGGAGGATCAGCATATTGCGGTGAGTGTGCGATATTCGCGCGGGTTGGATGTGGATGCGGCCTGTGGTCAGTTGCGATCGTCGGAGTTGCAGCGCTTGGCGGAAACGACAGCGCTGTAGATCCGTGCCATCAGCACTTGAAACCATTGAAATCAATTAGCGAAAACAGTAAACCCAACCAAAACACCCTTTGTAAGTTTTGGATGAATAACCCGTGACCCCACGAAATTGTTAAAATACGTTAACTATTGAACAAACTCCCCACGCTCGCACGATCGCGAGGACACCGCCAATGATTGCATTGCTCACCCAAGACCTCGAAACCCGCGACTACCGCTCCACCCGCGATCGCTTCGACGACACCTGGCGCGAACCCCTCTCCACCCTCCTCGGACTCGGACGCGCCGCCGGAGCCACCTTCATCGAATTCTTCCTCGAACGCAAAAACTACATCAGCGCCCTCGCCGAAGACGACATTATCTCCAGCCTCTCGCCCGCCCTCTCCACCGGCGCAGGCGTTCGCGTTTTTCGTGGCGAAACTGACTGCTACGTCAGCACCAACGACCTCTCGTTCAACGGCCTCAAAGCCGCGATGGACAAAGCGCTCTCCACTCTCGGGCTGAACCTGCCCAGCGCGACTTCCTTCGCTCCCGAAGTTAACCTCGAACCCCTGCGCGACTACGGCAGCAGCCGCAACAAAAACATCTGGCTCGGTGACACCAGCTCGATGCGCGAAATGAGCGATGTGCTGCTCGGGGCAAACGACAGCCTGAAACGCCAAGCCAACCACGTACAATCGCGCCGCGCGGCCTACTTCCGCGACTGGCAAGAAGTCCTCGTCGCCGCCAGCGATGGTACATTTGCTCGCGATATTCGCCTGACCCAATCCGTTGGCTACAGCCTGCTTTGCGCCGATGGTGAAAACCGATCGTCGATTTCCCAACGCATTGGCGATAGCAGCAACCCCGGATTTTTACGCGACTGGAGCTATGAAAAAACGGCGGCAGACGTAGCGGAATCGGCAGGACAAATGCTTTACGCGGACTACGTCGAATCGGGAACCTACCCGATCGTCATGGCGAACTCCTTCGGCGGCGTGATCTTCCATGAAGCCTGCGGCCACCTGCTCGAAACGACGCAAATTGAACGCGAAACGACGCCGTTCTTGAACAAAAAAGGCGAGAAAATCGCTCACGAAAACCTGACGGCCTGGGATGAGGGCATGACCGATCGCGAGTTCGGTACGATCGACATGGACGACGAGGGAATGCCCGCCCAGCGCACGCTATTAATCGAAAACGGCATCCTGAAAAACTTTATTTCTGATCGCGCGGGCGAGATGCGTACCGGCGAGCCCCGCACCGGCAGCGGTCGCCGTCAGGGTTACACCTACGCAGCGGCGTCGCGGATGCGTAACACCTACATCGCGCCGGGTAACTTCACCAACGAGCAGTTGTTTGAGTCGATCGACAAGGGCATTTATTGCAAGAAAATGGGCGGCGGCAGCGTCGGCCCTACGGGTGAATTTAACTTCGGTGTCGATGAAGCGTATTTGATCGAAAACGGCAAAATCACCAAGCCGCTGAAGGGCGCGACGCTCATCGGTGAAGCGGTGGACGTGATGCAAAAAATCTCGATGTCGTCGAACGATCTCAGCCTCGCGCCGGGATTCTGCGGTTCGGTCAGCGGTTCGGTGTACGTTACCGTTGGTCAGCCGCATATTAAGGTCGATTCGATCGCGATCGGCGGTCGTTAATGCCATCTCAACAGGGTGGGTACTGCCCACCCTCACGGCTTCAAATAATAGTCAGGTGGATTTTGACGATGAAACATAGTTTGACCTTGCTTTTGATCACGTTGTTGAGTCCTAGCTGAAGATTTAAGATGCTGACCTACACCATCGACCTCAACCCCTTCGTTCAACTCAGCGATCGCCAGTTCGCGCAACTGTGCGATAACCACCCCGACATCAAATTTGAACGCAACCACCAAGGAGAACTGATCATCATGTCCCCGACTGGTGGCGAAACTGGAAATCGTAACGTTGAACTATCAGCGGATTTTGTCGTCTGGAATCGTCGCACTAAACTGGGCTACGTCTTCGATTCTTCCACCTGCTTCAAACTCCCCAACGGCGGCAACCGATCGCCCGATCTATCCTGGATCAGTCGCGATCGCTGGGAAGCCCTGAGCCAAGACGATCGGGAAAAATTCCCCCCGATCGCCCCGGACTTCATCCTCGAACTTAAGTCCCCCAGTGACAACATCAATGACCTGCGGGACAAGATGGCGGAATATCAGGATGCTGGGGTGAAATTGGGCTGGTTAATCGATCGCCAAGCCCGAACCGTGGACATTTATCGCCAGGGGCAGGAACCGGAATCTCGCGATCGTCCGACGACTCTTGGTGGAGAAACAATTTTGCGGGGTTTTGAGTTGGATCTCAGCATCGTGTGGTGAATTTGGGGAGAGGGGAAATCACACGACATAACCCAAGAAATCCGCTTTCTATAAGCGGTCTGGCGTTCCACGATCGAACCCAGCATAATAAATAGACCGAAACAGCACATCAACGAAGTCTCTCGCTATGCCCGCAGAAATTATCAGCCTGACTCAACAAGTCCGCGATATCGCAGCCGAACTCGGCATCGCAAAATACGACATTTACGGCGCAAGCGTTGATGAAACCAGCGTCCAGGTCGATCGCGGCAAACAAAAACAGGTCAAAGCCTCCAATCGATCGAGCGTCACCGTCCGCGTCTGGAACCCCGCCGGTCAAGTCGGCATCACCTCCACCACCGACACCGATCCCGACGGCCTCAAACTGGCGCTGCAAACCGCCTACGAAGCCAGCGACTTCGGCGCGACGGAAAACGTCCCTGACTTCAGCCCCGAAGCGACGACCCCGATCGAGGGACTCGACACCGATCGTCGCCAGCCCCAAACCCCCGTCGCGGAACTGATCGACACCCTGATCGACGCCGAGAAAAAACTGCTCGACGCCCACGAAGCGATCGCCAGCGTTCCCTACAATGGCCTCGCCCAGCGCGACTTCGATCGGTTCTACATCAACAGCGACGGAGCCAGCCGCCGCGATGTCGGCTCCACCTGCTCGGTCTACCTCTACACCAAAACCGAACAGGAGGGCAAAAAGCCCCGCAGCGCTGGAGCCTTCAAGGTCAACACCGGCCTCGCCCAGCTCGACATCGCCGGATGTCTCGCCGAAGCGACCGAAAAAACCGTCTCGCACCTGAACTACCAAAAAATCCCCACCGGTAAATATCGCGTGGTGTTTTCGCCCGAGGCGTTCCTGAGCTTACTCAACGCGTTCTCGAATATGTACAACGCTCAAAGCATCCTCGATAATCGCAGTCTTTCGACGGCGGAATCGCTGGGAACGGTTGTGGCATCGCCGTTACTGTCGGTGTTCAACGATGCGCGTCATGCGGACAATGTCGCGCCGGATTATTTTGATGGGGAAGGGACACCGACGCGCCGTGTGCCGCTGATCGAGGCGGGCAAGCTGACGGGGTTCCTGCACAGCGCGGGTACGGCGAAACGGATGGGTGCATCGCCGACGGGTCATGCCAGCATGGGTGCGAAGGTGTCGGTTAGCCCGGATTTTTATCATGTGTTTGCGGCGTCGCAACCGGAGGAAACCTTTAGTCTGGATACGGCGGAAAATGTGTTGTTGATTGACGATCTCAGTGCGCTGCACGCGGGTGTGAATGCGCTGCAAGGGTCGTTTTCGCTGCCGTTTGATGGTTGGCTGGTCAATCAGGGCGAAAAGGTGAGTGTGGATTCGGCGACGGTGGCGGGGGATATTCTCGCGGTGTTGAAGTCGATTATTTACGTCGAGCCGGAAACGGAGGTGACGATGGGCGGGGTTTGTCCGCGTATTTGGGTGGATGAGCTGTCGGTGACTTGCGAGTAGGGTCGTCATCAGAGACGATCGCAAACATCCGACGGCTCAAGGGCGGAGTGACCCCGCACGTTCGAGATCCATTTTGGCTTGTTGGCCATTTCCCAAACGCTGCCACACTTCCGCCCGTAGCAACCAGCCCGCTCGGATCTCATCATCGAGTGCCAATCCGCGATCGAGTGCCGCGATCGCCTCATCCAGGCGCCCGAGATCGCTCAACACACGACCACGTCCGAACCATGCTGGTGCAAACCGATCATTAAGGGCGATCGCTTGATCGTAGGCTGCGAGTGCAGCGTTAGGCCGACCGAGATCGAGTGCCAGCAGATTACCGATCAGATACCACAGCAGGCGATCGTCCGGTCGTAGGGCGATCGCCTGCTCGAATGCTACCAATGCCGCTTCGGGATTGCCCAACTCGACGAGTAGCGCTCCGCGATCGCGCCACGCTTGGTAAAACGTCGGCTCAATCGCCAACGCTTGGTCAAACGATGTCAGTGCCTCGGATTCCCGACCCATAGCGTAGAGTGTATTACCGCGCTGAAACCATGCTGGAAAGAACGCTGGCTGTAGGGCGATCGCCCGATCAAAGTGTGCCAAAGCCGCCTCTAACTGGCCGCTGCGATAAAGATGATTTCCTGCATTCGACCAGTCCACCGGGCGATCGCTATTCGGCCAAGCAGCAGGCTGCGAATATTCGATAAATTCACGCTGATCGCGCGATGACAACTTTGGGGGTAGCTGGTCGGCTAACTGCAACGTGATTGCACTGGCACAGCGATTGTGCTGTAGCGCGGAGATCAATACCGACATGGGAATCCCCGAACTCAGTCCTAATTTGACCGATACAGGACGATCGGCAATACGCCGATCAGAAAACTCTTGGCCGTCCTCCCTCCCGTGTATCCCCACCAGCCGACCGGCAGCATCGATTACAGCACCGCCACTCATCCCGATTTCGGTCGGATTGCTATAAAACAGCGTGTAGCCCGCATCATACTGAAAGCGCATCTGACCGATGGCAATGGTGCGAGGAACAATTTGCCCAACTACAAACGTAGGTGATCGCGGACGATCAGCATGTCCCTCGTCTGGCCAGCCGTAGATAAAACTGTAGTGCGCCTGACGATCGGCAGTGTAGGTGGCGATTTCTGCCACGTCGTAGGTCTGATCGCTCTCAAACCGAAATAGTGCCAAATCCAGCCGCTCCCCCGATGCACTGTGCAGGTAACAAACGGTATTGCGATCGAAGCGATATTTGTTACCGCGAGTGGTTACGACGCGGCGATAGCGATCGGTGGCAATGTTCTGCGTTTCGATCGCGTGACGTGCCGTCAAGACCCAATACTGGGTCCCGGATCGACCAACAATAACACCGGTGGCAGGATTGAAACCATCGATGCGTACCGAGATCGCTGCGGCTTTGGCTTGAAGGCGATCGAGTTGGCTCGGCGATCGTGTCACAATCTGTCGAGCGATCGCTGGGATCAAGCAAGACAGGACGACCAGAGCAGCGATTTTTAGTCGTGAATATTGCGACACCGTAATGCCTCCGGGTTCATGCAAGCCCGTCACCTTTGAACTGGCCGAGGAAGGTCTGTCCACATTAGGGCAACATCAATTCGTGGCGCAGGCATCTTGCCCATTTGACATGCTCCTCGGACTTTAAGTCCGAGGAGCATGTCAATACGTTTACTCAGCTTGAGCACGAGTAATCAGAGTCTCCAGGGAAATCATGGGATGTTCACCACTCTGGACAAGCATTTCTCCCTCGCGCACGAGCGCCCCAAAGAACGTACTCAACACCTGGGTCGGATTTTCGTCGATACCGACGGGCAAATCGTGTTTGTTTGGGTTCAGTTTTAGGCTGTCGTGGGTCGTGACTTCCCAGAGAATGCTATCGCGATTGCAGGGATAGCCATCTTCAACGGCAACGCAAACGACGGGTTGATCATCCACCAAGCCGGTCGTAATTTGGGTCTGGAGTGAACCGAGACGATCGTTCCAATACTGGAGATTTTTGGCAGCTTCCTCACAGCGCAAACCCGCATCGGTCGCACGACGGTAGTGGTTTCCCGGAACCGGCTCCTCCGACTCAAAAAAGGTGTACGCCCACAGAATTAGCGGCAGCTTTTCACCGTTGACATAGGCATAGGTGATCGGCTTGAGGTCGCTCTCGCGACGATCACAACTAAACACGATCGAATCGCTACCCTTACCCGCGACGGCAGGAGGCACCGTCTCGACCATAAACTCCTGACCATCAGTACTAAAGCGAGATACGGCCTCCGCAGAGCGATTCTCATTTGGGCGGCTATCGATCTGGCTGGGATCGGCAGTCGTAGGGGACGCATCAGCGATGATCGTGCGATCGTTGGGCGTATCCGGCGGCAAGTTATTGGATGCCCCAACCTGAGTGCTTTCAGCTTGAGAAGACGCAACACTTGGCAAGGATGGAATGACGCGACTGGAAAAGAAATTTGTAGCAAGAAAGGCCGATGTCCCGAGTAAAATCGCACTAATACTAATGTCACGACTACTGAAATTCATGAAATTACAAGTCTATTGAGACCTGTGCTTTTGATTGATTCTCTAAGATGATACGTGTCAAAAACCAGCATTCCGGATACTTTTGCTTGCGATTAAATCTATAAAAACTCACATTAATTTAGGATCAAATTCAATATTTTTATGGAATTTTGACTTAGTCTAAAATTGCGTCTAAATTCCCGAGCGGATGGCGTCTGAGAAGCATCTCTGGTTTAGCCAAACTCGTCGAAGGTGTGAGTCGATATTGCATCCGATCAAGGCTTAGTCTTGTCTCATCTTGAGACGACAGCAAGGATGAAGATAGATTGAAATCCGCAACCATTTCCAAGACGCCTAGACTGACATAGCTATTCGCCATCGTGACTAATGCGAGAGCCGCCCACCCGGCGATCGAATGATCATCCCATTCCTGATAATTGGTGTCATGACCTAGATCTGGATCATCTGATGCCACAATCAAATTGGAGTCTTCAATACTGGTTAGCCAAGGAGAAAGGTTAGAAGTACTCGGGATTAGATTTTGAATTTCA
Source organism: uncultured Geitlerinema sp. (assembly GCA_964518905.1). Lineage (GTDB taxonomy): Bacteria > Cyanobacteriota > Cyanobacteriia > Cyanobacteriales > Geitlerinemataceae > RDYZ01. Next base: position 37,896 of record CAZFJL010000033.1, on the reverse strand, counting down.
AACAGTATAGACATCATTTAACGCGCTAGGTGAATAAATTGCACAAGCTAAGATTGCAGCCTAAAAGATGATTAAAGGCTTCAATCGAGTACAAACGAATTAGAAACTGATTGGAAATTTCAACCAAATTCAGCTTGATACTTCTGGTTTTGAGATTAGCTAGGATTCCGACATAGACCTACTAGAGTCCAGAGACTGAAGCTTAGGAGACTTGAGAAGCATAGTAATTAAGAGGGTAAGGGAGGTCTTTCGAGTTGTATCTTGTGAAGTCAGCCATATCGATCACCGATAATTCAAAAACTTTCATCTTCTCGTCATCGAGGCGATCAGAATAAGCTGAGATCTAGTTCTAGTCTGATACAGACGGAGAATGTGCTTAAGTAGCCCCAGCTAAAAAAGATGGATCGCAGGAAGTGAGACCTTCGATTTTTTGGGAGAGCCGTGGTTAGAATTTTGCCCCAGAGAACAGCACTGAAGTGCAACAACGATTATCTCGCTTGAGCGACTTGTTGCGACATTACTCATCATTGAGCTGAGGTAGAGCCTTAGTCTGTTTCTTGGGGGACACTTTGCTTTCCGGATACTTATGAGATGAAAGTGAATTTTGAGTGAATTTAGCTTAATTATTCAAATAGCTTTCGAGCGATCATCTGTGTTGTTACCCGACCGAGAGCATAAATCATTAGCAAAGCAAACATGATTATCTCGATGATAAATTTCTGGATATCAAGATTTCATGCAGGTTTGAGCAAATGTGAATGTTGGTCTTGGGTGCGGCAAAATTCGGAGCGTTCAGCATGAGTGCGACAAAAGCTGGGTGTCTCATCTCCCCCCCAACACACGATCGCTCCCACAACACGAATCGTGAAATCACCCGACATCTTCAGCCGCGCACCCTCAAACACCGTTGCCCCGCCCCCTGCCCCCCCAGCAAAATGAATTACCGGCAATTGGGGTTATCGGTAGTAGAAAGGCTTCGCAACCTATCAAATCCTTGCTATTGAGTCAGTTTCATCTCCGTCCAGGGAGATTCTGCGCTAACCTCAGTTAAGCGTTTTGGTAACGTTTTGCGTGTTCCTTGGCGAGTGCCGCTGAGAAACGCGACGAAAACACGCTAAAACCTAAACTAAGCAGTTTTACCGCCGATCGCGCGATCGCGAGGTGCAGTCATGTCGTCAGCTTCAGAACACACACCCAATATGACGGGCGAAAATACGACGAGCGCAGGAGAGATGAACCCATCTCTTCCCAGTAACGGCGACGCGATCGGGTCAGAAACCGTCAAGGATGTCGCGAATGCTGATACAGATGTGAATGAGCAGATCGCAACCAAGCTCGAACGTCTCGACCAAATGGATCGCGATATTGCCCAGCTCGATTCGATTACGAGCGAAATCGCCACCGGCTCAACGGGGGGCAGCGCGACAGCCACCGCCGGTTTTCAAGATGTCTCGCAGCAAGTTTCACTGATCGAACCGCGACTTTCTAGCATTCAAAGTTCAATTTTCGATCACCAAATTGAACTCCGTACCGAGCTACACGCCATGCGTGCCGAGTTTGGCAAACTGCAACAACAACAGGATGATCAGGTCTCGAAGCTGGATCTCCTGCGCGATCGGCTCCAGGACAAAATGAACAACCTCGGGCTGTCCCAAACCACACAGCTCGGTGTCACTGTAATCGCGGGCGTCTTGGCCGTTGCTGTGGTCGGCTGGGTCGGCTCATCGATCGTGGATGCCGTTCGTCGTGCCACTAGCCCCATCCAGCCCGATAGCCCCGAAGCTTTCGTCTACCAACACCTGCAAGATATCCGCGACGGCAAGCTCGAATCCACCTGGGCGCAAGCGGCGGATAGTTTTAAAGAGCAAGCCGCACAGGGTAACTTTGATGCCTACGAGAAGTGGTGGGATGAGGTGGCTTACCCGTTGCCGGAAACCGCAGTGACGAACGTAACGCAGGTCAAGCTTTATACCGAGTGGTCGTACTGCAACCGCGAAACCAAAGACGTGTTGCAGAACGTTGGCTTTTGGTATCTTTCAAAAGTGCCGGGAAATGAATGGCGGCTCGATCGCATCGAAATTCCGCCCAATCTGCCTGCACGCAAAGTGGGTAAGTGCTAGACCCCATGTAATGAACGAAACGTAAATTGCGAGGCGGTCATTAAGTTCTAATGACCGCCTCATTTGATTTCAGGCTGAAATTTGATCGCAGCAGCAAAATTCATGAGGTCTAAACTGGAGCTACTCGTGATCGCCGAGATTAAAAATTTTCGCGAGCTTCATGGAGTAAGTGACGCATGTGCTCGACGGCAAGACGAATCTGCTGACGACAAATTTCGGCCTCTTCGCGATCGAGTTCCAGTGCGTCAAACTCTAACTCATCAACAGACATCAAGATCGTACTGAGTGAGGTGCGATACTCCTGAGACATCAGGCGGAAAAACTGCTGTTTAAGCCGATCGTTGGCGATATCGATCGCGGTTCGTTCCTCCTCTGTTGCGATCGCATCATTAGATTCGATCGCATCATTAGAGCGATTTAGAGAACACGAACATTCGATCTCTTGCATAGCGAGATTACAGACACATAGATAACGGCTTGTATCGTTTAAGACACTGTTAATTGTGAGAACAGTACGGCCAATCAAGCAATAGTATTCATTCTTACGTAATTCTAAGGGTTAGAGCAGGATAAAAAGACAGGCTCTTCGCAATGGCGATAAGGCAAGCCTCGAACCCGGTTTTAATGTGGCTATCAACCCGATGGACTATCAGCGGTATTGAGTCTCGAAGCGGCAGCTTGGACAACGATTTTGCCTTAGCTCTGCTGTCCCAAAAGCCAGTATAGCCAGTTCCATTTTTGTTGGGGCATACTGAGCACGTTGGGCGGAGTCGCAACGCGGTGACAACTCTGGCTATTTATGCGTCATCGTTCGGACACCGTCCCAGTCTTCCGGGGGCGGATTCTCTAGATAAAAATTTGACTGTTCGAGATGGTAGGCCACGGCTCGATCGTCGGGGCGAACCTGTGCCGCCGCTTCAAACCCAACTAGCGCCTGTTCAAAATTGCGATCAAGAAAATCCTCGCGCCCCATTTTGTAGAGATATAAAAATTTCGTCGATACGGGGTCAAGCGAAACTCGCCGATCGTCAATCAGTTCATAAATGCTCACCGCTTCGCTTTTACCCTTGACGCGAATCTTGTCTAGCTCTCGCACCCAAAAACTATCGCTACAGTTGCGATAGGTTGATTCGCTGATGATAATGTCACAGCCGTACTCCTTGGTCAGACTTTCCAGGCGAGCGCTAAGATTCACCGCATCGCCGATCGCCGTGTAGTCCATCCGCCGCTGTGAGCCAATATTTCCCGACACGACCTCACCGGAGCTAATCCCAATCCCGAAGCGAATCAACGGCTGATTTTCGATTACACGATGCTGATTAAACTCCACCAAGCGCCGCCGCATATCCAGCGCCGATCGCACCGCCATCAGCGTATGTTTTTCCGTCAGGGGCAGCGGCGCACCAAACACCGCCATCAGCGCATCCCCGATAAACTTATCGAGCGTCCCCTCATGGGTAAACACGGCCTCGACCATCGTTTCAAAATATTGATTGAGCAGCGTCACCACCTCCGACGCCCCCAGATTTTCCGTCAGTGTTGTATAGCCGCGAATATCCGAAAACAGCACCGTCACATCCTTACGCTCGCCCACCATCAGGCTATCGTCACCCAGCGCCATCACCTGCTCGGCGACCTTCGGCGTCATGTAGCGATACATCGCCGCCTTCATGCGTTTTTCGCGGCTGATGTCTTCCAGGATAATCAGGCCACCGCGTACGCCGCCTTCGGGATTGGTCAGCGGCGTGACGGTTAGATTCAGGCTACGCGAAATTTTTTGGACTTGGATGTGCGGAATTGGCGTGCAGTGGGTCTGTGATGGAATTGCGGGTGCTGATTTTGCCCAAGGGTGATAGTAGTCGGGGTTGTGGCGATCGGGCGTCACCAGGATTGTGGTCGCAAAATCGGGATCAGGGGCGTCTGGGTCGGCATCGACGCGATAGAGCCCGAGGGATACCGTTTGCTCCGGGACGTAATGACGAGCCGCATTCGCCAAACTATCTTCAAGACGAAAGCGAAAATTCTCGATCGGGATCGCTTCCCAAATGGGTATCCCCGTTAGGCATGTCGTCCAAAGTCGGTGGTGATACTGATGTTCGTCGCGATCGTTAGGACAGCCAAGCAGTACCAAGGCCGCTTCATTAATCGTGACGATCTGGCCTTTCATGTCCGTGGAGATCACCGCATCGGACAGACTTTGTAGAATATCTTTTTGATATTGCTTTTCCAGATTGACATTCTCGAACAGCTTGGCGTTTTCTAGGGCGATCCCGGCCTGAATGTTAAACGCTTCGAGGAAAAATTCGTCCGATCGTGTAAAGCTTCCCTGAAACTTATTAATGAGCTGTGTCACGCCGATTAGCTTGCCCTCGGAGTCCAGCACTGGCATACACAGAATGTTGCGCGTATGGTAGCCGGTGCGCTTATCCGTCGAGGGATCAAAGCGCGGATCTTGGTAGGCGTCGGGAATATTGAGCGGTTTTCCCGTCGAGGCCACATACCCCGCAATCCCGCGATTGGCCGGAATCCGGATCTCCATCATCGTTTTGCCGTCAGCTTTGGCCACCTTTGTCCACAGCTCATGGCCGTCTTTTGACAGCAAAAACAGCGTGCTGCGATCGGCTTTCATCAACCGTTGCGCCTGACTCATGACGCCGCGCAGGGTCGTTTCAAGGTCAAGACTTTGGCCGAGAGAACTGGTCGCATTGAGCAGCGCCGAGACACCGCGCTGATTTTGCGTCGCCGAGTAAAACGACTGGCAGCCATCGAGCAGGACTCCGAGGGAGACGGCAAACCCGCGCATCTGCCCCACATCTGACTCGGTGAAAGGTTGCCCATCGAGATGATTCACAAGCTGAATCACGGCGATCGGGATATGCGGCTCGACACGACCAAACACCGGCACGTAGAGCAAATTCAAAACGCGATCGTGCTCAATTCCCTGGGGTAGATCCACCTCGGGATCAAACCGATCATGATCCGGAACATCGTTAACAACTTCAATTTGCCCGTTTTGGGCGACAAAACCAACAATTCCGACGTTGTGCGGTATCCGGATTTCGCGCACTTCGCCATCTTGCTGGGTGCGCCTAACCCAAAGCTGCTGACGATCGGCATCAATCAAAAAGACGCTCATCTTCTCCACGTTGAGAATCTGGCCAATTCTCAGCGTAAACGCATCGACAAGCTGTTCGAGGATCGTTTCTAGGGTCTCGTGTTCGATTAAGCCCAGCGCACGGCGATACTGTTGAAACTCCGCTGTAATAAAATCCAGCAGACACACGAACTCAGACACGCTCAACTCTTGAACGCGCTCGGTGAGCATATCGGATGCATGGGAACGAATTAGCGCTCCGAGCACGTTACCGGCGTCATTAAAGATCGTATCTACCATTACAGGGCGATCGCAGCGAACCGATCACGAGAGTGATTCAAAGGTTAAGCGGTGCTAAATCTTGAAGGAAGAGGCAACTGGAGATGCAGGGCGTAGAAGCCATCAAAGCGCAAAAGGCTTGGCACTTATTGTCTATGATAGCCACGAAATTCGGAAACACCTGGAAAACGCGATGATTTCCCGTGTTCTGAGGGGTCATTCTGTTCTACGACGATGGTTGCACCGTGGCAATCGCCTCGCGCAGATGGCCGCGATGTTGGTCTAATAATTGCTGACCCGCATCGGCGTCTAATCCCGTCCAATGCATCAGTAGCGCCAGCTTGACCCGTTGACCGCTGCGATCGAGCAGATCCGCCGCCGCCTCGCGATCAAGATCCGCCAAATCGCGAATGGTGCGAATCGCCCGATCGCGCAGCTTCGTATTCGTCACCGATACATCCACCATCCGATTGCCGTAGACCTTGCCCAGCTTCACCATGACGCTGGTAGACAAAATATTTAAAACGAGCTTCGTCACGGTTCCGGCCTTGAGCCGTGTCGAACCCGTTAAAATTTCCGCCCCAACCAACAAACGAATATCGATATCCGCCTCGATCGGCGCCTGCTCGGCAGGCACACAGGCAATAAACACCGTCGTCGCACCCCGATCGCGAGCCTCGGCGATCGCGCCCTGCACATAGGGCGTCGTCCCCCCCGCCGTAATCCCGACCACCACATCATTCGCCGCGATCGCCTTCTCCACCATCGCCGCCGCGCCATCCTCCGCCCGATCTTCCAGCGCCTCAGAACTCCGCACCAGGGCAGCTTTCCCCCCAGCTAATATTCCCTGCACCATCTCCGGGTCGCTACAAAACGTCGGCGGACATTCCGCCGCGTCCAACACCCCGATCCGGCCACTTGTCCCCGCTCCGATATAAAACAGGCGTCCTCCACGATCAAGCGCCGCCGCCGTCCGGTCGATCGCCTCGGCAATTTCCACCCGACACGCCCCGATCGCCGCGAGCACCTGCTCATCTTCGCGGTTGAATAAATCAACCAGTTCGAGAGAGCTGAGGCGATCGAGATCGCGCGAGGCGGCGTTGGGTTGTTCGGTGAGGAGGTGACCGCGATCGGAAGGGCTAGGCATCGGTGATTGATCGAAGATTTGTCGAAATTGATGAGCCTAGAGTACGCGAAAACCGTCCTCGCTCAAACGCCTTGATGCATACCGATTGACGCTTGAACCGACTGATGAAATTGACGATTTCGATCGCGACACTCCGATAGAGCATTGGCATAGCTCGGCAATTCTAGGGTCATCTGTTGCCAGCCATCCGTTTGACAACGGTATTGCTGTGAAAACTTGATATCGATTTTGAACTTATTCAAAAATGTTTCTGTAAACGGTCGCCAATTTGAGCGCTCCCCGGACTTTAAGTCCGAGGACTCTAAAGCTAGGCGAACAGGCTAGGCTGCTGCTCTACTTTGTGGCTTAACGCTTCAACGGGCATTGCTAGCAAGCTAGTCTGATGCGCCCTCCACGTTCGTTGTCAGGATGGCAACTTTATCGGATATCAACTCTGGAAATGCGGGTCATCATCGCATCACGTACGGAAGCAACCGGCAGCGCATCGAGAATCTCCGCCGCAAAGGCATCAACAAGCAGCGACATACTCAGTTGACGATCGAGACCGCGACTTTGCAGATAAAACAGCTCGTCCTCTTCCATCTGACTGACCGTCGCCCCGTGGCTGCACTTGACATCATCCGCCACAATTTCAAGCTGCGGTTTTGTGTTCACTCGCGCTTTCGGCGATAGGAGCAGATTACGGTTGAGCTGATCGGCGCGGGTTTGTTGCGCCTGCTGCGCGACGACGATCCGGCCATCAAAGACCGCGCGGGCTTGAGCGCCAACGATGTTTTTACAGAGCTGATCAATGGTCGAGTGGGGATGCTGGAGAACAACGCTAGTATGTGTGTCCGCAAGTTGTGTTCCATTGAGCATCGACAGGCTGTTCAGCACGGTCGCCGTTCCTGATCCCGCTTGCACGACTTCGATTTGCTGGCGCGATCGAGCCGCTCCCATCGTGACGACATGGCTGGCGTAGCGGCTATCGCGACTTTGAGTCACATCCAGATGATGAATGTGACTGCTGGTTTCAGCTTCGCGCTGAATGGTCACATGTTTGATATCTGCGTTGTCGGCCAGGTGCAGATCGATCGCCGTATTACTGAGAATCTCGCCTTCCTGCGTACCAACGGTGATAAATTCCTCGACGATCGTGGCGCTGCTGTTAGCCTCCGCAACCACCACAAAGCGAGTATTGACGATCGTATCGCGCCCTCCGCTCTCCGTGATGCTCATGAGCGAGATCGGCGTTTCGATCACCGCGCCCGCACCGATCCAGACGATACCGAGATCCACCGTACTGGCCGCATTCAGTGCTGCAAAGGGTTTATTCGCATTGGTGTGACGCGCGATCGCACTGGCGACGCGATCACGCATCTCGTCGCTCGCCTGTGCCCAAGATCCAACATAGACATTGGCGGGCGGCTCATCAAGATTCGAGAGCGCTTCGTTATAGCGGCCATTCGCAAATACGAGCCGCACATCCGCATCAATACACAGTGACTCGACAGCATGTGATTGCAGCTCTGGCGGAGCGATGGGCTTCAGTTTGGCGATCGGGCTGAGGTCTGTAAAGCGCCATTCTTCGTCGTGGGTGGTTGGCAAGGCGGATTCTTGCAGCCAGGTCTCGGCGCGATCGCGCAGTTGGTTCAGAGTCGCATCGTTCGTCGTTTCTCGTACCTGGAGCCAGTTCGCTAGAGGATTATTGCTCGTTGTCATCGTTGAAGTCACCATCGTTTATACCCCCGCCGTGGCATATTTAGCGATCGTCTCGTCGTAGCCGCTTGCTTCGAGTTCGATCGCCAAACTTTTATCACCACTTTTAATAATCCGACCGTCGTACATCACGTGAACAAAGTCCGGCACGATGTAGTTCAGCAGGCGCTGATAGTGGGTAATCATCAGCGTACAGTTATCTTCGTTCGCGAGCTGGGTGACGCCACCGGCGACAGTTTTGAGCGCGTCGATATCGAGGCCGGAGTCGGTCTCATCGAGGATCGCCAGGGTCGGCTCTAGCAAGGCCATTTGAAGGATTTCGTTACGTTTTTTCTCGCCGCCGGAAAATCCTTGGTTGACGCTCCGGCCTAGGAATGAGTCATCCATTTTGACGATGTCGAGTTTCTCGCGCACGAGGTCTTCAAAGTCGAACATGTCGAGTTCTTCGAGTTCTTTGGCTTTGCGGTGGGCGTTGTAGGCGACGCGCAGAAAGTCGAGGTTACTGACGCCGGGGATCTCGATCGGGTATTGAAAGGCGAGAAAAATTCCGGCGAGGGCGCGGTCTTCGGCTTCGAGTTCGAGCAGGTTTTGGCCTTTATAAATCACTTCGCCGCTGGTGACTTCGTAGTCGGGATGTCCGGCGAGTATCTTGGAAAAGGTGCTTTTACCGGAGCCGTTGAGACCCATGATGGCGTGAACTTCTCCGGCTTTAATTTCGAGGTTTAAGCCTTTGAGGATTTGGGTGTCACCGATGTTGGCGGTGAGGTTTTTAACGGAGAGAATTGTGGGTGCGTTTTCAGTAATCATTCGTATGCTCGACTATCGCTTTTAATTTTGCTCAGACGTCAAGAAGACTTCTATATTTTCTTTGTAGTCTTGCATGAGACTACTGACCTCAGAATCTAAGTCAGAGAATCGTTTCCGCAGGCTTTTTCCGTATTCACCTGCAACTTTAGATTCGATTTCAGAAATACTGCTTTTTGACATGTAGTTCTGAGTTGCTGCGTTATCTAGAGACTTTCTGATACTTTGCTGAAATTGATTCATTTCCGCAGAAAGTATCGAGAGACCTTCTTGGATCGAGGAAAGGCGCTCATCAACAGATTTTCGGTAGTCTCGAATCTGTTTTCTACGGTCTTCTGAAGGGATACTCATTCTTGTAGTTGATAATGCAAAGGGTTAGAGTTTGGGAATTAACCTGACCTCGTTTCCACGCTCTGCGTGGGCAACGGGTGATCTAGACGCTCTGCGTCGCGAGATCACTGAATGCAGAGCGTCCACACAGCACTTCCACTAGTAGTGTGGGAATGAGCAATAAAACTTTAAGATTTTATAACAAAAATATATCCTTTCTTGAGTTTTTTTCTGTCTGACATGACATAACGCCCCCAAAAATCTCGTAACGTTAGCGTTTCACGGATTTGTGAGATGAGGTCATCATTTCTTTCATCCGTGCAAAACTCATCTTGGTTAATTTCGCTGCTGCATTTTACAAGATGCTCACCGAGCTTCTTAGAAAGTGACTTCGAGACAGACTTTGAAATCTCTGACACTTTTTTGGCATGAACTTCGCCCGCCAAACCGGCAACTGCGATAGACGCACGACCGCTATCTTTAGCGGAAGCTGCTGCCAACTGAGATGTTGTCTCGACAATTCCGTATATTTCGCCGATTGCCGGTTCTGACTCGAAGATTTTAACAACGTCTGGATGGCTTATCGAGATCGGCTTCTCTTCATCCTTCCATTCAGCAAAACTTGGAATACAGATGCGATCGCCCTCAATATTTAGATTGAACCTAAAACTGATGTAATACATTTCAGCCTGTCTGATTTGGGTCAGCCCTCCGGCGTTGTCTTGCGAGCCACGATCGTAATCGGGATTCCGTAACTTCGTGCTGCGTCAACTGCGGTCATTGCCGCCGATCGACAATGAGACCGTTTCAAAATTTCGGAGCCGATACATCAGTCGTTTCAGCTCGTCATGCTCGAAACGGTAGCCACGCTGACTAGGAGACAGCTTATCAGGCTCGATTTTTGTAACCGGCTGAAAGATCCGCTCTTTAACCCAGCCAACAATGAATTGCAGCATTCACAACTAACCGACCGCGCCCTCAAGCTTCAGACTCAGCAGCTTATCCGCCTCCGCCGCAAACTCCATCGGCAACTCGTTAAACACATCCTTACAGAAGCCGCTGACGATCATCGACACCGCGTCCTCCTCCGAGATACCGCGCTGCGCGAAGTAGAAAAGCTGATCCTCGCCGATCTTCGACGTCGAAGCCTCATGCTCCACCTTCGACTCGTTATTTTGCACATCGATATACGGGAACGTATTCGCCCCCGCCCGATCGCCAATCAACATCGAATCACACTGCGAATAATTCCGCGCACCCGTCGCCTTCGGTGAGAACTTCACCAAACCGCGATAGCTATTTTGCGATCGACCCGCCGAAATCCCCTTCGAGATAATCGTGCTTTTCGTATTCTTGCCAATGTGAACCATCTTGGTTCCCGTATCGGCCTGCTGCATATTGTTCGTCAGCGCCACCGAATAGAACTCACCGACGGAATTATCGCCAATCAGCACACAGCTCGGATACTTCCAGGTGATCGCCGAACCCGTCTCCACCTGCGTCCAGGAAATCTTCGAGTTCTTGCCCTTACACAGGCCGCGCTTGGTCACGAAATTGTAAATCCCGCCCTTGCCGTTCTCATCCCCGGCAAACCAGTTTTGTACCGTCGAATATTTGATTTCGGCATCGTCTAAGACGACGAGTTCGACGATCGCCGCGTGAAGCTGATTCGTATCGAACATCGGCGCAGTGCAGCCCTCTAGGTACGTCACCGACGCGCCCTCTTCGGCCACAATCAGCGTCCGCTCGAACTGACCGGCATCACCGTTGTTAATCCGAAAATAGGTCGATAGATCCATCGGGCATTTCACACCCTTCGGAATAAACACAAACGACCCATCGGTAAACACTGCCGAATTCAGTGCCGCGAAAAAGTTGTCCGCCGTCGGTACAACCGTCCCGAGATACTTTTTAACCAGCTCGGGATAATCGTGCAGCGCCTCGGAAATCGAGCAGAAAATCACGCCCGATTCCGCCAATTTTTCGCGGTACGTCGTCGCCACCGACACGCTATCAAAAATCGCATCCACCGCCACATTACTCAGCCGCTTTTGCTCCGACAGCGGAATCCCCAACTTGTCGAAGGTTTCGAGCAACGTCGGATCAACCTCATCCAGACTCGCTTTTTTCTCCTGCTGCTTGGGCGCAGAGTAGTAGACGATGTCTTGATAGTCGATCGGCGGATAGCTCACATGCGGCCAAGTGGGCTCATCCATTTGTAGCCAGACGCGGTACGCCTTGAGGCGAAATTCAAGCATGAATTCCGGCTCATTTTTCTTCGCCGAAATCAGACGGATCACATCTTCATTGAGGCCGCGCGGGATCGCATCGGTTTCAATGTCGGTGACAAATCCGTATTTATAGGGCTGATTGACGAGAGTCTTGACGGTAGCGCTCATGGTACAAACAGTGCGTGGGGCGATCGTGAACGGTGGCGGGAGACGGAAAGGGCGTAACGACTAGGCGTTTGTGGTGGCCTTGATCTGCTCGATCGTGATGTCGCGATTGTCGCCAGCGAAGGCGTTATCGGGCGTCAGGAACAACATACAGTGGCATTCTTTGCGCTCGCGCATCGGCACACAGGGACAGTTCCAGAAGGCGGATTTCACCTCGGCTTCCTTGTCCTCGTAGTGACGACACGGGCAAAGCGGCGCACCGAGATCATCTTTATGTTTGGCCAACCCTTCGATCACCACAGCGGTGATGCTCAAGTCGGAACAAAAGTAGGTATCGGTGCGATCGGCATACTGCTCAGAAAACTGACGCATTGCCTCTAGGCTTTTCTCGCTGGCTTGCTCTGGGCCGGTGGGTGCTGGCATATCTTGCTAACTAACGTAGACGTTTAGGCGGCTCGATGAGCCGGTCGATCGAGTCTAGCCGTTTTTGGCGACGGATGTCTTGACCGGTGTAGATTAAAACAACAGGACTGTTGTCAAACCCCTATCCGTAAGTTACTTTAGCAATAGTTATGTTGTCAAAGTTTTTTTGAACTTCGCTTACAGGCAAAATCGGGATGGTAGCGATGTCCCTACGGTAGGGTCAGCACCTCGCACTGTTTGGCTTGGATTCCTTTTCCTTTGCTCTGCCAATCCACCATTGAGGCGTCCTGGCTGATAACAGATGATGCCCTGAGCCTAAACGCTTTAAATTCACGACCTTTTGTTTGCACCCTCACGCTCGGATACCTAGCAACGATGACGGCGAAAAGTCAGACCCATTCGACGAAAGAAGACATCTTGCAGTACCTGCTGAAGCAGGGACGGGCTCGTGCTCAGGAGCTAGCGGAGGCGTTGTCGGTGAGTCCGCAGGCGATCCGTCGTCATCTCAAGGATCTCGAAGCGGAGCAGCTCATCGAGTATGAGTCGGTGCAGGAGGGCATGGGGCGACCGCAGCATGTGTATCAGCTCACGGCGGCGGGGCGATCGCAGTTTCCCCATCGCTACGATGAGTTTGCGCTTTCGCTGCTGGATTCGATCGCGGATACGGTGGGTCGCGAGACGGTGAGCAAGGTGTTGGGCAAGCAGTGGCAGGATAAGGCGATCGATTATCGTCGGCGGATTGGGGCGGGTTCGGTGCGCGATCGGGTGCGTCAGCTTGTCGAGATTCGATGCAGCGAGGGCTACATGGCTGAGTTGATCGAGGTGGAGGGGGAAAGCGAGGTTGAACAATTTGTCATTGCGGAATACAATTGCGCCATCTCGAATGTCGCGGAATCGTACCCGATGGTCTGTGGGCATGAGTTGCTGATGTTTGCGGCGATTCTTCCGGACTGTAAGATCGATCGGACTCACTGGATGATCGACGGCGAAAACCGTTGCGGCTATTCCGTTCACGCACGAGTTTAGTGATCCTTTGACCATCGGTTTACATCACTAATTTTTCTGAATCTCAGATTTATATTTGACAATGAAGTGTGTCATTCTGGCCGGTGGTCTTGGAACTCGAATTAGTGAAGAAACTCACTTAAAACCCAAGCCCATGGTCGAAATTGGCGGCAAGCCAATCCTATGGCACATCATGAAAATATACTCGGCTCATGGTATTAACGAATTTATTATTTGTTGTGGCTATAAAGGTTATGTAATAAAAGAGTATTTTGCAAACTACTTTTTACATATGTCGGATGTCACCTTCGATATTGCTAGTAATTCGATGGAAGTCCACCAAAGGAAGGCAGAACCTTGGCGAGTAACGTTAGTTGATACCGGTGATGACACGTTAACGGGTGGTCGTCTGAAGCGGATTGCGGAATATGTGAAGGATGAAGAGGCATTTTGTTTTACGTATGGCGATGGGGTTGCGGATGTTGATATTACAAAGCTCGTCGCGTTTCACTCGCAGCATGACAAGCTGGCAACGGTAACCTCGGTGCAGCCTCCGGGGCGTTATGGTGCTTTGGATCTTGAGGGCGATCGCGTGCGTGGGTTTATTGAAAAGCCCCGTGGTGATGGGGGGCTAATTAATGGCGGCTATTTTGTCCTGTCCCCTAAAGTTCTAGATTTTATCGATGGTGATCTGGTTAGTTGGGAAGGTAAACCCCTGACAACGCTCGCCGAGAAAGGAGAGCTTCAGTCCTTCGCGCATCATGGTTTTTGGTTACCGATGGACACACTGCGCGATAAAACTCGCCTGGAAGAACTGTGGGCGGCTTCTGAAGCTCCGTGGAAGGTGTGGTAAATGAGACCAGAAATTTGGCAAGGAACGCGGGTTGTAGTAACCGGTCATACTGGTTTTAAAGGTGCATGGCTGTGTCTCTGGTTGCATCGTTTGGGGGCTGTGGTTCATGGGTTAGCGATCGACCCGCCCACTCAACCCAGCCTCTATGAGGTCGCAGAGATCGCCACCCTGCTGGAGTCCGATCGACGGGTCGATATTCGCGATTGTGATGCTGTGCATCAGGCGATTCAAGCTATCCAGCCCGAGATTATTTTTCATCTCGCTGCGCAGCCCTTAGTGTCTTATGGTTACGAGCAGCCGATCGAGACGTATTCTGTCAATGTGATGGGTACGGCTCATGTACTGGAAGCGGCTCGAAAATCGCCGTCGGTTCGGGCGATCGTTGCCATTACCACAGACAAATGCTACGAAAATCAGGAGTGGGTTTATCCCTATCGGGAGACGGATCGCCTCGGTGGTTTCGACCCGTACAGTAATAGCAAGGCGTGTGCGGAATTGGTGATTTCGGCCTACCGTACAAGTTTTTTTGATACAGCATCGAATACTCGACCACAAATTTTGCTTGCGAGTGCGCGAGCCGGGAATGTGATTGGCGGTGGAGATTGGGCTGATAATCGTCTAATACCGGACTGTATTCGATCGTTTTTAGCGGGTGAAAAACTTGAGCTGCGATATCCCCAGGCGGTTCGGCCTTGGCAGCATGTTCTTGAACCGTTGTCGGGCTATCTGCTCTTGGGTGAAGCTTTGCTCGGTGATGATCCTCAGTGTGCTGAGGCTTGGAATTTTGGTCCGAATTTTGCAGATACGGCCACGGTTGGTGAGGTGGTCGAGCTGGTGTCGCAACGGTGGGGTGGTGAATCTAGCTCGATCGGCTATGTACCGGCATTGCATCATGAGGCTGGGATATTGCGCTTGGATTCCAGCAAGGCGCTGACTCAGTTGGGGTGGACGCCAAAATGGAATTTAGTTCGCGCGATCGAGGAAACGGTTTCGTGGTATCGTTCCTGGTCAGAAGGTCAATCAATGAAAGCACTTAGCTTAAGTTGCATTGCAGCTTATGAGGAGTCAAATCTTTGATGAGCAATCGATTTGAAATCACTCAACTACCGATTGAGGGCTTACAACTCCTGGAGCGGTTACCCATTGGAGACGCGCGAGGTTTCCTTGAACGTCTTTTTTGTGCTGACACGTTTCAGGCGCTAGGCTTTCCTCAGCCCATTGCACAAATTAACCGAACTCTGACGCGTAAGTGCGGCACGGTTCGGGGAATGCATTATCAAAAGCCGCCCCAGGCGGAAGTGAAGGTTATTAGCTGTCTGCGTGGTGAGGTGTTTGATGTGGCGATCGATTTACGTGCAGGGTCGCCCACCTTTTTGCGCTGGCATGGTGAGGTTTTGAGTCAAGATAATCATAAAACTCTGGTTATTCCGGAAGGCTTTGCTCACGGCTTCCAAACTTTGACTGAAGATTGTGAAATGCTCTATTTCCACACGGCAAATTATTCATCGGAGGCAGAAGGCGGAGTTTGGCCGCTCGATCCGCGTGTGAATATTACTTGGCCGCTGGCGATCGAGGAGTTATCCGCACGAGATGCGGCACACCCGCCATTAATGGATAACTACGAGGGAACTGTTCTATGAAATGTCGCCACTGCAATACAGATTTGGAACAATCGCTCATCGATTTGGGTAGTGCTCCACCATCGAATGCCTATTTATCGTTGGCAAATTTAGCGGCTCCAGAAAAGTGGTATCCGCTACGTGTCATGGTTTGTACGAATTGTTGGCTAGTTCAAACCGAGGATTATGCGGGGCGTGATGAGTTATTCGATGCTGACTATGCTTATTTCAGTTCGGTTTCAACAACATGGTTGAAACATGCCAGTACGTACGTTGCGCAGATGATCGAACGGTTTGATCTAACGTCAGCCAGTTTGGTTGTCGAAGTTGCGGCGAATGATGGTTATTTGCTGCAATACGTTCGCGATCGAGGTATTGCTTGTTATGGAGTTGAGCCGACGGCGAGTACGGCGGCGGCGGCGAGGGAAAAGGGAATTGAAATCGTTGAAGAGTTTTTTGGTGAATCTTTAGCGTCGCTTTTAGTAAAACAGAAGGGTGAGGTGGATTTAGTTGCGGCGAATAATGTTTTGGCGCATGTTCCTGACATTAATGATTTTGTTCGTGGGTTTACGACGTTATTAAAGCCTCAAGGGATCGCAACGTTTGAATTTCCGCATCTATTAAATTTAATTAATCAAAATCAATTTGATACGATTTACCATGAGCATTATTCTTATTTATCGCTAACGGCGGTTAGTAAAATCTTTTCGGCGAATGGTTTGAGTGTTTTTGATGTGGAGGAAATCTCGACGCATGGCGGCAGTCTTCGGGTGTTTGCCCAGCGTCAAGATTCTGAGTTTCGTCCAGTTTCGTCTCGTGTTGAGGCGTTATTACGCAAGGAAACGGAGCAGGGCTTATCAACGATCGAGTATTACGCGGATTTCCAGGGAAAAGCGGATCGGGTGAAGGATGATTTACTTAGTTTTTTGCTGGAGGCGAAGCGAGCTGGAAAGACGGTGGCGGCTTATGGGGCTGCGGCGAAGGGAAATACGCTGCTCAATTATGCGGGGATTCGACCGGATCTAATTTCGTTTGTGGTTGATCGTAATTCTGCGAAGCAAGGTAAGTTTATGCCGGGTAGTCGTATTCCGATCGTTGATGAGGATTATCTCAGACAGTTCAAACCAGATTATGTCTGTATTTTGCCTTGGAATCTCAAGGATGAAGTTATTCCCCAACTCCACTACATCAAAGATTGGCATGGATGTTTTCTTCTGGCAATTCCTAGTTTGGAAGTAAAAAAAACATGAAAATTGCTGTAACGGGTGCAACGGGCTTCATCGGAAGGCATGTCCTTGCCGAATTATCTAATCATCCTGTGGAGGTGATTGTGATCGTTCGGGATCTCGAAACGGCTCACATTACTGACTTTACTGGGAAAATTGTTCAGTGTGACCTAGCTCGGTTACCGGATCGAGTTTTTGAGGTACTGGATTGTCCTGATGTCCTCATTCATCTCGCTTGGGATGGTTTACCAAATTATAAGTCTTTGCATCATTTTGAGGAGGAGTTACCAAAGCAATACGCTTTTTTAAGCACCTTAGTTCGTTCGGGCTTGTCAACTCTCGTCGTTGCTGGGACATGTTTTGAGTACGGTATGCTTTCGGGTGAGTTGTCAGAGTCAATAACGCCTCAACCTTCTAATCCTTACGGATATGCAAAAAATGCGCTCCGCTGTCAGCTTGAGTATCTACAAGCTATTCATCCATTCTCGCTAGTGTGGGCTCGCTTGTTCTATTTATATGGTGAAGGGCAGTCCTCAAAATCATTATTTTCACAGCTTCAAGCAGCGGTCAAGAATCACGAAGTAGTCTTCAACATGTCGGGGGGGGAACAGCTTCGGGATTATCTTCCCGTAGATCAAGTAGTACGGCATCTGGTAAAGTTTGCGTTGCATCCTCAAGATCTTGGAGTAATAAACATTTGCTCAGGAAACCCAGTCTCGATTCGCTCCCTAGCGGAAAAATGGATCACAGAAAATGAGTGGGAGATTAGGTTGAATCTTGGATATTATCAATATCCTGATCACGAACCGCTTGCTTTTTGGGGAAACAAGCAAAAGCTGAATAATACATAACAATAAAAACTTTGATCCGCCACAAAACTTCCGAGATCACAAAACCAAACAGTTACACCAAAACTTCAACAGACAACCTACATTATGAAGCTTTGTGACTGAACTCAAGGTAATCATACTTTTTCTGCTAGCGTAGATCTCTGTCTGAACGAAAAATCCGATTCAAAAACAATTTACTCTCATGGATATGAAGCTTGGAGCATCGTTTGAATACGATCAAGATTTAACCAATAAAATTATAGAACTAGCCGAAAAAAGGCCGTTGTCTGAAGTTTTCCAGGCATTTCCTGCATATACAAAGCGTCAACTAATCACAAGATTTCTTGCTTACTATGAGTTGTTTAAAATGATTCAAGATGTCCCTGGCTGGATAGCCGAGTGCGGGATCTATCATGGATTCAGTTTTTTTAGCCTAGGCAAGTTTCTAGAGATTTTCTGCATGGGTGATAAGACGAGAAAAATTGTTGGATTTGATAATTTCAGAGGCTTTACAGAGCTGGATCAGAGCGATGGATTGCCTGATCTTTCATGTACTCGGCATGAAGGTGGTACCAATCCTTCAGACTTCCGTGATGAATTCTTTCAGTTGCTCTCTTGTGCCAATGCGGATTGCTTTGCACCTTGGGCTGAACGATTTCTAGTTGTGGAAGGAGATGCAAGAGAAACCATTCCAAAGTTTTGCATTGACAATCCGGGTTTAAGACTGTCAATGCTACACATTGACATTGATATTTATGAGCCGGTAAAAACAGCTCTAGAAAATCTCTATCCAAGGCTTCTACCTGGCGGGATTGTTGTACTAGATGAGTTTGCTCATGTAGATTGGCCAGGTGAAAGTCAAGCACTCACAGATGTATTCATTGAAAATGGCTGGCCTACGCCAAAGCTACAATCTTTTCCTTGGATTGGGACTCCCACAACTTATTTCATCAAAGAACACTTTTAGGCATGGACATCAAAAAAATACTTCACTTGATCCCACATCTAGGAGGAGGTGTGGGCAGATTTTATTCAAATATTTTGAAGGAATCGTCTGCCCAGTATTTTCATGACTTCTTGCTTTTAGAAGATCCTATAGACAGACGCTTTTTACCCGATGGCTCTTGGAGCGCTCTAAAAAGTCACGATCAACTTCATGAGATCATTCAACATTACGACATTATTCAAATTGATTTCTGGAACAATCCCTACTTATATAAAACTCTAAGGGGACTAGATGAATGGCCAAATTGTAGGTTGCTTTTATACCCACACGTCAATGGCCTTTATGCTCCTTCTTACCTGCCCTCAGATATAGCTTTAACGGCTGACCGGGTAGCTTTTTCTACCGAGGCTTCTGCGTATTCGGATGCAGCTAAATCTCTAAAAGGCAGATATATGTTTATTCCTGAATTTGGTGGCGCATCAGAGTTTCTTGATTTAAAGAAAAAAGAACACCCACGATTTCAAATACTATATGTAGGAACGGCAAGCCTTGGAAAGTTTAGACTGGAGTCGCTCCGATGGTCTATTGAGCTTTATCGGCAATTGCCTGAAATTCATTTCGTATTTTGCACTCAGGATAGTCCAGAGCATTTAAAATGCCTCATTCCTTCAGACTGTCTTGATGGTTTTGAGTTTTATGAGTCTGTAGCACAAATAGAAGAATTTTATGCATCATCCGATGTATTTGGATATCCATTACAGCCAAGACATTATGGCACCGGAGAGCAAGTTTTGCTTGAAGCAATGGCTTCGGGAGTTGTTCCAGTGGTCATGGATAACCCAGTTGAGAGACATATTGTCAACGATGGTCTAACAGGAATAATTGCCAGAGACGGTGAAGAATACAAGTCAGCCATTAAATTTTTATTTGAGAACAGAACGACACTTGGTCAACTCGCAGCAAACTGCAAACAAGAAATCACAAGCAACAAAACTGCAAAAACGACAACAACTAAATTTGAGATGATCTTCGACGAATTAATTTTGGATAACAAGAAGCCTCATTCATGCAAGTTTGGACGTTACAGTATATTTGAGCTATTTTTAATGTCTCAGGGAAGGGATGCGAAAGTCTTTCAAGATTTGATTGAGGGTCACAATCTCGATTTTTGTAAATGGAGGCTGAACAGAATGTATGTACAAAAACACCTATCCAAGGGGACTATCTTCCATTGGGCTAAGTGTTTTCCTGATGTTGAAGAATTTGCTCTAATCATCGAGTCGATGGTTCCGTAATTCAGTGATCATGTACGTCATAAGAACTAAATTTATTAAGGCTTACTTGTCACCGAGGTGCTATGATGTACAGTCAAAATAGACCGTGCTTCGATAAACCCGTTGGTAGTTTTTAATGTCTACGAAAACAGAATACGAAATTAAGTTTGAACAAGAAAATCTAATTACCCTTAAAAAACAAGGAGCAAATGAAAATGCGCTGAAGTTGAGTAAGGAGTTCTTAATTGAAGTTGCACCAACCAAATACGGTTATCATTTTTCCTGGTTAGGTCGTCCTGTAATTCAAATTCCTCAGGATATCATGGCCATGCAAGAATTAATTTGGTCGATCCAACCAGACTTAATTATTGAAACTGGAATTGCTCATGGAGGCTCCTTAATCTTTTCTGCCGCTATGCTCGAACTGAATGCGGCCTGCGGTGGTTGTCAAGATGCTGAAGTTCTGGGAGTGGATATTGATATTCGCGCACACAATCGAGAAGCGATCGAAGCACACCCCATGTCGAAGCGGATTTCAATGATTCAAGGATCAAGCATTGCTTCTGAAATCATCGAACAAGTCAAAGCAAAAGCGGAGGGCAAAAAAAGTATTCTGGTTTGCCTCGATAGTAATCATACTCACGAACATGTCTTAGCGGAACTTGAAGCTTACGCTCCACTCGTTACACCGGGAAGCTACTGCGTTGTCTTCGATACGATTATCGAAGATCTGCCTGATGAAATGTTTGGCGATCGGCCTTGGGGTGTTGGGAACAATCCTAAAACCGCTGTATGGGAGTATCTGAAAAGTCATCCAGAATTTGAGATTGATAAATCAATCCAAAACAAACTGATGATAACCGTCGCACCAGACGGATATCTGAAACGAACCAAGGCTAGTTAGACTGTTAACTCATTACAAAAAAATACAATCATGTTAGGTAGTTCTAGTTCTCTTCTCGATGAACAGATAAAAAGTCTCATCAAGTCTGTTCAGCCATCGATTTAGGACTCGGATGTGCTCAAAGAAAGCTTGGTGAACTTCATAAACAAGGTCAATCATTGACCAAACTTTTTAACAACAGTCCAAAAAATATTCAATCCTAAAGATCTGAATTTAATGACTAATTTGGGAATATTAAAAGTCATGCGACGAACGGAAATCTTTTACAACGAAACATCGGTCATGATGCATATTCATGAACGAGGTGACTACATCAGCGATATGCTCTTCAATAGCAAGTCATTTTTTGAAGCTGGTATTCTACACCTGCTCTACCTGAATCGTGGAATTCTTAACCCTAAACAGTCATCTGCTATAGATATTGGTGCTAACATCGGCAATCACTCTCGCTTTTTTGAAGAATATCTTGGGTTTAAGTCAATTTATTCAATTGAACCAATATCTAAAAATTTCAAATTGCTACTAAAAAATACAACGAGGAGTCACTGTATAAAAAACGCAGTATCTTCAAACTACCAGCAAGTTAGAATGGTTAGTGAAGTCGAAAATATGGGAAATTCTAGAATCATTTTAGACACAGAGGAAGCTAACATTATAGAGTATGTATCAACAATCAGATTAGATGACTTAAGGATTTTCGATGTTTCACTAATCAAAATTGATGTAGAGGGGCATGAGGAGCAATGCCTTGAGGGAGCAATGGAAACCATACGCCGGTGCAAGCCAGTACTATGGCTTGAATCTCACACATTTGAGTTTATAGAAAAATACTCAAAAATACTCAACTACAAGGTTGTATGGTCAGATAACTACATCAATTATATACTTTATCCACCTACAGATGTAATTCAAATCTTCTAAAGATTAAATATTATTTTGATTGTCAACTTTCGCGTTAGCTGTAACATTTCTCATCTGTTGGGATATTGGAAACCAATTAGGACTTAATCCATGAAATCTAATTTCATCCATCTATCTCTGAGTATAAAGAACAATCCCCAAGAATTCCAAAATTACTTACTGCTGTGCCTGGAGTATTTACAGCAGGGGCTGCGCGATTCTGCTAGCAGATCTTTTAGGCAAGCCGCAAAGATCGAATTCCGACAGCCTCACCTATTTCTCGAAGCTTTCAGAGGTCTAATCAGTAGACCCGATTTATTGCATGGCTTTCTTGAGTTTCTCTCCGTAGAGTCATACATCACCTCAAAAGCTCATGAAGTTGACTCTATTCGTCAAATTATTCGACTCATTTTACAAGAATTAGAAAGTACACAAAATATCCCAACTAATATTTTTGGATATCTTGGTTACTTTAAAAATATCGAAGAAGATTATGAGACTGGGAAAGCTTACTTAGAAAAATGTATTAATAACCATGGAAACAACTTATTTCTGGCAAGAACCCTCTCTGAATCTCTTTTAGGTTCCTGGAATTTAAACCCTCATCAGCATTCAGGAGTCGATTTATCTACTCTCCGTAATTTTGAGAATTTCGCAAGAGAAGCAACTTTAAGTATAAAACCCCTTCAAAGTCAGATCGTAAATGATGTTGACACATCAGCCTTAGATGCTATTGTTTTTTTATCAAGTGACTGTGTCTACTTTGAGACATTAGGACTAGCTCAAGCAATAAGCATTGTGGAAACTAGCTCATCAATGGGACTTCATTTTCATATTATGAATCCCAACGAGAATAGTTTTAATTTGATATCAAAGTTCGCGAGCCTCTTCCCTCAGACTTATTTGAGCACTTCTCATGAAGTCGTAGATTATGCTCAAGCAGGATCATGGGAACGAAAGACCTATTATGCCTCAGCTCGCTTTTGTCGTGCAGCAAGCTTTCTATCAACATCAAATGTCCCGATTATCATTACAGACGCAGATGTGCTTTTCAAGCGGAATATCTTATCGCTACTCAATTTATACAAAGGAGGAGACTGGAACACTAACATTGATATTGCCTTAATGGTTCCGTTTAAGACGATGCCGTTGGTTCCATTATATGCGAAGTTTTGTGCGAGTTTTGTGCTTGTTACTAATACACGAGCTGCACGTGACTATCTTTTTCAAGTCAGTTACTTCATTGAGAAAAACCTGACTAGAGGAGCGTGTTGGACTCTCGATCAGCTTGCCCTTTTAGCGGTATTTAAAGTCAGAAATACTAATATGTTAGAGACTAACCTGTGGGAGATTCCACTCGATCAGGGTCTCGATCATGCCCATGCTGAGGAAGAAACTGCTTCTGATGGAATTATAATGACATCAGCTGGGGAAGGAAAATTTGCTTCCAATCGGTATACTGAGGTTGTTAAAAAATATCTGCAAAAATATTCTTTTCCATCATAAGTTTTTCGTCGTCCTAATCCTCGCATAAGAACATGCAGAACCCCGTTCAGCCTTTCTTCTCTATTTTAATTCCAACTCGACAGCGACACACGACCCTTCACTACTCTATCAAGACTGTTCTAGCACAGGGCTATAAAGACTTTGAGCTTGTTATCATGGATAACTGTAGCAGCCCTGAAACACGAGAGGTCGCGGATTCTTTTAAGGATCAACGAATCGCTTACTATCGTTCTGAACGTCGATTATCGATGACCGAAAATTGGGAGCTAGGCCTCTCAAAAGCCAAAGGTCGTTATATTACAGTAATCGGTGACGACGATGGATTATTGCCCAATGCCCTTAGTAATTGCTTCGATCTCATCACACAGTATCAAGTAGATATTGTCTCATGGTATCGCTGGCCTTATTTTTGGCCAAATGCTCCTCAACAACAAAACTCGTTATATATACCATTCTCATCACAGGTTCATCTAAGAAACGGAAAGGATGTTCTAAGTAAAGTATATCGATATGAAATAGAATATGAGCACTTACCAATGCTCTATAACTCCTTTGTCTCAAAAGAACTAGTTCAGGAGATAAAACTGAAGAATCAAGGACACTATTACTCAGAAAATTGCTTTTGCCCGGATGTCTTTTCTGGTGCAGCTAATGCTTTCTTTTGTGGCGATTACATTCATAGTGACCGTCCTTTCTCACTGTCTGGAATTTCTGCGTCTAGCAATTTATCCCTTTCAACATCAACAAATAGTCAATCAGAAAAGCTATTCAGGCAAGAAGAAAGTAAACAACAGTTACACCCCTCGTTAAAGATTCCAGAGAATGCAGACAGATTAACTTATTTGGCGATTTCTAGCGATTTATTGTGGGTGAAAAATATATTTTTCCCTTCAAATAATCTAGAAGTCAGTTTACCTGGTGCAATTCAAGGTCTCTTAAACCGAATTAATGACAATCCAGATAGGTATGAGAGCTTTTTAGAAATGGCAAAAAAAATGATCCTTACTCTAGGATTAGACCCATCTTTATTTCGAGTCCCACAAAAAAGTATAGCGCAGTCAATAGTCAACCCTCCGAGTCGCTGGTTGGGCAACCCAAATTCACCTAGTGGCATTGTCCTAAACTGTAAATCACTAAACATTCACAATGTTTACGATGCTCTTCTTTTATGCTACAAGGTGATGGTTGGTGAAATCCGCTATCTTGTCAAAGACAATCAACCCTATGTTGATTTAAGCGACTCCAATATATCTATCGAGAAAGAAGGGTTAGATTTTCGATCATCTCGTTCACAAGTCACCTACTTCTAGCCCTTATAGTTGCTTATAAGAGATGTGTTGTTTCAGCTTATAGATAACATGAACCAATGGAAGCTTCAGACTCCAGTTGCACTTATTCTCTTTAATAGGCCAGATCTGACAAGGCAAGTATTTGTAGCAATTAGAGAAGCTCGCCCTCCGGTACTACTGCTAATAGCTGATGGTGCTCGCCACGATCGAGCAAACGAGTTCGACTATTGCCGTACGGCACGTTTGATTGCGGAACAAGTTGATTGGCCATGTCAGGTGTTCAAGAACTATTCTGAGATAAATCTAGGCTGTCGCAAGAGAGTGTCAAGCGGACTAGATTGGGTTTTTCAAATTGTGGAAGAAGCGATCATCTTAGAAGATGACTGCTTACCCGATTCGAGTTTCTTTCAGTTTTGCGAGGACTTGCTGAAAAAGTACCGTCATGATGATTCCATCATGGCTATTTCCGGCGATAACTTTCAAGCAGAGCAGCAGCGGGCATCGTATTCATATTACCTTTCACGCTATAACCACGTTTGGGGCTGGGCAAGCTGGCGTCGAGCCTGGAAACACTACGATTTATCAATGTCGCAATGGCCAGCTCTGCGAGATTCTGGTTGGTTAAGCACACTTTTTGATGACCCGGTAGCCGCTGCATATTGGACACGCATCTTCCAGCTCGCTTACGATGGTTTTGATACTTGGGATGATGCCTAAATTTTCGCCTACTGGGTGAAACTAAGGCTTAGTTACTTTTATTAGCTTTGGTCAAGATGCGAAACATACACAAAGCCATAACCCTCTCGCAAATTTAACTGCTGAATCAAATGTCTGACCTATTAAGACACCCTGCCCTAGCATACTTGTCTGACCGCAGTGGTTATCGAAAGACAATCATTTCACCTTCCGAAATTTTCCTTGGACCGGATTGCGAAACGCAACTGTTACCAGACTCTCGCCCTGCAACACTGAAAACTCCCGCAGGAGCTTATCCGCTGAGTGAAATATATCGCTTTTATCCTGACTTTGATCCGAGCCTGCTAATCATTAAAGCAGACGCCTCAAGACGCAATCATTTATCTAACCTCAGGCAACTGTCCTGTCCGAAAATTCTGATTGCAGGTGATACACATCATCTGAAAAATCCACTACGCACAATGCTAGCTTATGCTGCTAGCGAACCCTTCGATCTAGTGATGGGAGAACACGATCGGCATCACCTGCATTACTTCACTCAAGCCGGACTCAAAAATGTTATTTGGATTCCCAATTTTAATCTTTCACCACATAGACAATTAGAGAATATCCCAAAACAATACCCTTTGACATTTATTGGTCAGATGGGGCATTACCACCCATATCGATGTCATATCTTGGAGGCACTCCAATCGCGTAAGTTACCACTACACATACGTCGAGCTTCACAGACTGAGGCGGCTCATATCTACGCTGAGTCCAATATTAACTTGAACATTAGCTTGAATGGAGATCTTAACCTGCGGGTATTTGAGGTTATCTCCAGTGGTGGATTTCTTCTGACTGATCGCCTCGCACCTCAATCAGGAATCGACCTACTATTTGAAGACGGCAAACACTTTGTCTCCTTCTCAAATATTGACGACTTAACTGAGAAAATCCGCTACTTCCTTCAACATCCCGAAGAAGCATTCGCCATAGCCCGCAACGGCTGCCAGCATTACTGGGAAAACTACGCACCCGAAAAAAACATTGCCCGCCTAATGCACTACCTCGAAACCGGCGAAATCGAAGATATCTATCGCGCAGAATATGAGCCCCGCTGTTTCGCGTAAGCTTCAAGTCCGTCACAAAAAGGTGGTATAAGTGCGTCAGTGATTTGAGCGAGTGAAAAACTCTGTATGTCCTCCACGGGTATCCCCAGCGCCCTACAGCGCCGACTGGCCGTTTACGAATATATCCAAGAGCAGCACCGCCTTCAGCCACAGGTTAGTGCGATCGTCTCGCCACACGTCGATCTACGCTTGGTGATCGATCTCGCTGACTTACCACGACTTCAGATCCGTCTTATTTCCCCTGACGTTTGCACCTATACAACACGGATAGAATTGAGCCGCTATCAAGTTATTGAAGCTATTGAGGTTATACCGGAAAGCCAACTCCGCGCTCGAAATTTAATTCATACTGATATCTTAATAATTCATGCAACTGAGATTGAGAATTTGAAAATTTCGTACTCTGCTATTCAGCATAGATATTTACTTATTTCAGGAGAGATTACAGAAAATCAACAGCAGCTTCTTTCCCAGAGAACGTTCAAGCTAGGCTGGCAGACAGTATCAAACGATCCACTGATATACAAATTAATATCAGAAAAAATCGTGATTTTCTAATTACTAAAATTAAAACTTCAAATGATGATAAAAAAAGCTTTAATTCTTGGTGGTGCAGGTTTTATTGGAGGGAACCTATCTCGCGCATTAGTCAAGAACGGTATTCCCACAACAATATTTACTCGCCCAACCGCTTCTCTGGGACGTATTCAAGACATCCTTGATAGTGTTGAGCTGATATATGGTGACTTTCTCGACGATTCCACTCTAGAAGAAGCAATTAATGGCGTCGATGTTGTCTTTCATCTAATTTCAACAACATTCCCAAATCGCAAAGAAAAAAGTAGTGTATACGATGTTTTATCTAACTTATTGCCGACCATTCGTCTCATCGAAATGTGTCTTGAAAATAATGTAAAAAAGATCGTGTATGCATCATCAGGAGGCACTGTATACGGCGAACCTCAAAGTGATCTAATTTCCGAGACTCATACCTTACTGCCAAAATCGGCCTATGGTCAAAGTAAGCTAACCATTGAGAACTATTTAAACTTTTATGCCCGTACGACTAATCTCGATATTAATATTCTAAGGATATCTAATCCGTTTGGTCCCGGTCAACATTCTTGGCGAGTACAAGGAATCGTCGCTGTCGCTATTGGTTGCCTTTTGCACAAACGAACATTACAAATCTATGGTGAAGGGGAAACAGTTCGTGACTACATATATATTGATGATGTTATCGAAGCTATTTTACTGATTGCTTCCTCACCGGGATCATCCATTATTAACATCTCCTCTGGTAAAGGGTATAGCGTCCTAGATATTGTACATAAGATCGAAAGCCTAACATCTCAGATCATAGATAAGCAATTTGTTAGCGCACGTCCTGGAGATGTCAAGATTAATGTTCTCTCGAACCAGAAAGCTTTTGATTTGTACGGTTGGAAACCACATATTTCTCTCGACAAAGGTTTAGAGCTAACGCTCGACTGGCTATCTCGTAACCCAAGTTGATTTTCAAGCTCTCAAGTTATTCAAAACTGTAATCATGAGATTCTTTTGTACATTTTTTGATCATCGCTACTTGCCAAAAGGTGTGGCACTTTATCAATCATTAAAAGAGCACTGCCCAAGCTTTAAACTCTTTGTCTTATGCTTTGATAGAGAATGTTATGACGTCCTAAACCAACTTAATTTTCCGCATCTGATCCCAATATCTTTGCATGATTTAGAGTCGGCAGACGTCGATTTCTTTCAGGCTAAGTCAAGCAGAACTTTGGTGGAGTATTACTTTACATCTAAGTCTTGTTTGATGCGATATCTATTTAAAAGTTATGCCGAAGTTGATCTTTTGGTCTATTTGGATGCAGATCAGTATTGCTTTTCTAGCGTCGAGCCGATCTACCAAGAACTCGGCAATCATTCTGTTGGATTAACTGAACATCGCTTTCCTGCTCCCCTTGCAGGACTTACTTTTAATGGCATTTTTAATGCTGGTTGGATTCTATTTCGTCGAGATAACGATGGGTTAGCAGCTCTGAATTGGTGGCGATCGCAATGTCTAGAATGGTGCTGTGATCACCATCAAGATGGAAAATTTGCAGATCAAAAGTATCTTGACGCAATTCCTCAAAAATTCAATCAAGTTTTGGCCATGCCTCATTCAGGAGTAAATGTTGCTCCCTGGAATGTTGATAAGTATCGTATTTGGGTAAATCAGTCTCAGATTTATGTAGGTGCTCTTCCACTAATTTTTTATCATTTTCATGGATTAAAACAGCTTGAAGACGGAAAATTCGATCTGAACTTTGGGTTCTACAAAGTTCAACAACAGAATGATGCCGTCATGCTAATTTACCAAAAATATATTGAGGCAATTCAGACCGCATCAACACACATACGACCATACTTGCCTGAAGTATCGCTCAAGAAGAGTGCGCGATTCCAGAAAATTCCAGCAACCACACAAATCTCATACCCCACGATCACGGAGAACTCACTTTCACCAATAGAAATTACAACGGCTCATACATCCAAGATTTTGCTCAATCACACGGTTTGCCTAGAAGCTAGCGATGTTGTAGATATTCCTGATCGCGTCACAAGAGCCCTAACACAACTAAAACAAAATCCCAACGATCGCCAAGCGCTAACAACCCTTAATGAAATCCGCCGATCGCTCGCCGAATACCTCCTACACCACCCCCTCGATCGCCTCCAAACCGAATGGAGCGGCGACCTCGGCAAAGCCTTCCGCGCCGTATGGTACTGCGGCCTCAAAAACGACCCGCCAACCGACGCCGAACTGCCCCTCATCCAACAAATCGCAACCCAAGCGATCGGCGAAGCGAACAACCCGAAAACATTCCCCAGCTTCCTCGCCGTAATCCTCTACCTCTATCCGCACCAACTCCAACTCGACCCCGCTCGTATCGTCGTGCCGAACGTCTTCGTGCCGACGTATATGGAATTTATGTTCGAGTCGCCGCGACTGTTCAAAGCGATCGGTGAAGTCGATCGCTACCAGGAATATTTCGCCAACTGGACGCAATTTATCTACGGACGTATCCAGGGCAACCCCAGCGGCAACGTCGAACGCTACCTCTGTCAGACCTACGCCAACGCCGCCAACCTGACGCCCACCTACTTCAGTCAGCATGAACCCGTCACGGTTCAAACCCAGCGGGCGCGTATCCTTGAGCAATTTTTACAAACGCAAACGACACAGCTTAACTATGAATTTGCGCCACGTCCGGCGAACCGCAAAAAAATTCGCTTCGGGATTTTGTCGCTGAATTTCAACCCCAGCGCCGAAACATTTACCGTACTGCCGATCTTTGAAAATCTCGATCGCGCCAAATTCGAGATTCACCTCTTCGCCTTCCAATCCAACAACAGCGAAACCGAACGCTATTGTCGCGACAAAGCTGATCGCTTTACACATCTAATTCATAGTCACGCCGATCGAATCGTACGGATGATTCGCGCCGCCGACCTCGATATTTTGCTGATCGGCTCGAACATCACGGCGCGATCGTACCCGATTACGCTGGTATCGGCGCACCGTCTCGCCCGCGTCCAAGTCAGCGGCATTTCGTCATCCGTCACGACGGCGATGAGCAACATGGATTACTACATCGGCGCAACGCTAACGACACCGCCCGAAACTGCGCAGCGCTACTACACCGAAAAACTGGTGACGCTGGAGGGTTCCGGGCTGTGCTTTAGTTTTCCGCCCGTGACCGATGAAGCCACGATCGCCTTCGATCGCGCCCAGCTCGGCCTCAGCGACAGCACCACCATCTTTATGTCCGGCGCAAACTTCCGCAAAATCAACCCGGAACTCCGCGACACCTGGGCAAAACTGCTAGCGCGGGTTCCCGATTCAATCCTCGTGATCTACCCCTTTGGCCCGAACTGGGGACTACATCCAAATCTGGAAATGCCGTTCTTTAACCAAATGCAGCTCGCACTCCAGCGCCACGGCGTCGATCTCAAGCGTTTGCTGTTGATTAAAACCATGCCCAGCGTTGCGGATGTGCGATCGTGCTTATCCCAGGCCGATGTCTATCTCGACTCGTTCCCCTATTCCGGCGCAGCCTCGGCGATCGACCCGTTGACGATCAGCGTGCCGTTTGTGTCGCTCGAAGGTTGCGAACAGCGCGAACGTCAGTCGTCGTCATTGCTGCATGAACTGGGTTTACCGGAATTGGTGACCTCGAATGAATCGGATTATCTCGATTTAGCGGCGAAATTGGCGAGCGATCGCCCGTTGCGTGAGCAATTCCGCCAGCGATTGATCCACCAAATGTCGAATAATCCGCCGTTCTTAGACAAGCTGAGTTATGCACGCAAAATCGAAAAACTACTAGAGCAACTTGTGGCAGCATGGCAACCGACAGCGTCATTCGGTGCGACCGCTAATACGGCGAGTCCGCTCAATCAGATGCCAGATCATCAGGT
This sequence comes from uncultured Geitlerinema sp., assembly GCA_964518905.1. Taxonomy (GTDB): domain Bacteria; phylum Cyanobacteriota; class Cyanobacteriia; order Cyanobacteriales; family Geitlerinemataceae; genus RDYZ01. The sequence goes on along the minus strand of CAZFJL010000033.1, from coordinate 6,978 downwards.
TGAAGAACCGGTTCAGATGTTGTGAAGCCGGTAGGCGGTCTAATAAAACAGGCATGGTTTATGTCAGAGCGATGATGATGCTGCGCTCTGACACCAACCATGCAACCTGAACAAATTGATCAGGCGAACCGAACCTTCGCACCGTACAATCGATGATTAGTTGTGCCTGTAAAGAATTGTGGTTAACGAAACGCTTCATCAAATCCGTCGTCACCTCGCTCGCTTTTGGCTGACGATGCCGCCCCAATCTCTAGAGACGGCCTATCGATCGGAACTCGGGAACGTCTTTAAAACGTTGCTCAAAAGTGGCATCCAAAACGACGCGCTTTCCAGTGACGATGAAGCGCTCAAACAACAGCTAACGCAAATTGGCGTCGGACTGTCGCAGCCAAATTCGCTGAACGCCTTGATGGGCGCGATGTTGTTTTACCCTGCCGACCAAATGAAGGTGCGCGATGCCCAGAGTCGCCTACCCGCTTGGGTGTATAGCGATTACGTGGCCGTATTTGAGTCGGATACATCCGCAGTTACCGCGCCTGCTGCAACCGCAACACCGCAGCCCGTTCCAGCTCCTGCACCGATCGCCCAGCCCACACCGGAAACGATTCCCGAGCTGCCGCCAGTTCACCAACAAGACCCGAACAGCACCGCCTTTACCAACCGCGCGATCGGCTGTGTCAACCTCTACTACATCGACCCCAGCGATCAAGAGATCATCCTGGAGCTACGCCAAATCCGGCATCACCTTGCCCGTCATTTGGCTGCGACTTCTCCCCAACAACTAGAAGCGCTGTATCGCACCAACGTCGGGGACGCCTATCGCGCTCTGCTAAAAAGTGAATTTCGAGCCGAGCCGCTCAGTCAAGAGGAAGCCTCGATCAAACAGCAACTCACCCAGGCCAGCGCTGGACTGACACGACCGGACTCGATTAATGCGCTGATGGGTGTGATGCTCTACACCCCCAACGGGCAGCTCAAAGTCCGTGATGCCCAAAATCGACTTCCTGCATGGCTGTATGGGGACTACGTAGCCGCGTTTGAAACGGGCGTTACACCGACACCCGCCGTGGCCGCCGCCGCTCCTGTGACTTCAACACCCGTGGCGGCGACACCAACGCCCCCCACTCCTGTCGCTCCGATCGCAGCCCCCGCCACGCTGCCAGCGCCCGCCGCAAATCCCTACATGCCTGCGCTAGCAGTCGATAGTCCCGCCTTCCTCAATCGTCTGCTCGGTAGCGTCAATCTATATATGATCGACCCGACCGATCGCGCTATCTGCAACGAGCTGCGTCAACTGCGTCGCCGTTTTGCCGATTATTGGCTAACGATCGACGAAACCAACCTCGAAACAATTTACCAAGGCGATCTCGGACGCGGATTTAAACTGTTACTCCAAAGTGGCTTTCAGAAAGAACCGCTCGATAGCGAAGATGATGCTTACAAACAAGCCCTGACGAAAGTCGCCGTGGGGCTGACCGCACCCAAAGCGATCAACGCCATGATGAACGCCATGCTGTACTTCCCGACGGATAAGTTGCGCGTTCAACAAGCCGAACAGCGTTTGCCGGGATGGTTACTGCCCGATTATCTGCGCGTGTTTGAAGGTAAGCAGGTCGCCGATCCGAATGCGCTCGATGTTCAACCGCCGAGCCAAGCGTTTATCGATCGCCTAACGGCTGCCATCAATCGCTATCAGGCCAACACCAGCGATGCGGCAGTAATTGCAGACATCCGCCGCCTGCGTCATGCCCTGGCTCAGTACTGGATTTCCCTCGACCCCGCCCAACTTCAAGCCGCCTACGCAAGCCCCTTGGGTAATGCCCAGCGTCTGGTCTTAGGCAGCGGTTTCGCCAAACTAGAAAAAACACCGCTCGATCGCGACGCCTTCAAACAGATTTCTGGTGTCCTAGCTCAGGGCATGACCAACCCGAAAGCGATGAATTTCTTCGCTGCGGCCATGCTGTACTGTGCGCCTGCCAACTTACAGGTTGCTAACGCCGCCAACATTTTGCCCGCGTGGTTATTCGCGGACTATAATCGCTTCTTTTCCGCAGTTGCAGCCTAGGCCAGCAAAGCCCAGCCGCATCGAGCTTTCGGAGATGAGCCTTTAGAGATGAGTATTCGGATTTACGGCAACCGAGCGATCGCCACCCTACCCGGCGATCGCACGCGCCCGACCCCATCGCGGGTTCGTGAATCTCTATTCAACATCTGGCGAGAGCAGGTTGTCGGGGCGCGGTGGCTCGATATCTGTGCGGGGAGTGGTTCGATGGGAGCTGAGGCATTGTGTCGGGGTGCAGTGTCGGCAGTGGCGATCGAGCAATTTGGTCGCGCCTGTCAATTGATTGAGGCGAATTGGCAAAAGGTAAAGCGGGACGAGCAGACTATTCGGGTCTTGCGTGGTGACGCGAAGCGTAGTTTAGCGGTCTTAGCCGGTGAGTCCTTCGATGCGATTTACTTCGATCCCCCGTATGCGAGTTCGTTATATCAACCCGTTTTAGAAGCCATTGTGCGGTTTGATTTACTTGCCGATGGTGGGGAGCTTGCCGTTGAACACGATCGCGATCGGTCTGACTTCCTGAAGGCTAACTCGATCAAAATACCCTCAGAAGATCTACCTAATGAACCAGGAGAGATGTCAGGGAACGTTTTAGAGTCCTACCGCACAAAGATCTATGGACGTACTGCTATCTCATTCTTTCGATACTCTGGTCGATCGTAAATCTTCATGTTTTGCCTGACCCTCATGCATCGTCAGAATTTACTTTTGGGAAATATTCGGCTTTTAGCAGCCGTATGTTAGGATTGTTGAGCTTAAAAAGCGGGAACATGGCCAAGTGGTAAGGCAGAGGATTGCAAATCCTTTACCCCCGGTTCGAATCCGGGTGTTCCCTTTCTCCGTAAGAACAACATCTAGACGTAACTTCAATGTCTAGATGTTGTTCTTGAATGATTAACGTACAGAATTCAAAAGTAAAGAAGTGACTCAAGCTTGAGAAAAACCATTTATACGGTCATGATCTTGAGATTTATTACAGACCGTTTCGATGCGTCACAAGTCGCGAGAGCGTCCCAATCTCCGAATATTGAGCGTGTTAGGATTTCCCGAGATTAGTATGCGATTTAAGTTTTCAGGAGAAGACCTTTGGGAATTCGGGTTGCAGTGGTCGGAGGTGGACCCGCAGGTTCTTCCGCCGCCGAAGTTTTAGCAAAAGCTGGTATCGAAACCTATTTGTTTGAGCGCAAGCTTGACAACGTTAAACCTTGCGGTGGAGCGATTCCGCTGTGCATGGTTGACGAATTTGAGCTACCGCCGGAAATTATCGATCGTCGCGTCCGCAAGATGAAGATGATCTCGCCGTCGAATATCGAAGTTGATATCAACCTGATTAACGACGGCGAATACATTGGTATGTGTCGCCGCGAAGTCCTCGATGGCTTCTTGCGCGATCGAGCCGTGAGCCTCGGCGCCAAGCTGATCAACGGCACAATGCACAAGCTCGAATTACCGACATCGAGCAATGGAGCCTATACGCTGCATTATGCGGATCATTCCAACGGCACACGCGTGGGCGAGCAAAAGCAGCTTCAAGTCGATGTGGTGATCGGCGCTGATGGCGCTAACTCCCGTGTCGCCAAAGCGATCGAGGCAGGCGACTACAACTACGCGATCGCCTTCCAAGAACGCATCCGTCTTCCCGAAGACAAGATGGCGCACTACCAAGACCTCGCCGAAATGTATGTCGGCGACGATGTGTCTCCCGATTTCTACGCTTGGGTCTTCCCGAAATATGACCACGTGGCGGTGGGAACCGGCACGATGAAAGTCAACCAAGCCAAAATCAAACAGCTTCAAGCCGGTATCCGCGCCCGTGCGGCTCACCGTCTCGAAGGTGGCGAAATCATCAAAGTGGAAGCGCACCCGATTCCTGAGCATCCGCGCCCGTTCCGCGTACGTGGTCGCGTCGCCCTCGTCGGTGATGCTGCCGGTACGGTAACGAAATCCTCCGGTGAAGGCATCTACTTCGCAGCGAAATCCGCTCGCATGTGTGCCGAGACGATCGTCGAAACCACCAACGCAGGCCAAAAACTGCCGACCGAAGCTGACCTCCAGCTTTATATCAAGCGTTGGGACAAAAAATATGGCATCACCTACCTCGTCCTCGACTTGCTGCAACGTGTGTTCTATCGCACCGATGCAACCCGTGAAGCCTTCGTCGAAATGTGCTCTGACAAAGACGTACAGCGTTTGACCTTCGACAGTTATCTCTATAAAACTGTCGTGCCAGCCAACCCGCTAACCCAAATGAAGATTACGGCTAAAACGATCGGCAGCCTGCTTCGCGGCAGCGCCCTCGCTCCTTAATCCCAAACTACCGCAGGAATTAGACACCCAACGTAGATAAAACCTAGATAACGCAAAAAGCCCGGTCACTTCGACCAGGCTTTTTGTGTTTCGTGACTATCGACGCATGGATCAACCCTAAAACTCGGTCTTACCAAACGTGAGTACGGGTTAAGCAAATTGGCTAGAACTTAGACGCTGTGAGCTTTTCTTCAAGTTGCTGATGCCCTCATCCCCCAGCCCCTTCTCCCAAAAGAGGAGAAGGGGAGCAAAATTTAGCATTCAAAGTCCCTCTCCCGGCCTGGGAGAGGGATTTAGGGAGAGGGAAAGCCTTGAGCGCGTAAGGTTTCTTATCCCGAACTCACGTTACCAACACTTTCCCAGTCAAAGCCCATTAAGATTACACTGTGTAACAGAATTGATTAAGGAAATCGAAGAATTATGCGGGTCGCGATCGCAGGTGGTGGTCTAGCTGGTATGGCAACGGCAGTTAAGCTCGTTGAAGCCGGACATGAGGTCGAAATTTTTGAGTCCCGTCCTTTCATGGGCGGCAAAGTCGGAAGCTGGGTCGATGCCGATGGTAACCACCAAGAGATGGGTCTACACGTCTTCTTTGGCTGCTACTACAATCTTTTTGCTTTAATGGAAAAAGTCGGCGCTCGCGACTCACTCCTGCTCAAAGAACACACCCACGTCTTTGTCAACGAAGGCGGACGGATCGGCGAACTCGATTTTCGCTTCCTCACCGGCGCACCCTTTAACGGCCTGAAAGCCTTCTTCACCACAAGCCAGCTTTCCGCCAACGATAAACTGCGTAACTCGATCGCCCTCGGCACTAGCCCGATCGTCCGCGCTCTGGTGGACTTTGACGGCGCGATGAAAACGATCCGCGAGCTGGATCGCATCAGTTTCGCCGACTGGTTCCGCTCCCACGGCGGCAACCAAGGCAGCCTTGACCGCATGTGGGACCCGATCGCCTACGCCCTCGGGTTCATCGACACCGAAAATATTTCGGCTCGCTGTATGTTGACCATTTTTCAGTTCTTCGCGACGAAAACCGAAGCGTCGGTACTGCGAATGCTGGAAGGTTCACCCGATGAATACCTCCACAAACCCATCCTGAAATACTTCACCGATCGGGGCGGTAAATATCACACCCGTCGCCGCGTCCGAGAAATTAAATACAGCGAAACCAACGGCCAAACCCAAGTAGACGGCCTCATCATCGCCGCCGGTGACAGCGACGAAATCATCGAAGCTGACGCCTACGTCTTTGCCTGCGACATACCCGGCATTCAAAAAGTCCTGCCCGCAGCATGGCGACAGTGGCCGGAATTCGACAAAATATATAAGTTGGAAGCCGTCCCCGTCGCCACCGTACAGTTACGCTTCGACGGTTGGGTCACCGAAATGCACGACGCCGAACAGCGCCAACAACTCGAAAAAGCCGTCGGCCTCGATAACTTGCTCTACACCCCCGACGCCGACTTCTCCTGCTTCGCCGACCTCGCCCTCACCAGCCCCTCAGACTACTACCGCGAAGGGCAAGGCTCCCTACTCCAGCTCGTTTTAACACCCGGCGACCCCTTCATTAAACAAAGCAACGAAGCGATCGCCAATCACGTTCTAGAGCAAGTACGCACACTTTTCCCCTCCGCACGCGATCTCAACATGACCTGGTACAGCGTCGTGAAACTCGCACAATCGCTCTACCGTGAAGCCCCCGGCATGGACCCCTATCGCCCCGCCCAAAAAACCCCGATCGACAACTTCTTCCTCGCCGGTAGCTACACCCAGCAGGACTACATCGACAGCATGGAAGGCGCTACCATCTCCGGCAACCAGGCCGCTACTGCCGTCCTGCAATACCTAGCCCAGGTCAAACAACCCATCACAGCATAAATCCAGAAACCCCGACGCCCATTCCCAAGACACACCGCCGACCACAAACCCACCCCACACACCTGACCCATGAGCAATTGGCTAGAACACAGTGTCCAAGTAGAAGTACCACACTCGATCGACACCGTTTGGTCGCTTTGGTCTGACCTCGAACAAATGCCGAACTGGATGGAATGGATTGCCTCCGTCGATATCCGGGAAGACGACCCGAGCCTCTCACGTTGGCATCTCAACTCAACATCGTTCCAATTTAGCTGGAACGCCCGCATCGTCCGCAAAATCCCCAATCAGATCATTCAATGGGAATCCGTTGATGGACTCGCCAACCGTGGAGCCGTTCGTTTTTACGATCGGCATAACAGCAGCATTGTCAAACTCACCGTCGCCTACGACATTCCTGGCTGGCTCGGTAAACTCATGGACAACCTCTTCCTCGGACGCCTCGTCGAAACGACACTCCAAGCCGACATGGATCGGTTTCGCGACTACATCACAACACACCACCCGATCGAGCCCGTCACCACCCACTAACCAGCTCACTCCATAACCACGCAACGAAAAAGCCTCGGGGTCTATAATCCCGAGGCTTTTTCATAGAAAACCCAAACTTTTTAACTCCTAGACCCTTTATTTAGAGAGGCTTTCGAGGTTTCTGAGGAATAAATCCAAAAAAAGATCCCAAAAGGGGGTTGACGATTGAGTGAGTAGTGGATATATTAGTTAAGCGCTCA
>CAZFJL010000032.1:0-46052 GCA_964518905.1 uncultured Geitlerinema sp. | reverse complement strand
AATATATCCACTACTCACTCAATCGTCAACCCCCTTTTGGGAAAAAATTGGGATTTAGGGGGGGCTTGGGTTCACTAAAAGCCTGAAACCTTCTCTGTGAGGTCGTTTCTTGTGTTTGATCTGGGCGAAATATTTTTAAAATCCCGAGGTGGCGGTGGCGGTAGAGTGCTACTTGGTTTAATTGCTGGGTGGCGATCGGCTCTGTTGGGGTGAGCTTTTCGGTAGTGATTGCGTCTATCCGTGTTGAACGCACATGTACATGTATATATGCGTTGACGGAGTGAGGCGGGAATAGCGATCGCGAGGATTGATAATGGTGGGGTTGAGTTCTGGTAAGTAGGCCGTCGATGAATTTCCAATCCCTGATTTTGAAGCTGCATGAGTTTTGGGGCGATCGCGGATGCCTGATCGCGCAGCCGTACGACACCGAGAAGGGGGCGGGAACGATGAACCCCCACACGTTTTTACGGGCGATCGGCCCGGAGCCGTGGTCTGTGGCCTATGTTGAGCCGTGCCGCCGCCCGACCGATGGACGCTACGGCGAAAACCCCAACCGCTACCAGCACTACTATCAATACCAAGTGCTGATCAAACCGTCGCCGGACAATATTCAAGAGGTCTATCTCGATTCGCTGCGGGCGCTGGGGATTCGCCCGGAGGATCATGATGTGCGGTTTGTGGAAGATAACTGGGAGTCGCCGACGCTGGGCGCGTGGGGCGTGGGTTGGGAAGTGTGGCTTGATGGCATGGAGATTACGCAATTTACGTACTTCCAGCAGTGTGGCGGGATTGATTGCAAGCCGGTGTCGATCGAGATCACCTACGGTCTGGAACGTCTGGCGATGTATTTACAAGAGGTCGAGTCGATCGCCGATATTCTCTGGACGGACACGGTGAAGTATGGCGATGTTCACTTACAGGGTGAAATCGAGCAGTGTACGTATAACTTCGATGCGTCCAGCCCGGATGTGCTATTCGAGCTATTCGGTCTGTACGAGAAGGAAGCGACGCAACTCGTTGAGCGTAACTTAGCGCTGCCTGCGCTGGATTACGTGCTGAAATGTTCCCATTCGTTCAACTTGCTCGACGCGCGGGGCGTGATTTCGGTGACGGAGCGTACGCGCTACATTGGCCGGATTCGGAATTTGGCGCGGAAGGTCGCAGGAATTTACCTCGAACAGCGTGAACAGTTGGGCTTTCCACTGGATAAGACTCGCGATGTAGCGTCGGAGAAGGTGGCCGCTACGGTTTAGCTTGCTCGCGGATTATGCCCGTGAGTGCCAAAGGTGACGACTGAATCTTTAGATTTGCTTTACAATGCGAGCCAGTTCACTTTTTTGTGGGCTGGCTTGTTTTGAGAGAGGAAGACTGATGGATTTTGCTGAAATGTTGGAGCCGCTGGCGGCTCAGTTCCGTGATCTGAATATGCCCGAAGTTGTGGTGCATTGGGGTCACCCGGCGATGATGGGGATTGTTATCTTTGCGATGGGAACGTTTGCGGGGATTACGGGCTGGAAGGGTCGTCTGGCAACGGATAATGACGTGAAGCTAGCGCAGTTGGCGGATCACAAGAAAGTTGCTCCGCTGATGGCGCTGTTTTTGGCGATGGGCTATACCGGCGGTGTGATCTCGCTGGTTGTCCAGGAGCAATCGATCTTTGAAAGTCCGCACTTTTGGACGGGTTCGATCGTCTTACTGTTACTCCTGAGCCAAGGTTTGTTGACGCTGGCGGGCTTTTGGGGCGATAAAGCGAAAATCCGGACGGCACACGCACACTTAGGTAGCGTGACCCTGGGCGTCATGGTTCTACATGCCGTGTTCGGCCTGACCCTAGGTTTGTCAATCTAGGCGAGATGAACGAAGAAAAACGAGTCACTCGTTTGATCTTCAATTATTTTGATCAAAAGACTCCGCTAGATCATATTTAGCGGAGTTTTTTGGCCAGAATAATCGTTGTTGCATTTCAGCGCTATTTTCTGGGGCTAAAGCCCAACGGCGATATCGGCAGAACTTAATCTGCTTTTATCTTTTTGAGCTTAATGGCTGCTCATTTATTTTCAAACTGGGGCGGAAGGATTCGAACCTCCGAATGGCGGGACCAAAACCCGCTGCCTTACCGCTTGGCGACGCCCCATCGCGTTTGACGCTTAGACAATATAGCTAGACTGGGAGATAAACGTCAAGTACTTTTTCAATTTTAATGATTATTCGGTTGATAGTCTGACCGATCGCGACTCAATGAACTGAGTGCAAATGACAGTCTTAGGCGTCGTGTTTCGGAGGGAGGTTCGCCGCTGGGATTGTGCGACCAACGCCTACGGTAAAGCCTGCTTCCTGATTTTCCATGCGGATAAATTCGCTCAGAACACTAGATCCAATTTCCTTGTACCATTCCCGGCGACCGCCATCCCAGCGATAGCCTCGGGCTTTGGCACGATCGCGCTGTTCGTAGCTGACATTGGCGATCGCGCGGTATTTCACCTCGAAGGATTCGCGGATGGCATCGTCGAGTAAGGCGTCAAAGGAATCGACGCGATCGAAGAGTGCGGCAATGAGCTGACAGTCGGTGAGGGCGCGATGGGCGCTACTCACGCCAATGCCGTGATTGAGGGCGGTATTGATCAGTGAGGTGGGTTTCTCATTGTGCGGCCACTGGAAATGTTCAAACGTACACAGCCAAGGTTTATCGCTGGCTGGGGTGGGTGGCTGACCGAGCCACTGGCGATCGAAGCTGGCGTTATGGGCGACGAGATAGTCCGCGCGATCGAGCCACGTTTGAAATAGATTCATCGTCGTTTGGAGGTCGTCAGCGGTGAGGCTGCGAGCGGCATCGGCGGGAATGCGGTTGATGGCTTCGGCGGTGTTGGTGGCTGCGATCGGGATTAGGGTCGAGAGCTGGGCGATCGAGGTGCGGTGGGGAACGGAGTAGAGGATCGCGCCGAGTTCGATCAGTTCGTCGGTTTTTGGGTCAAGGCCGGTGGTTTCTACGTCCAGAATCAGGAGCGTGGTCGGAATAGGGTAGGGGTTCATAGTGCGGATTACAGGCTAAACAGTTGTGCCTATGTGCCGAGCTTTTGCAGCTTGTGCAAACCAGCGTAGAGACCGTCAATCGCCAGAAGCTCACTGTGACTGCCCGATTCGACCAGTTCGCCACGCTTAAGGACAAAAATTCGATCAACGCTGCGAATGGTCGAAAGGCGGTGGGCGATCACGATCGCCGTGCGGTCTTGCAATAAGCGATCGAGCGCGGTCTGAATCAGCGCCTCGGTTCCCACGTCGAGGCTTGCGGTGGCTTCATCCAACACCATAATTTTCGGATCGCGAATTGCCGCACGCGCAAACGCGAGCAGTTGCTTTTGGCCGCCCGATAGATTTGTACCGCGCTCGCGAAGCTGGGTATCGTAGCCGTTGGGCAATTGCTCGATAAAACCATCGATACTGGTCTGACGAGCGGCCTCACGGATGCGATCGAAGCTGTAGTCATCCCCCAGACTAATATTGCTTTTCACATCTCCGGCAAACAGAAATCCATCTTGCAAAATAACGCCGATGTGTTGTCGCAGCTCGCTTTGACGCAGTTCTCGAATATCAATGCCATCGATGAGGATGCGACCCTGTTGGGGTTCATACAAACGGCAAAGCAGCCGAATCACGGAGCTTTTGCCCGCACCCGTCGGCCCCACCAATGCAACCTTTTCGCCGGGACGAATTGTAAAACTGAGATTTTTAATGATGAACTCGTCGGGCTTATAGCCAAACCAAACGTTTTCAAAGCGGATTTCGCCCGTTTGTTGGTTGTGATTGTCCAATGCGCCCGAGATGGCGGTGTCGGAATCTTCGATCGCGATCGGCTCGCGCAACAGCTCGGCAATCCGTTCGACTGCTGTGAGTCCGGCCTGAATCGAGGTGAACTTATCGGCAAACTGGCGCAGCGGCTCGAAAAAACGCTGGGCAAACAAAATAAACGACGCGAGCAGCCCGAAGCTCATGTCGCCATTCATCACTTCCCGGCCACCCAGAGCCAGCACGCCACCGATCGCCACCAGTGCCACCCATTCCAGGGTTGCAGACACTGCCGAATCGAGAAAGATCGTCTCATCGAGCGCATCCACGTAGACCTGGTTATTCGATCGGAACAGTTCTGCGTTGTAGCGCTCGCGGCGAAATAGCTGAACGACGTTCATTCCGGCGATATTTTGCTGCAAAAACGAATTAAGCTTCGAGAGTTCCTCGCGGGCGCGATAGTTCGCAATCCGAAAGCGTTTTTGGAAATACACCACCACCCAGGACACGGGCACTAGCAGCAGCACCAACATTAGCGCTAGCTTCCATTGCAGGAGAAACATCAGCACCGTGATCATCAGGATGCTCGCCAAATCCGTGATCACGCCGATCGCGCCGGTCGAGAACACTTCACCGAGCGCATCGACATCACTCGTGAGGCGAGTGATTAATTTCCCCACGGGCGTTCGATCGAAAAAGCTCATCGAGAGCGACGTGACCCGCTCAAATAAATCCGTACGGATTTGCGCCGTCATCCGCTGCCCCACGACCTGCACTAGATAGCCCTGCCCCGACTCCAGCACCAACCGCAACGAAATACTCGCAAACAGCAAGACGATCAACACCAGCATCCCGTCAGAAATCGTCTTCTCGGTCAACCACGACCACACCTGAGGCTCTTGGCGTACAAATGAAATCGCCTGACCAATCAGAATCGGCTGCACTGATCCCATAAATGAGAGCGGCAACATCAAGATCGCAACGATCAGCAGAACGGATTTATTTTGGCGGGCATAGGGTAGGAGACGCGAAAATAAACGCCAGTCATTTTCCGGGCGTGGGGTAGGGACGGTGAGGGGGGCAGACATGATGGTAGACGATCGGCGATCGGGCAAAACAGCAGGGGTAATGACAAGTCAGAGGAGCGCACAAGATGCATTCAAGGTCTCAATCACTTGATGAGTCAGCGGTCTGAGGTTAGCGCGGCCATCGGCTTGGTTCTGAGCATAGCGTCCAGAGTTAGGTCAGATTATGAGAATGCCGCCCACTTTATGAGAGACTACCAAGCGCAACAGCAGTGAGGGACATCGTTAGATTCAGCCCTAAATCCTCTTGAATCCCTTAATCTAGTCAACGTTAAGACTGTCGTAACAATTTATCGTAATCGTTAAGCCACGGTAGTTTTCTTTACATTGCAAAGACCCACAAGGGGGCGATAAGCCTGAATCTTGCCAAGCATTGAGAATCGTTATGCTATCGTGATGAAGTTACTTTGCAAATGTTAACAATCTCTTGCTGCATCCATCGCCCACTAGCTCAAAACTCTACACTACAGGCTCTGGTGTAACCGCCGAATCTGGAGCTGGATGGACGTTGAGTAAAAATGCACATTGGCGGATATTCTTTGCCTCAGTTTTTCTCGTTTCTGTACCGGTTTTTGTCGAAGCGCCGCTGGTGCGCACTGTCCCGGTATTGAGTGTATTCCTCACCCTCGGATGGATCGGCTTGAGCTACGTGTTGCTCCAAAAGCATCACACCTGGCTCTGGGGAGATTTATTGCTTGGATTTGCGGGGAGTTGGTTCGCGGGATCGATCTACTGGGGCTGGATGCGTTGGGAGCCGTTGTTGCATTTGCCGATCGAGTGTCTGGCGTTGCCGCTACCGCTGTGGCTGATCTCGCGTAATCGACTGCTGGTGGGGAGCTGGTTTGCGATCGGCTCGCTGTTCGGGACGGCCATCACGGATGTGTATTTCTTTTTGACGGACTTGATGAGCCATTGGCGTCAGCTTATGAATGCTGAACCCAATCTCGTCATGCCCATTTTTCATAGTGCCTTGGAGCGGGTGAATTCGCCCTTTGGGACAACGTTGGCGATCGTTATGGCTGCGGTGTTGATGTTGGTCGGACTTGTACCGCTGTGGTTGCGATCGCCGCTCCATTCGCGCCCATCGTTGTCGGCCTGGGCGTTCTCCGGTGCGGTATTGAGTACGATTCTGGTGGATATGCTGTTTTGGGTAGCAGCGGTTGCATCGTGAATGGCCGCATCGTCAATCACTAAAGTTAAGCAAAGCCACGAGATAATGCTTGACCCGTTGTCGATCTGGCGTTAGCGCGATGACGATGAGTTTGGCGTTCCTTCGAGATAACTGCTGAGTAGCACTGCGCCGATCGATAATCCACTCAATAACCCCACCAACACTAAAGCCCGCTCGTCGTCACCGACTTGCACCGCGTCATAAATCGCCATCGGTACAGTTTGCGTGACCCGTGCAATATTTCCTGCGACCATTAGCGTTGCGCCAAATTCTCCGAGCGCACGACTAAAACTCAGGACGATTCCGGCCAAAATGCCACGCCATGCCAACGGCAACCAGACTCGCCAAAATACCGCGATCGGTTCTAACCCGAGGGTGGCAGCGGCTTGAAGATAAACCCGATCGACATTTTCTAAAGCTGCTTTCGTGGTTTTAACCATGAGCGGCAAAGCCACGATCGCCGCTGCGATCGCCGCTCCCATCCAAGAAAACACCAAGGATTGACCCGTCAACTGATAAATGACGCGACCAATCAAACCGCTTCGCCCTAACAGCACCAGCAAAAAAAAACCCACCGCAACCGGTGGTAATACCAGCGGCAACATCACGATCGCCTCTAGCCAGCGCCGCCCCGGAAAGCGATACCGCGCCAAAATATACCCCAAACCACCGCCGATCGGCATGACAAACACCATGGCCCCGCTCGCCACTTTTAATGACAGACCAACGGCGTAGGCTAGATCGAGATTGAACATTTGTGAATGGGAATCGATATTCTCGAATTCTACGTTTCACCGTCGCTAAAGTAAGGGTAGATCGTCATCGATGACTGTATTTCTGCGAAGAGCAAGCATCGAGCATCTATGTGAATTGGTAAAGTGAATTAAATCTAGGCCATTGACAGGCGTTTGAGCATGCAGATCGAAGATTTAGAGCTACGAGATGTATTTCAGAGTGCCAGCATTGACGAGCTGGGAGGAATGCGTGATGGCCTGAAGCATCTCTCTGAGTCTGGCGATCTGCAAGGAGCACCGGTGGACACCATGTTACGCAAAGCCCATTCGATGAAGGGCAGCGCGGGCATGTTGGGACTGAAAGATATTGCGACGCTAGCGCGTCAGTGGGAGGAGTTGGCCAAGCAAGTTGTGGCCGGTGAGGTTGCGATTTCAGAACCGGTGATCACGACCCTACAGGAAGGGCTAGATGCGATCGAGATGCTGGTGGATGAGTCGATTACGGGCAATCCCTCGGGTGTGCAGACGTTTTATATCCTGGCACAGTTAATGAACCCGGAGCGGGTGACGGCGTCACCAGCGCTTGAGTCCGAGTCGGGCGAGGTTGATCCTGACCCCGCGCAAACTGAAGCGGCAACGATCGCGATCGCGGATATTCCTGATTCTTCCAACGATGACACCGTCGCACCGGAGCCAGACTCCACACGATCGCCAGACGGGGATCTAGATCTACATGACAGCCTGCCAACCATGTCCGAGCCGCAGGTGCTACAGCCTCCCCCGCGTCCCAAGGTTGTCTTTCAGCAAGCGGCATTCATTGATGATGAGGAGCTGCGAGATACCTTTCGGATGGCGAGCGCCGACCATTTGGAAAGCCTTGATAGCGGACTGCTCTATCTGGAGCAAAACCCGACGGATCATGATCGGCTTGATGCCGTACTGCGCGAAATTCACAGCATTAAGGGGGATTCTGGAATGTTGGGCGTAGAGGCGCTGGTTCCCCTCGCCCATGCCTGGGAGCAGCAGCTAATTCCTGTCAAAACGGGCAACCTAGAGCTGACATCGGAACTCTGCGATCGCCTTGCCCTGGGTCTGGATCGTATTCGAGCCCTGGTACGTCAGGCCACGGAAGGCATTCCCACCGATTTTGAAATCGCCACGGCGATCGCCGATCTCGAACAGCCAAACTTACCCACCCAAGGGACAAACAGCACAGGGAACGATCATTCCCCCGAAACTGTTTCAACTCACCTCCCTCTGAGTTCTCAACATTCACCAGTGATTGATCGTCCCCTGCCTTCTACGGCAAAAACACCGACACGATCCCCCGCCGCGCACATCAATGAAGGAGAAGTCGCTCCCGTCCAAACGGATCTAGTGGAGGAGATGACCCGCCAAGCACTTGGGCGATCGAATCATCAAGATGGCAACTATCGCATCGATACGATTCGTGTTGCCACCAGTCATCTTGATGCATTGATGACCCAGGCGGGTGAACTAACCGTCTCGAAAAGTCGCATCGCCCACCGGATGATGGAAATCGAGGAGATTGCCTCTCAGTGTGAACGCCTCAATCGTGGAGCTTTTGGCAACCGTTTTGCTTGGGATGCGTTGCGTAACCTCAAACTCAGTAAAGAAGAGGAAAGCGTTTTTCAGAAGATCCAGACCTATCATCAAACCCTCGAACAGCATCTCGAAGAACTGGCGACCGAGGTTGAAAGTCTACAGCTCGCGATTAGCGAAGATACCGCTCGTCTTGAGACCGTTGCATCAAGCTTAGAGGAGGGTATCCAAACCCTGCGACTGCTACCACTCTCGACCATTTTTAACCTGTATCCGCGTATGGTGCGCGACCTCGCCCGTAGCCAGAGCAAGCAGATTAATTTCATCATTGAAGGGGAAGATACCCTTGCCGATAAGCGCGTGCTGGAGGAGATGAAAGATCCGCTGATGCACATCATCCGCAACGCGATCGACCACGGGGTCGAATCACCGGAAGAACGGCAGCGATTGGGCAAAGCACCCGAAGCGACCCTGATTTTACGCGGCTATCAGTCGGCGAATAGCATCGCGATCGAGGTCAGCGACGACGGGCGTGGCCTGGATCTGAAAAAAATTGAACAAACCGCCATCAAACACAATATTTGTCGGGCGGAAGAGCTGGCGACCATGACACCGGCGCAGATCCAGTCGCTGATTTTTATGCCGGGATTTTCGACGCGATCGTTCGTCACGGAGGTTTCTGGGCGTGGAGTCGGCCTCGATGTGGTGCGGGCGAATGTCGAACACCTGAAGGGCAACATTACGATCAACTCCGATCGTGGTCGCGGCTGCACGATGCATATCGAACTCGGCAGTATGCTCTCAACGACCCATGTGCTACTGGTTGACCTCAATCACACGCCCTACGCTATCCCAGTCGAATACGTTCGCAGCACCACGACGATCGAACCCAGCGATATTTTCTTGATGGAAAATCGCGAAACGGTCTTAGTCGATAATCTCCCAGTCTCGCTCGCGCATCTCAGTGATCTACTTCAGCTCCCTAACGCCGTCACGCTCGACGATCGCAAATATCTTTCCTGCATTATTCTCAGTGTCGATGGCGAGTCGCTGGCGATCGTGGTCGATCGACTGATCGACCAACAAGATGCATTGCTCAAGCCCCAAAGCCAATTGCTTCAGCGGGTTCGGAATGTTTCGGGAGCCACAATTCTCGGCACGGGCGAAATCTGTATGGTGCTGCATCCGCCGGATCTCGTCGAGTCGGTGCGTGGAACCGTTAAAGCTGCGGCCTTTGCTCCGGCTGCGCCCAGTGATATTAAGCAGCGCATCCTACTAGCAGAAGACTCGATCGCCACGCGCACCCAAGAAAAACGTATTCTCGAAGCCGCAGGTTATGAGGTCGTACCTGCCGTCGATGGTCTCGATGCCTTCAACAAACTGCGCGGCGAACAGTTCGACGCGATCGTTTCCGATGTCCAAATGCCTAATCTAGACGGCCTACAGTTCACCGCCCGCGTGCGTCAAAACAGTCGCTATGCTGAATTGCCGATCATTTTGGTGACCTCTCTGGCCACCGATGAAGACCGCCGCCGGGGAGCCGATGCCGGAGCCAATGCCTACATCACGAAGAGCAGCTTCAATCAAGATGTCCTCATTGAGACCCTGCGTCGCCTCATCTAGACTCAGACCATATAAGACGATGCAAGCAAAGACTATGTGAATTTTTTCGTCGGTTTTGCGATCGTTTTTTTAGGCTCTGTCACGATGGGCGATATCGCTGGCGATCGCCGTTCCAAAATTTCCCCGTCCTTCCGTAATACGCTGCTCTCGACACTTCCGCATTTCCCAGCAGTGTATTCAGGGGGTCGTGCCTAAACTATCCGAAACGATTCACTCTCACACGATCGCCGAATCCGGCTCGTTAGCATCTCACCAGAGGATTTTTTGCTTTGACCATCCGTGTTTTGCTTGTTGAAGATGCCCCGGTCGTTTTGCTTGTCCTGAAACGTATGTTGGCCAATGCCAGCGGTATTGAAGTTATCGGGACGGCCAGCAACGGTAAAGAAGCACTAGATTTGATTCCCCGGCTAAATCCTGACGTCATTTGCACGGATCTGCACATGCCAGAGATGGACGGCTGGGCATTGACCACCGAAGTGATGCAGCGTTTTCCGCGTCCAATTCTTGTTTTAAGTGCGTCCGTGCAGGCCAGCGATACGGAAAATGTGTTTAGGGTGCTAGACGCGGGAGCGGTGGATATTTTGGCCAAACCCGTTGGTGGTATTACGGTTAATCGCGAGATTCTGGAGCGTGAACTCCTAGAGAAAATCCGCATTTTGTCCGGTGTCGTTGTCTTTTCGCGTCATGGGTCGCCGGTACGTGCGCGATCGGCGCCGCCGTCACCCTCCGCACCACCGCCGATCGATCGCCCTAGCCATCCAAATCGCACCGATCGTCCACAAAACACGTCACAAGCTACCTTAAGCACTTCAACCTGGCGTCAACCGACGACGAATCCGAACCAAACCGGATCACTTTCCCCCGCTGCAATACCGTCTAAACCGCCGCAGAATTCGGCGGGGATACCACCGACTCAGCGGCCTCCCAGCCGAATTCTAGCGATCGGCGCTTCCACCGGTGGCCCTCAAGCTCTGAGTACGATCTTGTCGGCACTACCGGCCAAATTCCCGGTTCCGATCCTCTGCACCCAGCACATTAGCCAAGGGTTTCTCGGCGGTTTAGTGCGCTGGCTTGACGCCGACTGTGCGGTTACGGTGCAGATTGCCCAGGCCGGTGAGCGAGCTCAGAATGGCCATGTTTACTTTGCGCCCGAGACCGCACATTTAACGATCGATCGCTCTGGAATCTTGCGCTGCATGAAGGGCGATTTACGCGATGGTCACTGCCCGTCGGTTACAGCTCTGTTTGAATCGGTCGCGCAGTCGTTTGGTAACCGTGCTACGGGTGTCTTGCTGACGGGAATGGGGCGCGATGGTGCGGCGGGCTTGCTGGATATGGCGCGTCAGGGGGCAGTGACGATCGCTCAGGATGAAAGCTCCTGTGTGGTCTTCGGTATGCCAAAAGAAGCGATCGCCCTGCAGGCCGCGCAACACATCCTCCCGCTGCATCAAATTGCCGCAACGGTCATGCAACAATTTTCCGCAACGGTGTAACGGCGACCGAAGAGTATTGTTCCAGGGCAAACGCATACTCCCAATAAATGCCCTCATCCCCCAGCCCCTTCTCCCAAAATGGGAGAAGGGGAGCAAGATTTTAAAGTCCCTCTCCCGGCCTGGGAGAGGGATTTAGGGTGAGGGTCTTCCGAGTATGCGTTTGCCCTGAGTATTGCTCGGAAATCAATAGGATCTAGAAAACGGGTGGCTTATTCTGTATCACCCAGAGTCAGCTTGAGCGTTTCGATGAAATTAGGATAGGAAATAGAAGCCGACTCGGCGCGGTGGATGGTCGTCGTACCGCTGGCGCGTAGCGCCGCGATCGCCAAGCTCATGACAATGCGATGATCATCATGACTATCGGTTTCGGCTCCCGTCAACGTCGCACCACCGGCGATATCCATCCCGTCGGGATATTCCGTCACCGTGGCTCCCATTGCTTGCAGTTGCGCGGCCATCACGGCTAGCCGATCGCTTTCCTTCACCCGCAATTCTGCCGCCTCGCGAATCTTCGTTGTCCCTTTGGCAAACAGCGCCGCCACCGCCAAAATCGGGATCTCATCGATCGCACGCGGGATAATCTCGCCACTCAGTTCGCAAGCTTCAAGCTGGCTGTAGCACACCCGCAAATCAGCCACCGGTTCGCCTGCCACTTCGCGCTTATTTTCCAGCGTGATATCGGCATTCATTAACGTCAGCGCGTCCAAAACCCCCGTGCGCGTGGGGTTAATGCCGACATTTTCGATCGTCAGATCCGAACCCGGTACGATCGCCGCCGCCACCATCCAAAACGCCGCCGAGCTAATATCCCCCGGAACAATCACATGCTGACCGCGCAGCGTCGCCCCGCCGGTAATCGTGACGCCGTTGGTTTCCGGATCAAGGTCGATTTGAGCGCCAAACGCCGATAACATGCGCTCACTGTGATCGCGGGATTTGGCCGGTTCGGTGACGGTGGTTTGTCCGTCGGTGTGCAGTCCGGCGAGCAAGATGCAGGATTTGACCTGGGCGGAGGCGATCGGCGAGTCGTAGCGGGCAGCGCTCAGGGCTTGGCCGCGAATGGCGAGAGGCGCGAGTTTGTCGCCGTCACGCCCCCAAATTGTTGCGCCCATCGATCGCAGCGGGTTGATCACGCGTGACATCGGACGCGATCGCAGCGAGCCGTCACCCGTCACCGTAAAAAATTTGTTCGGCTGCGAGGCGAGCAACCCCAGCATCAGCCGCATGGTTGTGCCGGAATTCCCCGCGTCGAGCACATTAGCGGGTTCTTGCAGTCCCGTTTCACCTAATCCACGCACGGTGACCCGATCGGTATTTAACTCCGAAATCTCCGCGCCCATCGCCCGAAAACAGGCCGCTGTACTGCGTGGGTCTTCTCCTAATAGCAAGCCTTCGATCGTCGTTTCCCCCGCCGCGATCGCCCCCAACATCAAGGCGCGATGAGAGATCGATTTATCGCCCGGAACTCGAACGCGACCCCGTAAAGTGAGGCCAGAGTTCGGTGGTGCAATGCATAAATCTTGATGATTCTCCGCCGATGTGACTGTTACGATTGAAGAAGGCATATTTTATTAAAAAATTAGAATTAAAGACGTTGCAATGCGTGAAACTAAATTGAACTAGATTGAACTGCTTTTTGCGTTCACTCTCATGCGTGAAAAACAGTTGCACAACGGGTAAATCGTACCGGTTGTTCTTTTCTAAACGTTCACAGTAAATCACAGCAAAGCATCAGAACACCCGACCCAAACAGCGCAATTATCTTACCGTTTGGCGATCGCCTTGCCACCGCTCAGAAATGCAAGCTTCGATATTCCAAACGTCGGCCAAGCCCTGCGGTGTCCCTATCTTCCAGTTTCATACGTCTAAGCCATGCGATCTGATCGCCCGCACTTCAACCCGCACTTCAAGCCGATCTCAATATTTCCTCCCGTAGCTTAGATTGTTCACGCTTTAAACCGCTCAATCTAGCCGCAAAAATCTGTAGCCTTTCAGCATTCCACGCTCTCATCTTTTCGCCTTATGTTGACACACCGTCGGCTACCCGCCAGCTTTTCCGTCGTCTCCCTTGATCTGCCCGTTCGTTCAGCCTTTGAGACGATCGTCACGCTATACCAACGCGCTCCTCAGCGCTTTCACGTCCTGATTGACGTTCCCGCCTCCGCCTTCGACTACCCAGACATCTCCGCCGTTCCGCCGACAGCGTCTCGCAATACCAACCTATCGCCCGACTCTATGCGATCGCCATCTCCCGCGATCGAAGCCCAAAGCCGTTTACTGTGGCTGGAAATTAGCCCCACCCGCGCAATTTTCACCTCGCAAAGCAAAACAGGCTTGAGCTATCGCCACATGTGGGAACGCGGAACCTATGGCATCAGTCGTTACTGGTTAAACAATCCAGAATTAGCCAATCCGCAGGAGACAACCGACTCGAATCGAATGCGCTTGCGCAACTTTACACGTAGCCTCGATCTAACCGGGCGCGACCATCCCGAACATCTCCGCTTGGAATATGAACTCTGGTCACAACAGCTCAAGTTTGGAACCTATGTCCTCGATCTCGATATCCGGATCTAAACGGATTTACACATCTTACTGGCGCGACTTAACTAAACGTGTATGTCCAAAAAATCTTGAGATGCTTGCCTAGTAAGCGATATAGAAGAATTCTAAGCTACTACTTCAGATAGGTCGCGCTACTACGGATCTATGAGGATTGAATGGATTTGAACGGCGAAAGGGAAAAATGATCATCATCCCTCTCTCCCCATCCTTCGCGATCGGTTCATAACCTAATGCTCGATCGGCTCGATCGTACGGGATCAGCGGTTGTTTCACTGCGAAAATACGGCTCTCACTACCCACAGAATGACCTGCCATCCATTAGTATTGAGGGTGTAACAGATACAAAAATTCACAGTTACCTGTCCCCAGAGGTACACATCGACCTCACATTTAGCACCCAGGAGCAACGCTCGATCGTAATCGCTCCGTCCTCCTCGAACCGTCTTCCTTCACACACGAATCTCAATGTTCGAACAGTTTACCGATAAGGCCATTCGCGTTGTCATGCTCGCCCAGGAGGAATCTCGCCGCCTTGGTCACAACATGGTGGGAACCGAGCAACTACTGCTCGGCCTGCTCGGCGAAGGACGGAACGTCGCCGCAAAAGTTCTAGAAAAATTTGGGGTCACCCGCGATGACGCACGCGAAGAGGTCGAGCAAATTGTGGGTCGCGGTTCGGGCTTGACATCGCCGGAAATTCCGTTCACGCCGAAAGCTAAACGGGTGTTGGAAAACGCGGTAGAAGAGTCGCGCCAGCTCGGCAACAACTATATTGCGCCGGAGCACATCTTGCTCGGTTTGACGCGCGATGAGAATGGCGTTGCGGTCACGGTGCTGGAAAATCTCGGGGTCGATCGCAGTGAGCTGCGGACGCAGGTGATGCGCGAGCTTGGCGAAATGGCGGCATCGAGCGCTGGCGGCGGAACCCGACGCGATCGTGGCAAAGATCGCGGCGAGACCAAAACGTCTACCATCGACGAGTTCGGCACGAACTGGACACAAGCGGCGATCGACGGCAAGCTTGATCCTGTGGTGGGTCGCGCGACCGAAACCGAGCGTGTGATTCAGATCCTGGGACGACGCACGAAGAATAATCCGATTTTGATCGGTGAACCGGGAATCGGTAAAACCGCGATCGCCGAAGGACTCGCCCAGCGCATTGCCCAGCAAGACGTTCCCGAAGCGCTGCTCGACAAGCAAGTGATTAGCCTAGAGATGGGTACGCTGGTCGCCGGTACGCGCTATCGCGGCGAGTTTGAAGAGCGCCTCAAAAATATTCTGTCGGAAGTTAAAGCCGCCGGTAACATCATCCTGGCGATCGATGAAATCCACACCCTCGCCGGAGCCGGTGGCATCGAAGGCGGACTGGATGCGGCGAACTTGATGAAGCCTGCTCTGGCTCGGGGTGAGATCCAGTGCATCGGCGCAACGACTCTCGATGAGTTCCGCAAGTACATCGAAAAAGATGCCGCCCTCGAACGCCGTTTCCAACCGGTGATGGTCGGTGAACCGAGCGTTGAAGAAACGATCGAGATCCTGACGGGTCTACGCGATCGCTACGAACAACACCATCAACTGATCATCTCGGACGAAGCGCTCGAAGCAGCGGCATCGCTGGCCGATCGCTACATCAATGACCGTTTCCTCCCCGACAAAGCGATCGACCTGATCGACGAAGCCGGATCGCGGGTGCATATCGACCACTACAGCAACTTCCCGGCCAGCCGAGAACTCAAACAGGAGTTAAAGCAGGTCATCAAGGATAAAGAGCGGGCGGTTGATGCTCAGGACTTCAAGCAAGCCACCGAGCTACGCAATCAGGAAGACGCGCTGCGGAAAAAAATCGAAGATGGCGCCGAGGGTGTTGACCCCAGCGCGATCGCCAAGCCGACAGTGACCGAAGAAAATATCGCCACGATCGTCGCGAGTTGGACGGGCGTTCCGGTCAACAAGATCAGCGAAACCGAATCCGAGAAACTGCTGCACATCGAAGATACGCTACACCAGCGCATTATCGGTCAAGAAGACGCCGTGCGTGCAGTCTCTAAAGCGATTCGCCGCGCTCGCGTTGGTTTAAAAAATCCCAATCGTCCGATCGCTAGCTTCATCTTCTCCGGCCCCACAGGCGTCGGTAAAACCGAACTAACAAAAGCCCTCGCCGGTTACTTCTTCGGTTCCGAAGAGTCGATGATTCGCATCGATATGTCGGAATACATGGAGCGCTACTCGGTCTCGAAACTGATTGGTTCGCCACCGGGCTATGTGGGCTATGACGAAGGCGGTCAACTGACGGAAGCTGTACGCCGCAAGCCTTACTCTGTCGTACTATTCGACGAAATCGAAAAGGCGCACCCGGATGTCTTCAATTTGCTCCTGCAAATCCTGGAAGATGGTCGCCTCAGCGATACCAAAGGCCGAGTGGTCGATTTTAAAAATACGCTGATCGTCTTGACCTCGAACCTCGGAGCGCGGGCGATCGAAAAAGGCGGCGGCGGCTTGGGCTTCGAGTTCGACACCGATCGCGAAGATGCCCAATACAACCGCATTCGCAACCTGGTGAACGAAGAGCTGAAACAGTTCTTCCGTCCCGAGTTCCTCAACCGTCTCGACGACATCATTGTCTTCCAGCAGCTCAAACGCGACGAAGTCCAGCAAATCGCCGAAATCCTGCTCAAGGAAGTCGAGATGCGCCTTGCCGATCGTAACGTTACCCTCGAAATGACTGATCGCTTTAAAGAGCGGGTGGTCGTCGATGGTTTCGATCCGGCCTACGGTGCGCGTCCGTTACGTCGGGCGATTTCGCGCTTGCTCGAAGATGCCCTCGCGGAAGCCTTGCTCTCCGGTCGAATCGATGATGGCGATACCGCTACGGTCGATCTTGATGAAGATGGCAACGTAACGATCGTGCCGGGTTCTCTGTCCGGGTCGAATGTGCCTGAATTAGCGGCAGTCGGCTGATAATCGGCATAAGTTGATCGAACTAACTGCTTTCAAAAAAGTCACTGCAAGATTCTGTAGTGACTTTTTTGAGTATTTAGCCACTCCGTCCAAGTTCAATGCGGCTTAGAATGCTTTGCTATACGGCGATCGGCTGCTTGAGATCTTACTTGAAGTCCTTTGAAGGATTGACAAGGATTGACTCAGAATGTTCACAGGTGTGAAGTTTGCGACCATTGCTTGATAAGCTTGCAAACTATACTTTTAACGATCGCAATCTTGGCGTTCACGCCGGGAAGAGAACCTGTCAGCATATGGTCTCTGGTCGCCACCTCTGCGATCGCTTTCGACTTTTACCAAACAATTTCCATACCTTCTATGACGGCTACTACCGCTTCTACCGTAGATGGCGCGATCGTCGATCTTCAGGCCGCGAATCGTGACCTGGAGAAAGCGACGTCCACGGAGATCATCCGCTGGGCCGCCGATATGTTTGGAGATGGCCTGGTCATGAGCAGCAGTTTTGGCATTCAAGCTGCGGTAATGCTACATCTGGCAACCCAGGTAAAACCCGATATTCCCGTGATTTGGATTGACACAGGATATTTACCAGCAGAAACCTATCGGTTTGCAGACGATCTCATCTCACGCCTCAATCTCAATATTCAGGTGTATCAATCTCCCATGAGTCCCGCGCGGATGGAAGCGCTACACGGGAAGCTCTGGGAACTCGACGATATTGAAGCCTTTAACCGCTACGACTACATTCGCAAAGTAGAGCCGATGCAGCGGGCGTTACGGGATCTGAAGGCCACCGCGTGGCTCGCAGGTCTGCGATCGAAACAAACCGAGCATCGCCAAACCCTCGATGTGGTCGGAGTTCAAGGCGATCGCTATAAAGTGCTACCGATTCTAGACTGGCATTCCCGTGATATTTATAACTATCTGACTCAATTTGAGTTGCCGTATCATCCCTTTTTTGAACGAGGCTATACCAGTGTCGGCGACTGGCATTCAAGCCGCCCCGTCACTGCCGACGATGAGCACGACCGTAACACGCGCTTTCGTGGGCTAAAACAGGAGTGTGGTTTGCATCTACCACAAACACCAGATGAAGCGAGCAGTTTGGATTCTAGCTCGCTATAGCAGGTTGTATGATGTTGCCGATGTTCATTGTTCAACGGGTTTCGATCGCTCTGCTCGGCTGCTCTCTGGGGGTGAGTGTGACTGCAACAGCAGCACGCGGAGACTGTCTGACGTCGCTGGATGCTGATCTAGCGCAGATCGCCGCGACCGCAGAGATTTCGCCCTATGCTTCCTGGGGAGTCGCGCTCACAACCCTCGATCGCACGCTGACCTATCAACGCCAGGGCGATCGCGCGTTTGTGCCAGCCTCCAATGTCAAACTCTTCACGACGGCGGCGGCACTCCTGGATCTGGGGTCAAACTGGCAGGCAACGACGCAGGTGTACTGGAATCGCGATCGTCTGATTTTGCGAGGCGGTGGTGATCCGACCCTGACGCGCACCGATCTCGATGACTTGGCCACGCAAACGCTGCAAAATTTGTCAGGTAACACTGATATTAATCATCTCATCCTCGATGATGGTTACTTTCAAGGCGACGCGATTGATCCCCATTGGGAATGGGAAGACACCCAGGCCGGATATGGTGCGCCGGTGAATGCCACGATCGTCGATCGCAATGCCATCCCGTTAACCCTTATCCCACAGCGAGTGGGTCGAAGCCTACGGGTCATATTTGAACGTCCAGGCGAAGCCGATCGCTGGACGGTCGAGAATCAATCTCGATCAGTATCCGAGTCAGAACCGGAATGGCTGGAGGTCGGTCGGAATTGGCGCAGCGACACGATCATGGTTCGCGGTCAGCTAATATCCGGCGCACCATCGGAACCGGTCGCCGTCTCGATGCCAGATCCGGCTGGCTATGCGCTGGCAGAATTTCACCAAGCCCTGAGCGATCGCGGTTTACCGATCCCAGAAACCGCAGTTCACCATGCTGCCTTTGGCACGGGGACGATCATCGCTTCACGCGTCTCCCCTCCCCTGGCGGAACTGATCACTACGACCAACCAAGACAGCGACAATCTATTTGCCGAAGCCCTCTTACGCCACCTGGGGGCAAACTCACAGAACGGAAGACCGGAAGACACAACACGCGATCGCGGCTTGCAGCAAGTGCGCGATGTCCTTCAGCGCGAGCTAAATCTTGACCCGAATCGTTACAACCTTCAGGATGGCTCCGGTCTCTCACGCCAAAACTCGATCGCCCCGGAAGTCTTGGTCTCACTGTTGCAAGCGATGGCAACCTCACCCGCAGCAGCGTCTTTCATGGCCTCTTTGCCGGTATTGGGAGAGTCGGGAACCCTCGCCTCCTGGAATCCGTTGCCCAGCGGCGCGATCGTCCGCGCCAAAACCGGATCAATGACCGGGATTTACGCATTGTCGGGCTACCTCGCTCCCCTCGGTAGTACAACACAATCACCCAATACGATCGTATTTAGCATCATCATTAACCATTCGGACGCCTCCTACAGCATCACGCAGTCCGCCGTAGCCGCTCTCCTCACGCAGATTGATCAGCTTCAGCAATGCCATGCCGCGTTGTAGATCTTCATACAAGCTTAATCAAACCTCATTAAAACTCAACAAAAAACACCGTTTTTATCAAACTCTTTAATTTAAATGAAGTCGATGTTTGCTAAAACAGTGATCCCCACAAATTAAAGATAATTTTAAGATCAAAATATTCGCTCTTGAATGTTTCACAAAGCCTTGTATAGCGAGGATTGTAGGCTTTTTTTGCACTTTAAATATGTGATTGAATGCAAACTTTTTGTCTCTACTGGAACGGTATGTTAGGGAGCGAAAAGCATTGTGTTTGAGATTAAAAAATGCATCAACACAACTGCAATCAACCGCTTATCATCTGAGCGCAACCTTGCATGGTCAATCTTTCGCGACAGCTAGTCCGCAACGTCTTCACAGCGGACGGGCTGAACTTCAATAATCTACGAGGCGATCTATTTGGTGGTCTGACCGCCGCCGTCGTCGCCTTGCCCTTAGCGCTTGCATTTGGCGTCTCGTCTGACTTAGGGCCGATCGCCGGACTCTACGGCGCGATCTTTGTCGGTTTCTTCGCGGCACTCTTCGGGGGGACACCCTCGCAAATCTCAGGGCCAACCGGGCCGATGACGGTGACGATCGCGGCTGTGCTGGCCGGAACCAGCGCCAGTAGCGCCGCCGATGGCGTCGTCCTGGCCTTCACCATCATCACTCTCAGCGGCTTACTCCAAATTCTCTTCGGCGTCTTACGCCTCGGCAAATACATCACCCTGATTCCCTACACCGTCATTTCAGGCTTTATGTCGGGGATTGGGATCATTATTTTACTCATTGAACTCGGGCCATTTTTTGGACATGCGAGCTCTGCCAATGTCGTGGAATCGTTGCAGCAATTGCCGATGTTCCTCCGTACGGCCAATTTTGCCGCGACGGGGATCAGCATTGTGACGCTGGGCATTGTCTTTGGGATGCCGAAACGCTGGGGGCAGATTATCCCGGCGCCACTGGTTGCCCTGGTGGTCGGCACGATTATCTCAGTGCTGTTTTTCCCGATCGATGCCATGCCTCGCATCGGCGAGATTCCCACCGGTCTCCCCACGCTCCACCTTCCGTCCCTGTCTTTCTTGGCCGACTCGGGGCAATTCAAGCTGATCGTGGGCTATGCCTTTATGTTGGCCGTGCTGGGCGCGATCGATTCGCTGCTTACGTCTCTGGTTGCCGATAACCTCACCCAAACGCAACACGATTCTGATCGCGAATTAATTGGCCAGGGGATTGGAAATACGCTATCCGGATTGTTCGGCGGTTTGCCCGGTGCGGGGGCAACGATGCGTACGGCAATTAACGTGAAAGCCGGTGGACGTACGCCGATCTCTGGGATGGTTCACGCGATCGTCTTGCTGTCGGTTGTGCTAGGAGCGGCGAGCCTGACGGCCCCGATTCCCCATGCGGTCTTAGCGGGAATCTTGATCAAGGTCGGTCTCGATATTATCGACTGGAGCTTTCTCAAACGGGCACACCGCATCTCGCATAAGGCGATGGCTCTCATGTATGCCGTCTTGCTCATGACGGTGTTTGTCGATCTGATTACCGCCGTTGTGATCGGTATCTTCGTGGCGAATATGCTGACGGTGGAAAGTCTGACCAAATTGCAGATGGAGGGGCTCACGCAGACCGATCGAGCAGGGACACACCCGATTTTGAGCGAGGAAGAGGATGATATTCTGCGACAGGCCAATAACCGTATTCTGTTTTTCCATCTCAGTGGGCCGATGAGTTTCGGGGCGGCGAAGGGAATTTCGCAGCGGTTGCCGATCGTCGGCAATTACGATGTGCTGGTGCTCGATCTCAGTGATGTGCCGCGCGTTGGGGTGACGGCCTCTTTGGCGATCGAAAATATGGTCAAGGAAGCGACGAGTAAACATCGTCATGTGTTTATTGTTGGCGCAACGGGTCACGTCAAAGCCCGCCTCGGTCGCCTCGATATCTTCCAGCTTGTCCCGCCGGACTCCCTAGGGCTCACGCGCCTGGAAATTCTGTCCCGATCGCTAGCGATTATCGAAGCCTCGGCATGATCGCGCGATATTGCGCGATCGATTTCAATCCGAACTATCTGTATTCTCGATGCCCACAACGATCGCGATGCGATCGAGCGTCAAATTTCCGCGATCGAATTCAATCTAGCTCAAGCATCCGCAACCTAAGACTCCGAAACCTAAGAATCTGCGATCGAGATCCGCCCTAAACGAAACCGATCAAAGATTTGATTAATTAGGTGATAATCATCCTCATCAATATTTTGCCCAGACAAAATAAGTGACATTAGTTGCAGATACTGGATGCGCGTCAGCGTCCCGGCGGTGAGGATTGCGTTAATCTCGGAGCGTTCTAGGGTGATTGCCATGATTCAACACCAAGAGGGCAGGATCTTAAATCTCGCGGATATCGCGCTTAACGTTGTTTCGATGAGGCTCGATCGGGGACGAAAGGCGAACTGAGAAACTAGCTGGGCATAACGCGCATCAGCGGCTGATTGAATTCGACAGGTTCGCCATTCTCAACCAAGATCTCGACAATCTCGCCGCTGACCTCTGCTTCAACTTCGTTCATCAGCTTCATAGCTTCGATGATGCACACGGCCTGACCCTTGGAGATGCGATTACCCGTCTCAACGAAAGGCGGCTCCGTGGGAGCAGGAGCACGGTAGAACGTGCCAACCATCGGTGAAACAATTTCCACCCATTTTGGATCGGCAGGCGGCGGGGTTGGTTCGCTGGGCGCAGCGGGTGGAGCGGCGATCGGGGCAGGCATTGTCATGGGGGCGATCGTCGGCATCGCTGTCGCATTGGCATTCATGACGCCGATTTGAGCCGTAAGCGCCGCGAGGTCTGCCGCTGAAACGCTATTCTCATTGCTGCCGGAACCGCGACGCAAGTTCAGTTCTAGTTCGTCGCTTTTAATATTAAGTTCCGTAATATCAGTTTGTTCGAGAGCTGCGATCAGGTCACAGAGCTGCTGAAAGTCGAGTTTCACGGGTATTAATGCATTTTTGATAAATCGTTGTCGCGATCGCGCCGTGGAGCGATCGTCGATCGAGCTGTGGCCATAACGATGGAGCTTGGGATGGTCTTCCGAGGGTGAGCCACGCTCGATCACTTCAGCTTCGGAGGATTGGGAGAATACGAAGCTGGAATCTATTCGCGACCGAGATATTTATCGTCGCGGGTGTCGATTTTAATGCGCTCGCCGATCGAGATAAACAGCGGAACCATAATCTGAGCACCGGTTTCAACGATCGCAGGTTTCGTGCCACCTGTGGCCGTATCTCCCTTAACGCCGGGATCGGTTTGAGTCACTTCTAGGACGATCGAATTCGGAAGTTCAACTTCTAGAACTTGATTATTCCAGGTCAAGACATTGACCTCCATTTCTTCCTTGATGTACTTCACCCCTTGCTCGCCGATTTGCTCGACGGTGAGGCTGGCTTCTTCGTAGGTGCTCATGTCCATGAAGATGTACGAGTCACCATCCTTGTAGGTGTGCTGCATGGTGGTTTTTTCGAGCACGGCCTGGGGAACGGTTTCTCCCGCACGGAACGTTTTTTCGACGATATTCCCGGTTTTGGCGTTCTTCAGCTTGGTGCGGACGAATGCCGAGCCTTTACCGGGTTTAACGTGTAAGAACTCAACCACTCGCCATACGGCGCCGTCGAGTTCGATGGACGTACCCGTTCGGAAGTCGTTCGAGGAGATCATGGATATGGACTAATGCTGAATAATAGGCAACCCATTTTACCGTCGTGCGGCTCGTTTGCCGCAGGGGGCGTGCGTTGCTGATGTTAGCCGGTTGACTCACGTCGCGATCGGGCCGGGTTTTGGAGTTATATGGCCTCGCATCCTACCCAACGAGAAGATCCTCTTCGGGGTAGTCAATTTGGCTTGCCTGGGGCTCACCCAAAAGAGCTTCCATCAGTAGAAGTACGCCCACCCGACCGATATACATCAGAGTGATGAGAATGACCTTGGCTAAGGTTGAAAGCTGCGCTGTAATTCCCATCGAAAGCCCAACGGTTGCAAAGGCGGAAACCGCCTCGAAGAAGACTTCGACAAAGGTGAAGGTCGGATCGGAAATAGCGATCGCCATCACCGCAAAAATTACCGTCGTCAGCGACCCCATGACGACCGCAAAGGCTTTCATTAACA
Organism: uncultured Geitlerinema sp.; assembly: GCA_964518905.1. GTDB lineage: Bacteria > Cyanobacteriota > Cyanobacteriia > Cyanobacteriales > Geitlerinemataceae > RDYZ01. Next base: position 22,311 of record CAZFJL010000032.1, on the reverse strand, counting down.
TTTCTTTCGGTACTTGGCGACGGTACAAAATTACGTCATCGCCGCCGCGCAATACCGTTTGGGTGCAGTTCGCCAAAATCCGTAGAGTTGTGGTTTTAATGCCGCCACCGGTACTCCCCGGACTCGCACCGACAAACATCAGGGAAATCATCAAAAAGAGACCGGCGGTACTCATCGCGCCAATATCGATCGTATTAAAGCCCGCCGTACGTGCCGTCACCGACTGAAACAGCGCCAACCAGAGCCGATCGCCCTGACTCCGTAATGCCAGCGTCCCGGTTTCATACTGTTCTGTTGCATAAAAACCAACAAAGCCCACGAGCAGCAAAAACAGCGTGGTGCTCGTTACGGTTTTGAAGTGCATCGAGAAGAAAAACAGTCGCCCCTCAGAGTGAATATATCTGCGCAACCAGAGAAACATTTCCATGATTGCCTGATAGCCGATCCCGCCCAGGAAAATCAGTAGCGAGATGGGTACGATAATCACCGGCGAAACCGAGTAACGCATCAGGCTATCGGGAAATAGGCTAAACCCAGCATTGTTAAAAGCGCTCACGCTATGAAAAATTGATTGCCACAGACCTTGAGTCCAGCCAAATTCCGGTACAAATTGCACCATCAACAGAAAGGCTCCGCTGATTTCAATAATCAGGGTTAAGGCGATTACCGAGGTCACCAGGTTGGACACGCTGGAAAGTCCTACGGCGTCGAGCGACTCCTGTACGGCGACACGATGCTGCAACCGAAATCGTCGCCCGAGCAGCAGCACGAGAAACGTTGTGGCCGTCATGTAGCCGAGGCCACCGATCTGGATGGTGAGCAGCAAGATAGCCTGTCCAAAGCCGGAAAAATAGGAGCCGGTATCAACGACGGCAAGGCCGGTCACACAGGTCGCAGAAGTGGCGGTAAAGAGTGCCACGAGGGGATCGCCCCAGGTGGCATCGGCGATCGACCAGGGCAGCGTTAAGAGCAGGGTGCTGATAAAAATGGTGCCGAGGAAGCCAAGGCAAATCGTACGAGCAACGGTCATAGGTTTCAGAGGGCGATCGGTAGGTTGATCGTGAATGGCTCAGAGGCCGTAGATGAACTGTCGGCTAGAGGTTTAGTATCCTCAAGGTGAGTCTGTCATCGGTCATGAATCTGTGGTGGTTTTGTCGTAGATCTGTTGTATTTAACCGTGACAGATTCGAGCAGGACGATTACATTAAAGAACTGTAAACCTTTGAAAGTTTCTTGGTGTAGTCGTGGCAGTCGAAACGATAAAGCAGCGATCGACCGTTCGTAAACACGCTCCTAACTACAAAGTTCTGCTCCATAACGATGACTTCAACTCGATGGAGCACGTCGTTCAAACCCTAATCCAAACCATCCCCGGCATGAGCCAGCCCCAGGCGATCAGCATCATGATGGAGGCGCATACCAACGGTATGGCTTTGGTGATTACATGCACGATGGAACATGCGGAATTTTATTGTGAGACCTTACGGGGTAAAGGTTTGACGTGTACGATGGAGCCAGATGATTAAGGCTAAATTGTGTCGAGGAGTCCTATCGGCGGTAGTATCGTTAGAAATTTTCGGGAACCGTTTTCTTTCGTCCCGATTGGACGCCGCATGATCCCTGACGACGCCAATGCATCACCTTTGCAGCCTGATGGGCTTGCAAACCCACCTGACGCCACGACCGATCGCAATGAGCGTCTTACCTCGACACAGCCTGACGCGATCGCCGCAGACAGCGGAGACAGCGGAGACGGCGGCTCGGCGGCTAATGTGCGGGAGGAATCGCAGGATTCGCCACGAATCGCGCCGCAAGTTGCGCCGCAACCTTCGCCTCGTCTGTGCGGTATTTGTGGTCAATCTCACTGGGAACTCTATGCCCATCTGCCGATCGAAACCGACGCCTATCTCGCAGCGGTGGCGAATCTCAATCGTCGATCCAAATCCGATCAACGCAAGCGGTCGAAACCGTCGGCAACACTCGAAGCTGAAAAGACTGGAAAAAATACAGATTCTTCAACCGTAGAAGATCCATCGCAAGATGTTTCAAGTCAATCTGATCAGCCTGTTGCGGATCAACGAGAAAAAACAGTTGTCGAGACGGTGAGCTCTTCCGGTGAACTGGATACGGCGAACCCACGAGAAGAGTGCGATGACCCGTCAGGGAAACCTGAGCTTGAGGCCGAGCAGGGGGTAGACGAGCCTAATCCACGGCCAAATTTAGCGGATTTTCCCCACGGTACGGCGTGGCGCTGCTATGACTGTGAGGCGTTGTCGTTGGTCTGGCCGATCGAGAGTGAGCCGATCGCTGAGACCGTCGAACAGCCAGCCCGTCGGCGATCGTCGCCTGAGTTTCGTGATGGCATCAAAACCCAAATCGAGTGCTGTCTCCGCGCCAAGGCGACGGACTCGCGATCGGCTGTGACGCTGAAAAACTTGCGCGTGCTGGATCTCAATTTGGGACGCGGTACACGCGCCGATCGCAATCTAGCGCTGTTGCACGAGTTGGGTTTGGCGAAACATCAAATTTTTGGCATTGGAGACGATGCCAACACGGTCGATAGCCTCAATTTCGCGGGCTACCAAGCCTACTACGGCACGATTGATCACGTCCTGGGTGAATTGCCGGACGATTATTTTCATCTCGTGTTGGGCTTTAACGTGATTGAATATCTCCCCAATCCCAGCGCGATGATCGAGCGGCTGACGGCGAAGTTACGCCCTGACGCTCGATTTCTGCTGGAGTTATCGAACCCGGCCGGTTGGCAAGCGCGGCTATTTCGTCACGGCTACTGGGCGTCCTATCAGCGCGATCGGCGGATCTTGCTGAGTGAAAAAGCACTGCGCGTTTTGGGGCAGCGCTGCAATTTTGCGATCGATACGATCAAAGCCTACTCGGAACCCCAAGCCTGGGAAACCTCTTCAGCGACCTGGACGCGACGCAAACGTCATCCCCTCAGCGTTGCGATGCGGAATGGTTGGGTTCGCGGCACGCTGGTCGGGTTGGATCGGTTGCGTGCGGCCTTGGGAATGGCATCGTCCCGATATGGCGTGGTGTTGGTGCTAAACAAGTCGTATCCACCGATCGCGCCCGATTCGATCGACGAGACGTAATCGCCCATCCCAGAAGTCCGACTTTTCCAAAAAGTCGGACTTCTCGCCTTTCACTCCAAATCAAGCGCACCGGGCTTGCCGCAATCTTGTTGATCGGCTTATCGACCGATTTTGGCGCGAACCCGATTCATAAATAAATCCACTTCGGGCAAACCGAGCTGGGTGACGATCGCGCCAAAGATAAACAACCCGATCGACCCCGAGACACTCAGCTCGACGATCGCCCCGATCAACCCCTCGAAATCACCCCAAACGTCTAAGCCCGTCAAGGAGACCCAGCTCGCCGCCGCTGCGATCGCGCTGGCCACGGTTAGCCCCGCAAACGGCATCAGCCACTCACCCCACGGTAGCCCGTTGATCTTGCGATCGAGCAACACCATCAAGGTCACCATCGACACAATATTTACCCCCACTGTTGCCAGCACCAGACCGGGCGCACCGAAGGCGTTAATCAGCAGATAGTCGAGCAGGGCATTGAGAAAAATATTGGCAACGCTAATTTTAAACGGCGTATCCCCGTCGCCCAGGGCATAAAACACGCGCACCAGGACATCTCGACCCAGATAGAAAAACATCCCTAAACCGTAGGCCACCAAAATCGCGGCGACGAACTCCGACGCCTCGCGATCGAAGGCAAACCGTTCGTAAATCGCCCGCACGATCGGCATCGCCAATACCATCATCAGCGCCCCCAAGGGCAGCATCGTCAGCGCCGTGAGGATCAAACCCTGGCGGATGCGTCGCTTCAGTTCGTCCCAGTCTTCCGGGTCGGAAAGCCGCGAAAAAATCGGCATCAGCGGCACGAGAATCGCATTCGACAAAATACCCAGCGGCGTCTGTACGAGCAAACCCGCATAGCCCAGCGCGGAGGCCGTACCGGGAATAAACGACGCAAACCAAAGGTCGGTATAGACGTTGATTTGCATCATGCCCGACGAAAACGTCGCCGGTCCCATGACTTTCAGGACGTCTTTAACGCCCGGTCGCCAAAATTCAAACCGCAGACGCAGGCTACCCAAGCCCGATCGCCACTGCGCCACCACCTGCACCAACCATTGCAACAACGCCCCAATCAGCGTCCCCCAGGCCAATACAAGCCCGCCCGCCATGGCATACTGCGGCGCAACGATATCCCCCTGAAGCACGATCGCCAGCGCTCCGAGGCCACCGATCAGCGCCACACTCGAAAACAGCGGACTAATTGACGGTAGCCAATACATATCCGCCGCGTTCAGGGTTCCAAAGCCGATCCCGATCAGGCCGGACAATAGCGCCATCGGAGCCATAATGCGGAGCTGCTGCACGGCGATCGCGTGGATTTGCAGTCCGGCGTCCGTAGTTCGCAGTCCCGGCGCTACAAGATCGACCAGAGGATTGGCAAACACGACGAGGATCACCGTAACGACGAGCAAAATGCCGCCGATCAGGGTCGTGATCGTTTCAATGAGTGGGGCGCTGTCTTCCTTGTCGCGCTTCGCAACAACGCTGACGATCGCGCTGTGAAACGGGCCGTTAATGCCGCCCAGCAAAACGAGCAAAAAGCCGGGGATCACGTAGGCATAGTTATAGGCATCGACAGCGGCTCCGACGCCAAAGGCCGCCGCGATCGCCTGTTGGCGCACCAACCCGAAGATTTTGCTGATCAGCGTTGCAGCGGCGACGATGCTGGCGATGCTGGCGATTGATCGTCGGGTCTTGTTGTCTTGCGCCACGGGGATCGTCTAGAAAAAAGGACAAGCTTAACTCTAGCCGATCGTCTTCCCCGCGCTGTGATTGATTTCGCCGAAATCGGATCTCGGTCGTAACGGGAAGTAAGGGTTTATCGATTTTGAACCCTGGAACCATTCGGAGTTTCGGCGATCGGGATGCATTACAGCAAGAAGTCGGACTTTTTTGAAAAATCCGACTTCTTAAGTGGGCGATTATTTTCAGGCAATATTTTTAGGAGATGGCGACTTCCCAGGAAAAAGCCATGTAGTGGTTCATCAAAATATAAACGCTCACCATGCCTGAAGCCGCCGCCGCGACGAGTAAACCGGCCAGCATCAGCGAAAATTCTTGTTGCTCGATCGCCTCCTGCATCAGATGCAGAGCCCAAGCAACCAGCGCGATAACGACGAACAAAATAACGAACATGCAGGTGCGGTCTTCACCTCAGTAACTTGACATATCTTAACACAATTAATTAGAGGTGTATGGGATGTGTCTTGATGCACGCACGTAGTCGGTGTAAGTCTCGCTAAAAGATCCTATTCCTTACGGTGTCAGCGGTTACGCATCATTTTTGCGGTATTCATTTTGGGCTTATGGCAGCCTCGATCGCCAATCTGGCCAGCAAAACTACGGAATAAGTTAACAAAGTGTCTATAGATTAATTGACTCGCACTCATATATGGAGACCGACGGCGATCGACCCAATCCCTAGTAGCGAATTCGTGGATCGATCGCCGCATTGAGAATGTCGATCAGGATGCTCACCACCACCACGATCGCCGCAAAAAAGACCACAATGCCCTGCACCGTCGGATAGTCCCGCGCCGAAATCGCCTCGTACAAACGGCTCGCCAATCCCGGCCACGAAAATGTAACCTCCGTCAAAATCGCGCCGCCCAGCAAAGCCGCCGCCGTTAATCCCATCACCGTAATCACGGGAATCATGGCATTCCGCAACGCGTGCGAAACCAGGATCGTGCGCTCCGGAATGCCTCGGGCTGTGGCCGCTTCGACGTAGTCACTCGTCAGGGTTTTGCGGAGATTGACGCGGACGATGCGCTCGAAAATGCCGCTGAGGAGCAGTCCCAGGGTTAGGCAAGGGAGAGCGAGATGGTGAACCGTAGCGGCAAACTGTGGCAAGTTGCCGTGGAGCAGACTATCGATCGTGTATAACCCCGTAGGGCCATCCGGCGCAGGTAAACCCAGCGGAAAGCGCGTCCCCAGAGGAAACCAGCCCAATTGAACGGCAAACAGCGATTGCAGCACCATACCCGCCCAAAACATCGGAATCGAATAGGTGATAATCCCAAATAGTCGCCCGCCCAGATCCCAGGCGGTATTGGGACGCGATGCCGAGAGCATCCCGATCGCGATCCCGACGCTAAACGCCACGATCGATCCGCCGATCGCTAGCTCCAACGTCGCCGGAAAAAACTCACCGACAATCTCCCAAACCGTTTGACCTCGACTCGACACCGACTCCCCCAAATCAAACTGCACCAGACGCAGCATATAGCTACCGTACTGGGCAAAAATCGAGCCGCTTAAGCCAAGCTGATCGCGCAGTTCCGTTTTAAACGCTTCCGGGGCGCGGGGGCCGAGAATAGCATCAACCGGATCGCCCGGAGTCGCCCGCAGCAGCAGGAATACCGCCGTGGTGACAATCCAGAGCATGAGCGGCGCTAACAGCACCCGCGACGCGACGTAATATTGCAGAGCTTTAGCGCGAGACATACGATCAGGTTCGGGACGAACCGGCGAGATGTGCGATCGAGGATATCAAACTGTCTCACCGGGTTGGCGTGACAGAGGGACTAGTCTGGAATCTGGGGCAAAGCTATTCTGAGCGTCATTTAGCGTCATTTAGCGCCGTTAATCGCTGCTAGTCGATGCTGACGTACAGCGAATAATCAGCATTGCCCCGCGTCGGTCCAACGACAATCATGAAATTGCCCGTTCCGCCTCCCGGTAATGTATCCGCCCAGGCTGATGTATCCTCACCAGGACCCGCACCAATCAACGGGCTCCAGGTTCCTTCGACTTCTCCATAAATCTGGAAAACCGCATTCCCCTCGCCGGACGAGACATTAACATTCATATATTGCCCCGGACTTGCTGATACGTAGTAGGTATCCTCCGTGCCACGCACGACACTCCCGTACAGAACTGCGGACGATTCGCCCGCTCCAAATTGGATCGTTTGCGAGCTACCCGTGCCGGTTACAGACGCTGCTGAATTGACCGCAGGCATTACCGTCTCGATAAAATCACCCCGCACCCAGCCCGTCGCGCCCGACGTATTAAAACGAACGTTATACCAGATATAGCCATCGGCTCCATTCGCGTATTGCTGCAAGGTGACGGCATCACCCGGTACGCCATAGTGAGGCGTGCTGGCGCTGGTGCTGGGACTGCTGCGGACATTAATTCGGGCTCCGGCATCCTGGCTGGTCAGGTAGCCCGCTTCCTGGGGATTGAGGTTGGTCGCGACGGGTGCGGCGGCGGGTGCAGCCGCAGACTGTGCGACGGGCGGCGGGGCGGCAGCGGGTTGCCCCGGCTGGGCGGCGACGGGCGGAGCCGCTGGTTGGCCGGGTTGGGTCGCAACTGGAGGAGCGGCAGACTGCCCAGGAGCTGTCTCGGTGGTACTTGCCGTCGGCGGCGGCGTTTCGGAGCCGCAGCCGATCGAGCTGGTGGCGATCGCGACCAGGGCAAGGGTGCGAAGCAGGTGCGATCGGGAAAGGAAGTCGGTCATGGTTGCGGAGCTTAATGAAGCTCTCAAAATGAACTCTAAATCAATAGTAATTCGCGGGAAACCATGAGGTCTAACGCAGCCTCTAGCAACGCAAATGGGTTTGCGGCTTCGTTAGATTTGATCGTCGATCCATCGACTCACCGACTTCTTTTCTGACAAAGAAATAGCCATACTTCGATATTTCTTCATAGCCGTTCCAAGTCAACCAAGCTAAATGCTACCCAAAGAACGCTTAGATTTCATCCCAACCGCTAACTCCAGAAGACATCATATAGCTAGTAACCTGAGCCTCGAAGAAGTTTGCTTTCGTATGACCCTCTGATTTCGTATCGGAGAAGCGTTCGAGGTGAGCATAGGGGCTTTTCTTGTATTTATCTTCGCTGTAAAGCGGCTCCAGCCCGATCGCCCGTAACCGCATATTGGCAAGATATTTCGTATATTGCTCCGTACTCGATCCGGTAATGCCTAGAATATTATCCCCGACAATATGATTCGTCCAAAGACATTCATGCTGCACCGCCGCATCAAACATTTCATAGATACGATCTTTTGAATGACTAAACGCCTGCATTGCCTCGGGAATCATTTTTTGATAGAGACGAACATGGCTTAATTCATCGCGATTAATCATCTTAAAAATATCAGCACTTCCCGGCATTAACATCCGTGATGCCAAGTTATAGAAAAAGATGAATCCGTTATAAAAATACATCCCTTCAAGTAAATAATCCGCGACCAAAGCCGTGAAGTAATTCTCCGATGTGGGATCATCAATATAGGCTTGATACATCCCCGCAATAAATTTGCAGCGATCGCGCAAAACCGTATCCGTGCGCCAAAATTCGTAAACATTGGAGCGGCGATCGGACGGTACGATCGTTTCAATCATGTATTGATACGACTGGTTATGCATCCCCTCTTGACTGATTTGTTCCGCCATACAAAGCGCAACTTCAGGAGCCGTAACGCTGCTTTTTAGGTGAGGGATATTACAGGTTTGGACAGAATCAAGAAAGGTTAAATAGCTCAGAATTCCATCAAAGGCGCGACGCTCATCCGGGGTTAAATTGACATAATCAGTAACGTCTTGGGTAATATCTAATTTTTCTGGAATCCAGAAATTCTCTCGCATTTGCTTATACAAACCGACAGCCCAGGAGTAACGTACATCGTTAAGCTGCATAAGGTTTGTGGTTTCACCAAACCAAATTGTTCGATGTAATGTATCGTCATTTCCCTCCGGATTGAAGATCGGATTGACGGGCATTTTTGACGCGTTTTTGGTCGGTGTGTAAGCCATTGCCTAGAGTGAGAATTGATGTCTCGATAGAAGTTTGAAGAGAGAGTTATAGAGCCTAACGAATTCATCGAAAGATTGCTAGGCTCTTAGATTAAAAGTGCAAGATTTTACGAACACTTTTTTCTTGAGTGAATCCGATCAATTGGCACAAGAGACACAACCTTCACCAGCGGACTCTTTGAAGTCATCGCGCTGCACCGTACGGATGTAATAGATTGCCTTACAGCCTTCTTTCCAGGCGAGCATCAGCGTATCAAAGATATCTTTCGCCTTTAGCGATCGCTCTGGCTCATCAGGGAAGTAAACACCCGCGTTGAGATTGAAAATTAATTCCATCGAAATACCGGTATCAATCCATTTCTGCATCGTCGCGACAGCTTTGACAATTTGGCGCTGTTCGATCGACTTGTTCTCGTGGTAGAACCAGAAGCAATCTTTAACAAAAGGTGGCGCGATCGGGACGGTTCCCTTTGCCCATTTGTCGTAGAAGAAGCGGCTATAGGTAGGCAGGATACTAGCCGTACAGCCTTGGACAAGGGATGACGAGGTGTTGGGCGCGATCGCGGTGATATGCGAATTTCGGATGCCAAACTCTTGGATATCTCGGGATAGCTGAGTCCAGCGATCAAGACGACCCGGCGCAACATTTTCGGCATACCAGCTTAGAGGTTTAGCCCCGACCAAATGCCCCTTACTCCACTCGCTGCCCGCAAATACGGGATAAGCTCCCCGTTCTTTGGAAAGTTCCATCGACGCCTTCGTACAGTGGTAGCCGATATCCTCAAATAGACCGTCGATTTCCTCCAGGTTTTTATAGGAAAGACGACATTTCGCGAGCCAATCTGCTAGACCCATCGCACCGACTCCAATGGTTCGATACTTAGCGTTATGTGTGGCACTGGCTTTGAAAGGGGTTTCGGTTAACTCGATCGTGTTGTCCAATAGACGAACCGATACGGTACAAATATCTTCTAATTCGTGTGATTCGATATTTGCAAGGTTGAGCGAAGTCAAATTGCAGGTATGCGATTCCTCACCCGGCTTGACATTCGACCATGACTCTTGACATTGCCCCGTCAGAATCCCGTTAAACACCCCAAGGTTGCGCTTAGGTTCAGTGAAGCAAAACGTGTCACTGATTCGTCCGGTATGCTCAACGTTGACAACCTTAACGAACTGACTCGCATTACGTTGAGGTTTACGATTTTCCCATTTAAGTCGATGTGTTTTTAGTCCTAATTTACCAAGCTCGAAGAGTCCACATGACGAGATAGTCAGGCGGTATGCAGCTTGGCAGTAGTAGCTTTTGTGTTCACCCTTCCCGTCAGGCATATTGTTATACCCCGCATCCGAGAACTTACCAACCTTAGACTCCACGCCCAAGGTCTGAAGCATCAGTCGGATTTGCAGGAGGAAATCCTTTTTAACTGACGTGATCGCAAACGCTTCATTTGTGCCATTGCGGTAGACACAACCATCAGAATCCAGGATGCCAGCAAGCCAGTCCAGGCGGGACGATACCGTATAGCCATTAAGGGGAACCGTGAACTTTGGAGGCATGTCAAGCGGCAACTTGCACACGATTCGATCTTGTTTCTCATCGTGGTAGATGGCCGGTTCTAGAAGTTCTACTGATGCACCATACCGGCGGCCTCGTAACTTATTGCGATACTGAATGCGATCAAGTAACAGCTTCTTTTCACCATAAAGATCAATCTCAGGTAAGCCCTCGTGTGAGTGGCTACCATCGCCGGAGAAAAACCCCGATGTGTATGGGTAAGGAAACTCAACGTCAGACTCGTTTTGCACTAAGGGCAAAGAAGCCTTGATCAGTTTGTCACCTGGCGTTAGGTTTTGTGCATCGACACGCACAGCCGCTTTTCGGTAGTTATTCTGAACCCAAAAGTGATGATAGGGTGTGCATTCAAGACTTTCACCATTGCTTAGGTTGACTCGCAATAGCTCCTGATTCTCACCCGTTTTGCGGACGAGAACTTCAGACCATTCTGAACCGTTCCAAACATTGGCTTGCTGACCTTCTAATTCGACAATAGGAATCTGCCCTTGATCAGTGAGGACACGAGTTTCGGGGGCGACACAAAGGTTGCCTCCCGGAATATAGCCTTCATGTTTATTCGGGTTGGCACGATTTGAGGTGTCTTTAAACCATAGATAAGGCATCCCAGTTTCAACCTGAGATTTCATGATTTCCTTGAATAAATCACGTGCATCAATACGCTTATAAAGCCGAATCGTTTCGTCTAACTTTGACTCAATTTCGGCGTAGGCAATCTCAAACTTTTCACCCCACAGCTCCGCTAATTCAATCCCTAGCTTTGTCCGCACTTCGTACGGATCAACCAGCGTCCACATCTCGCGGTGTTCCACCCGACGCATGAATTCATCGGTCACCACAAGCTGCGGAAAAATATCGTACGCTTTACGACGTTGATCGCCGTTTTCGGTCTGGCATTCCAGAAATTCCGGTACGTCCATGTGCCAAACGTCCAGGCTGACCGTCACGGCTCCAGCACGACGCCCACCTTGGTTCACCGCGATCGCCGTATCGTTCAGTAGCTTGGTCCAAGGAATCATCCCGCCTGAAGCGTTGGCCTTGCCCATCACAGTGCTACCCGTTGCGCGAATCCGGCTGACGTTCACGCCAACGCCGCCGCCGTTTTTCGAGATGCGTGCGGTATCGGTAATCGTCTCGAAGATGCTTTCGAGGTTGTCGTCCATGCTGGTGATGAAGCAAGACGAAAGCGAACCGCCGGGGACGCGTAGGTTTGCCAGGATCGGTGTCGCTAGGGATAACTTGCGGGTGGCGATCGCCTCGTAAAACCGTCGCGCCCAGGGAAGTCGATCGTCCGGCGTTTCGGGCGAGGCCAACAACAGCGCACAGGTGAGCAGCGCCTCTTGGGGTAGCTCATGATCGAGCAAATAGCGTTTCGTCAGCAGTACCGCCCCTGCGTAGTCGTAATCCAAATCCCAGTCGGGATTAATCCATGATCCTGCTTCTTCTAGCTCATCAGCGGTGTATGCCGACATCCGGGAATCATACGCATTCGTCGCAACCTTTTCGGCGACCGTTTGCGAATAGTTACCATACTGGTAGCCGCGATGAACCAACGTATCTTTCCAAAGGCTCCAGATATGCAGACGCCCCGCGACGTAACGCCAATCCGGTTCGTTCGGGCTACACATCCCCAGAGCGCAATCAATCAGGTTGTCCTGAATCTCGCGTGTGGTAACGCCTGATCGCAGCCGGGTAGTGAGACCCGCTTCTAACTCAATCGGATTAGCGTCAAGACCATCGCACGCCCAGTTGACGACCTTACGAATTTTGGTGACATCGAGCTGAGTTTTTGTCCCATCTCGGCGAAGTACCTCAATTTGGGACGCCGGTACGGCGGGCGAGGGGAAGGGAGCGGAGGTTTCGGCAAGAATTGACGGCATAGACGGGTTTGTCTGAATTGCGTTTACTAGTTACGACTTAAAACCATTGATGGTGTAAAGCGCTACAGAAAGCCAAAAATACGGCTAGATGTGGTGTTCGTTTGCATTCTATTCTAAATCGAGGCTGTGTCTACGAGGCTGTGCCGACGAGAGCTAAAACTGACAGAAGGCAGAGGACAGCTAGAGGCGCAATGGCTTGCCCACACGGTATCGCATCGTTGACTGGTCGATTAGTGCCTACGTCCGATCGCTGCGTCGAAGATTAATTCACGATCGTGATGATTCGTCGAGACGGTTGAACATTAAAAGCGATCAGAGGTTGCGTTTTAAACGTGAAGGTCTCGATCGAGACCTTCACGAGATATACAATTAAGTGCTTGAGACGTTTAATCGAGGCAACTGCAATGATCCATGATCGACTCTCAAGATGTCCGCTCTCGTCTACATAATTTTTTCGATCGTTCAGACCGAATGATCACAATATTCAGCGAGGCTTGGTGTGATATCGAGCCACGGTAGCGTTCACTCAGCTCAAGACTGAACGACCCAGATCAAACCATTTTTGAGTGACTAAAATGTATGAATACAAAAGAGTTGATTGATCGCTATGCTCAAGGTGAACGAGAGTTTTGCGGTAGTGATTTGGTCTCTGCTAATTTAATTGGTGCGACTTTAACACGAGCCAATTTGTCCCGATCGAACCTCAATGCTGCAAGTCTTGCACGCGCTCATTTAGAACGCTGTTCGTTGACTTATTCGACATTAGTTGAAACCTTCTTATACAGCGCCGATCTAAGTTTTGCCAAGCTCAATAGTGCTGATCTGCGTGGAGCCGATTTGACGAAAGCAAACCTGCGTGGAGCACAGCTCGATCGCGCCGACCTTGAAGGGGCAAAACTGAGCGGGGCGGTCGTTACTTGGGTGTCATTGTTTGGGGCGAATTTACCCAAGGTGAATTTGTGTGGCGCTAATTTGAACGGGATCAACCTGCGATCGGCCAATCTTGCCGGTGCAAATCTCGATTGGGCAAATCTCTCCGGTGCACGACTTAGCGGGGCTAACTTATCAGGAACAAGCTTAAACGGCGTTAAGCTCAAGGGCGCTTGGATGAATGGCTTGCAGCTCGGTAATCTTGACCTCAGCGGTATGGATCTTTCTGAGATTAAATTTAGCGGTGCAAGTCTCGATGCTGCCAATCTTACGGGGGCAAACCTCTCAGAGAGTATGATGTCGCTGATTTCGCTCAATCAAGCGGATTTACGAGGAGCTAATATTGCACAATCAAAGCTTCAGCGTAGTCAGTGTCGCGGGGCAAACTTTATGAGAACGCAACTGGTTGAAACGAACTTACGTGAAGCGGATTTGCGGGAGGTTAATTTGAATTTAGCTGATCTTTCAGGAGCCGATTTGAGTCAGGCAAATATGGCCTCATCGTATCTTTGGGGAGCCAATCTGAGCGGTGCGAATTTGAGCGATGTAAATCTGAGCGGTGCAAGTTTGCGTGATGCCAACCTAGAGGGAGCTAAGTTAGATGGTGCTATCTTCACTGGCGCTACGATGCCGGATGGTTCAATTCACGATTGATACAAAGTCTGAACCTCGAAGTTATACGCAAGCATAAACGAAAAGACCGTTGAGATAGGATAACTATTCCAACGGTTTTATCGTAATAAACTAACGTGTTTTAATGAAGACAATCTCACTCTATCTTTTTAGTAGAAAGAATGAGACTTGTTCGGTATCTGACATCCTGAATAATCACTGGTACAGCACATAATAGGTCACCATCGGGATGACTGTTGCTAACACGAGTAGAACGATAACGATCGTGGTTGTATTGCTGCGTGATGCTTCGGTTTCTTCCGCCGTGGCGAAGTTGCGATCGATATCAATATCCTGGGTCAAACTCGGTGCGCCGGGGTCGCCTTGACCGGAAATAACCGACACGAGCCGCTCTTTGGCATCACCGAAGGCTTGGTTATACTTATCGCCATCGATCAGCGGAGCCATCATCGTCGCACTCGCAACGCTGTCGGCAATCTCGCTCGTGAGTTGATCGCGAGCGTCGTCGCCTGCTTTCACCGCCGCATTATTGGTCACCGTATCCAGCGCCACCAAGACTTGATTCGCCTGAGCTTCAGGGGTCGCGAACCAGGAGGTAAATAGGGCGTCGGTAAAGCTGTCGATCGTCTCGCCGTAGTCAAGGCGGCGAATGGTGACGTAGCGCACTTCGATGCCAGTTTGCGCCTGGAGTTCCTGGGATGCTGTGGTCAGGTTGGTTTCGGTGATGCGACTCAGGACGTTGCCGTCATCAATTATCCAGGTGTCATCACCGGCGCTGACGATCGGGAGGTCATAGATGCCGGTCGCAAGCACGGGCGAGGCTGACAGGATGACCGCGCAGATCGCGATCAGCCCTGACACGAAGATCGTCGCGAGGCGCGATCGCAATGTATGTAGAAACTGAATCATGAAATCAGAAAGGTATGGAGGGCGAGATATTGCGTAATTTTAATACTGTGTTCGATCCGTACACGGCGACCGATCGCACACGTGATCCACGATCGTGGGGAATTGTCGTGAGGACGTAATTTTCCCCGCGCGATCGCAATGGACGTTTTAACCAACGCTCAACGCTAGGCGTCGATAATGTATAGATTGCATCTTGAACATATCTTGTTTCATGAAACGGCTGCAACTGCGTCCTAATCACGCGATGCCGCCGATGTTCGATCGCTCTATCAATTCGCGAGGTTGCTATGACAAACCCTGAACCGATCCTCGAAATGCCGACCCTCGAAACACCGATTCTGTTCGGACAGTTTGGTGAATATACGATTACGCCGCGCGATCGCCTGGAGGTGAAAATTTACCGCGCCGGTTTGTTTGTGTCGGCGCTGAGTTTCGCGATCGGGACGGGGCTGGTGCTGGGTGTGGGGACGACACCGGAGGTGTTGCAATGGTTAACACCGCTCTGGATTTTGTTCGGTGCAGGCTTAGGCGTCAGTTTGTTGACGATTCATATCTACCTACGCCCGCTGCATCGCTTGCTGCAACTGTTTTGGCTGATTGGGTTTCTCGCCTCACTCGACGTGCTAACCCAAACCCAAACGCCGCTGGTGGCGGAAATCTACACCCATCCCGATCGCCTCTGGAGCATTGGGTGTCTATTCGCGGCGCTGACGGGGATTACGTTTAAGGAGGCGTTTTGTTTCGATCGCGCTGAGACCAAGTTTTTAACGCCGATCATGCCGATTACGATCGTTGGGCACATGGCGGGAATTTTGCCCGTGGCGAGCGAAAAAGTGTTGCTGGGGATTTGGGCGGTGTTATTGCTGATGTTTGCGAGTCGCAAGCTCACGCAGAATATTCCAGACGATATCGGTGATAAGAGCGTATTCGAGCACTTCAAAGATCCGGAGGCTCACCCCGATCGCTTTGCCCTGGCCAAGGATGCAACCTCGGACGAGGAGACATAGGCAAATGACTGGGCGGCGATCGCGCAATCAAAACCGGCTTACGTAACTGACGCTTCCCCAATTTCCCTCACAATCCCCTATGACCGATACCACCGAGCGCATTCACTGGCTGGCCTGGACGCGGCTGCGCGGCATTGGCTCCAAATCTCAGCGGGCATTGTTCGATCATTTCGGATCGATGGCCACCGCCTGGGAAGCGAGCGCGGCGGATTTGGCCGACATCGAAGGGTTTGGCGCAAAAACCGTGGATTCGATCGTCACCCAACGTTCAACGATCAACCCAGAACAACTGTACGCCAGCTACACCGACGCCAATCCCAACTTTTGGACGCTAGGCGATGATGATTACCCGACCCTGTTGCGGGAAAGTCCGCTACCGCCGCCGATTTTGCACTACCTTGGCGAGCCGCACTCTGAGGATCTGACGGGTCAAAGGCCGAGTGTGGCGATCGTCGGCACACGCAGCCCGTCGGAATATGGCAAACGCTGGACACGGCGACTCACCGAAACGTTGGTCGAGAAAGGGTTTACGATCACGTCCGGTATGGCCGCAGGCATCGACGCGATCGCCCACGAAACCTGCCTACGCCATAACGGACGCACGATCGCCGTTTTTGGCACAGGCGTCGATGTGATTTATCCCGACTCCAACCGCAAGCTCTACGCCGCCATTCGCGATCGAGGCTTAATCCTCAGCGAATATCCCACTAAAACCGGCCCCCGCCGCGAACATTTTCCCGCCCGTAATCGCATTGTCGCCGCTCTAAGTCGCGCCACGATCGTCACCGAAGCACCCGAGCGATCGGGCGCACTGATCACCGCCCGTCTCGCCAACGACTATGGCCGCGAGGCGATCGCCGTCCCCGGCAATCTCGACAACCCCGACCTACGCGGCTGCAACCGTCTGATCGCCGACGGAGCCGCGCAGCTCGTACTCGACGAGCAACACCTCCTCGATTTACTCAGCGGCCTGCCCGGACTCGACCCCCAACGTGTCACCACAACCGGCGTCCAAGTCCGAGAAATTCCGCCAGACTTCCCCGAATCGTTACGCCGCGTCCTCGAAGGCATCCCCTATGAGCCGATTTCGATCGATCAGCTCGCCGCAAACTTGGGACTTCCCGGCGGAGAATTACTCGCCGCCCTATCCCAACTAGAGCTAATGGACTGGATCATTCAGCTACCCGGCAGCCTGAGATATCAACGCTGTTAGGGCGAACCGGGTCGCGACGCCCGCAGCGATCGAGTCAAATGCACTAAGATTAATGCGGTCTCTAAAGAAACGAGAAGGGCATCGTTGCCGGACGTTCGAGATGGCGTTAAGTCGGACGCATCGTCTGCAAGTGCAGCCGTATGTTAGGCGATCCCAATACTGTCAAGACAGAAGCGCGTGTCGGGTCTGTCTACGATCCCGGCACGATCTTATAAATGTTAGGATTGCCACAGTCGAACGTTAACTGAAGATAAGTAAAATCGATAAGGATAAGAGTCCTGCATGAAAGAAATGGAAAAGTCAATATCCTTTGACGGACGGGATATTCGACTGAAGGTTGGTTTACTCGCACCGCAAGCCGGTGGTTCCGTGTTGGTAGAGTCGGGAGATACGGCTGTTCTGGTTACGGCAACGCGATCGTCTGGACGTGAAGGAATTGATTTCCTGCCCCTGCTCGTAGATTACGAAGAACGGATGTATGCCGGAGGAAAGATCCCCGGTGGTTTCCTTCGCCGTGAAGGTCGCCCGCCGGAGAAAGTGACGCTCACCAGTCGATTGATCGATCGGCCCATGCGTCCCCTCTTTCCCCAGTGGATTCGCGATGACATCCAAATCGTCGCCACGACCCTATCCGTGGATGAATTCGTCCCCCCGGACGTCCTCGCCGTAACCGGTGCATCCTTTGCCACCATCCTCGCCGGGATTCCCTTTAATGGGCCGATGGCCGCCGTGCGAGTCGGCTTGGTTGGCGATGACTTTATCATCAACCCCACCCACGACGAAATTCGTGACGGTGATCTTGACCTGATCGTCGCCGGAACGAAAGACGGCGTCGTCATGGTAGAAGCGGGCGCGAGCTGCCTGCCGGAGCAGGACATCATCGAAGCGATCGACTTTGGCTATGAAGCCGCTTGCGATCTGATTGCCGCCCAGGAAGAAATCATGGCGGAACTGGGCATTTCCCTCGTCACCGCCGAGCCGCCCGTCGTTGATTCCACTCTGGAAGATTACGTCACCAAAGCCGCGACAAAGAAGGTTAAAGCCATTCTGTCGAGCTTTGAGCTCGGTAAAGCCGGACGTGATGCGGCACTCGATACCCTCAAGGCCGAAATCGCTGAAGCGATCCAGGGACTGAAAGAAGACGACCCGATTCGCGCTGCGGTTGCGGCGAACGGCAAAGCCCTCGGTAACGTTTACAAAAGCGTGACCAAGAAGCTGATGCGGGCTCAAATCGTCAAAGACAAGGTGCGGGTTGACGGTCGCAAACTCGACGAAGTGCGTCCGATTTCCTGTCAAATTGGTGTCCTACCCCAACGGGTACACGGCAGCGGTTTGTTTAATCGTGGCTTGACCCAGGTGTTGTCGTTGGCAACCCTCGGGACTCCCGGCGATGCTCAGGAACTCGACGATCTGAACCCTCAGAACGAAAAACGCTACCTGCATCACTACAACTTCCCGCCTTACTCGGTCGGTGAAACGCGCCCGATGCGATCGCCCGGTCGCCGCGAAGTCGGTCACGGTGCGCTTGCTGAACGCGCTTTGCTACCGGTGTTGCCCTCGAAAGAGGAGTTTCCCTACACGATTCGTGTGGTCTCGGAAGTGCTATCGTCCAACGGCTCGACCTCAATGGGTTCGGTCTGCGGTTCGACCCTGTCGCTCATGCACGCGGGTGTACCGATTACCAAGCCGGTGAGCGGCGCGGCGATGGGCTTGATCAAGGAAGGCGACGAAGTTCGTATCCTGACGGATATCCAAGGCATTGAGGATTTCCTCGGTGACATGGATTTCAAAGTGGCGGGAACCGATACCGGGATCACGGCGCTGCAAATGGATATGAAGATCTCCGGTCTGCCGCTGGAGGTGATCGCCAAGGCGATCCACCAAGCGCTTCCGGCACGTCTGCACATCCTCGACAAAATGCTCGAAGCGATCGGCGAACCGAAAGACGAGCTATCGCCATTTGCACCGCGCTTGGTGACACTGCGGATTCCGCAAGACCTGATCGGCCTGGTCATCGGCCCCGGTGGTAAGACGATTAAGGGCATCACGGAGCAAACCGGCTGCAAAATCGATATCGATGATGACGGTACGGTTACGGTGTCGGGCAAGGATAGCGAAGGTGCGAAACGTGCCATGCGGATTATTGCGGGCATGACGCGTCAGGTGAAATCGAACGAGGTTTTCCTCGGTCGAGTGACGCGGATTATTCCGATCGGTGCATTCGTCGAGATCCTTCCCGGTAAAGAAGGGATGGTTCACATCTCGCAGGTGGCGGACTACCGCATCGGCAAGGTGGAAGACGAGCTCTCGGTCAATGATGAAATCGTCGTCAAGGTACGCGAGATTGATAGCAAAAATCGCATCAATCTAACGCGCCTGGGGATTCATCCTGAAGAAGAGGCAGCGGCACGAGCAGCGGCAGCGCTTTAAGTTTGTCCGCTCCTGATCGCGCACGGAATACCCTCGTAACGTAACCGCTCGGCGGGAGAATCGAATCGGTCTCGAATCGCGTTAGCTCGCCTCATGCCGACCTCGATTCTCTTGTCTTGCCTACGCCGAATTGATCGTGCAATTCCATTGTGCAGTTCCATCGTGCAACTTCAGCGTCACAGTAACGGTCAGCATATTACCCTCGGCACCCGCATTGGCGGCGGTGGCGAGGGTACTGTTTTTGATGTGCCGGGGACGGAGTGCGTCGCGAAGGTGTATCACAAGCCGACGCGGGAGATGGCGCTGAAGCTGGTGGCGATGGTGGCTGATCCGCCGATCGACCCGACGGGAAGCCTGGGGCATGTATCGATCGCCTGGCCGGTGGATCTGCTCTGGCGCGATCGGCAGGCGATCGGCTTTTTGATGCCGCGCGTGGCGAATATGTTGCCGTTGCATACGGTATGGACGCCAAAAAATCGCCGCGATCGCGTCCCCTTGTTTAACTATCTTTATCTGCATCGCACCGCGCGAAACTTGGCCGCCGCTTTTGCCAGTCTGCACGCGAGCGGCCACGTGATTGGTGATGTCAACGAGTCAAATATTCTCGTCAATAGTCGAGCGCTGGTCTCGCTGGTCGATACGGATTCGTTCCAAATTTATGATCGATCGCGTCAGGCCACCTATCGTTGCCCCGTCGGCAAACCCGAATTCACCCCGCCGGAACTGCAAAAGCAATCCCTACGCGAGGTGAATCGAAACCCGGCTCAGGATTGTTTCGGTTTAGCGGTGGCCATTTTTCAATTGTTGATGGAAGGAACGCATCCGTTTGGGGGCGTATTTCAGGGGCAGGGCGATCCGCCGAGCATTGCCGAGCGGATTTCAGCGGGGCATTTTCTCTACAGTCGCCAGCTTTCGATTCCCTATCGCCCCACCCCGATCGCGCCGGAATTCACCATGATCGCCCCGCGTCTCCAGCGTCTCTTTGTGCGCTGTTTTGATGCCCGCACTCCGCGCGATCGCCCCGACGCCCAAGTCTGGCTCCATGCCCTAGACGAAGCCGAACACCACCTCGTCACCTGCGATCGCAACACCCAACACCGTTACGATGACGGCCTAGAGCATTGTCCCTGGTGTACTCGCACGAAAAAACTCGGCGGACGCGATCCCTTTCCCCAAAAAGTTGCCGACGCCCAGCGCTGGAAAGACAAGCCCGCTCCAAACCGTCGCGCTCGCATCGTCGCTTCCTCGCCCGCCGCCCGGACGATCGCTCTACCCCGAATCGCGCACCCGATGCGTTCTGTTTCCCCACGCACCACTGCCCCCGCGCCGCTGCACACCAGCGGGCCGATCGCGCCCCAGTCCTACGCTCCGCCGATCGCCCTCTGGACGGATCTGTGGCGCTACCGCTTTGATGTGCTGGCGGGTCTAACGATTGTGACGATCGTGCTATCGGTGGTGTATGGCGTTCAGTATGCCGAGCGTAGCAACTCATCGAGCGAATTGACCGCCGACTCTTCAGAGGCTTCAAATTCCTCACTACGAGCCATACAAAATATTGCGAAGGTTCAAAATCTCAATTCATCTGCCCCAGAGTCTACAGATCCAACGCGCGAATTAGAGCCGGACGAGCCGATCTTGGCACTGACTGATCGTTACTACGTCCATACTGCACCAATTACTGCGCTCGCCGTTGCACCTAGAGGCGATCAGTTTGCCAGCAGTAGCGATAGCGGTGTCGTGCGCATCTGGAATCGCAATCGCGAAGATCAACTCTTCGAGCCACCGATGGGGACGAGTCCAGCCACCGTTAAAGCGCTTAGTTTTTCGGCGGACGGCAAAACCCTCGTTGGAGCCATCGACCGCGAGTTGATTGACTGGGAGACCGATCAGCTCCAACCCATCAATAAACGCAGTTTGGCCGCCAATCTCCAAGCCGTGACCCATTCCCCCCAGGGGATGTTAGCATTTGGGCTAGCGCCGACCTTGGGATCGACTGTGTGGCAATTAAATCCTACGATGGCGGTGTTTCGAGCGATCGACACACCATCATCGCCCAAGCAAGCAAGCTTTAGCCCGGACGGTCGATGGTTAGCATTAATCGGCCAAACGATTACGCTGTGGGATCTGGAGACGGGAGAGCAGATTCGCACGCTGGATTTAGAGCCGGATACACCGATCGCGATCGCGCTCAGTCCGAATGGTCGTTACCTAGCTGTATCACAACCCGCACGATCGGACACGATCGAACTTTGGTCGATCGCGGACAATCAAATCGTACAATCAGTACTCGCGCGAGATATCACGACATTAGCATTCTCGCCCGATGGACAATCTCTTTTTGGTGGCGATCGGCTTGGTGCCATCTCACGATGGCGCTTGGAATTAAACAGGGATCATCAATCGTCCGATAATTGAGGCTCCGGCTTGACCATTCTGGGGTGGGTCACAAGCCCCGGACTTTTAGTCCGCATCCGGTGTCTGTAACGTTCCAATCAATTCTGCCAGCACATCCGTCTGAATGATGCGAAGTTTCTGTCAGAATGCCACTAGCATGATGAACGGAGAGACATCGACCCTAAAACGCAACCGTTGGTTGCACGATTCATCACCGTCCAGTAATCGTATGAAAGCTCGCTATACATACCGAATTTACCCAAACCAGATGCAGCGAGCCAGCCTTGCTCAAGTATTTGGCTGCGTTCGAGTTGTATATAACGACGCCCTAGCGATGGTGAAGTCCACGCCAGATGGCGAAAAGTGGCCGAGCAATGGTGATTTGCAAAAGCTGGTGATTACGCAAGCGAAACGGACAGCAGAACGGGAGTGGTTAGCTGAAGTCAGCAACATTCCCCTAC
>CAZFJL010000031.1:0-49956 GCA_964518905.1 uncultured Geitlerinema sp. | reverse complement strand
ACCTAAATCGTGAGGTTTGGGAATCTCCGTGCCTTTAGGCCGGAGAGGATGTCAAATGGACAATAACGATCGAATCGCCGCCTCGATCGCCCGCCCCGCCGACAGACTCAGCGACCACCAGAGATCGAAACCCCAGACAAACGCCCCGGAGGCGATCGCCAGCAGCACCAAGCGCCGCAGCGGCAGCACGCCGAGAGAATGTTGGAGATCGCGCAAATCATGGGCGGTCAGGCTGGGGATCGAGTCTGGTTGTGTCGAAACGGCGGCATTCAAATCGGCAGAATTCAAATCAGCAGAATCGCGAGAATCGCCGTCAGTTTCAAAGCCGATCGCCCGTAACGCCTCCAGCGCCGATCTCGCACTGTCAAAGCGATCGCAGACTTCAGGGGCGACCAGCTTTGCCAACCACTGTCGCGCCGGACGGGACAACTGCGGCACGGCGCGATCAACGTCCAGACGAAAGCCCTCGCCGATCCAGTCCCCCACGCGATCGCTCGGCGTCCCCGTCAGCCAGCACACCAGCGTCACCCCCAACCCGTACAAATCCGTTGCCGTCGTCAGCGATCGATTCAGGATCTGCTCAGGAGCCATAAACCCCATCGTTCCGCGCACCAAACTCGACGCCGCCCCATCACCCGCGTGACTAATCCCGCGTCGCGCAAAGCCAAAATCAACCAGGAAGATCTCGCCGGTCTCGGACAGTAGGATATTTTCGGGTTTGAGGTCGCGATGCAGGATCGGCGAGGTGCAGGATTGCAGATAGGTCAGGATTTCGAGTAGGTCGATCGCCGCTTGGTAGACGGCGGCGAGATCTGATGAAATGGTGGAGTTGGCGATCCGTTGGGCGAGGGTTGGCGCGTCTTTGTAGGCTTGAACGAGGTAGACAGCGCGATCAGTCTCGAACTGTTCGATGTAGCGCGGAATGCCGGGATGGTCGATCGCCTGCAAAATCTCGAACTCGCGGGCGATCGCGTCGTAGCCCTGCCAATTGCCGCCAGTTTGGGCAAATTGAAATTCTTTGATCACGACCTTGGAGGGTTCGAGTTCAGAATCGGCTTGATTCGGATTGACGGGATGAGCCAGGTAAGTGACGCGCCCACCGGTGGCATTTGTGCCGAGGATGCGGTCAATCTGGTAGCGTCCGGCAAGGGTTGGCGGCTCGATCGCTGGGGGGATTGGCTCGCGGGTAGAAGAGAAATCAACAGGATCGGGGATCTCGTTCACAGGAATCATGATGGGATAGTAGCGATCAGTTCAACCCAGCCAGCATCGAGTCTCATGCCGATTTCGCTTTATTCTGCTGAAAACTCAAGCTCATGAATATTCCAAAATGCACCGCCAAGGGCAGAGTATTGGATATTTTCTAGATTATTACGCACCGCCTGCATTGAGAGCGGATTTACTAGATGGATAAACGGTAACTGTTCCTGAGCAATGATTTGAGTTTTGCCATAGATTTCGCGTCGTTTGGCCTCGTCAAATTCGCGCGATCCCTGCACGTATAAATCCGTAATTTCCTGCTCCCAATCTGCGATTACCCGATCGGTTAACGGCGGATCGCTGCGGTCTTGGTTGAAGCTATGGAGCCGACCATCCACCGACCAAATCGTCGAACCGCCGTGGGGTTCAATGCCGCCGGTAAAGCCGATTAAATGGCATTCCCAATCGAGACTATTGGTGAGTTTGCCAACGAGATTATTAAAGTCGATCGGCGTGAAATTCACCTCAATACCGATCTCACTCAAGTCTTGCTTCACCTGTGCGCCCAGGGCTTCGCGAACTTGGTTGCCCGCATTGGTGATCAGCGAGAACGTGACGCGATTGCCTTCACGATCGAATAGTTGATCGTTATCGTTGTAGCGAAATCCGGCTTGTTGGAGCAGCTCGCGGGCTTTGTCGGGGTTGTATTCGTAGGTGGGCAATCCGTCTTCGGGCGGGAGATAGTAGGGGCTTTGGATCGAAATCGGCGAGTCTTGCAGTTCGCCGAGGCCGCGATAGATATTGTCGATCGAGCGCTGACGATTGAGACCGTAGGCGACGGCTTGACGAAATTCGAGGGTGTTAAACCAGGCGGATTTAATTGGGTCAACGAGGGGCGTACCGTCGGTATTTTTGCCGCGATTCAGATTAAAGCAAATAAAAGTCGTACCAAGGGCGGGGCCATCTTCATAAATGGTGAAATCTCCGCGTTCTTCCTCACGTTTTAGTAAGGAGAAATATTGCGGTGCAACGCCAACGGAACTGAGGTTTCCAGCGCGAAATTGAAACAGTTGTGTGTCCTGATTTTCCACCACTTGCCAGACAATTTCTTCGATGTAGGGCATGGCACGATCGGGGTTTTCCTGTCGCCAATAGTAGGGGTTGCGCTCGAAAATGACGCGCTGGCCGGTGATGTAGTCCTTGAGGCGATAGGGGCCGTTAACGATGATTTCGCTGGGTGGAGTTTTGGTGTCCCACATGGAGTTAAAGACCGGTTTGCCATCGGCGTCGAGGGTCGTGACGCTGGCTTCGAGGGCGTGTTTCGGCAAAATTTCGCTGCCGAGCGATCGCAATACCGGCGAAAACGGTTCGGGCAAGAGAAAATCAACCGTGCGATCGTCAATCTTTTTGACTTCCGGTAGCGTGCCACTTTCCCCGACGCGCAACACATCGCGGGTGGTGGTGGGGATCGCTTCGTTGGCGTAGATCTGCTGATAGGTAAAGACCACATCATCGGCATTCAGCGGCTCGCCATCCGACCAGCGCAGACCTTCGCGCAGGATAAAGCGCACCCGTTTTTTATCCTCGGAAATTTCCCAGGATTCGGCTAAGGCGGGTTCCAGTTCTCCGGTTAGGCCATTAGCTTCGAGCAGACCACTATAGGTATAGGTGAAGATGTTCGGCGATTCTTGGCTGAGAGCCGCGTTAAAAGTTTTGGGGGGGCCGAGGATGCCGGTCACGAGTTGCGGGGTGGCGGCTCGGACGCGGAAATCTTCGAGGCTGCAACTGGTTAGATTCAAGAGGCACAACGCGATCGCCAAGCTCGTGGCGATCGCACGCATCAACGATTGACCCAAAGCTTGATGAAGTCGTTGCGTGATACTCCGAATCGTGGCCTGTACCTGCATCCAAACCATCGGTTTCTCGTCCTTAACGGCTTTGCGCGTCATGCTATTTCGATCGAACATATTCGGACTTGATCCTAGTACAGCCTGAGTCGTAGGGTGGGCATCGCCCACCAACCCGCGATAGCCGTAGCTGTAGTAGCTGTAGGGTGGGCATCGCCCACCAATCAACAGGTATGGGCAAATTGAATGACGGTGAGTATTGCCCAATCGACTAGACGATCGCCACGTCGCCGACCACATCCAAGCGCTTGTAATGACTGAGGGTCAAGAACGTATCCGCCAAAGTATCCGCCGCCTCAGGAGCCAGCCAGCCCATCTGACGCAACACATGGATCGCCACGGCATACTTGGCTCGCTTCGCCCCGTCCGCGACTTTAATCGCTAAACCCATGCCCTCACCGACGCGACCCACGCACTGAATCCCCTCCGCTCCCGCCTTACTCACCAGCGTCCCGCCACTGATCCGCATCAGCTCCGTATCAAAATGCCCCTCGCCGCCGACATATTCCGGGTGCTGGGTCATGGCTCGAACGATACGCTCCAGTTCGAGGTTGTCGCCAGAGGCAAGCTGACCGAAGAGCGAGGCCATTTGCGTCAGGGACATGAGGTAGGTCGGTGCGCCGCAGTCGTCGCGAGCCACTAGGAATTCAGCCGCCGGGATGTGCAACATTTCCGCCAGCTTTTCGAGGATGAGTTGCTGTACGGGATGCGACGGGCTGAGATAGTCGCCGAGCGGCCAGTTACGGAGCTGACAGACGGCGAGCATTCCCGCATGTTTGCCGGAACAGTTATGTTCGAGGGCAGATTTTTTACCCTCAGGGATGGGGCATTGGAGATAGCCCGGTTCGAGATCGCAGCACCATAAAATCCGAAACGCACGGCGGGCGTGTTCGATCGTGCCTTGGTGCGAGGCCGACATCAGCGCCAGATCAAGCTCGGTCATGCCGTAATGTTCCAGCACGCCCGTCGAAGCAACGGCGAACGCTTGAAAGGGCTTGAGCGACGATCGAATAAACGTACTGGCATTGACATCGCCCGCTGATAGCAACACCCGACCCCGGCGATCGCAGACCGCTACACTGGCGGTGTGATGCGATTCGGGAATGCCTTCACGCAGCAGATGCACGGTGAGGTCAGGAGCGGCATTTCGTTGAGCCATGATGAGGGTTAGACGTTGCTAAACGTAGCTAAAAAATGGGCAATCGCAAATCAGAGCGAACGCGGTTGGTTACGATTGTCCCTACCTTGAAGGTAGCGAAAAAGTGGATCGACCGGTATTCTACTTCGCTCAATCTTTCGTTTTCCCGCTGGCGCTGTCGATTTGTGACACCGATTCGTGATGCTCACTCGTTGCGTTCATGCGTTTTAACTTTAGATTTAACTAAAGATTTAACGTTGAGTCTATGCTTGCTACCCTCGCTCGCCGCTGCGCGATCGCAATTCCGACGCTGATCGCCATTAGCGTGATCGTCTTCACGATCCTGGCGCTCGCTCCCGGCGACCCGATGGGCGAGTTTGCCACCAATCCGGCCATCACGGCAGAAGTGCGCGAGAATATCCGCCGATCGCTCGGTCTCGATGCGCCGCTGCATGTGCGCTATTTCAAATGGGTGTTTTCGTTGCTGCGGGGCGATCTGGGCTACTCGTTTAACAGCCGATCGCCCGTCTTTGACCTGCTAGTTGATCGTCTCCCCACAACGCTTTGGGTCGTCGGTACGGGCTACCTAGTGGGCGTGATCATCGCCATTCCCCTCGGCACGCTATCCGCTCTATTTCACCGCCAACCCCTCGATCGCATCGCCACCACGTTTGCGTTTCTCTGGTTCTCGCTGCCGCCATTTTTGACCGGGTTACTGTTTATCGCCGTGTTTAGCGTCTGGCTCGGATGGTTGCCGTTTATCTATGACAGCACGCTTCAAGTGGTGAATTTTTCGACAGCGATCGCCCAGCTCAAACAGTCGATCATGCCGATCGCCGTCCTCGGTCTCTATCAAGCCGCCCTGCTCGTGCGCTTCGTCCGATCCTCGATGCTCGACCAACTGCGCCAGCCCTTCGTCCGCACCGCGATCGCCAAGGGACTCTCGCAACCCGCCGTCATTTTCCGTCACGTCCTGCGTAACGCCCTCATTCCAGTCACGACCCTGATCGCGATCGACCTGCCCAGCGTCCTGACCGGCGCTCTCGTCACCGAGCAAGTCTTTCGCGTTCCTGGCATCGGCTCGTTGCTCGTCGAGTCGATTTACCGCAGCGACACGCCCGTCGTCATGGCGATCGCTTTTCTGTATGCGATCGCGATCGTCGTATTCAACACGATCGCCGACCTGCTCTACGCCGTCCTCGATCCGCGTGTAAGTCATCGCCAGCCCGCCGCCTAACCCCCGACAACTGCAATCTTCAAGCAACATTCGTCCGTGTAATCACGATCGCACCATCACCTAGGTAAATTTGACCGAAGCCGACAGCGTACAATGAATCAGACGAGTCATCTACCGGCTCACCTTAATGGTTGTCCCCCTCCAACTTTCTCCAATCCAAGATGGCATTCCCGCCTGGAATGCTTGGCGTCGGCAAAACCCTGACTCACTTCCCGATCTGAGCGGTGCCAATTTTGCCCGACAAGAACTTCGGGAAATTGACCTGAGCCTGAGTTTTCTGCGCAAAGCTGATCTCAGCCAAGTTGATTTTTGTATGGCCAACTTGGAGGAGGCAAATCTCGATGGCGCCGAGATGAGCGAGTGTGCCATGTACACCGCCAATTTGCGCTATGCCAGCCTTAAGGAAAGCAATCTAACCCAAGCGGATTTGGTCGAGGCGAGCATGGTCGGCGCTGACCTGTCCCTTGCCATGTTGCAACGCGCCCGCCTCGATCGCGCTGACCTCACCGATGCTTGTCTCTACACCACAAACCTAAGACAAGCTAGCCTCTCGAATGTCATCCTGATCCGTGCCGACATGCGCGAAGTCGATCTGACGATGGCCGATCTGCGCGAGGCTGATTTACGTGAGGCGAATATGAGTTTCGCGGTGTGTTCCCTCTCAAAATTTGTCGGGGCAACCTTTTGTAAGGCGAACCTCTATCGTGCGAATCTTAGCCTCGCTAATTTGTGTGTGGCCAACTTAATGGGGGCGAATTTGTACAAAGCGAGCCTGATCGGTGCCAACATGATCAGCGCCAATTTGTACATGAGCGACATGCGTTTTGCCAATATGGCGCAAGTGGATCTACGGGAAGCCTGCCTACGAATTGCCAATCTCACCGGAGCCAACCTTACCGGAGCCAATCTCGGCATGGCGAACCTCACCGAGGCGACGCTATACCGTGCCAATCTCGCCGGAGCCAACCTCTATCAGGCGAATATCCACCAGGCCAACCTAGAAGGCGCCAATCTGACGGGCGCAACGATGCCAGATGGCAGTAAGCATCCTTAACTGAGTCCCACAAATCATTGAAGCAATCGCAGTATTGATCGGGGTAGATTTCGCCGTTTCATCAAAGTTCGATCGCAATAGATTTGTCTTTACGAACTATTGCAATCCAACTCTTTAGAAATATTGAGCAACCCGCGCGTTCTAAACTGTAGCGATTATCCTGAGATCGTAGCTCATCAGCTTATGTCGTACTGATACTGACAAAACGATCGATATCCCTACATCTGTCGATACGTTCTGTCACATTGTAAGGCTCAGTACCGCCTGATTCAACAAACAACTTCTGAACCCAACAAACCGTCATGGACAAACTTCAAAAATACCGTTTGAGCTGTACGCTCTCCTTTGGTGATATTTATCCCCAAGTTATCATTTGGCTGATTGTGATCTTTCTTTCTCTCGCGTCTGCCTTGGCATTATGGAGCAGCGCCCGAGAAATCTATGCTTTCCTCACGGTGGGCTTGATCGTAGTGCTGTCTTTACCCTTTTTGCTCTTCGCCTTTGTTACGACATTGCTCAATCATATTGAAGTCACAGAAATTGATCCGGTAGCAGAAAAAGCGGCAAACAGCCGTCCGCCACGTCCCGCAGCACCGGCCACGGCAGCGAGCTAGGTTTGAGGGGCTTTATGCCTTGATTGCACATTTTTTTGTGCAGTATCTTCTTCAAAAAAAAGACCTAACGATCGTTATTTTGATGATCGCTAGGTCTTTTTTTATGGTTTTATTCAGCTTCGATTGGGCTGTGGGCGATGGTTTCAGCTTCGTAAAAATTGAACTGTTCGAGCCGATCGGGTGCGATATTGTCATCGATAATTTGACCATCGCGAAACATGATGATACGCCGCGAGAGTCGCGCGACTTCGACTTCATGGGTCACGGTGACGATCGTGATTCCGGCAGCGTTGAGTTCGGCGAAAATCGCCATCACTTCCTCGGTGGTGTGGGTGTCGAGTGCGCCGGTGGGTTCGTCGGCCAGGATCAGGGTGGGACGGTTGACGATCGCGCGGGCGATGGCGACGCGCTGCTGTTGACCGCCGGAGAGCTGGTTGGGTTTGTTGTAGAGTCTGTTGCTGAGGCCGACGCGATCGAGGGCAGCGGTGGCGCGATCGAGGCGTTCGCTAGGTGGGACGTTGCCGTAGATCGTCGGCAACATGACGTTTTCGAGGGCGCTGAGGGGAGCGAGCAAATGGAACTGCTGGAAGACGAAGCCGAGTTTTTGGTTGCGGATTTTGGCGAGGTTGGTCTCAGAGATTTGCGATACGTCGATGCCGTCGAGGGCATAGTGGCCGATCGTCGGGCGATCGAGGCAGCCGATGACGTTCATGGCGGTGGATTTTCCCGAGCCGGAGGGGCCGACGATCGCGCAGTATTCGCCCGGTTGAATCGCCAGGGAAATGTCATCGAGGGCGCGAACTTCGGTGTTGCCGCTGCCGTAGATTTTGGAGACGCGATCGAGCTGCACGATCGGATCGGGCGTCATCTCGGGTGGGCGTGTCGGCGCGTCTGTCATCATCTTCTAAACACTCGCTGCTGCTGCTAAATACTAAACTTCTGCCACAGCGCGATCGCCAGATTGATCCCCAAGGCCGTCACGCCCAGAGAGAGAATAATAAAGGTTCCAATACTAATCACAGATCGCATCATGGGAGTTTTCGCGTGAGGGTTAACCGCGCTAGGTTGAACAGGTTTTGTTGCACTTTCGTTAATCTCTAGTGTAGTGGAGCCGTTCCTGGAGTGGCGCGGCATCGATCATGATTGAACTCTGGGAAATCGACCTTAACGCGGTGGCGGTTGCGTCGGAGCAGTGCGATTGGTGGCGCTGGCTTTCGGAAGATGAGCGCGATCGCGCCGATCGATATCGACGACCACGCGATCGTCAGCAGTTTTTGATCGCTCGCGGTCTGTTGCGGCAACGATTGGGCGATTATCTGGGACGTCCCCCCGCGTCGTTGCGATTTCGCTACGGCCAACACGGAAAACCTGAACTCGATCCCGCGTTCGGGTCGGATCGATCGATCTGGTTTAATACGTCGCATTCGGGCGGGGTGGCACTGCTGGCGTTTTCCTGGGATGGCGCGATCGGCGTAGATCTCGAAGCACCAAAATCGATGTCCGATCCCCACCTTTTAAAACTTGCCCAGCGTTTCTTTTTAGCGCCCGAAGTTGAAGCCTTAGAACGAGTCAACGGGGCGGAGCGATCGGCTCTATTTTTGCGCTACTGGACGTGTAAAGAAGCCTACTTAAAGGCCACGGGCGCGGGGTTGTCGCGGCTCCAACATGCACCGATTTTCTGGCAGTCCGACCATCAACCGCAACCGATCGTCAATTCCGCCGGTCAAACGGGAACGATCCAAACCGTTCCGTTACGCTGCGGTTATCCTGCCGCGATCGCCGCGATCGGTTGTGAACTGACGGTGCGATCGTGTTCTCATGCCATTTAGCCATCCAGCGGTTGCGTTCCATCGTCGATCGTCAGCTATGAATTAGCGAATCATCAATCTTCTATCGTCTCCGCAGACGGATCGCGCCCTAACGCTCGCCGTCGCTCGACCGTCTGCCACCACGGACTGCCTTGTAAATAACCCTCGAACAACGCCAAGGTCGAGGAGATATCGATCCGGTCTAGCAGCGATCGCTTATCCTCACATAGTTGATCGCGCACCACTTTGATTTGCTCCGCTAACGCCACCCCTTCCGGCGTCAAGGACAAGATTAATCGCCGCCGATCGTCTCCTGAGACCACTCGCTCAACCCAGCCATTACGCACCAGCCGATCGACCAACCGTGACGGATGCCCCCCCTCCGCGACCAGCAAATCTCCCAAATCTCCCAACGAAATCGGCTGCGCCATCTGCAACACAATTAACGCCTCGGCCTGCGCGGGCGTGATCTTGAGTGGCGCAAAAGCATCAGAAAGACGCCGCTCAGACTCACGGTGTACCGCTTTAAATAACAGTTGTAGCTCTTCAGCGTCTCTCAAGACTTTAGTCCCTTACCCAAAGCAATCAAAATACTTGACACGGCATATTCTGATTGATTAGCCTGATTAGTAACACAGATAGATGTCACAGCATATTTTGTTGTGCCATCTATCTAGGCACAGACAATACACGACGCCCTTCGGTTTAGCAATTGCAGTAATGCAGTTCTGTAATTGCTAAACTTAAGAAATATTACTAAACGTTAAGTCTATTTCACGCTGCCGGTTGACGTTTCCGGTTTCGATGTTCCGCGCAACACCACAGGCCCTGCCATGAATCCGAAAGTTTCGCCAAAATCCGACGACTCGATCGTCAATGAACGCCAAGCGCTGGAATTACGGCTGCAAGAGACGTCCGTAACGCCAGCGTGGCGATCGGGGTGGCGAGGCATTGCGATCGGGATCGGGGTCGGTGTGGTGGTCGCCGGAATTGGGTCGAGCCTGCTGCGATCGGAGCCGTCGGGGCCGCCTGCGGCGGTGGTCAGCGAGGTGATGCCATCGCAAACGGTGACGGTTGCTCAGGTGCAAACGCAGCGCGTCACCCGTTATTTAGAAGCGACAGGATCGGTGGCTGTGTTTGATCTGCTGCCAGTTTTACCCCAGGAGAGCGGTTTACAAATTACTGGCGTGTTGGTCGATGAGGGCGATTATGTCGAAGCGGGGCAAATCTTGGCAACGCTCGACAGTTCGGGATTGAGTGCGCGGCTAGAAGGGGCGAAGGCGGAGACGCGATCGAGCGAGTCGGGGATCGATCGGGCTCAGGCGGACGCGCTGCAAAGTGAGGCGGGAATTCGTCAGGCAGAGGCGGATCTCGCCCGATCGCAAACCGGTGTGGCCCAAGCGGACGCCAATGCCGATCGCGCTGAAGCATCGATCACCCAAGCTGAAGCCCGCCTCCAGCAAGCCGAGCGTGAGTACGATCGCTTTCGTAGCTTGGCCGCCGACGGGGCGATTAGTCAGCAGGAAGCCGATTTTCGCTACACCGATGTGCTGACCGCGCGAGAGGACTACAACAAGGCGATCGAAGATGCCAAGGTTGCCCAAGCCAATATCGCCGCCGCCGCCGCCGATGTCGTCAGCGCCCAGGCTCGGGTTGCCAGCGCTCGCGCTACGGCCAACGCCGCGAGCGCCAATATTGACACGGCGATCGCCGCCCGTGATGGAGCTGGAGCCAATGCCCGACAGGTCGCCACCCAGCTCGATCGCACGGCGATCATTGCGCCCCAGGGTGGCCTGATCGTGACTCGTAACGCCCGCGTCGGCGATGTTAAAAGCTCGATGTCCTCCACGCCGCTGTTTGAAATCGCCCAGGGCGGTCGGCTTGAGCTGCGCGTCAAGGTTCCCGAAACGCAGCTCGCAGATATCGTTCCCGGCAGTACGGTCAACATTCAATCGGACTCCGATCAGCGGATTGATTTGCGCGGCGTGGTTCGCATGATTGCGCCCCAAATTGACGAGACCACCCGCGAGGCGATCGTCGAGATTGACCTACCCGCCAGCGATTTGCTGCGACCGGGGATGTTTTTGCGGGCGGCGATCGCCACGGGCGTACAGCAGGGAGCCACGGTTCCATCCAAAGCCGTGTTACCCCAAGCCGACGGCAGCACGATCGTCTATACCGTGAATGCCGATAACGTCGTGACAGCAAAATCAGTCACCCTCGGCACGCTCACCAATAATGGCAACTCATTTGAGATTCTGAGCGGTCTAGAGCCGAATGATCGGGTCGTGGTCAATGGTTCGGGCTACGTCAAAGATGGCGATACCGTGCGTGTTGCCGAGTAAGTCGGTGCAAAATCACGACGCTTAATCACCTGAATAACAGCGTTTCAGGCGTCCAACTCCGATCGCCCCTGATCCCGATTTCAAAATTTCACGCCCACCTTCACATGACCGCGCGGCTACCCCATGAATATCTCTGCTTGGTCGATTAAACGACCGATTCCCACGATCGTCCTGTTCCTTGTGCTGAGTTTTGCAGGCTTGACTGCCTTCGGCCAGCTCGGTATTGATGACACGCCGAATATTGATATCCCCGTTGTGCAAATCACGGTGACGCAACCGGGAGCGGGGCCGAACGAGCTGGAATCCCAGGTGACGCGCAAGGTCGAAGATGCCGTCGTCGGCCTGGGGGACATCGACGATCTGGTGTCAACGGTCAACGAAGGGGTTTCAACGACGACGATTAACTTCGAGTTGGGCGTCGATAGTGAGGCCAAGACCAACGAAGTCCGCAACGCGATATCGCAAATTCGGCAAGAGTTACCCCAAGATATCAACGAGCCGATCGTCCAAAAGCTGGAGTTTGCCGGTGGAGCGATCGCCACCTACGCCGTGCGTTCCGATCAGCGATCAGTGGAAGAACTGAGCGAACTGGTCGATCGTGAAATCGCCGGAGCCTTACTCGAAGTCTCCGGGGTTGCACAGGTCAGCCGTAGCGGTGGCCTCGATCGTGAAGTTCGCATTCAGCTCGATCCACTCCGACTCAAAGCCCTCGGAATTACCGCCACCCAGGTTAACGATCAAATTCGGAGCCTTAACGCCGACTTCTCCGGTGGACGTACCGAAGCTGGTGGCAGCGAGAAAACCCTCCGCACCCTCGGTAGCGCCCGCAGCGTCGATGATCTACGCAACTATCGCATTCCGTTACCCGGTGGTGGCGATGTACCGTTATCCAACCTCGGTGAGGTGATCGATGGGTTTGCCGACTCGCGCGAAAGTTCGACCTTCATCACCCGTGAAGGTACGGAAAGCGTCGTCGCATTCTCGATTTTGCGTAGCCCCGGCAGCACTCTCGTTTCCGTAGAGGAAGGCGTCGCCAAAGCCGTCGAAACCCTCGACACCGAAACCCTACCGGACGATCTCGAATTTGAGCGCATCTTTACGCTGGCGACCAATATTCGCGAATCCTATCAAGCTTCGATCGATGCCCTCGTTTTCGGCTGTATCCTCACGACGCTCACCGTCGGGATCTTTCTCAAAGACTGGCGAGCGACGCTCATCACCGGTCTGGCGTTGCCACTGTCGATCGTCCCCACCTTTTTGGTGATGAAATCGTTGGACTACACGCTCAATGGCATGAGCTGTTTGGCGTTGTCCCTGGCCGTGGGCAACCTGGTGGATGACGCGATCTGCATGATCGAAAATATTGATACTCACCTGCGAATGGGCAAACGTCCCTACCAGGCGGCACTTGACGCCGCGCAAGAAATTGGGCTCGCTGTGGTGGCGACAACCGCGACGATCGTGGCGGTATTTTTACCGGTGGCCTTTATGGGCGGTGTTCCCGGTCAGTTTTTCCGTCCGTTTGGCGTCACGGTGGCCGTTGCCACGATGTTTTCGACCCTGGTGGCGACGACAATTACACCGATGCTATCGGCCTATTTGCTCAAAAGCAAAATCGATGGAACGACTAACGCTGGCGATCGCCCACTGGAATCGCTCGACTCGCTCGACTCCGCACCCTCGCTATCCGTCCGCCAACCGGGACTCTATCGCGGCACACTCAACTGGGCACTACGCAATCGCATCACGACGCTGCTGATTGCCGTGGCCTTTTTTATCGGTAGCTTGCAGCTTGTGCCGCTGATTCCGAAAGGGCTATTTGTCAGTGGTGATAGCGGCGTGAGTACGATTAACGTCGAGCTGCCGCCCGGTTCGACCCTGGCGGAAACCGAAGCCGTCTGCGATCGGCTCGCGCGAACCATGCTGGGCAACCCCGCCGCCAAGAACACGCTGATCGTCGCGGGAAGTGACGGCGCACGCGGCAACATCAACACCGGCACAATCTACGTTGTCCTCAAGCCCCAGGACGAGCGCGACATCAAACAGCGACAGTTTGAACAGGAGATGCGATCCGCCTTCGCCGAAATTCCCGGCGCACGGATTAGCTTCCTCTCTTCCGGTGCGGGTGGCGGTGGTAAAGACCTGTCGATCGTGCTAATGAGCCGTAACCCGAATGCGCTGATCGCCACCGCCAATGATCTCGAACGTCAAATGCGCGGTGTTTCTGGACTGGTGGAAGTGGCTTCGAGCGCGAGTCTCGTGAAACCCGAAATTCAAATCGTGCCGGATCTCGATCGCGCCGCTGACCTCGGGGTTTCCGTCGCTGCAATTTCCGCGACCGCCAACCTCGCCACCCTCGGCGATCTCGAATCGCAACTCCCCAAATTCGATCTACCCGATCGCCAGATCCCCATTCGCACCCAGCTCGCCGAACCCTACCGCAACAACCTCGATACGATCGCCAATCTCGAAATCCCTAGCCAGAGCGGCGCGTTAGTCAAGCTGTCATCAGTGGCGGAGGTCAAGCTCGGCAGCAGTCCGGCACAGATCGATCGACTTGATCGATCGCGCAAAGTCGAAGTCGCCGCGAACCTACAAAACATCGCCCTCGGAGACGCCGTAACCGCCGTCGATGGTCTGCCCGCGATGAATCCCCTTCCCGCCGACGTGTTCCAGCAACCCTCGGGCGACGCGGAAATCATGATCGACATTTTCACCGAATTTCTCGGCGCCCTGTCGCTCGCCGTTCTCTTCATCTACGCGATTCTCGTCCTGCTCTACGACAATTTCCTCTATCCGCTGACCATTCTCGTGGCGCTGCCCCTCTCTGTCGGCGGCGCGTTACTCGGACTGTTGATCACCCAAAAAGAGCTGGGCTTGTTCGCGCTGATCGGCATCGTCCTGCTGATGGGATTGGTGACGAAAAACGCGATTTTGCTCGTGGACTGTGCGCTCGAAAATGAGCGCCAAGGCTTACCACGCTTCAAGGCGGTACTCGAAGCGGGCATCTCGCGGCTACGTCCGATTTTCATGACGGCGATCTCAACGATCGCGGGGATGATGCCGATCGCGCTGGAGTGGGGCGCGGGGGGCGAGACGCGATCGCCGATGGCGATTGCGGTGATCGGCGGTTTCTCGACTTCGACGATGTTAACCCTGGTGGTCGTGCCGGTGTTGTTCACCTTCGTTGATAGTTTCCAGAGCAAAATCGTCGGTGTGTTTACCGGTAAGGTGCGGTTTTTGTCCTGGCGATCGTGGCTACGGCGATCGTCGGCGAAGTCGTAGTTGAGACGAGCCAGAAACCGGGGGGATCGCAACAAGCTGGCTCAGAGCAGGACGATCATAGCGGCAGAGGTGACAATCAATCTCAGCTTCAAGGGTGAACGTAATATTCCCCAGGCGAAACGCTCATGATAAGCACGTAGTATTGCTGTGTGGTTTTTGCTACACGATGATTAGTTTTATTTGCTCTATTGTGAATAACGTTGTCACATTTCAGGAATCACAATGAGTGCCGATCTAATCAACTGTCCGCATTGCCAAGAGGAGATTAATGTTAACCAGACGCTCTATCAACAAGTTGAGGAACAAATCCGGCGTGAGCATCTCCAAAAGATGAAACAGGAACGCCAAGAGTATGAAGCGGCTCGTTCTAAACTGGAAGAGGAGCGCGAAAGGCTAGATACTGAGAAAAAAAGTATTCAAGACCAGGTGTCGGAGCAAGTCCAAAAAGCACTCAAACAAGGTCAAGCAAAACTCAAGAAGACTCTAGAAGTTCAAATTAGAGAAGAACAGTCCGAAGCGTTACGGATTCAGCAAGAGGAGTTAGAGGAAAAGTCAAAGCAAATCAAAGATCTACGTAAAGCTTCGGCGGAGTTGGCAAAACTAAAGCGGGAGAAGGATGAGCTAGAGGAAGCGTTGAAAGCAGAGGCTCAGGAGGAGCTTGGGTTGCGGCTTGCTGAGGCGAAGGAAAAGGTACGCCGGGAGACGGAGGCCAAGACCGAGCTGAAGGTTAAGGAATTACAGAAGCAGCTTGAGGATCAAATTCGCTTGGCGGATGAGATGAAGCGTAAGCAGGAGCAGGGATCGATGCAGATGCAGGGTGAAGTGCAGGAGTTGGCGATCGAGGAGTGGTTACGCGGAAAATTCCCGATAGATCAGATTCAGGAAATCAAAAAAGGGTATCGCGGTGCAGATTGTTTACAGGTGGTGAATACGCCGTATCGCCAGCACTGCGGCACGATTTATTACGAAAGCAAGCGAACCAAGCAATTTCGGAATGATTGGCTCGATAAGTTCAAGTTGGATATTCAGGAAAAGGGGGCACAGCTTGGCGTTTTGGTGACGGATGCGATGCCGTCAGATATGGATCGGATGGGGTTACGGGAGGGGATTTGGATCTGTTCCTATGATGAATTTAAAGGTTTGTGTGCGGTGTTACGCGAGTCGTTGATTAGTGTGAGTGATGCGATGCAGTCACAGGAGCATAAGGGCGACAAAATGGAGATGCTTTATGATTTTCTGACGAGTCGTGAATTTCAGGGGCAGGTAGAAAGCATTGTGGAGGGTTTTACGGATGTGCAGCAGGATTTGGATAAGGAGAAGCGTTGGTTTCAGAAGCAGTGGAAGCAACGGGAAAAGCAGATTGATAAGGTTTTGTTGGGAACGACGACGATGTATGGGGCAATTAAGGGAATTGCGGGGAATTCAATTTTGTCGATCCCAATGTTGGATGTGACGAATGATTTGGAGGATTAAGGATTAACGTTTTTTAATCCAACCCATGCCGTTTCAAAAGTCCGAGTTCTCCAAGAACTCGGACTTTTCGCCGCACGCTTCCATACCCCCCCACCCTCAAACAAAAAAACGGACGCACCATCGTACGCCCGTAAACCTCAATCAAACCATCCGATCGCCCCAAACCGGCAACCCGTAACCCTAAGCCCCCACAGCCTCCTTCGCCTGATACATCACCTCCGCCGTGATCTTGATGATGCCGCGATCGCGAGCAAACTTCTCCGTATTGCGCTTCACCTTATTACGGACAAAACCCGGCACACGCTGCAACTCCACTAGGCCATCCTTCGACCAGCTCAGATCCGTATCCGTCGAAATCGTCGCCGTGATCGCCTCCTTCGTATCGTGACCGCCGAAAATCTCCAACAGGTGATCCTCCATGCCCAACGTAAACGAGTTGTAGACCAAATCCGCGATCTGGTTCGTCCCCTCGTAACCCAGGAACGGACGATAGCCCACCGGGAAATTTTGGATGTGGATCGGCGCAGCGATCACACCGCAGGGAATATCCAGCCGTTTACCGACGTGGCGCTCCATCTGCGTACCGAAAATCGCCGCCGGTTCCAGCTTGGCGATCTTGTCCGCGATCACCGTATGATCCTCGCTGATCAGCACCTCATCGCAGTATTCCGAAACCTGCTCGGTGAACCATTCCCCGTCGTATTTGCAGTAAGTTCCGGCCATGACCACGTGGATGCCCATCTCCCGCGCTAGGATTTTTGTCATCGCGGCGGCGTGGGTATTGTCGCCAAAGACGATCGCCTTTTTGCCCGTCAGGTTTTGGCAGTCGATCGAGCGGGAAAACCAGGCCGCTTGCGACACAAAGCGGGTTTGCTCATCGATGAAATCTTCGTAATTCACGCCGACGCCGCGCTCATTGAGCAACGCTTGGATCGCGCGAATGCAGCGTGCCGTCTCGACGACACCCATCGGCGTAATCTCGATCGAGGGAATATCAAATTCACGCTTGAGAAATTCCGCCGTCATCTGACCGAGTTCACGGTAGGGCAACAGGTTAAACCAAGCGCGGGGCAGTTCCTTGAGGCACTCCACCGACGCACCCTCGGGGATAATCGCATTAATCGTGATGCCCAGCTCGGCCATGAGCTTCTTCAGCTCGGTACAGTCGTGATTGTTATGAAATCCGAGGGTGGACATGCCGATGATATTCACCGACGGATAGGACGTTTTTTCCTCGACGATCGTGCCGTGTTTGCGGGCTTTGGCGATGTAATATTCGACGATTTGTGACAGGGTGCGATCGGCGGCCTGTAGCTCATTGACGCGGTAATGATTCACGTCAGCGAGCAACACATCGCCCTTGGTTTCGAGGGATGCACGCTTGACGAAATTTTCGAGATCTTCCTGCAAAATGCTGGAAGTACAGGTCGGCGTGAGGACGATTAGATCCGGGCTTTCTTCGGCGTCTTTGCGGGTAATATTTTCAACGACTTTATCTTGGGAACCTCGGGCGAGGACGTGCCGATCGACGATACTTGCCGTCACGGGCGTAAAGTCACGTTCGCGCGAGAGCATCGATCGCATGACGTTGAAGTAATCGTCGCCAAGCGGCGCGTGCATAATCGCGTGAACATTTTTGAACGAGCTGGCGACACGTAGCGTACCAATGTGAGCGGGGCCAGCGTACATCCAATAGGCAAGTTTCATAGGGATCGTCCGATAGTGGTTCGGTTGTGGTGTGAGCTTCTGAAGCGAAACGAAGGCGATCGTGGTTGCGATTCAGGCCGCAATATTGGCGGTGATGTCGAATCGCGTTTCGGGTCGCCGTTTCGATCGTCGTTTCGATCACGATTTAAAACACCGATCGCAATTTCCCCATCTCATTGCAGTCGGTGTTTTTTGTATTGTGATTGCCGATGCCAGCAGGGCAAGGGCTGGCGCGTTGAATTGAGAGCAGTCTCATATTGTTGCGTCAACCCTGTAAGTGATTGCGCATTGCGCCGACTGATCGCTAGCCTAAGAGGATTTTTTCCTGCGCGATCGCCGTGATGATAATTCTTTATCTAGATGCGATCGAAGATGGTGCTTTCGCGTTTTTTTGTAACGGGACGGGCGATTTTTTGTGGGATATCTTAAAGGTCGAAGCGTTCTCGGCGGCTCTGACGAAGACCGGGCGCGAGGTTGATTCCCACGCAAAAAAGAGCTAGGACTGCTCAGATCCTAGCTCTTTGGTTCAAAAATTATGCAACCACGGACTCAATGGGGATGAATGGAACCTACGCTTAAGCGTTTAACTCGGTTCCATTCATACTTTGATTTACTTGGCTTGACGACGGCGTGCAACTTTGACGACAGCACCGAAGGCGAGGAGACTCAGAGCGGTCGAAGGCTCAGGAATTTCGACCGGGGGAGTGATCGGCGGTTGGGGGGGCGCCGGGGGATTGATCGGCGGCTCGGTCGGCGGCTCGGTCGGCGGCTCGGTCGGCGGCTCGGGCTCGGTCGGCGGCTCGGTCGGCGGAACCGTTACATCAGAAATGTACAGCGATGCGTGGGAAAGACCAGCAGCAGAGCCGTTGTTGTTTTGAGCAACACCAGCCGTATCAAAGGCAAAACCTGTACCGGCGACGACACCGTCAAAGATATAAGAGCTGTAAAAGTTAGCGGTCTTTAGGATAAAGCTGAACTGGGTATCGATGTCCTTCAGAAAGGTCAGTGTTCCGGCATTTTCTGAGCTGTTGTTCGTGATAGAGAACCAGTTGCCTTGTGAAGTGCCACTTGAGGCATCGAGCTTAAGTTCACTGCCATAGTTACCGCTGAAACTAGAGCCAAAGAGTGTCTCTGTTGTTGCGCTGTTGCTATTGTTACCGCCAAAGGAACCCAAGCAGTTAACCGGAGCATCCAGGCCGGACGATATGACCTTAATATCACTTAAGCTACAGGCCGTACCAGATTGGCCGCCGCCACCGCCGCCACCGCCATTTGGCTTTGCGAAAGCAGCATCAGGGCTGACGATGACAAATGAGAGTCCGAAGAGAGCGCCGGTAGCGGCGGTGCGAAGAATTTTTTTCATGAGTCCGAGGGTTACGAGGTAAAGACTAAAATAGTGCAGATTTTGGGAGGCATCCCTGCTGTCACTACTCTAGATGCACCTTTAGTGTGGTCTGAGTGGTTGAGCATTAGTGCGACACAAGCATTGATCGGGTGTATCGCCCCCACACCATTAACTATAGGGGCGATACCCAAGGACGTCTATCGTGATCGTACTAACTTCATCGAGTCTTTAAGAAACAGCCCGATCCGACTTCAATTACTTCACAAATCCGTATTTTTACGCAAATATCCCCACCTCAATCGCCCCTCAATTTAACCTTCTCTGTCTTCGATCTCCCATCCTGCCGAGCTTTCAGCCCACATCTAGCTCATATTCAGACCACATTGAAGGGTCAAACCCATGCAAGACAAAGCGTGTCGCCCGATTGATTCTCTGCGTAACTATCCCAGCCGCGTCTCCGTACACGCTTAAATCTTCGCCTCAAAAGCGACCAAATGTACTCTGGAACGTACTAACTGAAAGTAAAAAACCGCCAAGCAAGGAAGAAATAGGACGTCTTAACCCATCAACTCCACATCCGCCGCGATCCCAGTGACCCAATCAAAAATCGGGTCGCTGGGATCTTGGTGATAGATTCGCGTGTATAACTCCCGGACGAATTGTCGAACGAATGCCTGGGGTAAATACCGTCGCTGATCCGGATCGACGACCATCAGCAACATTTGCGTTCGGTTGCGACCATCCAGCGCTGGTAATACATAGATAATATCTTTTAAGATCTTCGCCCCAAACCGCTGATAAAACGCAACCCGTCGTCGTCTCAGATCGCGATCGGCTCCAACCTCGGGATGCTCCAACTCCAGGATTAATAGCTGCGAGCGTGCCTTCGCCAGCGCGATCACATGCTCTAACAAGCGCGAACCCAGTTTTAGATTGCGTAAATGCGGAGTGGTCGCCAAATATCCCAGCAGCATCGCGTTTGACTCCGGCAAAAAATCTACCAGCGCGATCGCAGCCAGTTCCTGCGCCACATACCCACCCCAAAGCTGGGTCGCGCCTGACGTCAGCTCGCGCCGCACCCAGGCGATCGGGATGCGCTCCTGGGCTGGAAATGTCTGCTCATACAGCGCGATCGCCGCGTGAAAATCAGGATGATCCGGCGTCAGAATTTGGCGAAATTCAATTGTGGTCATACGTGGTGGTCATCGATTACTAGATTGCCATCCCCCCCACTGTGAATGGACGGGAATTCCCACCATGCCAGCGTTTCGCCTGTTTTTACAGTTTGGATATTTGGCTTGACTGGAAAAAAATATTCTCGGCAGACGATCAAGGCATCAATCCCTGCATCAATCCCTACTGTAAGGAAGTGCAACTTAGATCATTGAGGAATAACAAGATTTCCTCCAATCTAAATATAAACTAGCTTTGATATAGCTTGATTGTAGCGATTCTGCTCTTGCCTTTAATGTCACCTTTTGCGTTCGTTCTGCCTATTTAGATTTCGGAAGATAAAATTATAATTTTTCATGCGATCGTTCGGTTTTTATCACCGCCCCAATTTTCCTGCGATAAGACGACAGACTTGATCAATCGATCGCCAGACACAACCCCCCTCAATCCCAAGGATGACAAACGATTAAGACAACTGTCACTCTATTTTTTGAGTCCCCTTTGCACAGTGGTCAGTGCGACTGAATCGGAGAGCTATTTGCATATGTCAAGGCGGTTACCCCTGATAACACGTATTATGCTCTAGCGATAGAGTGAAGGTAAGACGCGGCAGCAATTTATCTTGCTATCCGGGTCTAGAGCCGTGAATTCACCCGTGAATCTACAGCTAGAACGATTGACGATTTCACTGTTGAGTAACGCACAGTATTGCTTGAAATAGCCGCAATTTGTCGTTATCATTTCGCAGCTCTTGTAGAACTCTATGGATTTATATGAGTGACTTGATCGCTATTGCATACAACGATAAATACCAGGCCGAAGAGGTTCGTCTGGCCCTGGTCAAGCTTCAAAAAGAACACCTGATCGAACTCGAAGATGCTGCGGTTGTTGTGAAACAAGCTGACGGCACGATCCAGCTAAAACAGGCGATCGACCTGACGGCATCGGGCGCGGTGAGCGGTGGATTTTGGGGCCTATTAATCGGTAGCCTCTTCTTCTCGCCATTGTTTGGGGCGGTGGTGGGCGCGACGAGTGGTG
This sequence comes from uncultured Geitlerinema sp., assembly GCA_964518905.1. Taxonomy (GTDB): domain Bacteria; phylum Cyanobacteriota; class Cyanobacteriia; order Cyanobacteriales; family Geitlerinemataceae; genus RDYZ01. The sequence goes on along the minus strand of CAZFJL010000031.1, from coordinate 28,632 downwards.
CAATTAGCGGTGCGCTCACAGATATCGGCGTTAACGATGATTTTATGCGTGAACTCGGCCATAGTCTGACGCCGGATTCTTCGGCATTATTTATTCTCGTTCGCAAGATGACACCGGATAAGGTCATCGATGAGCTTGCTCCTTTCGGCGGCAAGATACTGCGGACGTCACTCACAAAAGATCAGGAAGCCAGCCTCAAAGAGGTTCTCGCGGCTCGCGGCTTGTTCAATACGGTACAAGCAGAAGCCGTCGCCGTTGTCGGTTAGGAAAACGAGATTGCGTCAGGTTGAGACGCCATCCCGTCCGTTTATCCGTCGCGATTGACGATCGCTAATGGATGAGCACATCAACTTTTCCCCCAAACAACAGTCCAGTTCAAACCCAAAGTAAAGAGGAATATATTATGACGACGACTAAAACGACGGCCTTCTCCCCCAAAGCACAACAGTCGAACTTTTTGGAGAAAGTCCAGGCACACGCAGGATTTCCCGATATCTACGATGCACGCGACTTTAGCGTTGTGGTCTTCCGCACCTTGCGCGACCTGATGACGACCGAGATGTCCGACTCGATCGCCCGTGATTTAGAATTCACCCCCATCTCGATCCAGTCGGATAAATCATTAAACGGTAATGTCGCCCAACTGTGGAACGATACGAACCCGCTAGTTTCGTGGCTAAGTCGCCTGCGCGGGCCGCTGAATGTGACGACCGATCGCTTTCTACGTCGAACGATCGAAGAAGGTGGCGGACTTCCGAATGGTATTACGCCAGAAGCTGCGATTCAGGCTGTCTTTCACGTCACAAAAGCCGAACTATCCCCGACTTCTGAACGCGAAATCTTCGACGTATTGCCTCCTGAAATCGCTCAACTGTGGAAAGCGGCCTAGGGGCTGTCATCAATTAAATTTGTAGCCTTTACTCAGCAAGGGTTTCAGCCCCTTTTGTTTTTTGTTGGATCGGGCGTTCAACCGCTTACCCCGTAAGGGGTCTGGTGCTAATTGATGACACGCCCTAAGACGGAGTTGCTAAATGTTACAAATTATTAAGCAGGGTAGGGGGTTTAACCCCCAAGAGGATATATTAACTCCAGTAGATGCACCCTGATGGCAACGCCTAGATCGATTTTTTTTGATCCGGGCGTTTTTTTTTGCGCGTTAATCAAGCCGCGCCGGAGTGCGGGATTAGTCCTCGCCAATTTTGCGATGTCAATCCTACTGGAGCTGTTGTCTCATAGACTTTGGGGATTGCTCTACGGCTGGCCATGATCGATCTCGATATTTATGTCCGTTCTGCTGGGCGGGGCAATTCTCCCGCGTTTACTCTCGATGTTGCGTTGTGCAGCGAGGCACGATCAATTGTCCTCTGGGGGCCGTCTGGTTGCGGCAAAACCTCGCTCTTGCAGACGATCGCGGGGCTGCGTCGTCCCCAGTCGGGCTGGATTCGCTGCAATGGCCGATCGTTGTTCGATCATTCCCAAAAGATTGACATCCCAGCACACCAGCGACGGATCGGCTACGTGTTTCAGCAAACGGCGCTGTTTCCCCATCTCAGCGTGACCGACAATATTGGCTTTGGTTTGCCGCGTACGGCTGACGATCGCGATCAGCAGATTGTCGATCTGGCGCGTCGTTGCCGGATCGATGACCTGCTAGAGCGGCGGATCACGCATCTGTCGGGCGGACAGGCACAGCGTGTCGCGATCGCCCGTGCCCTCGCCACCCGCCCCGATTTGCTCCTACTCGATGAACCCTTTAACGCCCTCGATCCAGATCTGCGAGCCGCGTTACGCCGCGTCGTGCAGGACTTTTGTCGCGAAACGCGGACGCCGCTGATCCTGGTGACCCACGATCGTGCCGAGGCGGAATGCGTGGGCGAGGCGATCGTCTCGATGTCGGCGGGGCGAGTCCTTGAAATCATGAGTAGCCTGAGACGTGCGTGATAGAATGTCGAGACGCCTATAAGCGTGTGAAACCTAGATATATCAAGAGTTTCAACGTTATAAAACCGGCGTAAACCATCCCTCGCGGCGGCACTATGCACCCCTCCGCGACATAACTTCACGTTCACACAGGAGAAGCCGATCGTGGTTCAAGTCCCCGTCAAATTTCAGGCTGACCGCACCGCTACCGCCCCCCCATCGAGTGACCTCAAATCCCTCGAATTCTGGCTCACTGATCTGAGCGATCGCGTCATTGCCGGGGAAGACCTCGATCGCGATACCGCCCTGGCTCTGGCCGATATCGACGGCCAGGAGGCGATCCTGCTGCTATGCGCCGCTGCCGATCGCGTGCGCCATGCCCGCTGCGGCGACACCGTCGATCTGTGCAGCATCGTTAACGTCAAATCCGGCGGCTGTTCCGAAAACTGCGGTTTTTGCTCCCAATCCGCCCACCATCCCGGCGTCGATTCCCCGGTCTACAACCTCAAGACCCCCGACGAAATCCTCGCCCAAGCCCGCGCCGCCGAATCCGCCGGAGCCAAACGCTTCTGCCTCGTCTCCCAAGGTCGCGGCCCCAAATATGGCGGCCAACCCGCCCAAGAATTCAGCCAAATTCTCGAAACGGTGCAGCGCATCATCGACGAAACCAGCATCAAGCCCTGCTGCGCCCTCGGTGAAGTCACCCCCGAGCAAGCGCAACAGCTCGCCGACGCCGGTGTCACCCGCTATAACCACAACCTCGAAGCCTCGGAAAACTTCTTCCCGGAAATCGTCACCACCCACAGTTGGCAAGACCGCGTCGCGACGGTTAAAAACCTGAAAGCAGCGGGCATCCAAGCCTGTACCGGTGGCATTTTTGGCATGGGCGAAAGCTGGAGCGATCGCGTGGATTTAGCCCTCGCGTTGCGTGAACTCGAAGTGGAATCGATTCCGCTCAACCTGCTCAACCCGCGCGAGGGAACACCCCTCGGCGATCGCGATCAGCTCTCACCCTACGAAGCCTTGAAGGCGATCGCGATCTTTCGCATGATGCTACCGGATCGAATTTTGCGTTATGCCGGTGGCCGCGAAGTCGTCATGGGCGAACTGCAAAATCTTGGGTTCCAAGCGGGCATGAATGCCATGCTCATCGGTCACTACCTGACGACGATGGGACAGCCTCCCGATCGCGATCACGCCATGCTCGAAAGCATGGGTCTAAAAGGTGGCGAAGCGCCGATTCCCGAGTTTCATTAATCTTTTCCCATAGCACCAGAGCCAAAACCAATTGAGTTAGGACAACCGTAGCGCGGGCATCTGACCTGCCTGACCTGCCAGAGGGGAGAGATGCCTACACCACGAAATCGAACGAAATCGAATCGTCCTAATACGGAATCCGGTTCCGTATGGGAACAATCAAAAACGCCTATGAGCACTGAGCTTGTCGAAGTGCGGTTTTCACCCAGAGCGACGATTTAAACCTATACATAGCCGGATTTCGTATAACGTCTTCTTTGCCTGCTATAGCGTAAGCCGATTGTGTTAGGACACTCTCGTCCAAGCTGAAAACCGCACTTCGACTCCGCTCAGTGCTCTCAGCTTTTTTTTGATAAGTCCTAAGCAAATCGTTTTTTGCTATATAGCTAGACTCGCATTAGAAACCGGGCTTCGTTGAGAAACCCGGTTTTTGTTTGTTGTTTTTTATTGCGTTTTCATCGTTTTGCACCCATGACCGCGCCCACCTCCTCCACTTCCTCCGCGTCCCCGACACCATCTCGCCCCACCCTTCGCCTTGCCGCGATCGGCGACATTCACGACTGCTGGACGGCCACCGATAACGCCCTAATCGAACAGCTCGACGTGGATCTCGTCCTCTTTGTTGGCGACTTCGGTAACGAATCCCTGCCCACCATCCGCCAGGTCGCCCGCGTTCCCCGACCCGCCGCCGCCATCTACGGCAACCACGACGCTTGGTACACCGCCTCACCCTGGGGACGAGGCAAATGCCCCTACGACATTCACACCGACAACTGGTTCGAGCAGCAACTCGAACTCCTCAAGGATCTCGAAATTGGCTACCGCTATCGTGATTTTCCCGACTTTAATTTGTCGGCGATCGGCGGGCGTCCCTTTAGCTGGGGCGGGTCAGAGTGGAAATACAAAAAGTTTTATCGCGATCGCTACGGCGTCAAAAACTTTGCCGACTCGATCGCCAAACAGGTCGAAGCGATCGAACACGCCGCCCACGACACCCTAATTTTTCTCGGTCACACCGGCCCCACCGGCATGGGCGACCAACCCGAAGACCCCTGCGGCAAAGACTGGAACCCGATCGGCGGCGACTACGGCGATCCGGATTTTGCCGCCGCCATCGACCAGGCGATCGCCCTCGGTAAACACGTCCCCCTCGTCGTCTTCGGCCACATGCACCACAACCTCCGCCACCGATCCGATCGCCTCCGCCGATGCCTCCACCACAACGACAGCGGCACACTCTTCTTTAATGCCGCTCGCGTGCCGCGAATCATCAAACAAGACACCCAAACCCTGCACCAATTTCCCCTCATCGAAATCATCGATGGTAGCGTGACCGCGATTAATCTCATTTGGCTGAATGCCGATGGAGTCACGGTTCAAACAGAGGCTATCTACCGTGATTGTTGATGATTTATGGGAGCATCATCACGATCCTCGTTACCAAAAAATGGCATCCCGAATTGACGTTAAATCGTTAAATATTATGCTGTTCGAGGTACTGTTTAAAACTAGGAATTCCACGATCGTGGATGCCATGTTCGATATTGCAGAGGAGTTGATGAATATCAGTATTTTCGATCGTGGCTATCCAGTTTTTGTAGCGCCGATCGCGTTCAAGGGCAAACTTAAGCGCCGCGTGGCAGGCTTCGTGCAAATCTGCGGGGATGGGGTTTGAGGTGGCGTCTCGATCGCTCTCGATGCTGAGGTTATAACCTTGTAGAATCAAGTCGAGTTTATGGACGTGACGCTCGGCCAGTTCAGCACAGAGCGCGAAGGGCGTATCGGGAGCAAACTGTTGCGATCCACCCGTATAAAAGGCGAGTGCTTCGGTTAGCTCCTGGTGAATTTCAGCGAGTAAGGTTTGAGTGTTTGCGGAGAGGTTTGAGTTTTTTTGAGTCATGCTCACGTCTGTGCTCCACGAGTGGATAGGCGGTCTAAGTAGCCCAAGTCGAAAATTGGCTGGATTGCAGGGAGCGAAACCTTTGAGGTTGCTAAAACCTCAAAGGTTTGAATTCGCTGATGACCTCTTGATCGATGGTCTACGGCATACAGAGAGAGATCAAACCGCCTTCGGGTAAGCGATCTTTGAACTGTTCGTCCTCGGCCAAAATGGCTGTGAGGTTGAGCGTCCAATCCGGCTCCATGGGTAAATCACTCCAGGGAATCGCGATTTCCAGACACTTATCGAGACCCACCTGAATTTGGCACGATCGCACATGCCAATGGTCATCCCCCCAGGATTCATTGAACGTGACGGACTGGCTGCGCAGATCGATTTCTAAGTGGTGGGCAAAGCGATAGTTTAACGGCTCCACGTTGGGCAGGTCATTCAAGGGAATGGGGCTGGTATGCATGGCACGATCGGGGTAGTACCACAGCAAGTGCAGCTCCGGCGGGCAATCCTTGCGCGGGTCAACTCCGGCTCCGAAATCCAGTCGGAGATAGAAACTGAGGTGGTCAAATCCGTAGAAAATTCGCTGAATGGGGCTGCTGCGGTGCATCGTGCCACGGGAGCCGCCGACCTCAATCCGCCCTGCGTGCGACCAATCTTGCTCATCGCCAACCCCGTCGATGATTGGGTGAATGAAGCTTTGGGGCGTACGATCGCCAACATTCTCATGGATTTCCACCGGGTGCGCTACCGCATCGGGAACGGGTTCATCCAACGCGGTATAGACGGCGGCTAAATGTTCACGAAACAGCGCATCAAAGATCGCATCTTGCGACGACGAATGCCCTTCGCCAAACCACCAAAACCAATCAGACCCTTCCGCCGCGTACATCGCTTCCCAGGCGTCGGGGTTCGATTTCTCCGTCGCTTCAGGATGGTTTTCCAAAGTTTGACGGGCATCAAACAGCAAATCCCAAGCGCGATTTTTGGCCGGGTCACCGATCCAGGTGGTGAAGTTGCCATCGACCCAAGAGCCGCTGTGGAGCGATTCCGCCGGGAGCGTTTCGGTGGGGGGATGCTGATCGAGAAATTCCGACACAGTGACGAGCTTGATATCGTCGCGATCGTTCAGACGGCTGTACAGCGCATCAAGGAACGGTATGCCATCTTTTTCGTAAAATTCCCAGCAGTTTTCACCATCCAGGGCGATCGTCACCAGCCACGGCTCTTCCAGATCCGTCGCCGTTTCCGCCTGATTGTGCTTGAGCGATCGGCTGATCGCCTCCAGGTGGCCGACAAGATCCGCCGCCGCCTGATTGGGTTTCATCGAACTATAGGTAAAACCAATCAGATCCGATAGCCGGTGATCGCGGAAGACAATGCTGAGATCACCGTGATCCGTTTCCAGTCGATAGGGGCGATACATTAGCTCCGGATCGAAGACATTGCCCACGCCATCACGATGGAAAAAGTGCTTCAGCGTCCAGCCCAACACCGCCTCATCGGAGACAATCCACTTAAAGCCCGCTTCGGCAATATAGGGCAAGATCGCCGGACTCACCGACTGCTCCGACGGCCACAGCCCCCGCACCGGACGATCAAACCGTTCCTCGTACATCTCCCGCGCTTTGTGCAAATGACGCGGGATATCCTCCGGCCACTGAAAGCGTTTTTTCGGCAGTTTCATCCCCGGCACGGCCACCCGCCCCGAGTTGGTATCGGCCAACAGCGGCAAAATCGGGTGAGTGTAGGGCGTTGTCGTCACTTCGAGCTGACCGCTATCCTGCATCGCCTTATGTTTGGCGATAATCCGGCGCAGAATTTCTTGCTGTTTGGCATAGATTTGTTGACGCTCCTCTAGCCCGAAATCATTCGCCTGAGCAAACCACGAGGCGATCGCCGGATCATCCCAAAACAGCGGATCAAACCAGCCGAGATTGTGCCACGTAATCGCATCGACAAAATCCTGCGCCGACCAGTTGTCCATGCACCAGGTGATGCCGTTTTCCTGGCGTTGCTCGTAGAGTTTGCGGTAATGAGGGTGCGGGTCGATGAGCGTGTGGTGATTGCCATCAAAAGCGCGATCGATCGCGTACTGTTTATCCTGAACGTCGTAGTCTTCGATCGGCTTCAGCAGCAAATTTAGATAGGGATCGATCGCTTTTCCCGCCACATAATCTTCGATTTGCAAGATTAATGACGGCACTAGATTCACAGTTTGATGCAAATTGGGATAGCGATCGAGCATCAAAATCAGATCAAGATAGTCCTTGATGCCGTGCAGCCGTACCCACGGCAAACGATATTCTTCGCGCGTTGGCGTACTCGCGGCACGACTTTTATATAACGGTTGATGTTGATGCCAAATAAAGGCGACGTACAGTGGATGAGACACAAAGTTTCTCCTAATTCCCAAGATTTAGCGCTGCAAAATGCGATTACAAGTCATCACGTATGGCTCATAATTAACACAGTCAATAGTCCCTCAGATGTAGCGAGAGAAACCTTGTCGAAGCTGATTTGATCAGAATGTTTTTGGAGCCATAATAAAGCACCACGTTATTACAACGCTCATTCATCAACCAAGCAATTTTGATCAATGATCTGCACTTTATGCTAACGCGACCCACACCAATGTTGTCTTTCTCGTTACACGATGTTCTGATTGGTAATGTAGCGTCATACATTACGCGGAAAATCTTGACTATCCAGAGAAAATCCTCCCTTTAAAAAGATTAAAGAGAGGACTTGACATGCTCCCCGGACTTTAAGTCCGAGGATTCTAAAGCTAGGCGAACAGACTAGGCTGCTGCTTTACTTTTTGGCTTAACGCTTCACATAACAGAGAGAATTCAATTAGGCTCGATAACACGTTTATTCAATCGTGACATGCACTTGAAACCACGAGCTATTATCAATATCCCAGTCTAGGATGCCCGCGAGAGTTCAACCGTACGATCAAGCCCTTCTTCACCAGCTTTACGCGGCTGAATGAGGCCATAACCGCCGTGATTACGTTCGTAGATCACGTTGATTTCGCCACTATCGGCATTGAGGAACATATAAAAGTCATGATCCACAAGCTGAAGTTGCTCTAGAGCTTCCTCAACCGCCATCGGAGCCATCGCGAAGTATTTCATCCGGACGACATCGCTTGGTAGTTCGGGTTCGCGATCGGTGTCGATATCCGCGATCGGCGCAACCGGAACTGGAGCATCTTTCGCAGAAGGAGTCGCCTTTTTCGTAAAGCGTTTTTCCTTGTACTTGCGCAACTGTCGCGCAATTTTATCTGCGACGAGATCAATGCTGGCATACATCGATTCGCTGGTTTCATGGGCACGAATGACCGTGCCGTTGGCGTAGATGGTCACCTCAGCAGCTTGGCTGGAGGTTATGCGGGGATTTTTTTCAACTGAAAGATGAATATCAACTTCCGTGGTCAGGTTTTGAAAGTGATTCACCGCTTTGTTTACTTTCTGATCGACATAGTCGCGCAGAGAGTCAGTGATATCAATATTTTTGCCTTGGATAACTAGCTTCATCCTGTAAACGTCCCGCTAAATATTTCTGCTTGATCAGAAACGAGCCTGAAAATGAGTCTGAACCTCCGAAATACCAAAAAGTGCGATCTCCGAGTCCTTCGCAATAGATCTAAGGTGAGCGGGGCGGGTATATGCCGCTTTGTTTAGATCCATGAATTGATTCGTAGGGACGACGGAGGGGAGAACGGATCGCGGTACGACGTTGGTAACCTTTCTCCTTAACCTCATTTTAAATCGCATTGTTAGTGGACTGAACGCCCATTCACTTTCCTTCATATTGCTTGACGCTCTGTGACGTTCAACACTTCGATTGAGATGAAGATATTTGAAGTCACGTCAGGCCAGTCAATCAATCATGATCGACTGAAGCTTTATGGCACGTCCGGTCTGGATTTAGGCTCAATGTTTGGCGTTGTTGTCAACGCATTGGGCTTGAAATCTAGGCCGGTTTGAGTCGAGGCTCAGATCTGAAAATTGAAGACTTAAAAAGTCGAAGGTCGTCTTTATTTGTCCCGATCGCTCGTGACGAACAAAGTCGATAGACAAAACTTACTGTGTCTTTGGCCTGTCGGCTTGTCTTCTTACCGAATCGTTATGATTTAAGGTGAGTCTTAACCTTTAGGTGTTGCTGTCTGTGCTACCGCCTCTTCGCTGTCTCTATCTACGCTCTCGGGTTCCCTATGCGTTGGCCTGGGCTTGGCAACGTCAATTGCTGGACGCGCGACGCTGCGATCCGAGCCGGGAGGATGTCTTGCTGTTGCTCGAACATCCCCCGGTGTATACCTTGGGGCGCGGTAGCAATCCCGATTTTTTGAAGTTTGACCCGGCGGCGAGTGAGTATGAGTTACACCGGATCGAGCGTGGTGGTGAGGTGACTTACCATTGTCCGGGTCAGCTTGTGGGCTACCCGATCGTCAATTTGATGCGCTACCAGCCGGACTTGCACTGGTATCTGCGGCGGCTTGAGGCGGTGGTGATTGAGACGATCGCGGCGTTTGGGGTGTCGGGCGAGCGGGTGGCGGGATTGACGGGGGTGTGGGTGGGCGATCGCAAGCTGGCGGCGATCGGGATTAAGGTGAGTCGCTGGATTACGATGCACGGGTTTGCGCTGAATGTCTGCCCAGATTTGAGCGGATTTGAGCGGATTGTGCCCTGCGGTATTGCCGATCGGGGAGTGGGGAGTTTGGCGCAGTTTGTGCCGGGGATTACGGTCGATCGGGTCGTGCCGGAGGTGGTTCGATCGTTTGGTCAGTGTTTTGGGGTTGAGCTTGAGTTTGAACAGATCGATCGTTTGGATGATCCGCGTTTACTGGCGATCGGCTCGAATTTGGCCTGATGGGCCATCGTTGCCAGTCTGACGCCAAAAAGCAATGTTAATCGTTCAAACCCATCAGGTTCCACGGTCTGAGGGTAACGAGAACTGCATCGCTGCATTGAAATAATGTCGCCACAGACCCGCCGTCAGGATCGAGGAAGCCACGATACTCGCCAGGGCGATCGCGAACAAGATCAAAATTTGATAGGCCGCTGCAACCAACGGGTCAACTCCGCTGAGAATCTGCCCCGTAACAATGCCGGGTAGCGTCACCAAACCCACCACCATCATCGAATTAATAATCGATAGCATTCCCGCCCGGATCGACTCGCGGCGATACTCCGCTACGGCAATTTCAGGCGTGGCACCGAGGCACAAATGTGTTTCGATTTCGAGCTGACTCGCCGCTAGCAAACTGGCAAACCGTTCACCGGCGATCGCACCGCTATTCATGGCATTGCCGATCGAAATCCCCATCAGGGGAATGATGTATTGCGGGTTAAGCCATAAATCAGGGCTCCGCAACACGATCAGATTCGTATACAGCACAGCGGCAGCGCCTCCGGCGAAAATCGCCAGCCACACCACTGGCAACAGTCGCCGCGTGCGGTTGGCAATCCGACTATTCGCGGCAAACGAGGCCACGGTGGTCATAAACACGACGATCGCCACCAGGGCGATCGGATTTTGCCACGCGAAGACCGCCTGTAACACCACACCGACCACCAGCATCTGAACGATCGTCCGAGCTGCGGCGAGGGCAAGCCGACCTTCTAGGCCGAGGGATTGCCACGCCGAGATCCCGATCGCGACGCCGATCGCGCCGGTGGCGAGGGCGAGATCGGTGATGTCGAGGGTGATGAGATCTTGGATAGATTGCATAGGGGCGATCGAGGGTGGGGAAGTGTAAGCAAGGGCGGTAGACAGTTCAATTGTCGCCTGATGATCAAGCCAAGCCTTAGAATCAAACTATGGCGTACTCGCACACCATCAGGCATGAGCAAGACGACACCAGCAGAACGCCAAAATGCATCTTCCCACAGCTCACTTTGCCATTCTGTCTGACGCTATCACCTGAAGCTTGAGGCCACCCATGCCCGTCCCTCTGAAAATTCTGCAAGTTGTACCATCGATTTCTCGCGTTTATGGTGGCCCTAGCCAGATGATACGCGGCTTCTCGGCTGCCCTGGCCCGAACCGGAGCCGAGGTCACCGTCTTGACGACCAACTCTAACGGCGATAATGGTCAGCCGCCGCTCGATGTGCCGCTCGATCGCCCGGTGGACCAGGATGGCTACCAGGTGCGCTACTTTCCCTGTAGCCTCTTCCGCCGCTATAAATTTTCTCCGGCGCTGCTGTCATGGCTCTGGCAAAATGCCTACCGGTTCGAGATCGCCCATATTCACGCTCTGTTTTCGCCCGTTAGTTCGCTGTCGGCCTGGGTCTGTCGCACCCGGAGTTTGCCTTATATCCTGCGCCCCCTCGGAACCCTCGATCCTGCCGATCTGCGAAAAAAACGCTGGCTCAAACAGCTCTACGTTACCGCCCTCGAAGGCCCCAATCTCAAACACGCCGCCGCGATTCACTTTACCGCTGCCGACGAAGCCAAAATCTCCAACCGTTTTGGAGCCAAAACGCCGGATTTGGTCTTGCCCCTTGGCGTCGATCCGCTGCCACCGATCGCCGATCGCAGTTGCCTCGATGATTTCGCGATTCATCCCGATCGCCCCTTGCTGCTCTACATGTCGCGCATCGAACCCAAAAAAGGGCTCGATCTCCTGATTCCTGCCTTGGAACAGCTCGCGGCTCGCGGCCTTGATTTTCAATTTGTCCTCGCGGGCGCTAACCCCCAAGATCCAGACTACGAACACCGCATCTTCCAGCAAATCCAAGCTTCGACGATCGCCAACCGCACGATCGCCACCGGATTTATTACCGGCGACGTCAAAGCCGCACTGCTCGATCGCGCTGACGTCTTTGTATTACCGTCTTATTACGAAAACTTTGGCATTGCAGTCGCAGAAGCAATGGTGGCAGGTGTACCGGTGATGATTTCTGATCGCGTCCAAATCTGGGATGACATCCGTGATACTGAATCCGGTTGGGTCGTTCCCTGCGACATCACGGCGATCGCCACCGCCCTAAGCGAAGCGATCGAACATCCCAAGCTCCGAAAACAGCGCGGCCAAAATGCCCGTGCCTGCGCTCTCGATCGCTACAGTTGGGACGCGATCGCCGAACGTATGATCACGGCCTACCAACAACTCGGACGCTTTCAGGCGTAACCCTTAACGCTCACCCGGCATCACTGTTGTCGGGTTTATCGGGTTTGTCTGGTAGGGCAAAGAGCGATTAGGTTAGGACACCCTAATCCAAGCTGGAAACCGCACTATTCGCAGAGCGAAGGCTACGCCAACGACAAGCTCAGTGCTCTCAGTTTTTTTGATAAGTCCTAATTTACTCGGTTTTTGCTATATCTCCGATAACGACCTAAAACGGCCAGAAAAACGGCACTAAAATAATCACCATCGCGCCCAGCACAATATTCATCGGTACACCGATGCGGAGAAAATCGGCAAACTTATAACCACCAGGGCCATACACCATCATGTTGGTTTGATAGCCGATCGGGGTCATAAAGCAGGCCGATGCCGCCATGATCGACACCATTAAAAACGGGCGCGAATCCACCTGAAAGAGCTGCGCGGTTTCCAGGCAAATCGGAAACATCAAAATCGCCGCCGCATTATTGGTAATCAACGACGTTAACAACGAGCCAATAACGTAGATCGACGTCAAAGCCGCCATTAGCCCCAAGGGAGCCGTAGCATTGACGACGATCTCCGATAGAGCCGTTGCCGCGCCGGAATTTTGCATCGCAGTCCCGACCCCAAACGCCGCCGCGATCGTCACCAGCACTTCCCACTCGACACTGCGACGCGCCTCTGACACCGAAATGCAGCCAAATCCCACACTGGCCACCGCGACCAACAGACCCGCCACCGCCGTAGACATGGCTCCTGTCGTCATCAGTACTAGCAACATCGTAAATAAGCCGATCGCAACCCAAGCTCGATCGCGACGTAATGGACGCCACTCATCCACACGGCTAATCAAGAAAAAGGCCGGATCATCGCGATGTTTCTTCAGAAAGCTGGGATTGGTTTGGAGCAGCAATGTATCGCCCGGTTGCAGCGCAATATCACCAATTTTTTTCTTGATGCGGCTACCGCTACGATGCACCGCAACCACCGCCGCACCGTAGGTACTCCGAAAATTCGCCGATCGAATCGTTTTGCCATTGAGGGGCGAAATTCCCGAAATAACTGCCTCGTATAGGCTGCGACTCCGTTTTTGCTTCGGCGAAACTTCATAGGCCGGATCGGCGAGGGGAATCAGACCCGGGATTTGCTCTAGCTCGATGATGCTGCTGACAATGCCGGTAAACACCAGCCGATCGTTGGCTCGAATCACATCCTCGGGTCCCACCGGCGCAACAATTTGATCACCGCGATCGATCTCAATCAGAAACAGACCGGGCAAATGACGCAAGCCCCCTGCTTCGACAGTTTGCCCCACCAAGCGACAATCACTCATCACCTGCATTTCAAGCAAATATTCCCGGCGAGAATCGCTCAATTGCGAGATCAAATCCTTACGTTCGGGCAACAGCCGATCGCTAAAAAAGACCAAATACAGCACCCCAATCACCGCACAGGGTATCCCCACCTGCCCCAACTCAAACAGCGACATCCCCGGCAAGCCATTTTCGATCATCAAGCCGTTGACGACCAGGTTGGTGGAAGTCCCGATCAGCGTACATGTCCCGCCCAGAATCGCCAGATACGACAGGGGAATCAACAGTTGTGACGGCGAAATCCGATGGCGACGACACCAATCCAGCACGATCGGCATGAACATCGCCACGATCGGCGTGTTGTTCAAAAAAGCCGATGATGACACCACAATGATCGACAACCGTCCCAACACGCCGGTTTTAGTCTTGGTTTTCCGCAGTAGGTAATACCCCACCGTGTCCAGGACACCCGTATCGCGCAAACTGGCCGCCACAACAAACAACACCGCAACCGTCAAAACGCCTTCATTGGCAAATCCGGCAAATGCTTCTTCGGGTGAAATGACCCCGAAGGCCGCGAGCACAGACGTTGCCCCTAGAAACACCAAATCAGGCGGCGCCAGATTGCGAACCAGGGCAACCAGCACGACGGCAATAATGCCCAAGGTCAAGAGAGCATCAAAACTCATGGTCAGTGGGAGAGTGCGATCGTCGCACGTGCGAAAGGAATGGGAGTCGGTGAGGGTTGATTAAATTCGGCCTTTGGAGCTCGGAACCCGCTGCAATCACTGCTATCAATTGAACTTAGCTTTAGCGCGGGCGTACACCTCTGGGGTAATGGTGGATTCGTTGTGCTCGCGTGCAAAATTTTCGATTTTCTTACGTGCAGCAGGGCGCACGAAGAATGGAATCTCTTTGAGGAGTGCTTCCGCTTCCGGTGTCCAAGTGGGTGTATCGCTCACGTCTCAGTATCCGTATTTATATAAAAGGTTTGGCTGTTTATTCTACGTTGCTTCTCAAAACGATTCGTCACGATCGCCGTCATCCCCGACCAAATCTTCACAGATTTTCTTTAGAGCCACCGAAGTCCGACTTTTAACGCATTTTGTATAAGTTCTACTCACCCAAGAAACACGCCGCCGTGATCCATCGCGATCCATCTGCACCTTGAGAGATCGCCATCAGCCATCGATACACCCGCTAGATGTTCAGGAGCCCCAGTCGAAACTTGAATGGATTGCAGGGAGCGAGACCTTGGAGGTTTTGGCAACCTTCAAGGTCTGAAAGGGAGCATCCCATTTGTGTCACCCTCACCCTAAATCCCTCTCCCAACTTGGGAGAGGGACTTTGAATCGGTCTCCCCTTCTCCCTTTTTTGGGAGAAGGGGCTGGGGGATGAGGGGCAAGTTGCATAAACGGGATGCTCCCGTCTGAAATCACCATTTATGATCTGGGTCTACGGGGATGAATCGCAGCTTGATGTTTTAAAGACCCGCAAAATCCGTCGCATCATAATCGCTCCCCGACAGTAAATACGTTGTCCACTGCGGCGGAGTCACCGCATCATCAAGCTTGGCCAACCGCCACGTCGTCCCCTCGGCTTGGGGCTGAAGGAAAATTTCAAAGGGCTGGTGCTGTCGGGTCAGCGTACGTTGCGGAAACTCGACGTCAAGATCGTAGACCCCACGAACGGCATAGCTCGGAACATTTTGGATGAGGAGATCGCGCCGAGATTGGACGCGAATGTGGCGGACATGCAAAACCGGCGCTTGATCTAAGCGCAATTGGCCGATGAGCTGCTCTTGTCCAAATTTAGCCTGACGCAGGAGCGCCACTTCGAGCGGAAGATCAGCATTCGGATTGAGCCGATCGCACGACACCATCGCGATCGCCAACAACACGGTCAGACAACCGGCCAATAGCCGTCTCAGCATACCTTCCTCGTTAACCTACAAAGCCTTTGGTTCACGCTATCACGAATCTCGAACAGCACTCTAGAACAAAGATCGAAAAAAAGTTTGACATTCCCAAGAAACTAAGGCATATTAGATCCTGCATTCGGAAAGAGCGCAATCGCGCCTTACCAAACGCAACCAAGGGACTGTAGTTCAATTGGTTAGAGCACCGCCCTGTCACGGCGGAAGTTGCGGGTTCGAGCCCCGTCAGTCCCGTTCTAACAAACATCACTTGCACCGGTTAAACCCAGAGCTAGTGAAGCGTAATCGAGCCTGAATCTAATCGTCCATCGATAAAGCGTCGATGAGCACTGAGCGGAGTCGTTGGCATAGCCTTTGCGAAGCAAGTAGTGCGGTGTCCGCCTAGATCGACGATCTAAGCTTATACACAGTCGGATTTCGGATAACAGTCTCAAACGATCAACAAGCAAAGCCCCAGCAAGCACGAATGCTTGCTGGGGCTTTGATGAGGATGATGCTGCGATCACAAGGCATTGATGTTGATGAATCAAGCCCGCTGCGATCTAAGCGATCGCCGCCATCTTCACATCACTAGTCGCAAGTAGATCTTGCAGTTCTTCCGCATCGACCGTTTCTTTTTCGATGAGGATTTCGGCTAGCTTGTCGAGTACAGTGCGGTTTTCGACCAGGACTGCTTTCGCACGCTTGTAGGCCACCGCCACGAGCTTACCGACTTCGGCGTCGATCGTTGCTGCGGTTTCTTCCGAAAAATCACGCTCGGCGGCAATGTCGCGACCCAGGAACATATTGCCCTGCTGACGACCCAGAGCCACCTGACCGAGACGCTCGCTCATCCCGAAGCGAGTCACCATTTGGCGAGCCACATTCGCGACCTGTTGCAAGTCGTTCGATGCGCCCGTGGTGACTTCTTCGTCACCGTAGACGATTTCTTCCGCGAGACGACCACCGAGGGCAACCGCCATTTGGTTTTGCAGGTATGAACGCGAGTAAAGGCCGGAATCCATCCGTTCTTCGCTCGGCGTGAACCAGGTCAAACCACCAGCAGCACCACGAGGGATGATGCTGATTTTTTGTACGGGGTCATAATCCGGCATTAGCGCACCAACGAGGGCGTGACCGGCTTCATGGTAGGCCACCAGCTCTTTACGCTTCTGGCTCATGACGCGGTCTTTCTTCTCGGGACCGGCCAAGACACGATCGATCGCGTCGTTGATTTCGTCCATCGCGATTTCGGTCAGGCTGCGACGAGCGGCGAGGATGGCCGCTTCGTTGAGCAGGTTGGACAGATCCGCGCCGGTGAAACCAGGGGTACGACGGGCGATTTTGTCGAGGTCAACGTCTTTCGAGAGCGATTTACCGCGAGCGTGGACGTTGAGGATTTCCAGGCGACCGGCGTAATCGGGGCGATCGACCACGACTTGGCGATCGAAACGACCGGGTCGCAGCAGCGCCGCGTCCAACACATCGGGGCGGTTGGTGGCGGCCACGAGAATAATCCCCGTGTTGCCTTCAAAACCATCCATCTCAGTGAGGAGCTGGTTCAGGGTTTGCTCACGTTCATCGTTACCACCGCCGAGACCGGCTCCACGCTGACGACCGACGGCGTCGATCTCATCGATGAAGACGATACAAGGTGCGTTTTGCTTGGCTTGCTCGAACAGGTCACGGACGCGAGACGCACCGACACCAACGAACATTTCGACAAATTCCGAACCGGAGATGCTGAAGAACGGGACACCCGCTTCACCAGCAACGGCTTTCGCCAGGAGGGTTTTACCCGTACCCGGAGGGCCGACGAGCAGCACGCCTTTAGGAATTTTTGCACCGACAGCGGTGAAGCGATCGGCATTTTTCAGGAAGTCTACGACCTCCGTGAGTTCGAGCTTGGCTTGCTCGATACCGGCGACATCGCCAAACGTGACTTGGGTTTGGGGTTCCATTTGGACGCGAGCCTTGGATTTACCAAAGTTCATCGCCGGATTTCCCGAACCGCCCTGGGCGCGACGCAAAAGGAAGAACAAACCGACCAGCAGCAAAATCGGGAAGAAGAGGCTGCTCAGAACCCGGAAGGCTGTACCTTCGCTTGACGGCGGTTGAACGCGCACATCAAGGTCGTTTTGCGTCAGGATCTGAATGAGTTGCGGATCGTTGGGCAAGTTGACTTCAACTTTGCTTTGACCGTCCGGATCGGTATACGTTGCCATCGAGCGATCGGAGCTGATGTTAACGTAGCCTTCGATTTGACCGCTTTCGACTGCGCGAATGAATTCGCTGTACTTCACGGTCTTAGCCATTTGTGGCTGTTGGTCAAAAAAGGCCGTACCGAGTGCGATCGCGACGATCGCGAGAAGAGCGTACAGCCCTGCGTTTCTCCACCGTTTATTCACCGGCGTGTTTCCTCCTTGTTGCGTTCGACGGTTCGCGCAATCTTAGCGACGCTTGCGCCTACGGAATTCTGATTTATGAATTCTTTTGTTAACTAATATTAACCTTTTCTGGGAATTCTCGCCAGATGATCCAGGTTAAGCGTGCTAAGAGGCGCTGTTAATCCGTGTTTATTTTAGACTGATGCTTCCGCAAAAACGCGCTACGTAACGCATCGAGGGGTATTTGATCCACGGAGAAGGGAAACGCTAGGGTCTGGGTGTCGTGAGTGGGGGAGTTGAGACGAACTGTAATGATCGGGATGATTTCCACGACGCTATTACTGTAGGCCAAGGTTTGAAAGGATCGATACAGCTCGGGTATCCAGGGTTCGCGATCGTTAAGCTCGATCGTTGCGTGGTCGAGAGGAGAGTTCGCGTACTGCGATCGCAGCGTATCCAAAATTCGCTGGCGGGCAATACCGGACAAAATCGAACCATTGATCGGCGGTGTATACCAGGTGCGATCGCGATAGCCCCAGAGGTTGCCGGTGCTGGTTTCGAGCCAATGACCCGCAGCATCGGTGAGAATCGCTTCGTGGTCACCGTGCGATCGCGCGGTTTGGAGCGCTGACCAGGCGCCGAGGTAATTACCGGTTTTGTAGGCGGCGAGAGATCGGTGATAGCGATCGGGCGGCGCGACCCAGGCCGTAATCCCGTCGCGCTGCATTTGGGCGAGATTGACGGGAAGATGCCGCCCCGTAATGAGTTCGCGCCCATCGGGAAATATGGTTACGCGCAGGACGGGATAGTGCGGCACGAGTGCGCGTAACCCTCGGTCAATACTGATCCAATCGGGTTCGCTCCAGCCAAACTCTGCGATCGCTGTTTCCAGGCGTTGGCGGTGAGCAGCCCATGCTGTACGCGAATCATCAAGCGTTTCGCCATAGACGCGCAGCGTCGAAAAGACCGTCGCGCCGAAGATCAAACCCGGATCGTTCGCCGCGATCGGGATGCGTCCATCGGCATAACACTCGCCGTCATACCAACAACAACCCTGCACTTGATCGGCCATAATTCTAGATTTTCTGTTAAATCGCTAACGTTTGCGGTTAGTCTTAGTTCTGTAATTTTCGATAGTTTTAGCGCAGGTTTGACGCTCGACGCGATCGTCGGTGTCTCTGTCACGCGCTTAAAGGAGGCTGCTAGTGGAACGCACGTTTATTATGATCAAGCCCGATGGCGTTCAACGCGGGCTTGTGGGAGACGTTATCAAACGCTTTGAGCAAAAAGGATTCACCCTCGCGGGCATGAAATTCATGTCAGTGAGCAAAGAGCTGGCCGAACAGCACTACGGCGTTCACAAAGAGCGTCCGTTTTTCGGTAGCCTCATCGAGTTCATCACCTCGGGGCCGGTGGTCGCGATGGTGTGGCAAGGTGACGGCGTGGTCGCCAGCTCGCGTCTAATCATTGGCGCGACCAATCCGCTAACGGCTGATCCGGGTACGATTCGCGGCGATTATGGCGTCAATGTCGGTCGTAACCTGATCCACGGTTCGGATGCGATCGAGACTGCACAAACTGAAATTGCGCTGTGGTTCGGCGACGAGCTCGTCGATTGGACACCGACCGTTACGCCTTGGGTTTACGAATAACCGATAAAGTCTGCAAAACTTGGCAATGGGGGCTGGAGGTATGACATCGATACCTCCAGCCTTTGTTGTAGCTCATTAATTTCTATCCCAAGATCAACTCCTTGAGCTGTGAGAATAAGATAGTGTCAGAGAAAAAAGAGAACATTCATCCTGCTGTCTCGCCTTCAGATTGTGTGCGGATGGCGAAGCGCAACGGTTGGAAGCTAAAACGTACGCGACCGAATGGCGATCGAATCGGGAGCATCTCATTAATGCAATGAGTACAAATGCGGATTGACAGTGACGAGAGAATAGAAATGCAGTCAGCCCAAGATAATGATGACTCCAGCAGAAGAGAAAACGCTTCGTCAAGCCGCAGAGACAATCGCTGACGTCCTCTACCAAAATACGCCCGAGGAACAAGTACAAGACTTTGAAGGAATCGAGCTAGCGCTGCGCGACCACTGGCTGACGACTTTGGGGCCAGAACTGGCTCAAAAATTTTGCCAACAGCGCGGGAACGACGAGCGGACGTAAGCGTCAGGTGCAGAGCTGTGTGGGAGCGGTGACAATAACGAGTAAACAGGCCAAGTTATTGGAGGTCAAGCCGCGCAGTCGGCTCAGTCCTCAGATGGAGCGCTGCTCGCTGCTGCTGAGTGCGAACGAATCCTTCGCCAACGCCGAAACAGACATGGAAGTGCTGACGGGCATGAAGCTCTCTCACAGCACCCATCATCGGCGGGCGCGAGACAACTCTCTGGGTTGGGGTCAGGCTGTGGAAACGGTGAATGAACTGAGTCTTGACGGAGGCAAAGTGCGACTTCGCACCCCAGAGGGAGAAGAGAGCCATTGGCGCGATTACAAAGCGGTAGCACTGCACGGAAGTCTTTGCAGTGCACGTTTCCAGAGCAACGACGATTTGGCGCAGTGGGTCGCTCAACAGCCTCTGGCCGATGAAGTGAGTGTTGTCGGTGACGGGCATCCCGGCGTCTGGAACTTGGCCGCTGATTGCGTTGATGACGAGCGGCGTTGTGAAGTCCTCGATTGGTATCACCTGATGGAGAACCTGCATCAGGTCGGTGGCTCGAATCAACGTTTGGCCGAGGTGCGAGAGCAACTGTGGCACGGAGAAGTCTCTGAGGCCCAGGAGGCTTTTTTGGGTTGGGAGGCGAAGCCCGCTGCCAATTTCGTAAGTTATCTGGAGCGTCACCGTCAGCGTTTGCCGAACTATGCCCAGCGTCAGGCCGATGGTCGAGTGATTGGCTCGGGTGAGGTGGAATCGACGATTAAGCAACTGGGTTCGCGCATCAAAATTTCGGGAGCACAGTGGTCTTTAGAGTCTGTCAATCCCATACTGAGGCTACGCTGTGCTTATCTTAATCGCCTGCTCGCCTAAGCCTGAGTATTTCTGCTTATTGCATTAGACATCTCCATAATATTTTAAAGATAGAAAAATCAAGATATAATTTTAAAAAATAGATAAATAAAAATCAAAAAATGAAAGACAATATCTGGAACTATATTCAAAAATCTCCGAAAGAAACAAAAAGATTATTGGGGATCGACTATGCTCATCTAAATTTACTAATAGAAAAAGGTAAAATCTTGCGTCAAAAAGAAAAGGAAGCAATAGAAAAGAAAAAAATCAGACTGAATCGAGCAGGTGGAGGCAATAATCCTAAGTTGTCAACAGAACTGCAAATAATTTTAATGTTGGTTTACCTGAGGCACAATATCAATTTTCAATTATTAGGCTTAATCTTTGATGTTAGTGAATCAACGGCACATAATATATTTACATATTGGCAGCACTTATTTGAGGATGAGTTACCAGCGAGTCTCTTGGAACAAGTAAAAAAGTTCCCAAAAGAATTAGAAGAGGTGAAGGAGAAATTGACCGAACATGAGTTAATAGTAGATAGCTCAGAGCAAGAAGTAGAAAGACCTCTAGAGTATCAAAGCCAGAAAGAAACCTATTCAGGAAAACAGAAAATGCATACATTTAAATCGCAGTTTACTGTTTTACCAAAAATGGCAGATATTGTCGATGTAGTCGTAGGAAAACCCGGTCCAACAAGTGACATAAAAATTTGCAGAGAGAGCCTAACTAAATTTGAAACAAAGCAGTTATTTTGTGGAGATAAAGCTTATGTAGGGGAAAAACAAATCAGTACACCTCAGAAAAAGCCGAAAGGCGGAGAATTGACAGAGGAAGAAAAAGAAAAGAATAAAGTGTGTTCATCGAAAAGAATTTATGTAGAACACCTAATAAGAGTGATAAAAATATTTAAGATAATGAGAGAGAGATTTAGGCTCAAGAAAAGTCGGTATAAATCAGTATGTTTGACAGTCTGTGGGTTGGTAAGAATAAGAATAGGTGCTTTACTTCTAGAGTTAAAAAAAGAAGGTGATTTAGGAGAGAAAAGCGAGGTTATAATGAGGCATAATTTTTTGGAAAAACTGAATTAAGAACGAGGAATGGAGGTTTTAGTCAGTACAGTACCTTATTACTACAAGGCTCAAAGACTTTTCATAACTGGATCTTAGGTCTTGGAGATGTCTATTAATGAGATGCTCCCGACTATCAGCCCTATATTCGGCATTAAACGAGTTGAAAATGTAGGACTCCCCAGTTAAAGCTCCCTGACTTTGTTCCTTCAATCCACATGCTGACGCGCTCTCTGTGGTATTTGACAAAGTCTTCCCCACATTTTTTCACGAGCTCCGAATAGTTATGGTCGATAGACTCCACCACATGACTATAATGACGAACTAACTGTTCGGGCATCTCAATTAGCCTAAGCTCTTTAAAATCATTAGAAGTGGCAATTGACTGATAATCATCGGCTGAGCATAGAGAGTCAATTTTTTGCACACTCAGAATAGAAGCTAATAGCTCGGATGAACAGTGTTCTTGTCTCATCAGATCTGAGAAAATAAATTGTCCCCCTGGCTTCAGGGCGTACTTTACACCTTTGAAAATTAGCTCAGGGAATCTGCTGAAGAACATGGCATCTTGAGACCACACGATATCAAAGCTATTTTCCTCAACAAGCCCTTCAATATTTTCATAACTTCCTGTTATGACAGAGACTTGCTGAGTCAGTCCCAGAAAATTAACTTTTCGCTGGTTAACATCATTTTGTTCTGGATTGATATTGAGACAGGTGACTTTACAACCAAAAGTTTTTGCAAGATAGTGAGCTGCACCGCCATAGCCAGCACCAATGTCTAAAATGCGAGTTGAGTTGTCAATCTTAACCATTGATGCGATAAAGGCAACAGCTTTCTGATTGGCATCGAAGACACTGAAATCCTCATTTTCATATATGCCAATACAGGCATATTCACCTCCATGAATCATGGAATGAAACGATACTTTCCTTTCATCTCCTTCATATAAGGCTGCGGGGAGTTGGCTTTTTGGACTTTTAGTCATTGCACTTACTATCTAAACTTCTTCGTTTACTACTAAGACGATACTTCAAGATTCTAGAGTCTGGCAAGTTTATTGAGATGATTTAGCCAGCCTATTTAGATTGTATTGATCACGTCCCCGAATTAGAAGAGCCTTCCAGTTATCCAGCTTAAGATTTCTCAGTCCATACATAGGAAAGTGTCGAATTCCAGGGCTGGATGTTCTTGAAACTACTTGGGTATCTGTTCTGACAATGCGACCATTGATAGCCCAACGACCTTCATTGGTTTGATTCTCTGTTGAGCCATGAATTACTCTCTCTGTAAACATGAAAAACTGACCTGCTTTCACTTCAATATGACGAATTTCTGAAGATTCGATGGGGTATTCAATTTCTGCTTGGTAGCTACCATAGGTTGAATTTTCTACTCCTTTGGAGAGTTTTTCTTTTCTTACAGGCCAGATTTGCTTCTGAGAGCCAGGAATGAGTCTAATACAGCCATTCTCGATAGTTGCATCTGTTAAAGCGATCCAGATGGTGATGCTAAAGAGCTCATCTATTTTAGGGGGATAGACGAAGGGCTCTACAGAATCAGTCATGATGAACGTACTGGCTTGGTGCCATCGTGTTCCTTTTTGAAAAGGCTTGATATTGAAGAAGACTGATTGCCAGAGAATTAGATCGGGACCTAGAATCTGGGCACAGCGCTCTGTGATAGGTTTGGACTTGAATAGTTTTTGTAGCCAAGGATCATCAAGATGCCGATTAAATGAGTTCATGCGCTCCATTACCCATTTTTCCGATTCATCAATTTTATCTGGGTCGGGTTTTTTGGCAAATTCATAATCTCCTCTGGCGTAGGAGAAGCACTTAGATTCAGTGTTTTGAATTAGGTTGAGCATATGATCGAGAAGATCCTTCGACTCTTCCTCTGGAACTAAGTCAAAGGGACCAAGATAGCCCTCTTTATAAAAAGATTCAATATCACTGTCTGTCAGCTTATATTCTTCGTCAAGGATCGAAGTCTTAGATTTAAAAGTGTTGGGAATAGAAAAGTTACATGGAAAATCGTAGTAGGTTCTGGTCCCACCAGATTTGAAGGCTATCCAGAACATGCGAAAGTTCCATCCTGTAGGAAGTGATCGCCTTACACTCTCGGGCAAGATGACGTGAAGATATGTAAGCCGACTTAATAGATAACGACAGAGAAGTCGAACACTGAAAAGGATTTTTAAGAAGTGTTTCACAAAATTCATTAAGGGTTACATTGCTGAGGCTTGTGCGATTCAATCTGTTGGAGAGGAGGCAAGGTTTTTGAGGAACATTGCCAGTTTAACTGCTGAATACCTCAGTACAGGGACAAAACTGTGTAAGCAACCGTGGCAATGCAGAGTCGCACCAGTCTTGACAAAGGTTTAGGTGAGGAGATGAGGTAGGAATCTACCAAAACACCAAACCTTCTCCCCCTGAGTGCCTGACAGAAGTGGCTGAAAGGTAGTCATAGCAGGGGCAAGGGAAATAGGCAGAGCCGGTGTGCGAGGCTGTAGTTACGATACCACCAACCCAAGCGACATGCCAAGCTCTACCCAGCTCTATGATCAATTGCTGTGCTATCTGCGTCAATACAGTCATTACCGGGACTTGCGTCATATCAAAGCCCTATCTTGGATGGTCACTGCCCTGATTTGCGGTGGAGAGCTGAGCCCACCGGCTTGGGAGTCCTATGTGCTCAGCCGCGCCAATAAAGCACAAAGCTTCGAGCGGCGGTGGCATCGATTTTTCAGCAACCGGCTGGTTGAGATCAATCAGCTCTATCTACCACTGGTGCTGCTGAGCCTAAGGCAGTGGGAGGGCAAACGGCTCTACCTAGCCCTCGATACAACGGTGCTGTGGAACCAATACTGCATGATTCACCTGTCGGTGGTGTGCTGCGGAAGAGCCGTCCCCCTGTTGTGGCGTGTGCTTGAGCATGGCAGTGCATCGGTGGCTTTCGGAGAATATCGCCCATTGCTGCGCCGTGCTCGGTGGCTGTTGAGACAGTACCCCGACCTGATGCTGTTAGCTGACCGAGGCTTTGCCAACCATGACTTGATGAGCTGGCTGCAACGGAGCCGTTGGCACTATGGCTTGCGAGTGCCCTGCGATATGGTGCTGCATGGTCCCAGGCGTTATCCAACGGAAGTGCGATATCTATACCCCCCCAAAGGCGAGGCGATGTTCTATCGCAATGTCCGGCTGTGGCGAGATGGCTCTCACCCGTGCAACATCGTGCTGGCATCGGTTAAAGGCATCAAAGAGCCTTGGGGCGTCATTACCGATGAGCTACCCACCTTACAGACCCTCTGGCGCTATGCACTGCGCTTCAGGGTAGAGGAGCTATTTTTAGATAGCAAATCCGGGGCGTTCGCGCTTGAGGACTCTCGAATCCGCTCAGCGATCGCCCTTGAGCGGCTGTACTTAGTCGCGGCGATTGCCCTGCTCTATGGAACAACCACTGGCATGGCGGTTCAGCTTGAAGGACTCAGACAGCAGGTAGACCCCCATTGGCGGCGGGGTCTCAGCTACCTCAAGATTGGACTGCGCTGGCTGAAGGGAGTTGCTGCCAAAGGTCGATCGCTTCTAGAGCCGATAGCTCTGTTGGTACGTGACCCAGAGCCTTGTTTCGCCTCCAAAAGGGCAGAGCGCGACTATTACGACCAAATCTGGTTCTCCCGCATCCGCTCTTTATCCTGTAGACAACAGTAGAAGATGTGTCAGGCAGTCAGGCTGGAGTCACCTCACATCCTTCCTGGCTTTATATTTTGTTTATAAATCAGCTCTCAAAGTTACACTTTCCCCTCATTAAAATCTGAACAATACTAAAAGTCACAGGGAGCGAGCTGACTTATTTAACCACTCCTAATATTCCTGACAGAGTCTATTATTCAGCCTGAGTCGGAGTAAAAAGATGACCGTACACTGGATGTTGACAACCAAGACGAACCACTTCGCTAAAGTGTTTACTTAACATGGTTGTAATAGGACCTGGGTCGCCTGAGTTGATTGTCACATCATCAACTGCAGTCACGGGGCTAATTTCAGCATAAGTCCCAGTCAAAAACACTTCATCTGCCAACATCAGTGCATCACGTCCGATGAGGCACTCTTGTACAGGGATATCTAGCTTGTCCGCCAGGATCATGATGAATTCTCTGGTGATTCCTGGAAGAATGCTAGAGGACTCTGGAGGTGTCTTGAGAACTCCCTTAGATACAATAAACAGGTTCTCGCTATTAGCTTCCGTCAATAATCCATTGCCATCCAATAAAAGAGCTTCGTCATAACCTTGACGCGCAGCTTCATGTTTGGCTAAATATGCAGTTGTGTAATTTCCAGAAACTTTCGCACGAAAAAATCCACTACCAGCATTCCCTCGAACAAAAGTTGATGTTTTACATCTACAGCTAGATCGCATTGGTACTGTAGCCATGCATTCCCCCCATTCAAATGTAGCAATGGCCACATGTACAGATGCCCCAGGAGCAGACACCCCCATTGACTCAGGTCCTAGGTAGACAATAGGTCTGATATATCCGTTGGCGAGGTGATTCTGCTCTACAACTTGAACACAAGCATTGACTAATTCTTGCCGTGAATAGGGAACTTTTACATGAAAGAGAGCTGCTGAATTGAAAAGTCGATCAATATGGTCTTGCAACCTGAAAATATCCACAAAACCATCAGATCGACGATAGCTTCTAATTCCTTCAAAGATACTCACCCCATAGTGAAGTGAATGGGTCATTACATGCACTGTGGCATCTGCCCAAGAAACAACTTCCCCATCTTGCCAAATCCATTTTTCCTGATTTAGATTGTGCATGAACACTTCTTGAAAATTACCGTAATATAGATGACTACCAAGACTTGATATAAGTCGCACCTTCAAAAATTTCAGACTGGCCAACAACTTTATTGTCAACGAAAGTAAAGCAATGCATTGCCATGGGATGTATATCTATTCCCAGAGAATCATAGACATCTAACCCCTGGAGTACACCTAGGAACTGTTTTAGGAAGGTCTGATGAGAAACAAAGGCAATATCTTTCGCTGGATCTTGGAGTAAAATCCTCAGGAACTGATTGGCACGCTCCCTAACTTCCTCGAAGGTTTCCCCAGCAGGAGGGTTTAATGAATGGGCAATACCACCAACCTGTTTATAGGTAATACCCATTGCCTCAATCTCTATACAAGATGCTCCTTCCATTGCTCCATAACTACGCTCAATACATAACGGCTCCAAGTTTAATTTATCTGTAGATATATCAAATAGAATGCTGGCAGTTTCAACGGATCTTTGTAACGGGGATGAGTAAACCTTTTCTGCTCCCATAGCCCCTCGCTCCTTGATGAACTGCTTTATAAAGCAGCGACCATTCTCAGAAAGTGGTACATCTTTTCTGCCAGCAATAATCTTTTCTTTATTATGACTGGTCGGAGCATGCCGGATAGCTGTGATGTTTTTTTGGGTTTTCATAGTGCTAGACGGATCGCTCAATAAGAGTGCCTGATGAGTTCATTGACCTTGAGAATTGATTCAAAGCCGAGAAGAGGACCAATTTTTATATGATCGCAGCATGATAGTCGGGCAAACTTAACTAAAGCAAGTTCATCCGTTTCGACAGAGCGATGTGAAACCATCATCTCTAACCCTAGTTCTTTGGCTGCTGCCACAAAATCAATCGCATTACTTACAGTTCCACATTGATCAGGCTTAACAATAACTGCATCAAGGAAATCTGCGTAACGATGTAGATACTCTACATTTCCAGACACAAGATTATCTGCAACTAGTTTACATGTCTCAGGCAAGCGTGCTCTAAGCTGTGTCCAAGCCTCTTCATCTTGCTCTCCCAGTGGATCTTCTAGATAGCCAACCTTCCATCGTCCAGCAAAGTCGACCCAAAAGTCAACCATTTCATCTGTGGATAGATCTCTACCACTTACAAGGAACTGATATCCATGATCGGACACCATATCTCCGCCTGATGCATCGATCATTATTTGAAAGTCGTCCTCAATACCTGATTCGTCAAGAATCTGATGGATTAAATCTAAAACAGCGTCATTATCTTCTCCTGAAGGCACACACACTTGGTTGCCATTGACTACGCAAGTTTCCATTCTGAGTAAAGTTTCTCGGGCTTGATATAGTAGCCTGCGTCCAATATTAATTTGTTGTTCTAAAGACTTTTGCTTTGGCACTAATAAGAATTCAGGAAAGTCAGAACGCACAGGTAATGTGTAGGCATGCCTTCCCCCATTCAGGAGGTTGACCAGAAGGGAAGGCTGCCATGAATTGGTGTCATTCTGTTTTTTCCATAATTCTGTAGCATTAGCAAAAGCAATGGATAATGCATAAATCGTTCCTTGCCCCCATTCACTATGCTTACTCTCCAGAAATTCATCAAACAGACCCTGGGTTAGGGTCTGTTGACCCATTTGATCGAGTAATTCTCGACACACCAAGTTGGGATCAGTATTTTTCTGAACTTCATAGATGCTGGGTGTCTCACCTAAGGGGGCGCTGCCTAATCCAACTCTGCCATCAGTGCCTTCGACACGGAATTCGTTAGTCCAGGTCAACTGATTGTTGAGAATAGCCTTGTACTGAATGGATTTCAAAAGCATGTTTTTGCTTCATCAGAGTCTACAAATTTTCAACCTAGGTATTAAAACTATCAGGGAGCATCTCATTAATGCAATGAGTAGAAATGCGGATTGACAGGGAATGGAGAA
>CAZFJL010000030.1:0-52419 GCA_964518905.1 uncultured Geitlerinema sp. | reverse complement strand
GGCCTGGGAGAGGGATTTAGGGTGAGGGTCTGCCGAGTATGCGTTTGCCCTGGTTGATTTGCTCAGGGATTGGCTAGGAATCCGATCGCGTCCATCCCGGCTGCTGATGCTGAAACAGACTGAGATCCACCCAACGACTGCCGGACTGCGGCGCGAGGGCAATCAAAGGCGTCGGATGACCCGTTAAGGTTTCCTCCTGCTTACCGGTCGCCAAATTCCAAACCTTGATCGTGCGCTCCGTACTCGCGCTCGCAACATACTCTCCGTCGGGATCGAGCGTTAATGCCTGTACAACCCCGGCATGAGCTGTAATCTCGCGCCGCAGACTACCATCGGTCAGATCCCAAATCTGGATCTGACCCGATTGGGTTCCACTAATCAAAAAGCGTCCACTCTCATCGATCACCAGCGAAATAGCCACATCTCCGACCGGTTTGAGGTCGAAGCGCAACTTACCAGACGACAGATCCCAAACTTTCAGGGAGCGATCGGTCGCGCTCGACACCAGTAAGGTTTCATCCTTGGACATGATCAGGGCTTTCACCGAGGTGCGATGAGCCAGGAGTCGATGACAGGTTTCCCCGGTGCGAATGTCCCACACCGAAATCGAGCCATCATCACAGCCACTGACCGCAAAATGACTGCTTGGGGACAGCGTGACGGCACTAATGCCACTCGGATGACCGACGAGATGGCGCGAGAGCACCGCACTACCCGACTGGGACAGCTTGAGCTGTTTTTCGGCAGTATCGGAGCTGAGAGGATGACTGCCAGAAAAGGCGGAACTGGGGGCGATCGATCGCACTTGACCGGCCAATGAGGCAATCAGTTCGGTATTATCCGTCGTCCAGATGCGTAAGCTGCCGTCGTAGCTACTGCTGGCGATCGTGCGGCCATCCGCCCCGATCGCAAACGGATAAACGTAGTTAGAGGCGGTGGTTAAGGCTTGGAACCAGTTGGAACGCGGCTGATTGTTTTGGATTTTTTGCGCCAAAACATCGAGGTAGTAAGGGAGACCGCCAATGTAGAGCAGATCATGAAGGGCGATCGCGCTCTGATCCGAGTCGGGCAGCGCATCACCGGGTAAGAACCCCGCAAGCACTACATGATAGCGATTGCATACCTCCGTAATCGGTTCACGAATCCACAGACAAACGACCAGATCCACCGCGTCGCTCTCTGGCGCGTAAGGCCACGCTAAATCCTCGATCGGGTGGTCACCTTCTAGCCATAGCACCCGCAAACGCAACGGTTTGAGCCATTGATCGGAGCGAGTCCTGGCCTCGTCGTTATCGCGATTTTGTTCATCCGTGGCCGCAGGTTCACAATCAAGCTGAAGGTCAAACAGGCCGAGGCGATCGAGGTCGAGGTAATCCGCCGTTTGCTTAACGCGCACACACGAGCCGATCGCCGTGGATAGCGTTAATTGCGTGAGCTGTTCCCGCAGGTACGATCGCAATAATTCACGGACGGAAAGCGATGGATCGGATTCGAGGATGAGATTACGGCTCGATGCCCGCAGCGCACTCGCCGTCGTACTGCCAAAGCTCAACTGCTCTAGCTGCGTCGGCTGAACCGGTGCGTCCGGCATAAACTCGGCATCTAATAGACCCGTCAACCCAGCATCCGGTGTCCCCCTCTCGCTGAGGACATGGGTTAAGCGGGTGATGAAGCTAGTCTGTTGCGATCGTAGCGGGCTCGTCCAATCCATGCGAAAGGGGGAATAATTTTTCTAAAAGTTGATCGAGATTCGTTCTCAGGCCAGCTAACCCAATAAATCAGAGAATGGTGATTCTTGGGGAGCATCGATAGCCGTGTTTAATTCTCTACACAATACCGTTGACCACAGCCGGAAATGAACCGTATAGCTCTAGATGCCTCTGGAAAGGATGCCGCACAACGTAAAAATACTTACGTAATGCGACTTAAATACGAGTATGGCAAATATGTCGCGATGATCTTGCTTATCCCCTTGGGTTAGCGGTTCGACATGGTGAAATAATGATAGGCACGCCTCGAACTCGCTTAATCGCGGTCATCGGGCATAAAATCATCGGGCGCGACCTGGTGCGTTACGGCGCACAGCACTGTCAAAGATTCGTCAAAGATTCGAGATATTCATGGCATCTGAGAATTCAATGAATTCCACCTATCCCGGCGTTAAATCCCCGCTCTCGATTGTTCTGGCGATCGTCCTCGCCCTGACAACTCTGTGGAGTGTCTACTGGTTCACCACCCAAAGCGCGATCTCGTTGCTCAATGGCGCCGATCGCCAAGCGCCGGAAGCGGCGGTACTGGTTCCCAACGATGCGCCGCTGATGGTGTCGCTGCTGACGGAACCCGATCGGCTGCAAAAGTTGCGCCGATTGCGCACGGGATTGCGTCGGCGATCGCGGGTACAGGATGAATTCACCGCGATCGAGCAAAGCTTGTTGGCGGATACGGAACTCACCTATGAGCGCGATATTCAGCCCTGGCTCGGTGACGAGGTGACGATCGCCATCACGGCGATTGATCGCGATCGCGATCCCAAAAACGGCAACCAGCCTGGATATCTCGTTGCTCTGAGTATTGACGACGCGGATCGCAGCCGCGAATTTCTCGATGCCTACTGGTTGAACAAAGCCGTCTCGGGTCGCGAGCTTAAAACCGAAGAATATAACGGCGTGCAGACGATTTATAGCAAGCGCACCTATCGCCCCAAAGAACTCACACCACGCGATTTTAATCCCTTCGCCAAAGCCAACGCCGGGGAGTGGGCGAGCGCGATCGTCGGTAGTCGTTTTGTCTTGTTCGCCAACGATCCCGAGGTCTTGCGCCAAGCGATTAATAACGTTCAGGTTCCCGAACTCAACCTCAAGAGCAGCGACGCCTATCAAACCGCGTTAACCGAGCTAACCGATCGCCGTATTGGTCTCGTCGTTGCCAACCTGGCCGCCCTCGATAACGATGACCTGACCACAGCTTCCAATCTGCCCCGCACCGTCGCCGCCGCGATCGCCCTCGATCGGCACGGCCTCATTCTCGATACCCTCTGGAACGACGCCGCCGATCGCCCCGACGCAGATCCTGCGCTGACGATGCCCCCCCGAGCCCTGAGCTATATCCCAAAAGACGCCGCGATCGCTCTGACCGGAACCGATTTAAACCAGCGCTGGTCACAAATTCAGGCCATTCTCTCCGCTGGCGGTTCCCTGACGCAGGCCATCAGTCAAGCGGTGACGAACGCCGAAAGCAACTGGGGAATTTCCCTCAACGACAACATTTTTAACTGGACTCAGGGCGAGTTTGCCCTGGGGTTGCTGCCGGGAGAGGCTGGCAACCCGGCGGATTGGGTGTTCGTCACCCAGACGACCGCTGAGGCCGAAGCCGCGATCGCCAAACTGGATCAGCTTGCATTCGACGAGGGTTATACCGCTGGTGCGTTCAGTCTGCGCGATCAGGGGCGTGTCTTTGCTTGGACGAAGCTCAAGCCGACGGTGAACGCTGCGAATAGTGGGCCGCGTTTACGCTTGGAGCCGGACGTTCTGGGTGTGCATGGCTCGTTTGAAGGTTACGAGATTGTGGCCAGTTCGATCGCGGCGATCGATGCGGCGTTTTCTGCGCCGTTTGATGGCAGTGTGCGCCAACAGGAGGGTTTCGCGATCGGGCGATCGCTACTCGGCGAAGTGAATGATGGCTATCTCTATCTTGACTGGGAAACGGGCAAAGCGACGCTGGAACGTCAGTTTCCGGTGTTGCGTTTGGCGGAGTTGTTCGGGCGTCCGGTGTTCGATCGGCTGCAATCGGTGGCGACGAGTACCTACGGTCGCGAGGGAAATATCAACCGCGCTCAGGCGATCGTGCGGTTTAAGGCGTAGCGAGATGGCATCACGACTAGTGTGAATAGTCCGAACATTGCGACGGTTGTGAGTGGCGATCGTTGGCAGCGTTTGGAGCCACGTCGAGATCAAGCACAAGTTGATCCTTTACCACTCTATGTGACTTTACGTGCCAACGTTGCAGAAGTTCACGATATAGGCTGTATTCGGAGATACGTTTTAAATTGCGTATAGCAAAAAACGATTTGGTTAGGACGTATAAAAAAAGCTGAGAGCACTGAGCGGAGTCGAAGTGCGGTTTTCAGCTTGGACGAGAGTGTCCTAATACAATCGGTTTCTGCTATATATGCAAAATTTAAACTTGAAAAATATATTTTTTAAGTATTAACACGGACTTCATTGTCATTTCCTCTTCGCCAATCATAAATATTTGCACTACTTTCTCGAAAACCGTTCCTTGTGGAATTGCTTTTGGCTTGCGTGGAATACGTGAGATCGAATCGATGAGCGCGAAGTGCTCACCATGCTGAAGCTGTGAAACCTTTTGTCAATGGGGATTGTAAAGCTTGAGTGGATCTGTGTAGTCATGGATCAAGCGTGTTTTAATTTCGACTCCGTACAGGCATTTTTGCTTTACAAACTCTTGACGGTCAAACTCGGGAAACAGGCATATTCTGATGGTGTAAGAACCTTCTCGGCGGCGGGATATTTGCTGAGCGGAGGTTTGTAGGGGATCTCTGCCCTAATTTCATCTCAATCAACTCAATCAACAGGCCACATCATGAAGACCTATAACCTCAGCGCAATTTTCGGAGCCGCAGCCCTAACGATCGCTGCCGTTAGCCCTGCCCAAGCCGTCCCCACCTGGCAATACGCCTTTGACCTGTTTAACGATGGCTATACCGGGAATAGTTTTGGTGCGAGCAGCTCCTTTGAGTTTTATGGCATGGCCGTTGCGGAAGATGAGAACTCGATTTTCCTGGCGCTGAACTCAAATCTAAAAATCGATGGTTACACCTTAGCCTCAGCCAGTGGTGGGGTGGTTGACTGGGGTGATATCTTCCTGAATTTCTCTGGCAAAGATTACAACACCGCGATCGCCGATGGCGACATGTTCGGGATTCACTTCGCTGGTGACAGCGACTCCGGCGTCAGCGAAAATGGTCTATACAAAGTGGATTCGGCTAAAAACGTCGCGGGATCAAACGTCGGATTCACAACGCTGCAAAGCCACACGAACAAGAAAAATCGCCAAGGTGTTGGTAATGTTACCCATGCGGACTACTTTGACGCAAACGCTAACCTCAAAAATGTCATTCTTGATGGCGAAAAAATCGGTGATATCGCTTTCCTGAACCAAACGACGTTAGAAGCCAATGGCCTGAACTTTAAAGCTCAGAATGCGGGTTCGGTAGGAACACAAACCTTCGGCTTCTCATTCTCAAAGGCTGACCTACCCGGTGGTTTGAGCGGTGACATGATCGCGACGATCTTCGCGGAATGCAACAACGACGGTATCGGTATCGTGGCAACAGTTGATCCGTCCGTTCCTGAAACGCCGATCGAAGATGTGCCGGAACCCGCTTCGGTTTTGGGTCTGATCACGATCGCCAGCAGCGCCTTCGGTCTGCGTCGCCGCCGCGCTTAATGTTCCGCGCCGACACCTCTTGGTCGGTGTCACGATCGCGCAACACTCTCAACTTCATGATTTAGCCTGTGGCAGAGATAATCGCCGAATCTCTGCCACTTCTTTTTGCGTTTTATCCGCAGCTTAACGAGCGCTAACGGCGTACTCTTTCGCCGTCACCGCCCGATCGCCCAGATGCCCCGTTTTCACATAAATCAAACAGCCCGCCTCGCTAAACGGCGTATGCACACTCCCCGGCGGATTGCGGAGCCACGTCCCCGCCGGATAATCCCCCAGCTCATCGGAGAACGTCCCCTCCAGCACAAAAATCTCCTCACCATCCGGATGGCCGTGGCGCTGAAACTCCGTCCCCGGCTGCCAGCGCACCAGCGCCACATGCTCCGTCCCGAACTGATGCAGCGGCAACACCGACAAACCCGGCACCATCCCCGGCACAAACCGCGCCGATCGCGTCTCGATCGCCACCCGCGTTTGATCGTCCGGCCACATCTGCCGCAACTTCACCCAGATCGTACAGCCTCCCTCGCTATAGGGCGCATGGCTCGACCCCACCGGATTTCGCACATAACTTCCCGCCGGATAATCGCCCGTTTCATCGGAGAACACCCCGTCTAGCACGAAAAATTCTTCGCCGCCGCCGTGGGTGTGGGCATCAAAGCGGCTGCCGGGGGCGTAGCGGACGATCGAGGTGGCGCGGGCGACTTCAGCGCCGTCGCGTTCGAGCATCCGGCGATCGACACCGGGCAGCGGTGAAGCGATCCAGCTCAGATCGTCGCTGTGAACAACGGCTCGCTGGGAGAGGTCGGCGTGAATTTTTAGGGTCTCAGGGTGCATGATCTCAGGGTTTCGTCTAGGTGGGTGTGTCTAATTGAGCGTGGTGAATGCAGGTGAATGCAATCGTGACACGAAAAAACAGCCTTGCGGTCGGTTTCCGGTCGGTCGGGATCGTAGATGCGTAAAGAGAGATTGCGAGGGCTACGGTTCGATCGCTGACGATCCATGCGCTTGCTAGGATCGCTTTAGATGATCGCTGGAGATTTACGATTCGGTTTACGATTCGATCGACCTGCGATTTTGTCAGCTTGTCCCCCAAACTGCTCCCCCGAAACGCCCCGACGCCGTACGCCCAACGTACAACCCCGCTGCCCATGGATTTCCCCACAATTGATTGCGCCACACCATCTACGTCAGAATCGGCGCAGCGTTTTCGAGGTCTGCAAACGCAACTTCGCGATCGATGGCAGTCGCTCGACCTGTTCGATACGGGCGATTACGATCTCGTCGTCATTCCCTCGTTGACCCTCGACTCGCATGAACTGCGAAAAGTCAGCGGCGTTTGGCATTACGAAGAGCGCTTTCTCTTTTTGCTGCTGCGTCTACGTAACCCGCGTACACGAATCGTTTACGTCACCTCGCAGCCAATCCATCCCAGCATCATTGACTATTACCTCCAGCTTTTACCGGGCATCCCGTTTTCTCATGCTCGTAGCCGCCTGCTGCTCTTTGCGACCTACGACTCATCGAGCCTGTCGCTCACCCAAAAAATCCTCGATCGCCCCCGCCTGATCGAACGCATCCGCCGCGCTGTCCGCCCCGATCGGGCCTATGCTTCCTGCTTCAACGCCACCGATCTCGAACGCGAACTCTCCGTACAACTCGGCATTCCGCTCTTCGCCACCGATCCCGACCTCCTCTATTTCGGTACAAAAGGCGGTAGCCGCCAGATCTTCAAGGAATGCCACGTGCCTCACCCCGATGGCAGCCCGTTAGTCCACAAAATTGACGCTCTCGCGGAAGCCACCCGCCGCCTCAAGCACCGCAATCCCGGACTGACGCGCTGTGTCGTCAAACTCAATGAGGGCTTTTCTGGCGAAGGTAATGCCCTGCTCGATTTACGCAAACTCAGTAAAAATCCATCGATCGCCGATATCCATCGCCGCTTTCATACCATGCGCTTTCAGGCGAAGGACGAAACGTGGACGACATTCAAACAACGCATACCCGAACTCGGCGCGATCGTCGAGGCGTTTATTGAGGGAGAGACCAAGCGATCGCCCAGTGTTCAGGGGTATATCTCGCCCAGCGGTGAGGTCGAGATTCTCTCCACCCACGATCAGATCCTCGGCGGCCCTGACGGTCAGATTTTCCTCGGCTGCGAATTTCCCGCCCATGCGAGCTACCGGTTACAGCTCCAGGAGTACGGCCAGAAGATTGGCGAACGCTTGGCGCAATGTGGGGCGCTGGAGCGCTATGGGGTGGATTTTGTGGCGGTGAAGCGGGAAGAGATCGGCGAGGAGTGTTGGGAAGTGCAGGCGATCGAAATTAACCTGCGTAAGGGCGGGACGACGCACCCATTTATGACGTTGAAGCTGTTGACCAAGGGTGAGTATGACACCAGTGATGGACTATTTTATAGCCGTCAGGGTCAGGCGAAATATTACAAAGCGACCGATAACCTAATTGCCGATCGCTACCGGGGTTTGTTGCCGAATGATTTGATGAATACGATCGCTTTTAATCAGCTCCATTTCGACACCAGTACGGCCACGGGGACGGTGTTCCATCTGATGGGATCACTGTCGGAGTTTGGCAAGCTGGGGTTAACGAGTATCGGCAATTCACCGGAGGAGGCCGAGGCGTTGTATCAGCAGGTGGTGTCGTCGCTCGATCGGGAAACGTCGGATGATGTGGCCGCGCGGTTGGCGATGCCGTTTTCCTGGCCGTCAATGTTCTAGGGGGAGCTGTCGTACTTGGGTGAGTTAAGCCATCAGGGTGTATAAAAAAGCGACGATCGTAGCTACAAAAAAAGAGGCAAGGTTAAGCACCCTGCCTCTGTTAATGACTTAGCAAACCGAATTAACTCTCAGACAATGAGATGCAATCCTATTTGATAAACAGCATTTCCTGATACGTCGGCAACGGCCAGAAGCTATCTGAAACCTCGCCTTCCAGCGAGTCTGCATAAACCCGGACCTCATCCATCAGAGGACGTAGAGTTTTCGAGCAGTACTGCATCTTGTCCTCCGTGCTAGCAAAATCATGCTTCTGCAATGCTGCACTCAACTTATCCACGGTTGCCATCATCGACTTGCTTAGATCAGCGATGCTTTGTGCGCTCGCCTTATCAAAG
The DNA here is from genome assembly GCA_964518905.1 of uncultured Geitlerinema sp. GTDB lineage: Bacteria > Cyanobacteriota > Cyanobacteriia > Cyanobacteriales > Geitlerinemataceae > RDYZ01. Next base: position 43,820 of record CAZFJL010000030.1, on the reverse strand, counting down.
TCAATGCCGAGACCACTCAAACTCGAAATCGTCGATGACAGTTTCGAGAGGTACTCCACAACCGTCGGGTAAATGATGGTTTTCGCCATATTCACCACGAGTTTCGCTTCGGTCTCGATCGAGAGGATGTACTGTTCTGCGTAGACTTCAAAGCGGCTTTCCAGTTCAACCGAAGTTAACACGCCCGTCTTCGTGAACAGATCCTCAATATAATCGGCTTTCAGGCTCGGCAATGCATCTGCGGTCGTACGCAGGTTCGACAACCCACGCTCTTCCACAGCCATGGTGTGCCACTCCTCGGAGTAACCATTGCCGCCAAACACAACGGCGCTGTGCTCTTCCATGATTTCCTTCAGGACCGTCAGGGTGGCAACACTCAACTCCATGCCCTCAGAGAGGCAAGCTTCGAGTCGATTGCCAATCCAGTCGAGCGAATCCGCCAGCATTGTGTTCAACACAATCAGCGGCCCGGAAACCGACTGGCTCGAACCCACAGCACGGAATTCAAACCGGTTGCCGGTGAAGGCGAACGGTGAAGTACGGTTGCGATCGCCCGCATCCTTGGTGAGCGGCGGCAGCACATCCACTCCAAGATCCATCAACCCTTTCTGTTTCGAGCCGGTCACTGAACCCGTTTTGATCTGCTCAAAGATTTCTTCGAGCTGCGTGCCGAGATAGACAGACATAATCGCCGGGGGCGCTTCATTGGCTCCCAAACGATGGTCGTTGCTCGCGGTCGCGATCGCTGCCCGCATCAACGGCCCATACTTGTGCACACCTCGGATGACTGCACCACAGAACACCAAGAACTGCGCATTATCCTGGGGCGAGTCGCCCGGATCGAGCAGATTACCTTGGGTCGCGTTGCCCACCGACCAGTTAACGTGCTTACCCGATCCGTTAATTCCGGCAAAGGGCTTTTCGTGCAACAGGCAGCAGAAACCATGTTTCTTGGCCGTATTTTTGAGCACGGTCATGATCAGTTGTTGGTGATCACTGGCGACGTTTGCTGCTTCAAAAAAGGGCGCAATCTCAAACTGACCCGGAGCGACTTCGTTATGTCGCGTCTTCGCCGGAATACCGAGTTTGTAGAGAGTTTCTTCGACGTCTTGCATGAAGACCTGAACACGCTCAGGAATCGCACCAAAATAGTGATCGTCGAACTCTTGACCTTTGGCGGGCGCTTTGCCGAATAACGTGCGTCCTGCAATCAGCAGGTCGGGACGTTGGCTAGCAAAGTTTGAATCCACCAGAAAATATTCTTGCTCAGCACCGCAACTTGAGTTGACGTGTGCAACGTCGGTATAGCCCAGTAATTTCAGGACTTTGCTGGCGGCTTTGTCCATGGCTGCGATCGAACGCAACAAGGGAACTTTCTTATCGAGAGCTTCGCCGGTCCAGGAGACGAACACAGTGGGAATACACAACGTGGAACCGTTGTCGGTTTCCATGATGTAGGCCGGACTGGTCACATCCCAACCGGTATAGCCTCGGGCTTCAAACGTATCGCGGATGCCACCATTGGGGAACGATGAACCATCCGGCTCACCCTGTGCCAGCACTTTGCCGGAAAATTCTGAAATGACGCTGCCGTCGCCCTGAACCGAGATAAAACCATCGTGCTTTTCCGCCGATAGGTTCGTCATCGGATAGAAGACGTGGGCGTAGTACAGTGCGCCTTTCGACGTTGCCCAGTCGCGCATAGCCGTCGCCACAGCATCAGCGACTAACGGATCGAGTTTTTCGCCTGTGACGATCGTCTTCTTGACCGATTTGAAAACGTTTTTCGGCAGGCTCGCCTGCATTTTACTGAGGTTGAAAACGTTCTCGGCCCAGATGCTTTCTAGGCGAGCTGGTGGCTTAGGCGGTAGTGCTGTGCGGTTGACAATTTGTTGAACCGCTTGAATACGTGCTTCATTTCCACTCATGATTCTTTCCGCAACTTTGCTTCCAAGACGTTAACTATGCAATCGTATTTAAGACGAACCATTGCAATAGACCTCAAACATACAAAAACCGCAGTAACTCAACTGATGTTGTAGACACTGGGTTACTGTGTGGTGAGGGCTATGACGCTAATGCGCGAGAGGGTCTAGCGCTAGCGGATCTAGGTGTGTTCGTAAGAATTTTTTCGCAAGATAAAGGGCGCTACTAGGTCTGATTCAGACAAAACGGAGTGCAAGGTTATTGTTTGCTCCGAGAAGGATGACAATTCCGAGACTCAGGACTCTGTGTCTACAGGTTTAGCAACGCCTAGTAAGAAGTACCTAATAAGACCTAATTCAGGACTTACGAAGAAATTACCCAAGGCTTAAACTTGATTGGATGTAGTTATCCCATGAACGGTGACCCGTAGCTGTACTCAATGCTACAAAATCTCTTGGGAATCATGCCACGGAAGGTAGGGGGCTACCGACTTGATTGACGGATGAAAGCTGGCCAGGGAAGAAGAAAAACCTGCGAACCGCGAACTCAAGACGCTGACAACCCGATCGCTAAAAGCCCAGGGGTTCACCCAGGCTAAGAAATTCAACGCGATCGATACCCCAGTCGGGTTCATTCGTCATCGTCTCGCGCAACCCACCAAATAGCGCAAACTGTTCACAGGTCGAGAGGGCCATCCAGGGTCGCGCGGCATTCGGATCGCGTCGTATATCAACCGTCGCGACCCGATCGCGCAGCGTCACGCGATAGCCCGCAATCCCCAAATCACTTCCCGTCCACTGCTTCAGCATCACCCCGATCGCCGCCTCGATTTCCGCTTGCCGATCGCCCGTATTCCCCTCTATACTCAGTTCAACCGCCTGCGGTTCCAAGGTTTGACAGAATAGATCGGCGCGGTAAATGGTGCGTGTTTGAGTGGGGCTGATTCGGCTCGGTTCGGCGAGGTCAGTGTCGGGAATATCCGTCGGGGTGACGATCGCTGGGCGGGCGGGATCGGCATCGGGCATCCAGTCGGCGCGGGCGCGGTAGGTGACGCCGAAACCGGCGACGATCGCCAGCAGCCCGATCGCCACAGAGCGGGACTGTTTTCGCAAAGAGTGCCGGAAAACCCCTGGTAAATTGTTAGGCTTGATACCGTTCATTACAGTCCTCCGCGATCGACCTTCGTCGAACTTATTCAGGTCATGGCAACAACCGAGTGGAACCGCCGCCACATTCTCTCGCTCGAAGATTTCACCCGCGCTGAATACGACATTATTCTGCGGACGGCGGCGAGCTTCCGGGAGGTGCTGACGCGCCGTACCCGTAAAGTGCCGACGCTTCAGGGTCGGCTGATCACGAATATGTTTTTCGAGCCTTCGACTCGGACGCGCAGTAGCTTCGAGCTGGCGGCGAAACGGCTTTCGGCTGATGTGCTTAATTTCGCACCCGGCACGTCGTCGCTGACCAAGGGGGAGACCATTTTAGATACTGCCAAGACGTACCTTGCGATGGGGACGGACATGATGGTAGTGCGGCACAAGCAGGCGGGGGTTCCCCAGGCGATCGCCCGTGAGATGGAGCGGCTCGGAACCCATGTCGGCGTCCTGAATGCGGGCGACGGCCTTCATGCTCATCCGTCCCAGGCGTTACTCGACTTGTTCACCATCTGTCAATATTTCGATCCGGACTCGCCGCGTACCGAGTTACTGAAGGGGAAAAAGATCGCGATCGTTGGGGATATTGTTCATTCTCGGGTGGCGCGATCGAATTTGTGGAGTCTGACGGCGAGTGGTGCGGATGTGCATTTGGCCGCGCCGCCGACTCTGATTCCGAAGCAATTTTTGGAGGCGTTTCGATCGAATTCGGGTTCGCTGTCGATTCACTGGCAGATTGAACCGGCGATCGAGAATGCGGATATTGTCATGACGTTGCGCTTGCAAAAGGAGCGGATGGGCGAACATTTATTGCCGAGTTTGCGCGAGTACCACCAGGGGTTTGGGATTACGCGCGATCGGTTGGCGTTGTGTCAGTCCCATGTGCGGATTATGCATCCGGGGCCGGTGAATCGCGGGGTGGAGCTGAGTTCGGAGGTGATGGATGATGAGCGGATTAGTTTGGTGCAAGCTCAGGTGACGAGTGGGGTGGCGGTGCGGATGGCGTTGTTGTATCTGATGGGTGGCGGGAAAAGTGGTGTTTGAGAGTATTGGGTTGGAGGTGGCGATCGGGGAAGGATCTTGTGGATAGGTAGGGTGGGCAATGCCCACCCTACAACTGTTGCGATCGATGATTCGGGTATTTGTCAGGATCGATGTCGTTTGGAATGGCGATCGTCGATCGTGCGTTGGTTTTACGGGTGATACGATCAAGATAGTTCAGCACAGTTTCCTCGAACAATGGTTGCGATCCCGGCTGGTTTTGATCCTGAAGAGTATTTACAGCTTGAAGAACAGGCATCGATCCGCCATGAGTTTCGGTTAGGGTCGGTGTATGCGGTGGCGGGTGGAAGTGCGAATCACAACCGAATCGCAATTAATTTGATGACAGCCTTGAATCTACATTTCACGGACGATCGCTGTCAGTTTTTTTCGGGGGACGTGAAGCTAAATTATGCGAAGCATTTTTATTATTATCCTGATGGGTTTGTGACCTGTGATCCACGCGATTTGCAGGATGCTTATGTTAAGCGGTATCCGAAGTTAATTGTGGAGGTAACGTCACCGTCAACGGATGGGTTTGATCGGGAGCAAAAGTTTGAGGATTATCGGTGTTTGGAGTCGTTGGAGGAGTATGTGTTGATTTCGCAGGAGGTGCAGCGGGTGGAGGTGTTTCGGCGAGATTTAGCCTGGGGTTGTGTGGTGTTTAGTCTGGGCGATCGGGTAGTGTTTGAGAGTATTGGGTTGGAGGTGGCGATCGGGGATTTGTATCGGGGTGTCGATGTATTGTGATGGTTAGTCGAGGTCAAGATAGAGTTCGGCAATGTCGAGTTCAAGACTGATGCTGGTCAGGGTGAGGCGATCGCCATTTTTGTAGATGGTGGTTGTCCAGGTATTATCGGGTTGACGGCGGCGGCATTCAACTTGCTGGGTGTCTTGGGAAATTAGGACATATTCTTCGAGGCTATCGAGTTGCTGATAATCAGTGAATTTAAGGTCGCTGTCGAAGTCTTTGGTACTGTCTGAAAGAACTTCAGCAATCAGTTTTGGATAGCGTTTGATGGTGCGATTTTCGCGATCGCGTGGGTCGCAGGTGACGAATAGGTCGGGGTAGTAGTAGAACTCGTCACGGTAGTTAACTTTGACGTCACCGTTGTAGAGACGGCAGGCTGTGCCTCGGAGGTGAAGGTTAATCAAACTCAGGAGGTTAATGGCAATTCTGGCGTGATTGTCGCTGCCGCCTGCCATCGCGTAGACGAGGCCACGACGGTATTCGTGGCGGGTGTTGCTATTGCGATCAAGTAGCAGGTATTCGTCGGGGTCGATATAGTTTGGGATGGCGATCATGGTATGAGGAACTCAAGGGGTGGGCTAGCTCTGAGTATACGAGGTCATTATCCATGAGGATTTGCGGTGTTTGGTGTGGGCGATCGGGTGGTGTTTGAGAGTATTGGGTTGGAGGTGGCGATCGGTGATCTGTATCGGGGAACGGATGTTGCGGATAGGTAAGGTGGGCAATGCCCACTCTACAACTTGATAATCTGACAAGGGTTCATCAATTTATCCCAGTCTGATTCCCAAATCTAAAACTTAATATAGTCTCGGGGATTGCGATTATTTGTTTTCCATTGATAAGGAGCTACTCGCACCTCTATATGGAGATGATTTCCTGTGGAATTACCTGTACTACCAACATCTCCAATGTAGCTGCCTCCGGCTACTTTTTGCCCAACTGATACACCGATTTTCGAGAGATGAGCATAGTAGCTTCGTATGCCATCACCATGATCTATGATGACTAAGTTGCCATACCCTTGATCATTCCACCGAGCATAAACAATTTCTCCACTTTTTGCTGCTTTAATAGGTGGTTTTGTACTGGAAGTGCCAATATCAATTCCGTAGTGAAACTTACTCTCACCAGTAAAGGGATCGCGACGCCAACCATACCCACTTGTTACAGAATATCCCGGAAGGGGATTTTGCCATTCACTGCTTCCGTTTGAGGTTACATCATCATTTTGTGTTGGATTAGGTTTGACTGTATGTGTAGTACCTCCAGTCCACGCCCAAGAAGACCAGGAGATCCCATGAACGTCTAGTGAATAACGAGAATAAATCTTGCTATCTTTACCTACATGAAATTGGTAAAGCTTATCATTCAAAACACCAAACCACGGATCTTCAGACGTTTCCTCCTGAGTAGTAGTATGCCAGTTACTCCACGACTCCCCATCCAATGAAAAGCGTGTGAAAACCTGTCCTTCTCCACCTCGATGCATCTGGAATAACTTGCCATTAAACGAAGTCATTACCGGAGAACCATTGAGCTTTTCAATACCTGCATTACCATTCGCATCCCAACTTTTCCAAATACTCCAATTCTGACCATTATCCGAAGAGCGAGTGTACAAGCGCCCATCTTTACCAGTATGCGCCTGATACAACTTTCCATTAAACTCAGACATCGCAACTGCATGAGTTGTATTTTCAAGAGCATAATTTGCATCTTTCCAAGATGTCCAATTTCGACCATCTCGTGATGAGCGAGTATAAATTTTACCACTCAAACCAACATGGGATTGATACACCTCACCATTAAAGGAAGCTAACGCAATCGGCAGATCCGTTTTTTCATAAGTACTCTCTGGATCAGTAGAAAACCACTCAGTCCAGTTGATGCCATCTAGAGATGAACGTGTATAAATCTGCTTGCGATCGCCGACATGAGACTGATAAACCCGGCCAGCCACGACAGTTGTTGTTGGCATAACGGGAGTATTTTCATTTGGATTTGTAGACACCCAAGATGTCCAGTCAACTCCATCTAGCACTTGGCCGTCATAAGTCAAGCGTGTATAGATCCGATTATTTAACCCTTGGTGAATATCAAATAGGATACTTTGCGTATCACTTTCGATTAAAGTCTGAACTCCACTCGAAGACCAACCACTCCAGTTTTGACCATCTCGTGATTCTCGACGGTAAACTGTGCGATCAAATCCAGCGTGATACTGATAAAGAACATCGCCTGCAACTTCAAATTCTGGAGCAACAGGTGTTCGTGCGCCAGGTACTAAAGTCCAGTCATTCCAATTAATTCCATCTATCGAACTTCGGAGGAAAATTTGGTTGTCAATACCACGATGAGATTGATAGAGCTTATTTTTAAACCCGATCATTGCTGGAGCACTTGGTGTTTGCTCGAATGGATTGCTAGATGTTGCCCAATCACTCCACACTTGTCCATCAGTAGACGATCGAGTATAAATCCGGTTACTTAAACTTCGATGAGCTTGATATAACTTGCCATTAACGGACGCAAGGACAGGCGGATCGAGCGTAATTCCATCCGTCGATTTCCAGCTCGTCCAGTTCACACCGTCAGTCGAAGAACGTGTGTATATATTGCCTTCAACGCCTCGGTGCGATTGATAAAGGCGACCATTAAAAGTCGTCAAATCGGGCACACTCGTCGCGACTTCAACAATACCAGGAGTCTTATGCCAACCACTCCAGTTGACTCCATCTGTAGAGGATCGAGTATAAATTCGATTATCAATACCGCGATGAGATTGGTAAATCTTACCGTTCAGAATTGCACTAGAAATCGGACTATAAGTTTTTCCTGGTGCGACTGTCCAATCAGACAGAATCGTTCCATCAGGTAATGAAATTCGTGTTTGAATACGATTCTGAGTATCACGGATAGATTCAACCAAGACCTTATCTAAATCGATAATGGGCTTAGGCTCTGGAAAGAAAGGTAAGTGGCCGAACCATCGAGAAGCGGAGCCATACCACATTTCAAAGCCATTCGGCTGGACAATCAAATGACCGTTTTCATAGAAATGCTGCACCACACCAGTTGAGCTGACTTTGGAATACAAATATTCTCCAACAATGCTGTGTACAGCTTTCTTCGGACGGCTTTCAACATCATCCCAACGGTAAATAACTGTCTGCCAAGCAGCCCGCTCCGAAGCCGTAACCTTCCCTTCACCACTCCATGAATCCGGCGCAAACCACGCCTCCGGCTGATAATCCTCCGGCGTCACCGACTTCGCAGCCGCAACCGCCGCAACCAAGTTCACCAAACCCGCACCCGTCTCAGCATCCTCACCCGCCGCACCAATATCCGTCGCCGTCTGCTTGATAATCTCAATCACCTGGCGATAACTCAACTCCGGATTCACCGCCCAAACCCGCGAAATCGCCCCCGTCACCTTCGCCGTCGCCACCGACGAACCCGCCATCTCACCCAGGCCATCCGCCGTCAACGACACCACCATATCGTCCGCCGTACCGCCATAGGCCACCACATCCAGACCATTCCCATAACTCGAATAATCCGCTCGCGACGCCTGCCACTGACCATCCACCAGATCCAACTGCGCCGCACCCACCGTGATGATATTGTCAAACTCCTGCGACGCCTGACCCAACACCGACATCGTGTCCGCATTGTTGCCCGCTGCTACAACCAAAATCACACCATTCTGCCGCGCATACTCGATCGCCCCGCGCTCTTCCGGCGTGAACTCATAGCGCGTCGTCACATTCCCATCAGCATCAACCTGCGTCAAATCCAAACTCAGATTTAACACCGCATTCGGTTGCTCCGACGCGATCGCCGCATCGACAAACTCAACGATCGCCTCCGCCGTCTCACCCGAGCCGATCGCCCGACTTACAAACAACGGCGCATCATCATTAATTCCGTCAATCCCCTCGCCGTTATCCCGCTCCGCCGCAATGATGCCCGTGATGTGATCCCCATGCTTGCTACCCTCCTCGGTATCTAGCAACGGATTCGCATCGTCATCAACAAAATCCGTTCCCAGCGTCACATTGCTGTAATCCAGATCCGCATGTCCCGCCGTCAAACCGGAATCGATCACCCCGATCAATGGTTGCGCCGTTACAGGTTCACTTTCTAACGTCTGCGCTGCCGTTACAACATCTTGCAACTCCGCTGGGATCGGAATCTCTTCGCCGATTACATCATCAATGCCGTCATCAATGCCGTCATCGAGATCACTCGAATCATCACTGCCTGAGCCTGAGGAATTGTCTTGATCTCCTCCGTCCCCTGTTGTCTCACCAGGATTATCCGTAACATCCGAACCTGAATCGGTGTCACCCGCATCGGAATTGTCTTTGATATCCGTCGCCTCTTGGAACGTACCAACAATCCGCTCAAACAACTCACTGTCCGTCCAATCCTCACCCTCCGCAATCACATCCACCATCTTAACCGCCTGACCCGTCGCGCCCGTCACCCGAAACACCACATCGTTATAATCCCGATCGGTATCCGTCTCCGTACTCATATCCTCCAGCACAAACGTACTACCATCCCCCGTCACATCCGCAATCTGTGCGAAGTGAAACTCATCATCCGGATTCAGACTCGACAGCGAAAACAACGGACGCACCGCCGCCGCCATCGATGACCCAGACGCCGCCGCCGACAACGTCGAATTCGGCACCAACATCACCGCAAACGTATCGCCCGCCTTCATCGCGAACAGCTTCACACCGCGATAATCCCCCGAGTTTTCCGCACTCGCAAACTTCGCACCCTCCACCTTGTCATCAATCACCAGATGACCGCGATCGGAATTGCTACTCGCCCGATCGACCGCTTCCGCCACGAACGCATCAAACGACTCGAACTCCTGACCGTCGAGACCATCCAAACTGAAGAACGCCAACTGACCTTTATAGCCACCACCATCAGAGAGGAAATCGACCCCAACCTGACCGTCAGCACCGACGGTAAATAGACCGTTATTAATCGCGCTGAGATCAAACGTAAACCCAGTGGTTTCGATGAGGTCTTCTATCAGTTCCGATTCATCTTCATCTTTGATGTCAGTCTCAGGATCGGTGTCTGCGTCTGAATTTAAATCGGTGTCTGAATCTGATGCGTCATCGATCGCGTCAGTGACATCGACACCCTCCTCCCCAGCATCATCGCCAAGACCATCGCCCGCTACGGCTACGAATGTTCCAGACTCGGACGACGATCCTTCGGTTGAGTCGGGTTCTGGGTCTAGCTCTGTATCGGCATCCGTCGCAACCGCAGATTCGGAGACCACTTCGGAATCATCTACCGATTCGGGTTTAGGTTCGGGTTCGGGCTCGGGTTCACCCTCCGAATCTTCCGTTGTTTTCGAGGTCGTATCGGTCACGATCGCAGCAGCTTCGCTAGCTTCTTCATCGATCGGCTCGGAATCGTCCTCACCGACACCGTCCGAATCGTCCAGTGACGTGACTTCGGACGCCTCGGTATCGTCGGTCTCCGCCACATCGACAGCTTCGCCGCCTAATTCCTCTTCGCTGTCGCTATCTTCTAAATGATCAACGATCTCGATCGGATCTCCTAGATCCTCATCACCTGGATTACCTAAACTTGAATCATCAGAATCTAGCTCTTCATCAAGTTCTGAATCCGTAGCATCACCGGCTGACAATATTTCTGAATCTGTACTTGTATCAGAATCTCCCGTCAGATCTTCCGCGACAGGATCGACGATCGCTTCGAGCGGATCACCACCATCTCCATCACCAAAAATATCCAGACCTTCCTCGCCATCCGCTAGACCCAGTGGTGAGGGCGTCAGGATTTGTTCTAGCGGCCCCGTTCTATGAAAGCCCTGTGGTTGAAGGGTTTTCGATGGGTTGGATTCAAACAGATCGGTGAACTTACGAAGAAGAGACATGGCGGGATTGGTAGATAACAGAGAAAGTCAAACGAAACCCGAAGGTTCACAACTTGCCAAAATAAATGCACGTCACAGCGTTACTGTTTCGAGCCTTCCTCTGTATCTATCAGGAGGGCAATTCTGTTTTTACGCGGCGGCAGCAATTTTGTTGTGAGTCTTTGACGTCTGTGTCTTGCCCCCCCGCTTACCACCTCCCCCGGTGTGTCACTTCTTCCGGTTAAACGGTTGCTTAAGGTTGAGATAATTTTGGCAGTGTCGCGCCGGGATAAAACATTTCGTAGAACCAACGGTGTTTTAGCTTGAGGTCGTGGTCGATGCGTCCGGGGATGTGGTGGTGATGCGGCGCACTGAGGGCCGATCGCGTGGCGTGGCGATACTTAAATCGGTAGTAGCTGTCGGACTCGTGGGGGCGTACGGTCAAATTGTGAAAGTCGATCGCATGGGGCGAAACACCGAGCCATTGATAGACATCGGCCATAACCTTTTGAGGTTCCGCCATCAGATGCTCAAAAATGACAAAGAATAAGCGCTCCTGTTGCATTGGCGGTCGATCCTGTACAGCGCATAGCGAGGTGAGCGGGCCGCCGACGACGCCTTTGGGTGCGAATAGAGCTTCGGCGCGGCTATAGGCAGAGTGACCGGCGAGATCGTCGGGAAAATCGAGCCAGACGGTTTTTTGGTGTTGCGCTTCGATCGAGCCAAAAATTTGACCCAGTTCACGGATACAAACCACCATCCGCACCTCGGGATCGACCTCTTCGGCTAGCTCGATTTGATTCAGCCAGCCGCGATTTTTGTCCACCACGATCGGGCAGTCGGTTTCGTCCCACCAGGCTTTGGCGAAGGCGCGACACGATCGCTGCAAGCGGGCGTAGGCACGATCGAATTCATTATCGAGTTGGGCGAGTAAAAAATCGCTATCACTGAGCCGCGCTCGCAACATCTGAATAGCGCCGAATAGCGCCGAACTCATGCCGTCGCTATAAATTTCGGGATGCTCGGCGAGGAGCTGGCAGAGGAGGGTTGAACCGGCGCGAGGCAAGCCCGTCACACAGACTAAACGCTGTTGCATTTGTGTTGTTGAGATTGGTAGCTGAGATTGGCGGCTGAGATTGGCGGTTGAGATGAGTCGAAACGTATTTATTGCCCGATCGCGAGCTTCACCGCGCGAGGCAAAATCGCATGTTCCTGTAACTGAATCCGGGCGTGCAGTGTTTCCGAGGTGTCGTCCGGCAAAATCGGGACGGCGGCCTGCATCAGGATCGGCCCCGCATCGACTTCGAGTGTGACGAGATGTACCGTGCAGCCCGCGATTTTGACGCCCGCCGCGATCGCCTGCTCGATCGCGCGAATCCCCGGAAAACTCGGCAGCAAACTCGGGTGAATGTTAATCGCTTTACCGGGAAAGCGATCAATCAACACATTCGTCACCCGACGCATCCAACCCGCCATCACAATCCACTCAACACCGTACTGCACCAGGGTTTGCACCACATCAAAATCAAAGGCTTCGCGGCTTTGGTACTGGCGATGGTCGAGTAGGACGGCGGGGATGCCCCAGCGTTGGGCGCGGGCGGCGACGGCGGCGTCAGGATTGTTGTAAATCACGATCGGAATTTCGGCGCGAATCAGCCCATCGGCGATCGCCTGGATCAGCGCCTCGAAATTAGAACCATTCCCGGAGGCGAGAACGCCGATCTTGGCCGGGGTGGCGTTGACGTTGGGGGCGATCGCCACCTCGGGGGAGATGATGGCTTGGGATTGTAGCGGGGCAGAAGTAGGCGAAATGCTCACAGGCTCGGCGATGTAAGTCGGGAAAGGATGATGGGTTACGCAGGCGAAGGGATCGATGGTAGCGATCGGGGCTGGATTCGCTAGGATCAACACTACTCGCGATCGCCTCAACCCTAACTATGCTAGACCTTCACAGCCACACCACCTACTCTGATGGCACGCTGACGCCCCGACAGCTCGTAGAAACCGTCGCCCAAGCGGGCATCCGCGCCCTCGCGATTTCCGACCACGATACGATCGCGGGCTGGGATGAGGCGATCGCGGCGGGCGATGCGGCTGGGGTCGAGATTGTTCCGGCGGTGGAGCTGAGTACGGTGTATAACGGGCGATCGTTGCATATTCTCGGGTTTTATCCCGATCGCGACCAGATTGAAGCGCCTCTGCGCGATCGACGCGACGGGCGACACCAACGCGCTCAGGAAATGATCGATCGGCTGGCGGCGTTGGGCTATCCGGTAACGCTTCCGGAGTTTGGCGCGGGTATTGCTCCGAGCCGTCCCCACATCGCGAGCGCGATGGTGGCGGCGGGTTATGTGCGCGATAGCAAGGAGGCGTTTGCGCGATTTTTGGGCGACGATGGGCCTGCGTATATTGACTATCCGAAATTTTCCGCCGCTGAGGGGATTGCGCTGATTCGAGACTGTGGCGGGGTTCCCGTCTGGGCGCATCCGTATTTGTTTCGCGGTGGTTTTGTGAAAGATGTGTTCCCAGAACTCCACGCTGTCGGTCTCATGGGGTTAGAGGTGCATCACCCCCACCAGGGTCGCAAGCAGGTGACGCACTTGGGGCAGCTTTGCCAGGATCACGATCTTGTAGCGACGGGTGGCACGGATTACCACGGCCCCGCCCTCGGAAAACCGACGCATTATCCAGCCCAGTGGGCGATCGATCTCGATGTCCTCGATCGGCTCAAACAGATGCGGGACTCTCTGGCTGAATTAACACATTGATCGGTCTATTCAAGTGTTACTAACGATGCGGTGAAAATCGTCGGCTGGTTTAACCGACGGGTTGAAATTCTCTGCTGGCTATGAGTTGGTAAGGTTGCGCGAATTGGGTATTGAATTGCTGGGTGATGGTTACGACTTCGGTGGTGGTGATGTTTTTCCACAGTTCGCGATCGGACCATTCGACCATGATGATGACGCGGCGATCGTCGTCGCGATCGAGCCAAATTTCTTTACGTACAAAACCGGGTTTGGTCTGTAAAAATGGGTTCCAGATCTCGAAATCAAGTTGTACGAAGCGATCGCGTGCTTCGGGATTCATGGTGAATTCTAGCCACTCGATAACCATTAGATTCCGTTTTTACCATTTCTGGTGATGTCACGATACGGCCTTAGCCGTAGGGTGGGCATTGCCCACCGATCTGAGTGATTGGCGTTACCTGAAGAATGGTGGGGGATGCTCACCCTACAACTCGCACCAGTTTTCGTACTGTTGTGGTTCGGGTTGGTTGCGATCGCGCATGAAGTCGTCGGAGACGGTTCCCAGGTTGACCCACCAGGTATCCCAATCGAAGGATTCTCGCGATCGAAGTTGACGCACCTAGGAGAGGAGGTCGGCGATTTGTTGGTCTGGGAGTTGGCGGATTTCGTCCAAAAGCTGTTCGCGTGGGGTCATTGGGTGGTTTCTCTTGGGTGGTGGTGGTTACATTGTAGGGATTGGGTGGGGTGTGGCGATCGCGTGGGGTTACAGGGTGAGGGCTTGTTGGATGGGTTCGGGGAGGGCGATCGGGAGAATGGGTTTGAGATCCGTAGTGGCGCGACTCACCTAAAAGTGTTGCATCGTTCCTGCGCTCTGCGTAGGAACGTCTCTTTAGACGCTCTGCGTCGCGAGTTGACGGGACGCAGAGCGTCCCAAAGGCATTCCCACGCAGAGCGTGGGAACGATAAACGGTAATTTTTATATTTTCAGGGATCTCGTACAGTCACGATTATTATCAGGCATATCAAATAGAGTAAAATGTTTGCAAATGCTATAGCTTACGAGCAACGTGTGCTTTGCAAGTCAAGACGAGGTGAATGATGATTTTTATCATCCCGATTATTTTGGGTGCGATGGCAGTAGGCACAGCCATTGTTGGTACGGTGAAAGGAGCCGAAGGTATTTCACGAATCAAAGAAGCGAAGAAAATTGGAGAAGAAGCACAGCAAAGGCACGAGGCTGCGAAGGTTGAACTGGAAAATCAGTTCCAAACAGTTCAGGAAACTGCCAAATTATATGGAAGACGACAGAAGAAAGTAAAAACTGTTACCGTTGCGCGTTTTGTTGCTTTCCTGAAGAAAATCAATCAGCGTGGATCTACAGACCTTAAGTTTCTAGATGGTTTAGAGGGTCTCTCGATCGAAGAAATTGCAACATACAAGGCCACAACCATAGAGGCGATGAAACTCGCTCAGGGTGGCGTTCAGGCCGCAGTAGCCGGGGTTGCAGGAGGAGCGGGTGCAACCAGTCTCGCAACTTCAGTCGGTGTCGCCAGCACAGGCACAGCGATTTCTGGCTTGAGTGGTGCGGCGGCTTGGAATGCAACCTTAGCTTGGTTGGGGGGTGGTTCTCTTGCTGCCGGAGGTGGAGGTATGGCTCTCGGAACTCTGGTCTTGGGTGGAATTGCGGTTGGCCCTGCTCTTGCCGTGGGAGGATTTGCGATTGGTAGTCAGGGTGAGAAAGCCTTGACCGAAGCTCGTGAGTATGTTGCACAAGCTAATGTTGCAACAGCTCAGCTCAATGAGTCTAAAAAGTTTTTAGAACAAGTCTGCACCCGAATTCAAGAGCTAGATAATTTGTTGATCAACTTGAATAATCAGGCGATTTCAGCTCTAAATGATTTACACGTCGGAGAATTTGACAAATCGAAAGGGCGAGATGTAGATAAGCTTCAACGAGTATTCCTACTTATGAAAGCAATTTCCGAAGTAATCAAGACTCCAATCCTAGATTCACAAGGTCACTTAAATCCAGTCTTAAATGGTCTTGTCGAAAAGTACATAACACTTGCCAAGCTCTAGGCAGGGCAAAATATAAGCTAATGAAAAATATTGGTGGCTCGACTAATCCTATTGAATCGGTAGAAAAGGTTGTCCAGGCGTGCAGTGACTATCTGAAAATCGCCGAGCAGGAATGTACTAAGCGCCGAAATATTGAGGCTTGGGAAAAAATTACGCTTAAAAAAATAAAATCTTCCTCTGATTTTCTGATGGCATACCTTGAACGCTCTTTTGATGAGAGATCTGAGGGATTCCGCCGAATGTTTGATGCTTTAGATCGAGCGGTTGAAACTGGGAATAATGAGCAACTGGCTGCAACTCTTGAGGCGGTTGTTAAGTTAGCACAATCTAGCCCGTTCAAGGATTTGAGCGACGTCAACTCAGTACGAGCGGCACTAGATGATCCAGATCATGAATGGGAACTGTGAGGCAAGCTTTGGCTCTTCCATTGCAAGTGAGAAAGAATACATCACGGCATCGAACCTCTCACTAAAGCCCCAAAACCTCCCGCACCATCACCCCCAAATCCCCAAACAACGGCGAAACAACCCGATCGCCCCCACGAAACTCCACCACCTCATAAAACCCCTCCACCAACTCCAACACCGACACCACCCCACGCCCCGGATCAACAATCCAATACTCCCGAACCCCACACACCGCATACTCCGATCGCTTGTAGCGATAATCCCGCGCCGCATTCTCCTGACCCGGCGATACCACCTCCACAGCCCCTCTCATCAAATTGATCGCCAGCTTTCCATCACCAACCCTGAAACCCGATCGAACTCTTTCTGATTCGCCGTCAAAACGATCAGCCATGACACGACGCATCAGAACAGTTCCGGCTCACGTGGCGGGAGCAGCACATCGCGATCGCACTCAAACGCCGGAAACTCCGGATCTCCCATATAGTCAAGAACAATTTGCGACCAACCAGCCGATCGCGGCATGACCGGAAGATGCTGACGCAACGCCTGGAGGATGAGATATTCAGGCGATAGTTGGCATTGAGTCGCCGTATCGAGCAAGTGGCGTTCGAGATCAGGCGGAAGCTGGAGCGTGATTTTCATGGGCAAGCTCAGTGGTGCGGCGGCGCATTCTATATCAATGTTAGACGATGCCCGATCGCCGATGAATACATCCGACAAAACCTAGTTTCTACACACCAGAGTTTGCCCTGCTCAAGCGGTAGGGTGGGCAATGCCCACCTTTCTGTTCACAGCGACAACAATTACGCCGTAACCACCACCTCCGGCAAACGCTTAAACGCCAGCCGCTCATGCTCCACATCCACAAACACCACATCCCCCTCACCAAACTCCCCGCGAAGAATCCCCTTCGCCAACGCCGTCTCCAACTCCCGCTGGATCGCCCGCTTCACCGGACGCGCCCCAAACGTCGGATCATAACCAACCTCCGCCAAGAAATCGATCGCACTATCCGACAACTTCAGCGACATCTTCTTATCCGCCAAACGCTGCTCCAACCGCGCCACCTGTAGCCCGATAATCTCGCGTAACTCCGACTTATCGAGACTGTGGAACACGATCGTCTCATCAATCCGGTTGAGGAACTCCGGACGGAACTGCGCCCGCAACGCCAACATCACATCCGATCGCATCGACTCGTAGCGGCTATCATCGCCCGCCGCCTCCAGGATGAACTGCGACCCGATATTGCTCGTCATAATCACGATCGCATTCTTGAAATCCACCGTGCGACCCTGGGAATCCGTCACCCGGCCATCGTCCAACATTTGCAGCAAAATATTGAACACATCCGGGTGCGCCTTCTCCACCTCATCGAACAAAATCACCGCAAACGGACGCCGCCGCACCGCCTCCGTTAACTGGCCGCCCTCGTCGTAGCCGACATAGCCCGGAGGCGCACCGACCAGCCGCGACACCGCATGTTTTTCCATGTATTCCGACATATCGATACGCACGATCGCCTCATCGGTGTCGAACAGATAATCCGCCAGCGCCTTCGCCAGTTCCGTTTTACCGACACCAGTGGGGCCGAGGAACAGGAAACTCGCCACCGGACGATTCGGATCGGAAAGACCCGCCCGCGATCGCTGGATCGCATCCGCCACGGCGGTTACGGCCTCGAACTG
Source organism: uncultured Geitlerinema sp. (assembly GCA_964518905.1). Classification (GTDB taxonomy): domain Bacteria; phylum Cyanobacteriota; class Cyanobacteriia; order Cyanobacteriales; family Geitlerinemataceae; genus RDYZ01. Next base: position 26,110 of record CAZFJL010000030.1, on the reverse strand, counting down.
ACCCACCACGCGATCGTGTAACTCGTCTTCCAGGTGGAGTAGTTTATCCATCTCCGACGCCACCAGTTTACCGATCGGAATGCCCGTCCACTTGGAAATAATCTCGGCAATATCCGCCTCGGTCACCTCCTCGCGGAGCAACGCATCGCCGCGCTCCTGGCTTTCCGAGAATTTCGCCTCCAGTTCCACCATTTCCTTTTCCAGCGCAGGCAACCGGTTATATTTCAACTCCGCCGCACGGTTGAGGTCGTATTGACGTTCGGCGGCTTCGATTTCGACGTGAATTTTGTCGATGTCTTCCTTGAGCGCTTTACGCCGATCGAGGATTTCCTTCTCCGCCTGCCACTGAGCATTAAACGCCGATTGCTGCTCTTTATAATTCGCTAACTCGCGTTCGAGTCGTAGCAACCGCTCGATCGAAGCCAGATCGCTCTCCTTATTCAACGACAGTTTTTCCATTTCGAGCTGCAAGATCCGGCGATCAATTTCGTCCAGCTCTTCCGGCTTCGACGTACTTTCCATCTTGAGCTTGGCGGCAGCTTCATCGACGAGATCGATCGCCTTGTCCGGCAAAAAGCGATCGCTGATGTAGCGCGTCGAAAGCGTCGCCGCCGCCACCAGAGCGCTATCGGCAATCTTGACGTTGTGGTGCGTTTCGTAGCGATCCTTGAGGCCACGCAAAATCGAAATCGCATCTTCAACGCTGGGCTGATCGATGTACACCTGCTGGAAACGGCGTTCCAAAGCGGCGTCTTTTTCGATGTATTTGCGATATTCATCCAGCGTCGTCGCGCCAATACAGCGCAACTCACCCCGCGCCAACATCGGCTTCAGCAAATTGCCCGCATCCATCGAACCACCGGCAGCGCCCGCACCGACGACGGTATGAATTTCATCGATGAACAGCACAATTTGACCGTCGGATTCGGTCACTTCTTTAAGTACCGCCTTCAGCCGTTCTTCAAATTCGCCGCGCAATTTTGCCCCGGCGATCAGTGCGCCCATATCGAGGGAAACGAGCTGACGATCCTTGAGCGATTCGGGGACATCACCGTTAATAATTCGCTGGGCGAGACCTTCGGCGATCGCGGTTTTTCCGACTCCCGGTTCGCCAATCAACACCGGATTATTTTTCGTCCGCCGCGACAGAATCTGCACCGTGCGGCGAATTTCATCATCACGACCAATCACCGGGTCGAGTTTGCCTTCTCGTGCCGCCTTGGTTAAATCCCGGCCATATTTTTCCAGCGCTTCGTACTTGCCCTCGGGATTGCGATCGGTCACTTTTTGGCTACCACGAATTTTCTCGATCGTCTCTTTCAGGGCTTTTTCTTTTAGCCCGACTTCTTGATATAAATTTTGTCCAAACCGGGTATCTTTGGCAAACGCTAAAATTAAATGCTCGGTCGAAATATAATCATCCCCATAGCTTTTGCGCTGCTTCTCAGCGTTATCAAGCAGATCGCTCGCGCTTTTACCCCAGTAGACACTATTCGGCGGACTGCTAAGGGTGGGTTGCTGGGCGATAAACGCCTGCGTCCGCACTTGGAGCCGATCGACACTCACGTCCGCCCGCGTGAAAATGCTCGACGCAATCCCATCATCAGCGATTAGCGATTTGAAGACGTGTTCCGTTTCGATGTTTTGCTGATTCGCCTGCTTAACTAAATCCGTTGTGCGAGCGATCGCGCTCCAGGCTTTTTCGGTGAATTGTTCCGGGTTGGTCGGTTGCATCGTCTGCTCTCCTACTCGCGAGTGCCGTCATTCGACAGTCATATTGTAAGAAAGTGACAGGCCGTCCGGGGATCGGACTTTGCGCTATCGCTTAGGCGAATTTCCGCCTACGGTTTTCTCGATACCGCAGGGGTTGCATTCGGCGCGATTGTGATAACCATGAAGGTTGCACACGCTAACATTATTGAACGAGCGAAAAAGCGTCCCATGCTCTTGATCTGAAGCGGCACACGACGATCAATGGGTGTCCAACAATGACAGACAAAACTGCCTCACGTCTCTACACGACGTACCTATGACCGACCTTACCCTTGATTCCCATCTACTCAGCAATCTGACGATCGCCGTTGCCTACGCAACAATTCCGCTCACGGTGCTGCTCAATTTCACCTTCTTTCCCAAAGAAGCACGCCCACTCATCCTGCTCTCCGCCGCCTTCGTCCTGTCCTGTGGGGTTGGACACCTGCTCGACGGTTTGCACCAGACCGAAATCTTGCAGTATTGGCACTGGCTGACGGGTATTATTTCCTGCATCAGTGCGCTTGCGTTTGCCTTGGTTCTGCCGCAGCAGTTGCGACGCAACGCGATTTTAGGAACCATTATCGAAAATATTCCGATCGGCCTCGGGCTGCTCCAGGAAGATTTAGACGGAGCCGGTCAGCGGCGTTTGCGCTGGAAGCTGGTCTCCAACCGGGCGATCGTGGATCTAGGCCAAGACCTGCACGGTAAGTGGTTCGATGAAACTTCCTTGGGTCAAAGCTCACTGTCGATCGACATATTTCTAGCAGTCCTCGACACCTCCAGCCCTATCTTGCGGCGCGAGTTTGAGCTTCGCCATCCCTTTAGTGGGCAGCTTGAAACCTACCTTTTGAGCTGTGTGAGCTTGCCGGGGGGCTACCTTTGGGTGCTGTGGCAAGACGTCACCGATCGCAAAGCGGCGTATACCTCACTCACAAAAGCGACCGAACAGTTGGAGTGGCAGGCGACCCACGATTACTTAACACAAGCTGGAAACCTGGTGCTGTTCGATCGCTTACAAATTCAGGAAGCCAATCGCTTTGCGGGTTTGCTTTCGATTAATCTCGATCGCTTTAAAAACATCAATGAAACCCTCGGACACGACATTGGTGACGTGCTGCTGCAAAACGTTGTTGAACGATTTCAGACGCTGTTAGGTGAGGGGGATGTGCTGGTGCGTACGGGAGCAGACGCCTTTTTGATCTTACTCGAAACGCCAAACGAACAGGCGAATCTAGAAGCTGCGGCTCAACGGTTTTATTCTGAGCTGCGTCGTCCGTTTCTCTGTCACGATCGCGAGATTCAAATCGACGCCAGTGTCGGTTTTGTGGATCACAGCGCGGGCAACCTCGCCCAAATGCGAATTGCAGGCGATATTGCGATGCAGGTCGCGAAGAGCAATCCGCTCGGTAAGCGTGTGATTGTCTGGACTCAGGATCTGATGGAACAAGTCCGCGATCGGCAAAACATCGCCTTAGACCTGGAGCGTGCGTTGCAGTGTCTCAATTGCGATGAACCTGAATTTGAGCTGTACTATCAGCCGATTGTTCGACTCGATGATCCGACCCAATGTTACGAAGTCGAAGCGCTCGTCCGCTGGACATCACCCCAATTCGGTATGGTCTCGCCTGGTTTATTCATTCCGATCGCCGAGCAAACGGGCGCGATCGCCCAAATCTCAGACTGGGTGATCGAGCAATCGATCATTCAAGCGAGCCGGTGGGCAAACCGTTTACGGATTGCGGTAAATGTATCGCCGTGGGATCTCGAACGAGAGGGCTTTGCCGAGCGAATTGTGGATTTATGCCAGAAACATGACGTGATGCCCTCGCGCATTGCTCTAGAGATCACGGAACGTGCCGTGACGGACAAGCTAGAGCGGTTTTCGGACACGCTGAAACAGTTGAGCAGCGCGGGAATTCGGCTCAAAATTGATGATTTTGGTACGGGCGATTCGGGGCTGGGGCGCATCCTGGAGGGGCGCTGGAGCGAGGTCAAAATTGATCGCAGCTTGCTGCCGGAAAGTTCGCGTGACTTAGGCCGGATTGCCATTTGTCGGGCGATCGCCAATCTTTGCAGCGACTTGAATATTCGCTCCCTCGCAGAAGGCATTGAAACCGAAAGTCAGCGACTTTTGCTCTGCGAACTGAATATCCAGGACGCGCAAGGGTTTTTATTTGCCAAACCGATGACCGAACAAAAATTAGCGGACGCTGGCTGGGTTATGTTAGCTGAATCATCGCCCTTGCGATAATTTCTCGCGCGATCGGTCTACTTCGATCGCACAATATTCCCATCTAGAGCCATTGCCAAATGTCAGCGATCGCCCAAAAATAATCCCCAGAAATACTACGATATGTAACGATGGGCGCTCCGAATTTCCGTTCAGCAATGAACCTCAGAGCAGCCGACGAACACTATCGGTTACCGTGTCGAACGGTCGTCATTAGTAGGTCAGTAGGTCAAAACGTTGGGAGCGATCAACATGGTGTGGACGGTGTGGACGGTGGCGGCGGTCTGGGCGATCGGATCGGTGTTTTGGGTGGAGCTGGTGCGCGATCTGTATCACGCTCTAGCGCACGTATGGGAACCGCTATATCGGCTCCACGGCTGGCATCACCGCGTCTTTAAAAAGGATCTGACGCCGTTTAATGAGCAGATCTACCGCGAAGCCCAGTGGTATAACGATTTGCCAGAGTCTGGGGTGATGCTGCTGGGTCTGACGCTGTTTTGGCTGGGCGCACGGGCGATCGACCCGACGGCGGCGACCTGGGGCTGCGTTTTGGGCTTGTTCTACACCCTGATTTACGTCTTCGGCGCAGTGGTGCGCGGCCTTGGATTTCCTTGGGCGCACGACCTGACCGATCTCACCCATCTACCGGGGCCATTTGAAGCGCCGCCGTCCCGCTGGCTGGTGAATCGCACCTACCATTGGCGACACCATTTTGATAATCAAGACGCCTATTTTTGCGGAGTGCTGTCGTTGCTCGATCGCTGGATGGGGACGGCACTTTCGCTAAAAAATAAGACCGTCGCGGTCACGGGCGCATCGGGAACCCTCGGGCGGGCGCTGATCGAACAGCTCCACCAATCGGGCGCTAAGGTGATCGCGCTGACGTCAAGCGATCGCGATCTAGCAATCACGATCAACGGCGAACCGATCGAGTTACGAACCGAAGTTTGGGCGATCGGCGAGGAGGAAAAACTCGCGAGCCTGCTGGAAAAGGTTGATATTTTGGTGATTAACCACGGCGTGAACGTCTACGGCGATCGGTCGATCGCCGCGATCGAGCAATCCTACGACGTCAACGCTTTTTCCGGCTTGCGACTGATGGAAGCCTTCCTCAAAACCGTCCGCACCAATCGCGATATCGCCCGTAAGGAAGTCTGGGTCAACACCTCAGAAGCGGAGGTATTGCCTGCCTTTAGCCCGCTTTACGAACTAAGCAAACGCGCCTTGGGCGATTTCGTGACGCTGCGCCGTCTCGATGCGCCCTGCGTCATTCGTAAGCTGATCCTTGGGCCGTTCAAAAGTGATCTCAATCCCGTGGGGGTGATGTCTGCCGATCGCGTCGCCCGTCGGATCGTGCGTCTCGCGAAAGGCGACGCTCGTAATATCATCGTGACGATCGACCCGCTCACCTTTGTGATCCATCCCATTAAAGAGATCGCCGTCTCGCTGTACTTCCGCTGGTTTAGTAAACCCTCCGCGCGAACCCTGCCGTTTGCCGATCCTGATGAGGTCGAAGCCGCCACGTTCAAAAATTCGGCTGTGAACAACTCAAACAACTCAAACAACTCAAAGACCTCGATCAAGTCTTCGCGCTAAAAGATTCACGCTAAGAGACTCATTTCTCGATCCTTAAACCCCGTTAACACCATGCATGTCTTAATTCCAGCGGCGGGAGCCGGTCGCCGTATGGGACACGATCGCAACAAACTCCTACTCGATCTGCTCGGTCTACCGATTCTCGCCTGGACACTCAAAGCCGCCGCCGCCGCCGACACCGTCACCTGGATCGGCATCATCTGCCAACCCCACGATCGCCCCGACTTCCAAGCCATCCTCGATCGGCTCAATCTCCCCATCCTGATCGAATTTATCCACGGTGGCGACACACGCCAAGCCTCGGTCTATAACGGAATGCAGCAGATCCCCTCGAATGCGACGGGCGTCCTGATCCACGACGGCGCTCGCTGCTTGGCCACGCCGCAACTGTTCGATCGCTGTGCCGCTGCCCTCGCGTCCTGTGATGGCTTCATCGCCGCTGTGCCGGTGAAAGACACGATCAAAGTCGTCGATGCGGATCGTAACGTCTGCGATACGCCCGATCGCGATCGGCTCTGGGCAGCGCAAACCCCCCAGGGCTTCAACGTGGATTTACTCAAAACCTGTCACGAGCAAGGGCGGCGCGAAGCCTGGGTCGTGACGGACGATGCGGCACTGTTTGAACGAGCCGGGAAAACCGTGAAAATCGTGGAAGGCGAGGAAACCAACCTCAAGGTCACCACCCCCGTAGATTTGACGATCGCGGAGTTTATCTTGCGTCAACGTCAGTCAACGATAACCACAACCCAGGCTTAAGGTTTGGTAGGGTGGGCATTGCCCACCATCACAGATGCGTGGGTTAATCGTGGTGGGCAGTGCCCACCCTACTAAATCTACTAACCTAATCAGACATCCCAATAATCGAGTTTTTTGTCAATGGGTTGTCACGTAACAGCACGAATGGACTGAGTTTGCTAGGCTCAAACTAGCCTTCCCCAAAATTGTGGGGGAAGAATGACGCAACTTTTGGAGCTGTATGTTCGACCCAAGCACAGCCAAGCAAACCTACGACGTAATCATTATTGGAGGTGGAATTAACGGCGCGAGTGTCGCCCGAGACGCCGCACTGCGCGGCCTTTCGACGATCGTGATTGAGAAAAATGACTTTGCGAGCGGATCGTCAAGCTGGTCAACGCGGCTGGTTCACGGCGGGCTGCGCTATCTCGAATATTTTGAATTTCCGCTGGTGCGCGAAGCGCTGCACGATCGCGAAATCCTCTTGCGAAACGCGCCCCATCTGGTCAATCCGCTGCTGCTGACGATTCCGATTTACGGCGATCGCTCGCGTCCCTACTGGAAAATCTGGGCGGGAATGTGTCTCTACGACGTGTTTAGCTTCGATAAAACGGTTCCCGAACACCGGATGTTGCCGCGCCGTAAATTCAAGCAACTGTTCCGCGCGATCGAAGGCGATGGCCTCAATGGCGGCGCTCAGTATTACGACGCCCAGGCGAGCTTGGCGGAACGGCTGTGCTGGGAAAATCTCAGATCGGCGATCGATGCCGGAGCCGTCGCACTGAACTACACGCGGGTCACCGAACTGCATCGCGAGGGCGATCGCATCACCCGCGTGTCCTGCTGCGATGAACTTGACGGCCATGAGTTTGAAATTTACGGCCACGAGAAAACGATCGTCATTAACACCTCTGGCCCCTGGGTCGATCGCGTCTGCGCCACCGCCGAAATCGACGGCAAATCCGCCCCGATCGGCACACGCAAAATGGGCGGAACCAAAGGCAGCCACATCGTCGTACCACCATTCCCCGGTGCGCCAGACAGCGCCCTTTACGTCGAAGCGAAATCCGATGGTCGCCCGTTTTTCATCGTGCCGTGGCTCGGTCAATATCTGATCGGAACCACCGATTTACCATTTGAGGGCAGCCTCGACCGCATCAAAGCCGATAACGACGAGATCGATTATTTGCTCAACGAGACCAACTCGATCGTGCCCGGAGCCGGTCTCAATCGCGATAGCGTCCTGTTTACCTACTCCGGCGTGCGCCCATTGCCCTACGCCGAGGGCAAAAATGCGGGCAGCATCACCCGAAGACACATTCTGTTCGACCACACCTCCGAGGGCGTTGCCAATGCGATTTCACTGATCGGCGGCAAACTCACCACGCACCGCGCGGTTGGCGAGGAAATGGTCGATCAAATCTTCAAGAAACGCGGCGATCGCGTCCCGGCTTGCCCGACGATTACGACCCCGCTACCCGGCGCGATCTTACCCGACGATCCGCGCATTCCCGTAGCCGTGACGCAATATCGCGATCGGCTTTCCGCTGAAACGGTGAACTACCTGTTCGCGATCTACGGCGCGTTAGCCCTCGAAGTCCTCGCTCTCGTCGATCGCGATCCGTCGCTGGCCGCGCCCCTCGGTGGCGATCGCCCCGACATCCAAGCGCAAATCGTCTACGCAGTGGAGTCCGAAGCGGCGAAAACCATCATCGATATCCTGCGTCGTCGCATACCACTAGCGATGCTGGGTGGTTACGGTCTCGATCTGTTGCCAGTAGTGGCGGACGTGCTCAAAACGGCTTGCGGTTGGAGTTCGGAACGCTGCGATCGCGCGATCGCTGAGTACGAAACCTTCATGCGTGACAACTGCATCCCCGACTACGCCCTAACGCGCGAGTTGGCCGCCACATCAGCGCGGTAGAGATCCCGTCCCGCAGGACTTCTGACCAATCTTGCGTCAAGCCGTGAATGGAGCTCGCAGGGAGCGAGACCTTTGAGGTTTCTAAAACCTCAAAGGTCTGAAGTGGCTGTTTGTTATCTTGGCCTACTTCTCGTTATTGAATGTTCACTCATAGGGAACGTTCAATAACGTGTTCTTTGGGACGCTGTGCGTAACGATCAGGCGAGAACCGTACTGTCGATATTACGCTTGGCGTGAATCGTAATGTGCGATAGATCGGGATATTTGGCGCTACTTTGACTGAGTGCTTGTCCGAGCGTTTTACGGCTGGCCAAACCTTCATAAAATTCTTCTAAAAAGGGATTCACATTACGCCAGGAAATCGTTCGATCGGGAGAAACCACACCCAAGGCTCCCGCCTGGAGAAACTTATCCACGAGTACCGTCGTAGTCGATGACGCTGTGACCACGAGTTTGCCCGACCATTCCGGCATCGTCGCGATTTCAACCGGGCTTAGAATCAAGTTGGGACGGCGATCGCGAATTTGCGGCGCATCCGTCCACTGCAAAACGAGTCCATTTTCGTCACCATGGGACGAAAGATGGACGAGATTCGCGCCCGGTTGATTCAGGCTGCTAGCCAATACCGTCCGGGTTAGTCTCGTCTTTTGCGGCCAAATCCCATCGTTGCTAAAAACCTTGTAGTCAATCCCCTTGGTCTTGAGATGGTCAGAGATAACGCGCGTGTCGGTCGATTTCTCGATCTCGGGATTGCGGCAAACTTCGATAAAGAGGACTTTCATGGGTGAGGCGTACGGTCTAGAGGGGTGCGTGGTGGAAGCTGGTACGGTTCGCAGATCTCATCTGCCAGGGAAGGTTTACGTGTAGGCAGTATAAGTCGAGCCACAGTCGATTCTAGCGACCTCTTTCGCGATCGCGGCGTTTTTGTTAGCCGGACTCACGCAAAATATCAAAATAGAGGGGAGCCAAATCCAAAAATCTTGACCTTCAAAGTCCCTCGCCCGCTCTGGGTGAGGGATTGAGGGAGAGGGAATAATATTCGTGCAAGAGGTCTAATGAGCAGTGACTTCAGACCTTTCCTATTTTCTAAAATCTCATCTCAAAATCTCATCTCAAAATCTCATCTCAAACTCTCATCTCAAGCTCTCAAAAGGCTCGCTCCCCACGATCCACCTATATTTTGACTTGGGCAACTTAATCAGTGTTGACAACAGTGCCAAAAATATCCGTTTTGATTCCGGCCTACAATGCAAAAACAACTATCGTCGAGACAATCGCTTCAGTATTGGCACAGACCTGGGAAGACTTAGAGGTCTTGGTTGGAGATGATGGATCACAGGATGATACTGTTGCTATTCTACGTTCAGAATATACCGATCCACGACTTCATATTCACTGCTTTACCCATCAAGGCGTGCAAGCGACTCGAAATCAATTAATCGCGCTCTCGATCGGTGATTACATTGCCTTCCTCGATGCCGATGATCTGTGGACACCCGAAAAACTCGAAAAACAGTATCAGGCGATCAAAGCGCACCCCACTGCCACGATCGCCTATAGCTGGACACAGTACATCGACGAAGCCAATCAACGGTTACCGATCCATTGTCGATCGTCCTTCGAGGGCAATGTTCATCTCCCCTTACTCCTCTCTGACTTTATCGGTAATGGCTCCAATCCCCTCGTTGATCGATCGGCCATGATCGCCGTTGGAGGCTTCGATGAAACGTTCGCCGCTGCTCAGGATTGGGATTTATGGATTCGCTTGGCTGCACGCTACGAGTTTGCCGTTGTACCGGAAACGCAAATTCTCTACCGCCAGTACACCGAAACAGGGTCAATTTCGTCGAATGTGCTCCGTCATGAAAAATTTAGCCGACAGATTGTAGAGCGCGAAGTCGCGAAGTTTCCCACACGCTTAACGCGATACTGCCGTGGGATTTTAGCCAACCGCTATAAAGGGTTTACCTGGAAATCGCTATTTGGATATCCCACCAGACGACGACGAGGATGGATTGCTGCACGTTTTATGAGTTTAGCGATCTATTATGATCCTCAATTATTAAAAAAAGAGTTTGTGCCTGCCCTAATGTTAAAAATAGTCTTATGGTCAATATTTTCGGGACAGCGAGTCTATCGCTGGATGCATCGTTTTCCTGTTCTACTCGATGTCCAACGACAGCTATTAAATGAAATCAAAGTATTTCCAGAGCAAGTAATTTTCGATAAACAAAAAAACTGAACACTTTAAATAAGTTTCAAAACGCAAAATTTGCACGAATCTCCTGGGAGCATCCCATTTGTGTCACCCTCACCCTAAATCCCTCTCCCAAGTCGGGAGAGGGACTTTGAATCGGTCTCCCCTTCTCCCTTTTTTGGGAGAAGCGATGCACTGAGCGTGTCGAAGTGGGGCTGGGGGATGAGGGTCAATTTGCATAAACGGGATGCTCCCAATCTCCTTGCGTCTCTAAGTTGAATTGATATATTCACATTAAATGTAAATCTCAATGTAAATACTAGCGTGGTCTCTTCCGCATCCCCAGTCAAAAAGTGGATGGATGACGGGGGGTGAGACCTTTGCGGTTTCTAAAACCTCCAAGGTCTGAAGTTGGGTATCTTGATCCATTAAAAATGAATACGATTATTTTTTTGTTGATATTGTCCGAATAGCCCTGTATGAGTACACAGGATGAGTTGTTTGATGGCATGGGTTTGCATCATCGAGCTCTAGATCTATTCGAGTTTAATTTTTTTTAGATTAGCGATGTCTTCGCTGACGATCTACGACATCCTAGATCGTGCTATCTCACAATGATGCTTTAGGAGCATTCGGAACCTTGGAACTTCAATTAAATCCAGAATTGGATCGTCCACAACTGTCCATTATTTTCCTGGTTGAGATGGGAGATAGCACAGAGGCGGGGGGAGGAGAGCAAGGCGATCGCGATTCTCCCTCGATACCTAGCACGCTGGCCGAAGCTAACTCATGCACGATCGCCGCTTTACTGGCTCAAACCGACCCAGATTGGCAGTTGCTCGTAGTCGGCGAGGAACGTCTGACACGAGTTTATGCGGAGCAAGTTGGCGATCGGGCGCGGGTGATTCCGATCGATGCTTCGCGGAGCAAGGCTGAAGCCTATAACGAAGCCGTGAAGTTGGTGCAGACGCCGTGGCTGATGTGCCTGGAAGCGGGGGCGACGTGGTCTGCCGATTGGATTGCCGGTCATCGGGCGATGTGGCAACGGGATCAGACCGTCCAGGCGGTATACGGCGCGGTGCGGGTCACGGATCGAGATGGTGTGTGCATGTGGCGGACTCCGTCCCCTGAGGAATCACCGATCGAGCCGCCGATCAAGCCTGCGGCGATCGATGCCTGTGTGCGTCCGGAGCCGGTTAATTCCGAGCTGGCAAAGCTGTTGGTCTGGAATCATTGCGGCTCGATCGCCAATGTCAGTGTGCGGACGGAGGCGTGGCGACAGGTGGGGGGATTGGCGGAGGATCTACCGCTGGAGTGGAGTGTGTGGGAACTGGCGACCCGACTGACTCAGTTGGGATCGGTGCGTCCTGTATCGAGTGTGACGGGAAAGACCTCGGGCGATCGAGCCGCCTGCTGCACGTATGCTTATCGACACAATCCAGACATCACCGCAACGCGCTGTGAGCCGTGGCTTGATTGCCTATTTGCCGATCGCGGCGATCCGTACCGACGCTTACGATCGCGATCGCGGCGCAACCTATTGCGCTGGCATGGTTTCCACGCGATCACCTCCGGTCAGCCGAATTGCGCCACCTGGGTTCAGGCATTGGTTACGCACGATCGCAGCATATCCGGTCAAACCGATCTACTCGATGCGCTGGCGTGGCGCTTGGAGGCCAGCTCGAACCCGAATCCCGCAGCGGATCAACTGTTGGCGATCTGCGCAGCGGGGATGACCTCGGCAGAGTGGGCGGCGAGTGTGGATCGTTTGTTTGGGAGCTTGCTTGACCGGCTGGAGCTGGAACCCTTTCCGCTTATTTCCGTTGTCATTCCTGTGTTTAACGGAGCCACAACGATCGCAATGACGATCCAGTCGGTACTCGCTCAAACCTGCCAGGATTTTGAGATTTTGGTGATTGATGATGGTTCGATCGATGACACGCTTGGGTATCTCGACGCGATCCAGGACGATCGGCTCTGGGTCTATTCCTTTGAGAATGCGGGGGTTTCCACAAGTCGCAATCGTGGCCTCCAACTGGCGATCGGTCGCTACTGCACCTTTCTGGATGCCGATGATTGCTGGACACCGGAGAAGTTACAGCGTCAGTGTCAAGCCTTGGAAGCGAGCCGTGAATGGCCGTCGGGCGGCGCGGCGGTGGCCTATAGCTGGGTGGACTATATCGATGCTCAGGGCGATCCGTTACGTCCGGGCAGTCATCTCACGGTGAATGGTGATGCACTGGCGCATCTCCTGCTGATGAACTTTTTGGAAAATGGCTCCAATCTATTGGTCAAAACCCGCGTAGCACGCCAAGTCGGGGGATTCGATCCGGCGATGACTCCGGCGGAGGATTGGGATTATGCCCTGCGCTTGGCTTGGGCGGCGCATTTTGTCTGTGTGCCGCAGGCGCAGGTGTTATATCGTCTGTTGCCATTATCTGCGTCAGCTCAGGTGAGCAAGACAGAATCGAGCTGCTGTTTAGTTCTCGATCGCGCCTTTGCCCGCATCCCCCAAGCCCTCCATTATCTGCGTCCCTACAGCTTCGCCAATCTTTACCGTTATCTGACCTATCGCACGCTGGCCTCCTCCTGGAACCCCGATCGCTGTCGGCAAGCCCTCACGTACATCCAAAATATAATCGACCTCGATCCGCTCGTTCAGCCCGAAACCTATCAGACGCTAATTCGAGCCTGTTTGACGTATATTCATCTCCCCACGCCAGCGGCAAACCGTCTATATCCCGAGGATCAGTGCGATTTCTCGGCCATGTTCCAAGAAACGAAATCCTCGCCCTATCCGCTGGTGTCGGTGATCATCCCCGCCTACAACGGCGCGAACACGATCGTCGAAACGATCGCCAGTGTCCAAGCGCAGACCCTGCGCGACTGGGAGATTATTTTGATTGATGATGGGTCAACGGACGAGACGGCGGCGATCGTCGAGGCGATCGGCGATCCGCGCATTCAGGTGTATCGCTATCCCAATGCGGGGCAGGGCGAAAGCCGTAACCGGGGAGCCTGCCACGCCACGGGCGAATTTTTCGCGTTTCTCGATGCGGATGATTTATGGTCGTCGGATAAGCTCGAACGGATGGTGGAGGCGATCGGCGATAATCCCAAAGCAGCGGTGGCCTACAGTTGGATCGACCATATTGATGAAGACGGGCGCTTCATGGCGCGGGGTTGCGATTACACGCGGCGGGGCTATGTGTACGACAAATTATTGCTGAGTGATTTCATCGCGGGTGGATCGAATTTAATGCTGTGGCGCGGTGCATTTGGCATGGTGGGCGGTTTTAATCCAGATTTTCCGCCCGCCGAGGATCGCGATATGTGGCTACGATTGGCGGAAAAATTTCACTTTGTGGCGATCGAGGCTCCTTTGCTGAAATACCGTCAAGTGCCGCAATCCCAATCGGCCAATGTCACCCGCATGGAGCGATCGCAGCGTCGCGTTATCGAAGCGGCTTTCGATCGAGCCCCGGACAATTTCCCGTTCACGAAATTGCCCGAACTCCTGCCCTACTACAAGCACCAGGTTCTCGCCAACACTTACAAATACCTCACGTTTAAACAACTCGATGCCCCCGTCAATCAAGCCTCGGCTCGCATCGCGCTACAACTCTTTCAAGTCGTCCTCGACAACGAGCCGACCCTAATCCAGCAACATCGCCGTTTTATCATCAAACTCTGGCTACGCATCTGGCTCGCAACGGTACTGCCGCCGCCGATCATGGCTCGCGTGTTTCGGCGCTTCCGCACATTCCACCGTCTCCATCGCGACCTGTTGGGTTATACCCGCATGAGCCTACGCGATTTACTGCCGGAGGATTTACGGCGACGCTATGAAAAGCTGACTGGTGGCTGATGTACAGGAGCGGATTCGCGCAATTGCACAATTTTGGTGAGATAGGATTCAATAGAGCTTTGGTATAGATCATCCAAACTCACCGGCATCCCCTCACTCCTTATTCCAAAGTAGATAAGGGAAAACTGGATTCAAAAATAATTACGTTTCTTCACGAAATGCCATGTTTTTTAAACCTTTACAGTACCTCACCAGTTGGTGGCATCGTTTCACGCGGCGTCACAAGGAAATACCAGAGATAAAGGTACAAACTGTAAGACCTCGGGATTTTTATGAACAAGCTGTATCTTGTCTTGAGCGTCGTGATATCTCCGGGGCAATTGCCAAACTTCAAATGGCGATCGCCCGCTTTCCTAATTACTGTCCTGGCTATGTACGCCTAGCGGAACTTCTCGAACGTGAGGGAGATTTACTAGAGGCTGAAAAAATTGCAACGACAGGTCTTCAATGCAATCCTGACAATAATCAACAGTGTAAACTTCTATCGATTAGAGGTATATCTCGTATACATCAGGATGATTTTGATGGAGGAATAGAAGATTTTAAATCTATTTCAGAAATTACTCATTCAGACAATTTTAAATACTTCTATGATGCCGCTCAATCCCTAGCCAAACATCAAAGATTTGATTGTGCTGTTGCGTTTCTTCTAAAAAACAAACCATATCTTACAAAAACTCAAAATCTCCTACTTTTTTATCGATGGTTTAACCTTATACAAGAAAGACATCAAAGTTATAATTTTGACCTTAAGCGAGTCAACGATAATTCAATAATTCGTTTTCAGAAGTTTTGCCAACAACCAATGCTTGAATTGGCTATCTGTGATGGCAGCTTATTCCCGTTACCTAAGTACTCTACAATACCTATTCGCTATGAATTTTCGGTCAATCGACCTGTTTCTATTCCTTGCCAGTTAGATGATTTTGATGGACTAATCAAACAAGAGCGACGGCTTTGCCTAAGCAAGATGAAGCTATATGAGGAAAAGACTCAGTCTATACTCACTCTACCAGATGCTATCTTGGGAGAAGTGGGAGAAAATCGGCAGTTTATCGTTTCTCAACAAGGATTTTACTACAAGCGAGACAGACGACTAGGGGTAGGTGTCACGGGATATGCCATTGTTCACCCGATAACACAAACAATTGAAACTGGCTATTTTCTCGCTTTGGCAGCAACAGCGAATTACTATCATCGTGTTGTGGACATTGTTAGCAGCCTTGTGCAATATCCCCTTCAAAAACTTAACTGTCCACTGTTCATTTTTTCAGAGCAGTTGGAGCTTGCACGTCGCTTGGTCGAAGGAGCGGGAGTCGATCATGAACGAGTGCAACCTATTTCTCCAGAAATGGGAATTTTGGTTAAAACTGGTTTTGTTCCGACTGCTGAACTGAGTCTTGATCGCCGAATAGGTATCATGGGTCGCAAAATTGGCGAGCATATCTTAAAAAAGTCTGGTGTACGGACAGCATGGAATGCTGAACGAATCTATATTTCACGACGTAAAAATTCTCGACGCCCCTTACAAAATGAAGTAGCAGTAGAAATGATGCTGCAAAAGTTAGGATTTCAAATTGTGTTTATGGAAGATGAGCCGCTAGAGAAGCAGATCGCGATTGTCTCTGATGCCAAAGTTATCGTAGCTCCCCATGGAGCGGGTTTAACTAATATATTGTTTGCCCCCGCTGGAAGAATTTTGGTTGAACTCATTCCCCAGTCTTATCAACATCTAGAATTTTGTGAGTTGGCGCATTTATGTGGCCATTTTTACTACCCTCTGTTTGGAAAGATGGGGGATACAACAGATTTATCTAGAGATCAAAACTTTTACTGGTGGGTTGATTGTGATCGACTGCGGGATCTCCTCTATCACCTTCTTGGAAATGAGTAGAGAAGGATACTCACATAAGAAATCGAATGTATGAAGTTGAAGATGGCAAAATGAAGCAGTATATTCGATGGGTCGGTGGGCTACGATCGCGTCTTGCGAAGGCGATCGCAGCATTGGCGCAACAGTGTGAAGCGCGGCGATATCTGCGACTTGCTGCGGGGGTGTACCGCTGGGCATGGGCGATCGCGCCGCTCCATGCTGATCCCACACTCACCACAACGATCGGCTGTGCTTACGCTGAAGTTTTAGTGCAGCTTGAACGTTGGGACGCGGCGATCGATGCTTACACTCAGGTCACCGAGTATGATCCTGACCACGCCGTCGCCTGGTTTCGCTTATCTGGCTTGCTCGCTCACGTGCGGGGTTATGAGGCGGCGATCGATAGCTATTTAGAGGCGGTTCGCTGCGATCCCACACGTCAATGGTTTTATCATCCCCTGCTGTGGGATGTGCTGGGAACGACCGGTCAATTGCCTCGTCTTGAAGCCGATTTCGTCACGTTGCTCGATCAGCGGGGTGAGGCGATGCGCTACCGGGAACGCGCCGATATTCGGCTGAATTTAGCGGAAGTGCTGACGCGCCGGGGCAACATGAGCGCGGCGGCGGCGGCTTATCGTCAGGCGATGTACGATCGCCTCGTGCAAAACGATCGACGATTTCTCGATGAACTCTGGCATCCAGACGGCGATCGTGACCCGGACTTCATCATCATTGGGGCAGAAAAATGCGGCACGACCTCCTTGTTCTACTACCTGGTTCAGCACCCGAACGTATTGTCGAGTTTGCGTAAGGAAATTAATTTTTGGTCTCACTATGCCGACTACGGTTTGGAGTGGTATCGATCGCAGCTCGCACCCCATCCCGCTCAGGGACAATGGCTATCGGGTGAATCAAGCCCGTCCTATTTCGTTTCCGAACCCGCGCCGCAACGCCTTGCGCAGGCGCTCCCTACGGTTAAACTGATTGTCCTTTTGCGTGATCCAGCCGATCGCGTCGTTTCTTACTTCTATCACCGCCAACGACAGAACGCCGAATTTCGATCGCTCGAAACCGCTGTGGATGATCTACTTTTAACCTTCGCCCGCGATCCCGCATCGCCCGAACTCAGCGCCTTAACCTCCGGGTTTTATGCCCAACACCTGCGCCGCTGGTTACAGCATGTGGATCGCGATCGGCTGCTCATTCTCCAGGCGGAAACGTTCTTCGATCAGCCCGATCCGATCATGGCTGAGGTGCACCAGTTTCTCGGCTTGCCCCATATCGCCCTAGAGAATTACCGTCCCTACAATGCCGGTTCCTATCCCGCTGCCGAGGCCAATGTCCGCGCCAAACTCGCGGAATTTTTCGCGCCCTACAACCAAGATCTAGAGACATTGCTCGATCGCCGATTTCACTGGTGAGACGGGGAATTCTTTCGATGGGGAAAACGACTGAGTTAAGCTAGGAGCCGTATTTGCGATCGTGTGATCGCGATCGACGCTGCAATCACGGCTGCAATCACGGCTGCCATCGCGCCACTAACCAACTAGGTCGAATCCTCCGCGAACTTATGGGTGTTTTAACGTATCTCGGACCCTACGAAGTTGCCGTCAACACGCCGACCGTCTTGTCTGGAAGCTACCGACCGGCGGAAATCGCTAAGGTCACCGCCTCGATCGAGGATAAATACGGCCTTCCCGTGACCCATCGCCCGACCCAAGCGGCGTGGGAGATTCAGCTTGGGCGCGGTCTCAGTCAGGCGGGAGTGCGATGGATTCGGCTGCGGGGTCTCGATGTCAACGGGAAAATCGTCGAGGAATCGACAATTTATCTCACGGTTAGCAGCACGCCACCGATCGCGGTGGACTCCGGCACGATCGAGATCCAGGCCACCACTTGGTTTAAGGCCGCGCCGCTGAACTCCAGCGATCTAGCCGATAACCAGCGCGTGCGAATCAATCCCGGAACCAGCCTGCCGATTCGTCGCTACGTCCTGGGCAATAACCACATCGCCGTTGAGCTGCAAAATCGCCTTTCGCCCGTTGGCACGTTTGGCTATATCTACGAACCCCACGCCCAGCTCACCATCGGTGGCCTGCCGTTGGTGTTCGACGATCGTCGCCTACCAGAACTGGGCGCGAATCAGACCATCATGTGGGTCAGCCGCGATACGCTGATCAAACTCAAACCCGATAGTTCCACCGTGCTATCGCCGCTACAAAAAGCACAGTTAACCGGTGGTCAGGTGTTTTTCATTAGTGGCTATGCACCGGTACGCAATCATTTTCGGGTGACCTTGGCCGCTGGAATGGAGATTCCGCAGTTTGGCAATGCAGGGTATGTCTATGCGCCCCACGTCAAGCTTAAGCGGGGGAATCAGTGGATTGCCTACGATTCCAACGCGACGACACTAACCATGTTGCGATCGAGCGCCTTTAAAAAGCGTCCCGTCGATTCCTCCCTGTTGGCAGAAAACGAAGTCGCAACCCTGGCAGCGTGGCGGGTGTATGGCGTCAGTAGCTACGCGATCGAAGCCGGACACCTCAAAGCCTCGCTGACCGAAGAATTTCCCGGCTTCGGCAACACCGGCTATATCTTTCTCGACCACGTCAAACTCAATCGCGCCGGGGACGATATCCGCCTCCTGCCGACCCTGAGCTACACCGGCCCCTCGGAAATCCTCGCCCAGCAGCCGACCACCCTCACCGGCGAATTTAACCCCGCCGAAGTCAAGACCATCACCCTCAGCGCTGAGGGCAAATATCCGCTGCCGATCGCGCTCAACACCGCGATCGGCTCCTGGGAAACCAAGCTCAATCAGGGTTTCCACGATGCCGGACTGCGCTGGCTACGCCTGAATGCGACCAATGCTCAGGGTAAGGCCGTCGATAGTCAGGTGATTTACATTACGGTGAGCGATGACAAGGCGATCGATACCGGCGATCTATCCCTGGAAATCCTGAAGGCGACCAAGTTCAAAGTTGCGCCCGTAGACTCGGATACCTTGACGATCGAGCAACAAATTGACCTCAAACCTGGTCAAACTCTACCCGTTCGTAACTATGGCCTTGTCGATGGCCATCTCAAACTTCGCCTCAACACCTCCGTTACCCCCGTCGGCGATTTTGGCTACATTTTTGAAAAACATGCTCGACTCAAAAAAGGTAACAGCGTTCTTCATTTCGACCTCGAAGACGTACCCGACACCCCCATTAGCGGCCAAATGGTAGTCCGCGAAAACACGTTTTTCAAAATCAGCCCCGTCGATTCCGGTAGCTTAAACAACAATCAGAAAGTACGCCTGTTCCAAGGTCAAACCTTTGGCTTACTCGGCTACGCTTCCACCTCGGGACACTTTCGTGTCACCCTCAGCAATTCCGTTCCCGGCTTCGGTAACGTCGGTTTTGTCTATTGGCGACACGTCTCGCTGCTGCAAAATCGCCAAACCCTCGCCTACGATCCGCAATCACTCACCGTCACCATTCGTCAGCCCACCGTCCTTAAACGCAAGCCCATTTCCTCTGGGTCGCTATCCAGCGCAGATAAAACCACACTGCCCCTCGGTCGGATTTACGGTGTCGCGAGCTATGAAACCGACATCGAGTCGAATCATGTGCGCGTCTCGCTGACGGAGGAAATCCCCGGCTATGGCAACACCGGCTACCTGTTCCCGGAACATATCTGGTTGCGCCAAGGCAGCAAGACGATCGAGATTTTCCCGCAGTTACCGAAGCGCATCGAGCTAAACGTACCGTATTTCTCGCAGCGGAATAACCCGCGTTTTTACTGGTCAACCTGTAACGTCACCTCGATCGCAATGGCGCTGTACTACTACGGTATGCGTCCGCAGTATAGCGATCAGCTCGAAGATGAATTATTGCAGTGGATCTTGACGCGCTACGGCGAAGGGGCGCAAACCAACCACTCGATAATGAGCCAAATGATCAAAGCCTACGGCTACAAGACGAGCTTTAGCACCACGCGCAAATGGGGCGAGATCGACGCTGAAATCGCGGCGGGGCATCCGGTGGTATTGGCGGGGGATTTCACCGCGACGGGGCATATTTTGACAGTTATCGGCTACCGTCCCGAAGGCTTAATCGTCAATGATCCCTGGGGCAATGCGCTGACGGGCTATCGCAATACCGAAGGCCGTAAGCTGCTCTACCCGAATGCCTATTTGAATAATGTTTGCGGGCCGAATGGCAATATTTGGGCGCACTTTATCGAGCCTTAACCGATGCCTGAATCGATATCTGAACCGGTCTCTGTCGCGATCGCCATTCTCTACCAGGGCGATCGCTACCTGATGCAGCTCCGCGACGATACACCCGAGATCGTCTATCCCGGCGTCTGGGGATTTTTTGGCGGACATATCGAACCGGACGAAGATCCTGAAGTCGCCGTGCTACGAGAACTCGAAGAGGAAATCGGCTACACTGCGCCGCACGTGACGCTGTTCGAGTCTCGGGTAGAAGCGGGAATTAAGCGCTATGTATTCTACGCACCGCTGACGGTGGATTTGGAGGCTTTGACGTTGACGGAAGGCTGGGATTTTGGGCTGTGGACAGCGGACGATGTGCGGCGTGGCGATCGCTATTCCGATGTCGCCGGACAAACCCGCCCGATCGGCAAGCCGCATCGGAAAATCTTACTGAGCTTTATCGATCGCATCGCGCCACAACTTCCAGAACAACTTCCAGAACAACTGGCAGATTCAAAACAACCCGATTAAGGGCAAACTCATCTAAATTACGTTTGCCAACGAGACCGTTGCCAGCGCTTGCCTATCCCCACTACCCATCAAAAGCATCCATAGGGGTTCAATTGTGATCGCCACAGCCTGCTGATTTTTGTCCACCTGCTTTAAGGCACGGACATCTTCACGAAAGGCGATCGAGCCAAAGGCCGCCCCGAGCAGTGACCCGATAATGGCGATCGCCTCCGGTGGTTGCGCCTGGCGCCACGCTAATTTACACGCGGAACTGTACCACGGCAACTGACAGGCGATCGCTGTACTCGTCAAAAAGAGATCACCGTCCTGGCGCGTCATGGAATACTTTTTGAGTTGTAGCTCGATCAGCGCTTCGGGCGAAAACTCTCGAAGCGCGGCGATCGTTGTTTTGCGTTTCAGGGGTAGCCAAACCGTGCGCCCTGGCGGTTCACACAAAAAGCTACGCAGCACGATCGTAAATACATCAATCCCCGCTCGCGTTTCTTCGGGGCAGTCCGCACTGAGGGCTTCGCGCCAAACCGCCAAAATATCATCTCGATCGCACCAGCAAAAGACCCCAATCACCAGTGCGAAAATACGCTCCAGGCTGGATCGAGTTCTATTCCCCCAGGTTTCAGCCACCGCATTGGTGATCAGATCGCGTTGAACCCGACTCCATTGATCCGGAGGAGAGTCTCGCAGTTTGTGGTGCAGCCTAATGACACTGGTGACCCATGTTTGCAGGTATACATTATCTTTGAACGCGACCTCAGTATCCGTGTGATCAACCTGATCAACGGGAGAAACTAAGCCAAGAATCATTCCTAGCAGACGATCGTAAAGAGATGCAACCAGCACGGCGATTAGATGGTGATCGGATTCGCCTAAGCGTACTAGAGACTTGCAGTTTGGGATGTGAGATGAATCACAGGACACGTTAATCCAAGCTAAAAATCACAAGTACGCCGTCCGCAGAGCCAGTAAGTTTGCATCAGGCCGCGTCCCTTGACGTCGATCGGTCCGCGTGGCTCGAAGACATAGCGATCCTTGACCCGCTGATAAAACGACTCCGTAACCTGGATACTACCGGGCCGCCCGTGAGATTCCATGCGGCTCGCGAGGTTCACCGTATCGCCCCACAGATCGTAGGTAAACTTACGAATGCCGATGACCCCAGCCACAACGGGACCGGTGTTGATGCCAATGCGGAGCTTGAACGATTCGCCGTTTTCGCCTAGGGTTTGCGCGATCGCCCATTGCATTTCGATCGCCATCTCGGCCATCGCTTCGGCGTGATCATGCATGGATTTTGGGATGCCCCCAGCGACCATGTAGGCATCACCGATCGTCTTGATTTTTTCGAGGCGGTAGGCCAAAGCAAGCTGATCGAAGGTCGAGAAAATTTCATTGAGGACATCGACAAGCTGGCTCGGTGGCATCTGAGCTGACAGGGTGGTGAAGTCCACTAAGTCAGCGAACAGAATCGTGGCTTCCTCGAAGCGATCGGCGATATGGGTTTCGTCCGCTTTGAGACGTTCTGCGATCGACTTCGGCAAAACGTTGAGCAAAAGCCGTTCGGATTTTTCTTGCTCGATGCGTAGAGCTTCCTCGGCGCGTTTGCGTTTGGTGATGTCCTGAACTGTGCCTTCGTAATACATCAGATAACCCAACCGATCGCGCACTGCCCGAGCATTCTCGGAAATCCACATAATCGATCCGTCCTTGCGGTAGGCTTGGGACTCGAAATTGGCGATCGAGTTGTCTTTGTTGATCAAGTGCAGAGACTTTTCGTGATGGGCGCGATCGACATACATCGAGGCCATATCGTGAACCGAGGCTTGCAGATCGGCAAACGAGTCGTAGCCATACATCTCGACCAAAGCCGGGTTGGCATTTAGGCAGGTTCCATCGGGTGCAATCTGAAAAATCCCTTCCGCCGCGTTTTCAAAAATACTGCGGAATTTTTCCTCCGCTTCCTGCAACGCATCGAGGACGCGCTTCCGTTCCGTCACGTTACGTGCGACCCAAATCACGCAGTTATCCGGCATTGGCGACACGCTGGCCGCAAACCAGACTTCGCGCTCGCCCTCGGGCGCTTCGGGAATTTCGAGGGAATATTCGAGGGATACGGTTTGGCCGGAGTTGAGGGCGCGTTGAATGTGGCGCACGAAGATGCTCGCTTTCGCGGGCGGGAAAATTTCGTAAACGCTTTTGCCGAGCCGATCGGCGGTCGGGCTATAGAGCGTTTCCGAGTTGGTCGTCACGATTTTGACGTAGTGGCCTTGGGCATCGAAGACCGTGATCACGTCGGTCATGGCGGCAAACAGGGCGCGAAGCTCGGCTTCGGAGTTGCGTAAGGCGGCTTCGATGCGCTGACGTTCGCCAACTTCGAGCATCAAACGTTGGTTAGATTGGCGCAGGGCTCCGGTACGTTCTTCGACGCGGCTTTCGAGTTCTTCGTTGGCACGCTGTAACGCTTCCTGGGCATTTTTGCGATCGGTAATATCTTCGACCGTGCCCTCGTAATACTCGACGTTGCCGTCAGCATCTCGCACCACGCGGGCATTTTCCGAGATCCAGGTTGTCGTCCCGTCTCGGCGATAAATTTGCTGCTCGAAGCCGACGATTTGCCCCTCTTGATGAAGCTGATCGATCGCCTTGGCACGCTGGCGCGGATTGACGTAGAGCTGCTGCTCGAAACCGCTCAGGCTAGCGATCATGATCTCGGGGGTTTCATAGCCGTAGATTCGAGCTAGGGCAGGGTTCGCGCTGAGGTAGTGACCATCGAGTGAGATTTGGAATATCCCTTCAACGGCGTTCTCGAAAATGTTGCGGTATTTGGTTTCGGCTTGGCGGAGGGCACTCAGGGCGCGGTGCTGTTCGGTGATATCGATGCCGACGGTAAAGGTGGCGTTACCGCGATCGTATTTTCGAGCCGCGATCAGATAGCTGCGGGTCTCGCCGTAGACCTTGGTGTCAATTTCTTTGAGGGCTTCTTGCGCCTCTTCGTCGGCAAAAAATTCGTTCAGGAAGCCTTTAAAAACGGCGCTCGTGCTGAGAAAGCCGATATCTTGGCCGCTAAAGGAATCGAGCGGCAGGTTAAAGGTTTCGGCGAGGTGGCGATTGACGCCGATGTAGCGCAGGTCGCGATCGATCCACGACACCATACCCGGTACTGCTTCGAGGATGGCTTGGAGTTGGTCTTTGGCCGAGAGCAGTTCATTTTCCGCGCGGCGCCGATCGGTAATATCAATGCCGATCGTGAAGGCCGCGCGATCGTTGTCAAACTTTTGCGCCACGATCAGAAAATTCCGCGTTTCGCCATCGACGATCGCCTGTACCTCCTGGGACGCCTCCTGGGTGGGAAATTCAAAAAAGGCTTTAACAAAATCCCGAAACTCTGTTCCGGCTCCCATAAACCCAATATCCTGATTCACAAAATCCTCAGGTTCCGCGTCGAAAAGTCTAGCGAGGTGGTGGTTAACTCCCAAATAGCAGAGGTCAGAACTAATCCAGGACACCACGCCGGGAACTGCTTCGAGTAGAGTTTCGAGCTGATTTTTGGCGCTGCGTAGGGCATTTTCCGCCATGCTGCGCTCGACGATCTCGGCGACAAGCTGATCGTTGGCCTCGCGTAAGGCATTCGTCCGTTCATCGAGAGACTGTTGTAGACCAAACTCGGATGACGTTGCCAGTGCGTCTGCTGCGCCGATCGCGTCGTCCAACAGTGTCGGATCATCATCGGTCTCCGACTGCGATTCTCTCCCGTCGGATTCAGACGTATTGGCGATCGGTGCCGCTGCCGCCTCTCCTTCTACTTGTGCCAGTTTGGCTCGGAGCTGTTCTAGCTCTGAGATTAGTTCGGATTTTGTTTTGTCGGCGTCATCTCGGATCACGTCACTATGTTGCGTTTCGTGAGCGTCATCTCGCATGCGATCGCGTTCTTCTACGGGGGAGGAGGTCATGGCAGGTTCCCTGTGGTCTCAGCGTCGAATGCCGATCGGACGGAAATATCCGTATCTAGCGCTCGCAAATAATGCTCCCCTGAACGCATGATGCGCCTTAACGTCAACTATAGCGAACTGCTCTGAGGAATTCCCAAGTAATGACGAAAGAACGTTCGGGCTACGAACCGGGGGAGATCTACATTACGTGACGCAATGATCGAATTCTTAACCTCTGTTTTCAGGTTGTGGCGCTGGAATTCCGGGTGAATTCTTTGGGTTGTTTGCGGTGCAAATAAGTCGATTTGTTTCCGGTTGCTTTACACCCCGCGATCGGGCTTGAATCGTTTGTGGAGTAAGAACAGCAGACGGTCACGTACTGGTGCAGGATGCCCAGTCAATCCATTCACCCTTACAATCTGGCTACGATCTTATGACCGTTCCAACTCAGCGTGGCCGTTCTCTGAAACTGAAATCTAAGATTTTCAAGCTTTTCCTGAGACAACTTAGCAAGAATAATTCACATTACACCGCAGGGAAATTCGCTAATCTAAGACTTGACGACCCCCGATCGACCTCGTTGATTATTCGTTCTCATTTTCGTTTCAATCATGACGCGAAAAATCGAGACCTCGTCGGTGTCGTGGCAATGCTGCACTCAGCGGAGGCAAACACACTGATGCTTAACCGACTTCAAAACCTATTCCACGCTCCCAGCGATCGCGCCCCACTGCCCTGGTCGCAGATCATCACCCTCTGTCTGGCATTCTGGGTTGGCGGTAGCCTCGTCCTTGACTTTGTCGTCATGCCCAGCCTGATGGAAGCAGGCATGATGGATTCGCCCAACTTTGCAGCGGCGGGATTCACGACCTTTGAGCGCTTCAATCATCTCGAACTGATCGCGGCTGCCGCCATCTTGACCGGCATCCTGGCGATCTCCAAACGCAATCATGGCTTTGGCGGAGTCACCCGTCGCGCGACGGTTTTGGCCTGCATTTTGCTCGGCATTACGGCGATCTATACCTACGTCTTGACGCCGCACATGAGCGCCCTCGGCCTGGATCTCAGCCTGTTTGAATCGCCAGCCGGTTTACCCGCAGGAATGGATGCAATGCATATGAGCTACTGGGGCTTAGAAACCGTTAAGCTTGCCGTCGCGGGCTGGCTGTTGCATCTGTGCGATCGACGATTTGTCCGATCGGACTCCGTCGCGTCGTAATCACCAATCTGGGGTGGGTCTGAAGCCCCGGACTTTTAGTCCGCTCTGCTCTTAA
>CAZFJL010000029.1:0-56216 GCA_964518905.1 uncultured Geitlerinema sp. | reverse complement strand
TTGGGAGAAGGGGCTGGGGGATGAGGGCATTCATTGGGAGTATGCGTTTGCCCTGATTGTGAACAGAATCAAACAGAATCAAGTTGACCTGTTTTTCGGCGAAAATTAACACATTAAATGCCCCAACTTTGGTTATATTTTGCTCAGCGAACGACGTGAAACGTTAATCAAAAGCTGGACGACTTGAGAAATAGACACGTTGTTTTTTGTCTCAGGATTGTCCCTTCCTTGACGACCCGATTAAGGCTGTTTTCTCAAAACACTCGCTCAATATCTTAAGAATCTTTTTCGATTTACTTGTATGTTAGACAGTCGAAGTGTGAGTGCCTAAAGTGCTCTTGAGACTCTATATTTTGCTTTGATTGAAGCATCTATAAGCTACGTAGCCCCAAATGCTTGGACTAGCTTATCTCCTCGTTTGTTCGATTATTTAAACATCATGTCGTCTTTTATTCGTCCTGACCTGCTCGCCTTTCAAGCTTATTCCGCCAATCCACATGATGAGACACCGAACCTAAAGCCCGATCAACTCGACACGAACGAATGCCCCTACGACCTGCCGCAGGCGGTCAAACAGCAGATCGCCGAAACCTATATTAAGCAGATTCACACGAATCGCTATCCCGACGGCAGCCACGCTGACCTTAAGTCTGAAATTGCTGGCTATGTCAACGAAGCGGCGGGGATTGACGCGATCGAGGCGGCGAATATTTCGGTGGGGAATGGGTCTGATGAGCTGATTCGATCGGTGCTGATTGCGACCTGCCTGGGTCGTCCTAGCTCGATCTTGGTCGCCTCGCCGACGTTTTCGATGTATGGCATTCTCGCCAAGACCTTGGGGGTGAACACGATCGAGATTCCTCGCCGTGAATCGGACTGGTCGATCGATCCCGATCAGGCCAATGCCGCGATCGCCCAAGCCCAGCGCGACGGTCAGCCCGTGCGTGCCGTGTTTGTCGTCCATCCCAATTCGCCGACCTCCAACGCGCTTAATGCCAATGAGATCGCGTGGCTGGAGACAATTTCAGACGAGACCCTGGTGGTCATTGATGAGGCGTATTACGAATTTAGCCGTCAGACCTTGGTTGGACAGTTACGTTCAAACTGGGTTGTTACACGGACATTCTCGAAAGCGCTACGCCTCGCCGCGCATCGCGTAGGTTATGCCGTCGCCCAGCCGGATGTGATTGCGATCTTTGAAAAAATCCGCTTACCCTACAATCTGCCCAGTACAGCACAGGCGGCAGCGCTGACCGCTCTCTCGCATCGCCAAACCTTACTCACGGTGATTGACGAAATTATTGCTGAACGCGATCGGCTCGCTGCTGCACTCAGTCCCATTCCGAGCCTCCGTCAGTGGCACAGCGATGCCAATTTTCTCTATATCCGTGGCGCAAATGATTTACTTAATCTGGCTCAACTCGCAGCCGATCTCCGGTCACGCGGCACGCTAATTCGTCACACAGGGGGCGGACTACGCATCTCGATCGGCACACCTGCGGAAAATGCGCGTACTCTAGCCAATTTTCAAACGCTGCTGTCAGATGCCTGAGTTGAGACGGGTTAATTGATCTGTGCCGGATCAGGGTTGTCCTCGGAGGGTGTCAGATCGATGCTGGGTTCACTGGGCAGCGGAGGAGAGGCGGGATCGAAGGCATCATGCATTAGGAATATTTCAATCCCCAAAGACAGCCCAAAGGCATCAAACACGCTGAACATATTGCGCCAAATTTCTTGGGGTAAATGTCCTTGAGGCGACTGTTCGAGATCATAGATCGTGTTCTGCTTCTGTAGCCATGTGCCGTCTACCATCCACCCCGTGACTTTACCAAGGCCAGAGTAGTCGCTCTCAGATTGCTCAAATAGGCGACGCTGCATCGTGAAACCCCAGCGTCCATCGCTGTAGTGATGCCATAACTGATCGAGGTTGACCAATTCGGCATGGGGCAACAGCATGACCTCATCGAGTTCGAGATAGCC
The DNA here is from genome assembly GCA_964518905.1 of uncultured Geitlerinema sp. Lineage (GTDB taxonomy): Bacteria > Cyanobacteriota > Cyanobacteriia > Cyanobacteriales > Geitlerinemataceae > RDYZ01. The sequence continues at coordinate 54,236 of CAZFJL010000029.1, read as the reverse complement.
GCGCCCTTCTGCTCCTGCGAGCTGTAACACAATGCGCCATGTGACCCGATCCGCTTCTTCGTAGCGCTGCTCCTTGAGCAGGTTTTCAAGGTATTGGTACTCGGTGAATAAGCTGGCTGCCTCGGTCGGGGGTGGGGCTGTTGCAGTCGATGCCGTCGATGCCGAGGTCAGATTTTCCGCCATAGCGACAGAATCCGGTTTGGGCGGTCTGACAGTATTGGTCACCGGTATGGGGTGAGATTGCCAATCTGCGTCGGGCTGGGCATCACTGGCTAGCCGTCGCGAAAAAGGCACAGGAGCTGGTGCCTCCATTGTTGCTTCGATCGCCTCGCGTTCAAGCCTGCGTTTTCGTGTCAGCAAGCGACGTTTTAACTTGAGGCCGCCAAAGACGGTCAACACACAGACGATCGTAATTCCGAGCCACATCATCGAGTTTTTATCTCCGAACCCTACAACCAAGTGGTTAGGGCAAACAGCACCACGTTGATTAATACACAGTGATTGATCATTAATACGCTGTGATTGATCGAAATACAGAAAGAGGCAGAGAAAAATTCTCTACCCCTAGTTCTGTTATTTAGATCAAGCGAACTTGCGATCGGTAACGAATCCTTTTAATCGATACTCGTTGCGACGCAAATTAACTTGGTTACTAAGCTGCGACAGCCGTTTTTGCTGTGAGTTCGCCGCTCGCGTATTTTTTCGCGAAGTCATCGAGACCAATTTGCTTGATCTTGGTAGCGTTACCGGCGGTACCAAACGAGTCATAGCGTGACGCACAGACCTGTTTCATGTAGGTGATCGACGGTTTCAGGAAGTGACGCGGATCGAAGTTTTTCGGATCTTTGAACGCCGCTTCACGGATTGCAGCCGTGATCGCCAGACGGTTATCGGTATCGATGTTGACCTTGCGGACACCACTCTTGATGCCTTTGAGGATTTCTTCGACCGGTACGCCGTAGGTTTCGGGGATTGCACCACCGTTAGCGTTGATCAGGTCGAGCCACTCTTGGGGCACGGAGGAGGAACCGTGCATGACGAGGTGGGTGTTGGGCAGGCGGCCATGAATTTCTTCAATGCGGCTGATGGCCAGCACTTCGCCCGTCGGTTTGCGGGTGAATTTGTAAGCGCCGTGGCTGGTACCGATCGCAACAGCGAGGGCATCGACTTGAGTGCGTTCGACAAATTCGACCGCTTCATCGGGATCGGTCAGCAGTTGATCTTTGCTGAGGGTTCCTTCAAAGCCGTGGCCGTCTTCTGCTTCACCGGCACCGGTTTCGAGCGAGCCGAGGCAACCGAGTTCGCCTTCGACACTGGCACCGATCGAGTGCGCGACGTCAACGACTTGCTTGGTGACGGCAACGTTGTACTCGAAGCTAGCCGGGGTTTTCGCGTCAGCTTCGAGCGAACCGTCCATCATGACGCTGCTGAAGCCGTTACGGATGGCCGAGTAGCAGGTTGCAGGGCTGTTACCGTGGTCTTGGTGCATGACGACGGGGATGTGGGGGTAGGTTTCCACCGCAGCCAGAACCAGGTGACGCAGGAAGTTTTCACCTGCGTAGGAACGCGCACCGCGCGATGCTTGCAGGATGACGGGGCTATTGGTCTCGTCAGCCGCCTGCATGATCGCTTGGATCTGCTCCATGTTGTTGACGTTATACGCCGGGATGCCGTAGCCGTTTTCTGCTGCGTGGTCTAACAGCAGACGCATTGGGACGATTGCCATACTTGCCTCCTAAATCGTTCTTCTTATTGCTAGCTTTTGTTACGACTAACATTGAATTACAACAATATTAGGGGAAAGCTTTACCTTTGGCGAACGATCGGTGCTTCTTGAGCAAACTTGTGATCTCGTGTCGATCCAAATGGTGATCCAGAAACCGGGTTTTTTAGGGAATTTGGCCTGAAATCGAAGCATTCCAGTCAAAACCCGGTTTCCCAGTCATCGCGGTTTAGTAAGCAGCGACACGCACGCGGCTAACGGTTTGCAGCGATTCTGCTAGCGCACGCACAGCGGCGATCGCCTCGACTTCGCTTTGCAGACGATTCACCGCCGACCCGACGCCGACGCCCGCCGCACCCGTGGCGATCGCCATCGGAGCCGTCACACAGGAAATACCCGACGCGCACAGCACCGGAACCGAAACCGCGCGGGAAATTTCCGCTGCTGCGGCCAGGGTCGGCGCGGCTTTTTCGATCAGGCCGTGGACTCCGGCATGGACGGGGCTGCTGCTCGTGCCGCCTTCGGTTTGGATGATGTCCGCACCGGCTTCGACCAGGGCTTCCGCGAGACGCACTTGCTCATCGAGGGCGAGGATGTGCGGCACGGTGACCGAGAGGGTGATCTCGGGCAGCAGGTCGCGGGTTTGGCGCGTCAGGGCGAGGACTTCGGCGGCCTCGAAGCGGATGTCTTGGGCGTAGAACGCATCGAAGTTACCGATCTCGATCGCGTCGGCTCCGGCGGCCACGGGCGCGAGGAATTTCTCGGCTTCCACGGCGGAGACGCACACGGGCAGATCGGTCAGGCTTTTCGCCAGTTCGACCAGTTTCGCATCGGCGGCAATATCAACAAAGGTCGCCCCGCCCAGGTCTGCGGCTTTCACGGTACGCGCGACGCTGGCGGCGTTGAAGTTCGTCAGGCCGCTAATGATTTTCAGGGCTTGGCCTCGATCGAAGGCCGGTTGGAGCGTTGCCAGAATCGTCATAGATCTACGTCAAAAATCTTCTAGATAGTGTTTTATTGTAAGTCGTCGCGAGGGGGTGAGGCGTCAAGGTTCTTGGAGACATTGACGCGCTGGATCGATTCGTTAACTTTCGTCAGATTTAATCAGATCTGGTCAAATATAGTGCGCCCGCGCAGTGTATCGGCGACGATGTCCATTAATGAGCCGTATCCTTCGGCGTACTCCACAGGCATATAGTTGACGACCCAGAAGGCTCGACCGTCTAGCTCACCGAGGATAACTTCGCCGATCGCAAAGCTGGGTGTACCAGCGCCCGTCTCGAAGCGCCAGCGCATTTGCTCCCAGGGGTGGAACGCAGAGCTTGCGAGGTCGGCGGCGGTGCTGTCGATGAGGGTCAGGCCACGATCGTCTGCCCAACCACCGTCGCTCAGGAGCCGATCAAGGGCTTGAACGATGTCAATCTCATCATCTGGCCAGATGATCGACAGATAAACGGCTTCATTAACGATTCCGTCATAGCTCGCGTTCAAGCGGATTTCAGTCGCTTCATCTCCCGGCACGATCGAGTACACGAATCGTCCCGCAAGGGGTACGGCCATTTCGATCGGGATGCCTTCTGGGCGGTAAGGCACAAGGGGAATGTCCATCAACTCACCTTCAGCGTTGATTTCGGCGCTGGTCGGGAGTGGCGGCTGGTTCGCGAGCTGGGTTGGGGTCGCGTCTGGTACGGTGGCCGCGATCGCCGAGGTGGGTTCAGTGCCGATCGCCAGCGATAGAACGGCGGCGCTCAGGAATGGAGCTAGCCAGCTTTGTTTTTCGCCCAGCGAGCGGGCGATCGAGCGACAGGTGAAGTAACGCATAGGGAAGGTGTTGCAATGAAGAAATTTCGTGCCGAACGCGAGCGCTCAGTCGCATCAGCTACAGCGACGGGAGCCTGTGTTCCGCACGGGTCATGAGCGCGTCATGAAATGAAAGCGTGCTGTCCCCAAGGTTTGTGGCTGCGATCGCTCGCCTGCTGTTCGTGGAGTCGGGTTGGGGTCGGTTTGCTCGCGGGGGTTGGGAGAACTCGGACTTCTGGGTTATGGGCGGGGTCGCCAGATTTTGATGGTTTTATCGTCACTGCCACTAACGATCGTGCCACCATCCGGGCTGATGCTCACTGAACAGACCGCCTCGCTATGCCCCTCAGGGGTCTGAGCAAACACCGCACTTCGAATCCGCTCAGTGCTCATAGGCATTACTTTGTTTTTCTAATGCAGAACCGGATTTCGTATTAGACCTTTGAACAAAAAAACGCACCCAAGTAACTTGAGTGCGTTATTAACTAGGAGATAAAGCTAAATTCAGACAATGTTCAACCAATGTTCAACTTATTCAAACGAGACGTCGTAGCGGCCTTGATTTGAAATTACTAGTTGAAATTACTAGTTGAAACGTGCCTATGACACCAGCGACGACGCCCGATCGGCCATCGCCTCCGCCGTGATGCCATTAAACGCCATGATCGCCCCGGCGCTCGCCGTCGTTTCGCCACGCTTCCAGGCAAACACATCACGCGGCGACGCCGATCGCAACATCACCGGCTCCAACATCGCGCTCGTACCGCCCGTCACACCCAGCAGCGCATCGCCACCGAACATCACCGCAAACGCCGCGTCATCCATAAACGTGGTATCCGCTTCCGAGCAGGTCTCCGCCGCCACATCCGTCGGACGATAGAGACGACGAGGATTGACCACCGCGACGATCTTCGAGCCGATGCCCTGGCTGGCGAGCTGTTCCGCCGCTGCAAACACCGGCTCTAACACCATGTCGCCGACCACCGCGAACACCACCGTTTTCTCGCCCGCCGTTTCCTGCAAGACGATCGCGCCTTCGTCGATCGCCTGCTGCGCCTGCGCTAGCGTCGTGCGAATCGGTAACGGCGACTTGCTTGCCGTGATCGTGATGCCCTTATTTTTCTGGGTTAGCGCCCAGTCATAGGACACCTGGATGCCGTTCGAGTCGATCGGGAACAGCGGAAAGATGTTGCCGTTACGCATCATGCCCGCGAAATAATTCTCGATTTCCGGGCGTTGGTGCGTCCAGCCATTGCGGCCTTGTTCCAAAGCGCCTGCCGTGAAGAGGCACACTGTCGCGGGGGTCGGGCGGCGTAGTTCAGCCATCGCTTGCGTCACCGTTTGCCAGATCGGCAGACCGTTAATCGCGAACGATTCGTAGGAACACCACAGCGATCGACCGCCAAACAACGCCTGACCCGCTGCCAAACCGGCACAAGCATCCTCACTCAGCGGCTCATAGACCTGACCGCCGGGACGCTGAAAATAGGTGTCGTCGATGGTGGGGTGGATGATGTTGAGCGCAACGTTAATGTTGTTGATGCCCGAGGCGGCGTTACCGTCCGCATTGGTCACGACAAAATCGGGGTCAGCTTTGCCCACATAGCCGACCAGCTCACCCATCGCGGTGGTGGCGACTTGCTTATCGCCGATCGCGAACTCCTTCAGCGGCAGTGTACCCAAATCCGGCAGATCGCGCGTGAATTCCGTCACCGCCACCGCCGAGGCTTTACCACCGGCAGCGCGAGTGTGGTTCGTACGCACGAGATCCCAGGCCGCAGGGGTTAGCGCCAGTTTCGCCAAAGCATTGGCGATGTAGTCCTTTTCGACTGTGTCGCCGGGATAGAGGTTGTGGGACTGTGCGCCGCGCTTGTGGACGCCCGCGCCCTTGAGCTGCTTGACGATCAACACCGTCAACGTACCGCCCAGCGCTGATTTTGCCGCCTTGTCCACCGCTGCCAGCATCGCCTGACCAAACGCGATCCGCGCCTCTAGCCCAAACCGCGTGCTATCGACGTAAGCTCCATCCTGGTTCGCATCGTCGTAGTCCTTCGCATCCAGCAGAATCACTTCCGCGAAGCCGTTACCACTCCAGTAGGCCACCATTTCCGCGTTGGTTTTGGTGGATACCATGCTGTGGTGTTCCTGGCTGTAGCCGTTCCAAACCAGGATCGGCAGGAAGTTGGTGACCTCGGGGTAGCTGGTGTTGAAGTGACCGAAGCTGCTCATGATGTAGGGTTCACCGAGGCCGCCGTCGCCGATCGTCACGGGGAAGAGCACGCCCGGATTGAGCTTCGCGCCGGACATGGCGAAATGTTGGCCTTGACCGAGGGGGCCAGCGGGGGCGAGCAGGCCGGGAATTTGTCCCGAGAGGTGACCGAGGAGACCGTGGGTTTCGCGGAATCGATCGCAGAGATCTTGGACGGTGGCGATGCCCATATCTTCGAGCGAAGCATCGAGAAACACATTGCTGTAGTAACCCGGCGCGTGGTGACCGACTTCGGTGCAAATATTTTTATAGCCCAGCAGGACGAGAGCCGCGATCGCGTCGGCGCTGCTGGCAAAACCGCCGGGATGTCCCGAGGCTTTGGCGCTGGTTATTTGTAGCGTCAGGTAGCGCAGCGCGTCCGCCGTGAGCAAGGTTTGGTAGGCCGCTGCGGGATCGCTGATATTGGCGATCGCAGTTTGACCGTCGGCGATCGCCGGGGTTTGCCCGTACTGGTCGAAACCGGGGAGGGTTTCAGCCAAATGGGTCATTCCCTGACAAAAAGCAGGAGCGGCGGCAGTCACGGCGGGGGTCACGCTGGGCATAATGTTCAGTCCTATATCTCGGCTACGCGATCGAAATTTAACAGCATTTTTACATTTCGTCGTAACTAAAGCAATCAATGTGTTGTTTTAGTTGGGATCACGCGAGATGTAGGGCTTCAGGCGAGACGATCGCTAGGGGATCGCCGGAATCACAAAAAAGCAGACGATCCGAGGTGTGTCGAATCGTCCGCTTTTTTCAATTTTTTATGTTTTTAGTACGAGCCTGGGTTTACGCCTAAGTGTGGTTACGGCGAGGCTGCGCTCATTGATTTTCGCGTTGATTGGCGCGTTGATTGGCGCGATTTATGCGCCGCGTTTCAGCGCCATTTCGACCTGGTTGAATTCTTGGTTGAGGCGGGTTTTGAGTTTCGCCGACAGGGGGCGGTTGCCGTAGCTGCTGTAGTGACTCGCGAGGCCGTTGAGCGCGGTGCTCATCGTGGTGAACGACGGCAGGGTCGAAACTGCGCTATCGCGACGGTAGCGAGCGATAAATTCGTTGATATTTTCGCGGGCAGCCGATTGCGCCGCTGCTTTTTCGGGGGTGTTTTCGGGCAGCTCGATCGCTTCGCGCAGGCTAGTCACGAGAGTTAGCGCATCATCACGATAGTTGCCGGAAAGGTTACCGGCAGGCGAGCAGGCGGTGAGACCCGAAAGAGCGATGACGGCCACGAGGACAAAGGCCATGACGCGAGAAAAGAACTGTTTCATTGGACTGTTTCTATAGAATGCGAACCAACGGACAAGGGTAAAATGTGCCGCTGACGCGATGAACTACACAAATTTTATCGTGAATTCGATCGCTCTCGGGGATCACGCCGATCGAGCGGCTCAATTTTCCCTCGATTCCCCCAGCTTAGGCAGCTTCAGATCCCCTCAAAGCTGGCCGCGCATGGCGAGCTTCATATCGCGTACGGCGCGTTCGAGGCCGACCATGGCGGCTCGCGCGATGATCGTATGGCCGATGTTGAGTTCTTCCATACCGTCGATGCAGGCGACGGGGTAGACGTTGAGGTAGGTCAGGCCGTGTCCGGCATTGACGCGCAACCCAAGCGATCGGGCGTACTGGCAACCGCGATCGAGGATCGCGAGTTCCTTAGCGCGGGCATCCTCGCCCTTGGCTTCGGCGTACTGGCCGGTGTGGAGTTCAATGAATTTCGCGCCGGTTTGTTTCGAGGCGTCGATTTGCGCGTTATCAGCATCGATGAACATACTGACGGGAATCTCGGCGCTTTGGAGCGTCTCAACGATCGCGTTCATCCGATCCTGTTGTCCCGCCACATCAAGCCCGCCCTCGGTGGTGACTTCTTCGCGGCGTTCGGGCACGAGGGTGACGTAGTCGGGTTTGAGGTCGAGGGCGATCGCGACCATTTCGTCAGTCGCGGCCATCTCTAAATTTAGGTGAGTGGCGACGGTTTGGCGCAGGACGTAAAGATCGCGATCTTGCATGTGGCGGCGATCTTCGCGTAGGTGGGCCGTAATGCCATCCGCGCCGCCCAGTTCCGCGAGGACAGCCCCGGCGATCGGGTCGGGCTCGGTGGTGCGACGGGCTTGGCGGATAGTAGCGATGTGGTCGATGTTGACGCCGAGGGTGGGCAAGGGTCTGGTCTCCAGCGCGTGAAATGAATGGCTAGTATTCTAAGGGGTCTGGAGTGGTGCGGGTGATGTGGATGTTCTATATACGAATACAATTTTAGAGTAGGGGTTTGCGAACTAGAGGTTCGTGATAGCGAATGACATCTCCAGATTGCGTTGAGATCGTGTCACTTCATGAGGAGTGTGATTGCTGCACGTAAAGCAATCGTTTTGATAACTGTTCCGGAGATAGATAATTGACTGCTGACTCTTTCCAAGCTGACTTTTCTCAAAAGGTTGCCCCCTTAGCAGTACCAGCGCCACTTCCTGAGAATGAAGAAAAGCGTCTTCAGGCGTTGCAGGCGTACGACATCCTCGATACGCTACCGGAGCAAGATTTTGACGACTTGACGGCGATCGCCGCGCAGATTTGCGGCACACCGATCGCCCTGATCAGCCTCATCGACCGTGATCGTCAATGGTTCAAATCCAACCTTGGTTTCGATCGAACTGAAACGGATCGTGATTCTTCGTTTTGCGCTCACGCGATTCTCGAACCTGACCAAGTGATGGTCGTCCCGAATGCGCTGGAAGACGATCGCTTCAAACGCAATCCCATCGTTATCGAAGAGCCAAACGTGCAGTTTTACGCGGGTGCACCGTTGGTTACGTCGGATGGTTACGCCCTCGGGACGCTGTGCACCCTCGATAGTAAGCCGCAAAGCCTCAATGACACCCAGCTCGATGCGCTACAGGCTCTGAGCCGTCAAGTGGTTGGGCAAATGGAGCTGCGCCGCATCAATGTTCAGCTCAAGGCAGAGCAAGCCAAGTCCGATCGCCTCCTGTTCAACATCCTGCCCCAAGTGATCGCCGAACAGCTCAAAGCGTCTCCCACACTTATCGCCGAACGCTATGACGATGTCGCGATCGTGTTTGCGGATTTGGTCAACTTTACACACTTCTCCAGTCGGGTTTCGGCAACGGAGGTCGTGGCGCTGCTCAACGATATTTTTTCCTGTTTCGATCGCCTAACCGATCACCTCGGCTTAGAAAAAATCAAGACGGTGGGTGATGCTTATATGGCGGTGGCAGGTCTGCCCGAGACGGTTCCAAATCCAGCGGAGCGTGCGGCAAAGCTGGCGCTGGCGATGCAGGCCGAAATGGTGCGAATCAACGCACGCAAGCCCTATGACTTCAAGTTGCGAATTGGCATCCATAGCGGCGAGGCGATCGCGGGCGTCATCGGCGAAAAGAAGTTTGTCTACGACATTTGGGGCGACACGGTTAACACGGCAAGCCGGATGGAGTCCTCGGGTATTCCGGGAAACATCCAGGTGTCGAAAGAAGTATGGGAACGGCTGCACGATCGGTTTTATTTCGAGGATCGCGGTGTGATTACCATTAAAGGTAAAGGCGAAATGCACACGTATTTTTTGATGGGTTCGGCGACGGGCTGAGTGAAGATTTTACGGAGTCTCCTGGGTTGTGGCGGTGAAGCTGACGCGGCGGTAGAGTTTGGCGAGGGGTAGGGAGGCGGGGAGGTGTTGCAGTGCGACGCTCAATACAGGGACAAAAAACGTAGACCTTTTGCTGTGAAGACATTTGAGCCGACTGAAGGATGTCCATTTTCGCGATTTTCGAGCTGGGCTACCTACTACTTGAATCCTGGAACGCCGATTCTCTCGTTGGTCGGAGATTCCAAAAACACGCTCAGATTAGAGTTCGGATATCAAAGATCCTAAAACTTCTCCGATATAGCCTAAAACGCTTATGAGGCAAGAGTTTCATTTTTTGTCCCCCTACTGAGACCAATCTCATAGGCATTGCTAGCAAAGTTTGATTTTCCAAAAAAGTTCAACTTCTAAGTATCCTAACTAAATCAATAGTAACTTCAGATCTTTTAAGTCTTGGGGGTCTTAAAGGTTTTATTTCTACTATCTAATCACGCAAAATCTCATCCTTTAGAGAATCTTTAGAAATGTACAGACTCTCTAATTCAATGCCAGCATATAAAAAAGCAGATCCTAGCTAAGTCATAAATATAGCAAAAAACGATTTGGTTAGGACGTATCAAAAAAAGCTGAGAGCACTGAGCGGAGTCGAAGTGCGGTTTTCAACTTAGACGAGAGTGTCCTAATTTAATCGGCTTCTGCTATATGTGGTCGAAAGACTATTGGGTTTAACAATATTCAGAAAAGCACCGAAGAGCGCCGGATTTCAAAAAGCTCCACCACAAAGAAAATTTATTGGCGCCGCCCTGGCTTTCACGATCGTACAGCTTCTAGCCTAGAGCCGCCTGACCGTCTCGCTTTGAGCGATATCCTCCCTGTTTTAGACTCGAAAAGTATCAAAAAAACATCAAAAAAGTAATAAATCGAAGTTCCGAAAAGATACACATCTTCATTAACGAGATATAAAGAGGAAAGAACCGTGAAAGCAATGAATCGGACTCGCGTATTAGGCTCGGAAGTTGGGCAATCAAACCGAAGCACAAAGACTCTTTCCCCGGAATACCTCCACAAAATCGATGCCTACTGGCGTGCTGCCAACTATCTGTCCGTCGGGCAAATGTATCTCTACGACAATCCATTGCTGAAGGAGCCGCTACAACTCTCCCACGTCAAACCACTGGTGGTGGGACACTGGGGTACAACACCGGGACAGAATTTCATTTATGTCCACTTAAATCGAGTCATTCAAAAATATGACTTAAATCTGTTCTATGTTGCGGGGCCTGGTCACGGGGGGCCTGCGATCGTGGGTCACGTTTACCTCGAAGGCACGTGGAGCGAAATTTATCCGAACGTGACTCAGGACGAGGCTGGGCTGAAAAAGCTGTTCACGCAATTCTCGTTTCCCGGTGGAATTTCCAGCCACGTTGCGCCCACAACACCGGGGTCAATTCACGAAGGGGGAGAGCTGGGGTACTCGCTCAGTCATGCCTTCGGCGCTGTCTTTGATAACCCCGATCTGATTGTTGCCTGCGTTGTCGGTGATGGTGAAGCGGAAACAGCCCCTTTGGCGACGGCATGGCATTCCAACAAGTTTCTCAACCCAGTGACTGACGGTGCTGTGCTGCCAATCTTGCACCTGAATGGCTACAAAATCGATAACCCCACCGTCTTGGCTCGCATTGAACGGGAGGAGTTGGAGCAATTTTTCCGAGGTTGCGGTTGGACACCTTACTTTGTGGAAGGCGACGAGCCGGAAGAGATGCATGAACTGATGGCGAGCACTCTGGATCAGGCGATCGCCGACATTCAGCAAAGCCAGAGTAATGCGCGGAATAAGAACGATATGACTCGCCCGCGCTGGCCGGTGATTGTGCTGAAATCGCCTAAGGGTTGGACGGGGCCAAAAGTCGTGGATGGTTCGCAAATCGAAGGCACAGCGCGATCGCACCAAGTGCCGCTACTGGTGAACTCCGATCATCCTGATCATGTCCAGCAGTTGGAAAGCTGGATGAAAAGCTACAGAGCTGAAGAACTCTTCGATGAGGCTGGCCGACTTCTGCCGGAATTAGCGGAACTGGCTCCGAAGGGCGATCGCCGCATGGGCGCAAACCCCCACACCAACGGCGGCATACTGCTGCGCGACTTACACATGCCAGACTTTCGCGATCATGCGGTGTCTGTACCTTCGCCCGGTGCTGTGGACGGTCAAGATACCCTTGTATTGGGCAAATTTCTGCGTGATGTCGTCGAGCTGAATCGGCGTAATTTTCGGATTTTTGGCCCGGATGAAACACTCTCAAATTTTTTGGGCGCGGTGTTTGAAGTTACGAATCGCCAGTGGGAAGCGCGGGAAGAAAAAAATGATGAATTTCTCGCGCCCACCGGACGAGTGCTGGATTCGATGCTCAGTGAACACCAGTGTCAAGGTTGGCTAGAAGGCTATTTACTAACCGGGCGGCACGGGTTATTTAATAGCTATGAAGCATTTATTCGCATCGTTGATTCGATGTTCAGCCAGCACGCAAAATGGCTGAAGGTCACCTCAGAACTTCCCTGGCGGCGACCGATCGCCTCGCTGAATTACCTGCTCGCTTCCCACGTTTGGCAGCAGGATCATAACGGTTTCACGCACCAAGATCCTGGTTTTATCGACCATGTGATCAACAAGAAAGCCGATATTGTGCGCGTGTATCTACCACCCGACGCGAACTGTCTGCTATCGGTTTTTGATCACTGTTTACGCAGCCGAAATTATGTAAATGTGGTGGTTGCGGGAAAACACCCGCTCCCGCAATGGCTGAGTATGGACGCGGCGATCGTGCATTGCACGCAAGGCATTGGCATTTGGCAATGGGCGAGTAATGATCAGGATACCGAGCCGGATGTGGTGATGGCGTGCTGTGGCGATACACCGACGTTGGAGATTTTGGCCGCTGTTTCCATCCTGCGCGAACATTTGCCGGATCTAAAAATTCGGGTGATTAATGTCGTCGATTTGATGAAATTGCAGTCCGAAAGCGAGCATCCGCACGGACTGAACGAAGCCGATTACGACTCACTATTCACGAAGGATAAACAGATCCTCTTTGGCTTTCATGGATACCCCTGGCTGGTACATCGACTCACCTACCGCCGCACCAATCGCAATCTCCACGTCCGGGGTTACAAGGAAGAAGGCACGATCACAACGGCTTTTGACGTGCGAGTACAAAATGATCTCGATCGCTTTCATCTAGTACAAGACGTGGTCGATCATCTGCCGAATTTAGGTAGCAAGGGAGCCTATCTCAAGCAGATGATGCAGGACAAGTTAATCGAGCATAAACATTACATCTACAAGCACGGCAAAGATTTGCCAGAAATCCTCAATTGGCAGTGGGGGGCAGAGCAGAATATCGAGGGTTGAAAAGATAGCGAGTCTGATTTATCAGCCAGTTTGTCGAAAGCCTCGATGATGTGGTTCTTACGGTGGAATATTCCGTCCGGGTGGCACAAATGGCCGTCTATGAACTGCTGGGCATTGAGCGAGAAATTCCCCCGATTCTGCACCATGACGACTCCCCCAAGGTGAAATTTGATGCGGTGGTTAAGGCGTTTTTATAACGCTGCTAAGACAGATCCGGCGATCGCCGTTGATTCAAGTTGATTCAATCACAATCACAATCGCAATCGCAATAACAAGAGGAAACGACCATGCAAGTCCAAATCAATACCGGTCATAACATCGAAGGTCACGAAGTATTAGCCGAGCATTTTAGTGGTGTCGTGGAAGAAAGTCTGAGCCGATTTGACGATCGTCTCACTAATGTTGATGTTCATCTGAGCGATGAGAACAGCGATAAGAAGGGCGGCGGTGACGATATGCGCTGCATGATTGAAGCCCGTCTCATCGGAAGTCAAGCCCTCGCGGTCACCCATCAGGCCGAGACCTTGGACGAAGCGGTTGAGGGGGCTGCGGAGAAATTAACCCACGTGATCGAAAGCACGCTGGGGCGACTAGAGCATCAGGCGAGTTCTCGGACTGACCCACCTCTTGTCTAGCTTCTCGTCAATCCGTTTTCCCGAATTTTCCCGAAATTCTCTCGAATTTTTTCTAGGAGTCAAAGATGGATGTACAAGACCTTGTAGACACCACAAAAGGGCTAGTATCCGACGATCAAAGTCGGCTGGTGATCGAGAATATGGGGGAATAGAAGTATGAAAAAAAGCATTTCTAATCCCCTAAATCTTTACCTAATTCGGCATGGTGAAACCGAGTGGTCACTCACCGGCCAGCACACGGGTCGCACGGATATTCCGTTGACCCAAAATGGCGAGAACGAAGCGCGGGCACTCCGCAAATATCTGCGGACGATCTCGTTTTCTCATGTACTGACTAGTCCGCTCCAGCGTGCTCGTCAAACCTGTGAGTTGGCGGGGTTGGATCAAGCCCTGGAAATTGAACCCGACTTAGTCGAATGGGACTATGGCGATTACGAAGGTCAGCGATCGGTGAATATTCGTCAGGAGCGCCCGGACTGGAATGTTTTTCGGGATGGTTGTCCCCACGGTGAAATGCCCGGTCAAATTACCGATCGCGCCGATCAACTCATCGATCGTCTACGCGAGCTGGACGGAAATATCGCCCTCTTTTCCCACGGTCAGTTCAGCGGCGTTTTGGCCACACGCTGGATCGGGCTAGCGGTGGAAAAAGCGCAGCATTTTCCCCTGGGCACAGCCTCAATCAGTATTTTTACCTTTGATTCCCATCACCCCACAGTGCCAATTATCGCGTTTTGGAATTCAAAAATTAAAGATTTTCGTCAATAAGTAGCCCAGGCTAAAACTTGAATTGATCGTAATGGATCATAAGAAATGAGACTTTTAAGGTTTTGAAAACTTCAAAACTTCAAAACCTTAAAAGTCTGAGGTCATTATACGAAATCCGACTGTATATAAGCTTAGATCGTCGATCTAGGCGGACACCGCACTTCGACTCCGCTCAGTGCTCATCGACGCTTTTGTCTTTTTCCTAGACAGAACCGGATTTCGTATTATTTATCATCTTGGGCTACTTAGCTAACAAATAAATCTGGAGACAGAAACATGATTAGTCAACAAAAAATACAACAAAAAGCACAACAACAAAAAGAGAGCACTATGAAGCAAGATAATTCCATTGTGGCCATCTACCCAACCCATATCGCGGCAGAAGTAGCGGTCAAAGAACTACAGCAATCCGGCTTCGATATGCAGAAACTCTCGATCGTGGGACGCGACTATCACACCGAGGAAAATGTAGTCGGTTATTACAATACGGGCGATCGCATGGAAGCCTGGGGTAAGACCGGTGCTTTTTGGGGCGGGCTATGGGGCTTTTTGGTTGGTTCCGCGTTCTTTGCGATTCCTGGTTTGGGGCCGATTCTGGTCGCAGGGCCTTTGGTCAGTTGGATCGTGGGGGCGCTGGAAGGGGCGATCTTGGTGGGCGGATTGAGTGCGGTGGGAGCCGGTTTGTACAGCCTCGGGATTCCCAAGGACAGCGTTTTGCAGTATGAAACGGCGATCAAGAACGACAAGTTTATTTTGATTGCCCACGGCTCCATCGATGACACCACCCATGCTCAAGACATCCTCGAATGCACCCAGCCGGAAACCTTGGAACACCACCCAGTCACTCGCAATGAAGCACTGATAGGCGCGGCATCTCCGCAGTAGCCAGAGATTCTGCGCGATCGCCAACCCTAGAAAAAAGCCGAACGATGAAACCCGCGAACCCAAATATCCTGACGATCAATGGCGGCTCGTCGAGCATTAAGTTCGCGCTGTTCGAGTTCGGCGATTCTCTCCAACGGGTGCGATCGGGCGTGATCGATCGCATCGGTTTCCCGGATGCGACCTTGCATGTCAAAGGGGTAAACCCAGCGGACAATGTTTCGCGGGCGATCGTCGCATCGGATCACACCTCGGATCACCGATCGGACCACACTACAGATCACCGATCGAATCACACCTCAGATCACACAGAGGCCGCTGAGATTTTCATGGATTGGCTTGAGGAACATTGCGGACGTGATGCCTTAACTGCGGTGGGGCATCGCGTCGTTCATGGAGGCCCCACCTATAGCCAGCCCCAGCGCATCACTCCCGCCATGCTTGAGGAATTGCGCCGGATCAGCCCCTTCGATCCGGAACACCTGCCCCAGGAAATCCGGTTAGCCGAGGCGTTACACCACCGCTTTCCAGACCTACCCCAAATCGCCTGTTTCGACACAGCATTTCATCACGACCTGCCCCGCGTCGCCCAAATTTTACCCATCCCCCGCCGTTACGAAGCCCAGGGCGTGCGGCGCTACGGGTTTCACGGGTTATCCTATGCGTTCCTAATGGAAGAACTCGCCCACTTGGACGGAACCGCAGCGGCACAGGGTCGGGTAATCCTGGCACACCTTGGCAATGGCGCGAGTCTGGCGGCGGTGCATCACGGCAAACCTGTGGACACCAGCATGGGTTTTACCCCGATCGCCGGAGTGCCGATGAGTACCCGTTCCGGCGATCTCGATCCGGGGCTGCTGGGATATCTGGCGCGTACCGAACAAATGAGCATGGAGCAATTCAATGAGATGGTTCATTTTCAGTCTGGCTTGTTGGGGATATCCGAAACCAGTGGCGATATACGGGACTTGCTCGATCGTGAGCGGCAAGATGTGCGGGCGGCGGAGGCGATCGCGCTGTTTTGCTATCAAGTGAAAAAATGGATCGGTGCGTTTGCCGCAGCCTTGGGCGGCGTAGATACCTTAGTTTTTTCGGGTGGTATTGGCGAAAATTCTTCCACAATTCGCAGCCGGATTTGTTCGGGTTTAGGCTTTTTGGGAATTGAACTTGATGAGGGAGAAAATATGGCAAATGTGGGTGTGATTTCTCTGGGAGCTAGCCGAGTTTCTGTGCGCGTGATTCCTACGGATGAAGCATTCATGATTGCTACATCTGTGTGTCATGTTCTCAACTTACGCTAAAAAAGCAACCTTGAAATCCTGCGAAATTAAAGCATCGAACAAACATAATTTGCTCGTAACCGTTCCATCAAACAAATCAAAGTATTTCGCAAAATAGGGAGCATCCCATTGTTGTGCCACCAAATCGAGCCAGTTCTAAATAAATTTATCTATTGATGTGACTGTCGATGAAATACGCTAAATTGGCTAAATTGTGGGACTCCTTACATTCCAGTTTTTGGTTTGTACCAACCCTGATGATCTTATTGGCGATCGCACTTTCATTTATTACCGTTTGGATTGACCAGAAACTCGAAGCCAATATCGTCGAGAATATGGACTGGGCTTATTCCCTCGGGCCTAGTGGTTCACGCGCCATTCTGTCTGCGATCGCCGGTTCAATGGCGACGGTTGCCACCACGGCCTTTTCGATTACGATCGTCGCACTTCAGCTTGCCTCTTCTCAGTTTGGACCGCGCTTGCTGCGTAACTTCATGCAAGATACAGGAAACCAAATTGTCTTAGGAACTTTTATTTCTACGTTTGTGTATAGCTTGATGGTGTTGCGAACCGTTAATGGGGTCGCAAAAGATGAGTTTGTCCCCCATCTAGCCGTGACGATCGGCCTTGGTTTGGCGATCGCTAGCGTTGGTGTCTTGATTTATTTTATTCATCATTCAGCCTCATCAATCCAGGTCGATTGGGTGATTAAACAAGTGAGAGATGATCTTGATGTTGCGATCAATCGGCTTTTTCCTGAAAGAGTTGGACGGAGTATATCAAAGCATCAAGAGGAGGATAGCCGCACCACTATTCCTGAGGACTTTGATCGATTGTCCTGTCCTGTTAAGACGATCACCAGTGGTTATATCCAAGCGATCGATGACAACCAATTGATGCAGATTGCGACAGGAAATAATCTGTTATTGCGGATTCAGCAGCGCCCTGGTGAGTTTGTGGTGAAAGGCAGTGGACTTGTACAGGTCTTTCCTGAAGGAAAGGTAAATAAAAAGCTTATAGCCCAGATTAACGAGGCTTTTATTCTCGGTTTGCAGCGCA
This sequence comes from uncultured Geitlerinema sp., assembly GCA_964518905.1. Lineage (GTDB taxonomy): Bacteria > Cyanobacteriota > Cyanobacteriia > Cyanobacteriales > Geitlerinemataceae > RDYZ01. The sequence goes on along the minus strand of CAZFJL010000029.1, from coordinate 36,846 downwards.
CAGAACAGCAAGATGTAAAGTTTCCCATCGATCAACTAGTTGAGATTGCCATACGCGCCCTATCTCCAGGCATTAATGATCCGTTTACGGCCATCCGCTGCATCGATCAACTGAGCGCGGCTCTTTGTCATTTAGCCCAAAGAGAAATTCCTTCTCCCTACCGCTATGACGACCACGATCGGCTTCGTATTATTGTGGAACCGATCTCGTTTACGGATGCGATGGATGCGGCTTTTAATCAGATTCGGCAGTATGGAAAGTCGAGTGTTGCGGTGACGATGCGGTTATTAGAAGCGATCGCCGCGATCGCTCTCTTTACTCACAAAATACCAGACCGAAACACACTACAGCGTCATGCGGATATGATTGAACGTGGTAGTAAGGACGGAATTGAGGAGGAGTTAGACTACGAAAACGTGAAGGAACGGTATCTGACTGCGGTGAAAGCAATATGGAAAATTTAATTAATAGGCGATCGCTATTTCTATAAGTCATGATTTTTAGGCGATCACTTTTACGTCCATACACAGCGCAGAGGAGATATGACTCACCACTCCTTGCTTATCTAAAATGTAAATGAAACCATTTATATGTTTGATTTTTAATCCTGTTTCGGGTCAAGGTAATCCCAATCAAGATCTGGCGATGATTGTATCGCTCTTAGGAACAGAAATCGATCTGGACGTACAAATTACAACACTCGAAACTACGGCTTTAGATTTAGCAATTAGAGCTGTAGAACTTGGCGCAACGGCTCTGATTGCCTCTGGTGGAGATGGCACTATTTCCGCCATAGCTGAGGCTCTAATTGGCAAAAATATTCCTTTAGGTATCATCGCTCGCGGAACTGCTAACGGATTTGCGAATGCGCTCGGCATACCGACCACGATCGCCCCAGCTTGCGAAACCATACTGTCGGGAAATACCCGCACGGTGGATATTGGTTTGTGTAACGGTAAGCCGATGTTATTGCTAGCTGGAATTGGCTTTGAAGCCGAGGTCGTAAACTCGGTAAATCGCGAAGCTAAAAATTGGTTAGGAGCCCTAGCTTACCTTGTCGCCAGCCTAGGACGATTGGGAAATTTAAAACAGTTTGAAACTAAAATTGAAACTGAAGCTAAAATCATTACCGTTTCTGCGGCAGCATTAACCATTGCAAATGCTGCACCACCCACATCAATTTTGGCGCAGGGTGGAGCCAATGTCATTTTTAACGATGGACTTTTAGATCTAACGATTGTCGCAACTCAAACTCAAGCGAAGGCGATCGCGGCGTCTTTTGAGCTTCTGACTTCAGCCTTAAAGGGAGAGTCGGTGAATTGTCCTGAGGTTGGGTTTATGCGTGCTAAATATTTCTCCATCAGTACTAATCCTCTGCAAAAAGTAGTTTTAGATGGAGAAATTATTGGGCTTACACCAGTAGAGGTGGAAAGTATCCCAAATGCGCTAACTATTTTTGTGCCACGGACAGAAGTTCTTCAGCCGGAAGAAAAGCTAGAAGGTTTGCCCAATCTTAATATCACTCTGAAAGAGATCTAGAAAGGGCTTCAAGTGTTTGCTCATAGCCGTTGTTGTTTTTTCTCTGAGCACAGGGACAAAAATAAAAGAGGGTCTCAAACCAGCATAAACTCGTAGGCTGGGTTGCGCGTAGCAAAACCCAACGGGATCGCCAAGAACTTTACTGATGTTGGGTTCCGTTCCTCACCCCAACCTACGAGGCTCAGTCGCCCAAATCAATTAATGGACACTGCCAGATGGATCGCAGAGAGCGAGACCTTGGAGGTTTCCAAAACCTCAAAGGTCTAATACGAAATCCGCTTCTGTCTAGGAAAAAGACAAAAGCGTCGATGAGCACTGAGCGGAGTCGAAGTGCGGTGTCCGCCTAGATCGACGATCTAAGCTTATGCACAGTCGGATTTCGTATAACATCATTGATTCCCTTGGTTGGCTTAAACGCTACAACACCTCACGCTTGAGGTAGGGCTGCAACACCTCCGGCACACAAATCGTACCGTCGGCAAGCTGGTAATTCTCTAGGACTGCCGCCATTGTGCGCCCGATCGCAAGCCCCGAACCGTTCAGCGTGTGGGCGAACTGTGTCCCTTTTTTGCCCTTTTCCCGAAAGCGAATGCTCGCCCGACGCGCTTGGAAATCACCAAAATTCGAGCAGCTCGAAATCTCGCGGTAGGTTCCCGCCGCCGGTAACCAGACTTCTAGGTCGTAACACTTTTGAGCGCCGAAGCCGAGATCGCCGGTGCAAAGCTCGATCGTCCGGTACGGTAGCTGTAGCGCTTCGAGGATTGCCTGGGCATCTTTGAGCAGGGCTTGATGTTCCGCTTCAGAGGTTTCGGGGCGTACGACTTTGACCAGCTCGACTTTGTTGAACTGGTGCAGGCGAATCAGGCCGCGCGTGTCTTTGCCGTAGCTGCCCGCTTCCCGGCGAAAACAGGGTGTGTAGGCACAATGATAGATCGGCAGCGCTTCCCCATCAAGGATTTCATCGCGATACAGATTTGTCACCGGCACTTCGGCGGTCGGCACGAGCCACAAATCGTCGTCCGCACACTTAAAGCTTTCTTCGGCGAATTTCGGCAGTTGTCCCGTGGCTTGCAGCGAGGCGCTGTTCACCAACACGGGCGGCAACACTTCGAGGTAACCGGCGGCGATCTGCCGATCGAGCATGAATTGAATCAAGGCACGCTCTAGGGCGGCTCCGGCTCCCATCAGCGCGACAAAGCGACTTTGGGCAATCTTGACAGCGCGATCGGTGACGAGGATGCCCATTTTTTCGGCAATGTCAGCGTGGGCGAGGACATCATGGGTGATTTTGTACTCGTCGCCCCAGCGATCGATCTCGACGTTTTCGGTTTCGTTGGCGCCGATCGGCGTCGTTTCGCTTGGCAAATTCGGCAGGTTCAACAGTAGCGCCGTGAGCTGCTCTTTCAGGTCTTTTTCGGCGGGTTCCAGTTCACCGAGCTGTTGCTTCAGATCGTTGCCCTCTTGGCGCAGGGCTGCGATTTCATCACCCTTGGGGTCGGCTCCGGCTTTGATGCGTTGGCCGATCGTCTTGCCGATTTCGTTGCTGCGTGTTTGAATCTCGGTGCGCTGCACTTCGAGTTCGCGGCGCTGTTGTTCGAGGTCAAGAATCGGGGCGAGATCGTAGCCTTCGCCGCGCTGACGAAGTCGATCGCGGACAGCATCGGGATTTTCGCGAATGAGTTTGATGTCTAGCACGGCGGGAAAAGGCGAAGATTAAGGATAAAGCTCAAGAGTGGCGATCTTTGGCCTCACCTACGCTATCAGGTTTTGCCAAGAGGACTCATAGAGTTGATTTTAATTACGTTCATTAACTGGGCGAAACCGATCGATTTATCAGGCTATCAAAATTAAATTGACCAGCAAAAAATCTAGGCATTCACACCGGTTAATGCCTGTCGCACCAGTGCGGGAATGTCCGACGGACGATTCGCCACCCGAATGCCCGCCGATTCAAACGCTTCGATTTTGCGCTGGGCTGTGCCGATCGTCAGGTCATCAATGCGCCGATAGATGCCGCTGAGACGCGCATCGACAATTTCGCCTGCGTGACCGAAATGACTATCCAAGGTCGGGGCATATTGTCCGGCGATGTAGGCAATCACGGGCTTGTCGATCGTCGCTTCCACATAACGAGCGGCGACCTCTTCTGCGGTGCTGCCCACCCGTCCCAACAGCACAATCACCTCGGTGCTTTCGTCTTCATCGAGCAACTGTAACCACTGGGCAAACGACGATCCGAGGATGCCGTTACCGCCTAGACCCACGGCAATAGACTGACCGAAACCGGCTTCCGTCAGGGTGAGCGCGACTTCATAATCGAGCGTGCTACTGCGGCCAATGACGCCGATCGATCCAGGCGCGTAAAACTCCACCGGGTGCGTCCCAATCATGCACGCCCCAGGCACGATAACACCGGTACTCCCAGGCCCCAACACCAGCGCTTCGGCAGCATCCGCCGCGCGAATCAGCTCGATCGTATCCATCGGCGGCACGCCGTCCGTCATGATCACAATCTGGCGAATCCCCGCCGCGATCGCCTCCCGCGCCGCATCGAGCACCTGATATGGCGGCACAAAAATCGCCGTCAGGTCAATCGATCCAACCGCCTCGATCGCCAGATTTACCGTATCAAACACCGGCACTTCGGCAATTGTTTGATCGCCATAGCCAGGACTGACGGCGGCGACCACGGACGTACCGTACGCACGCATCCGAGACGTATGGATCTGTCCCAGGGGTTCGGTAATGCCTTGGATGAGGACGCGGGTTTGGTCGGAGATGTTCATGTTGTTCTGGATAGTCTTACGACGAAACGGTCGGTGATAGATCTTCGGAGAGATCGGCAACCGATAGACCGGCTTCGATCGCCGCATCGAGAGTGGGGCAATAGATCAGATCATGGGAGAGTTCCGGGGCTTCAAGCCGTTGACGGCCTAGCACCTGATCATGACCGGCCAAGCGCACGATCCAGCGCAAGGTTCGTCCAAGGCTGGCGAGACGATCCGCCGTTGAGAGAATCGTTTCGGCGATCGCATCGCAGGAGGTCACGCTGCCGACCAGGTTAATCAAAACGGTCTCTACGTCTGGATTGGCCGTCATCAACTCCAAGCCGCGATCGAGCCGATCGCGCAAACTCGGGCCGCCACGCCAGTAAATTTCATTGCTGAGATTGAGAAAACCAGTCGGACAGGTCTCAGCCTGACACAGCAGATCCACCGTCGTCAGAGTCAACCCGACCCCGTTACAAACAACACCAATGCCAGAATGATTGCTCTGTTCATGTTCAAGCGTGACCAGAGCGGCACTGAGGGGATCGCGCGAGGGATATTTGGAGCGACGCTCACGATCGGCCTGACGATCGCGAGCGTACTGTGCCAGATCCGGGTGACGTTCGATCGCATTATCATTCGTCGTGATCTTGCCATCGAGCGCCATGATCTCCCCATCTTCACGTAAGGCCAGCGGGTTGATTTCGACCAGATCGAGATCCTTCGTCGCGAAAAGCGTATACATCTTTTCGACCACCAGACTCACCGCCTCGATCGCTGCACCCCGCAGCCCCATCGCCACCGCCAGACGTCGCGCATAAAACGGCGAAAACGTATCATCCACCACTACGCGCTGAAGCGACTGACTCGCCACCTGAAGCCCACTGCCACCATCAGGAGACCCCAACAGCACCGGACGACGGGCATTGCGATCAATCACGATCGCCACGTATAGCTCACGGTCAGCATCATACTTGGCCTCCGCGAGCACTAGCTCCGGGTAGAGGCCATAAATGGGCAGATGAAAAATTGCCTGGGCTGCGGCGACCGCATCGATCGTATTCGCTGCTGGTTTGATGCCCCCAGCCAGACCCCGACCGCCCATTGGCACTTGAGACTTGACCACGATCGGGTAAGGGATTTGTAAATTCTTGAGTTCCTGCGGGTAATAAATCTTCTGCGAGGGCAAAACGGGAATACCCACCTCGGAAAACAGCTCCTTGGCTTGATATTCGAGCAGATCCATAGGGTAAGACTGGGGTTTGGGAGAGGCTACCCTACCATAGCGATATTTTTGACGGAGCATTAACCGGCAAGACGACAAAACTGAGCCAAGACTCGATCGCATCGCTTGGTCGCGCCAAAGGAAAAGGAAAACGAAAGTTAACCGATAGACAACTCAACGTCGCCGTTACCCCAGATTAGTAGGGATTGCGTTCCAACTCCGCCTTCATCCCTTCGAGGGTTTGATACATCCGATCGAACATCTGCTGAGGCGTAATTCCAAACTGATCAAACTGCGTATTGAGCTGCTTGACCGTCATTTGCGCCATGAAATCTTCCGACAGCTCAAAGCGCTTCATGAAAATACGATAGCGCTGCATCATCGCTTCCATCTGTTCGATGTATTGCTTCTTTCCCTCGCGATCGAACTTGCCATACTTACCCCCAAGTTGCACAAGCGCCTGATAATCTTCAAACAGGCTTTTTGCTTCTTGCTGGACAATTTCCGAATCAAAAAATCCCATGTCTACCCCTCGATATATAGTCGTTTTTGAGTTACGCGAACATTAAAATTAGAGTTTAGACGATGGATTAAATCGAAATGCATCGCGATGCAATACTGTATTGATTTTGTCCAATATTGACTCGTCTTTACACTGCTAGTATCTTAGGTCAGCGCGATTAGCCGGTTCAATGAAATCGGGGCGTAATAACCGTCCGAATCAGCCTCTACGTTGTGACATTTTCTTGTGCGGCCTTTAACTTTGGACGTTTTTCATGCCCTACGGTTTAGCTCTCCATACCACCAGCACACAGCTTGGTTTAGCCTCGATCGACTGCGCCGATACGCGTCAGAGCAATATCCGAACAGGTCGCCACGATCTGGGGCGTGACATGGTGACGCATCTACACCTTCATACCCTAGAATTCCTCGCCCCGCAAACCTGGTCAGACCTCAGCTTTATCGCCGTGGCAAAAGGCCCCGGCAGCTTCACGAGCACTCGGCTAGGGGTGGTGATGGCGCGGACGATCGGGCAGCAGCTAGAGATACCGGTGTTCGGGATTTCGACGCTGGAAGCCGCAGCCTATGCCGATATTCAATCGTGTAGCAGCAATAGCAATCAAGATGAGGCGTTGATCGATCGGCAGATAGAACGCGATCGAGCCGTAGAGCTTGAGGCTGCGCGGGGTGAAGTTTTCGCGGGAATCTATCGCTACGATCGCGATCGGGGCGATCTGGTCTGTCTTCAAGCCGACGCGGCGATGTCTCCGCAGGCGTGGCAAGAGGCACTGAGAAGCTGTTCATCATCGCCAATTTCACTCAAGGTTGATCTCGCAAACGTAGTCAGCGATACCGTCGCTATGGCGATTATGGCTCGACAGCGCTGGCAACGCGGCGATCGGCCCCGATGGTCAGAGGCCATACCGTTCTACGGTCAACATCCCGTGACGTGACGCCAAAAAACATGACGCCCTCAGTCTGAGCTTCTTAATGCCCAGACCCGAGAGCGTCGCGCAAACATAAGTCGGAGTTTTAAGAGCCGGTGGATCAATACGATAATCAATGCCAAACCGATCGGCATCGACCCGGTCTAGCGGTTATCCCAGTAGTAGAGAAGGACAGGCCAGCTTACCGATCCAATCACAGCGTCTTGGGTTAAATCGTACTCAGCCTGGGCTGATCGCGCGGCCGCCGCAGTTCTGGGGCCAAAATTACCATCAATGGCTCCATCATAAAAACCCAGGTCACGCAAGATAACCTGAAGCATGGTGACCGCTGTACCATCGGCACCCTCCACGAGGCGCGGCAAATCGCCGCTGGGCGCTGCTGTTCCTCCCGGCGCAGGAATCTGTTGTGCGAGGACGGGCGCGTCTTCCGCCATCGAATCATCGATCGAGCGAGCAAATGCACTTGGGCAGACATTCAGCGAGACCATTGCTGCGAGAGCAAGAGGGCAGATCCAGCGTTGACGAAGATCGATCTTCATTTCTAGCGATCCTAGAACCGTATAAACTGCCATTCATTCTGCCATGACTTTGGAAAAAACGAGGGATAAGAACAATTTTTGAGTCGCCTTAATCTGTAGAGGATGGTAAACGTGGAGTCTGCGAAAGCTTTGATTGAAGACTTTCCATGACATTACTCATTAAGTTATTAGCCTTGCCTTTTTCCTCATTCTCTCCATTCATATCAAGCGTATAGGTTGAATCTTGTTCTCCTGTGGTTTCTTGCCCCATCCAGACTTCAAATAATTCACTAATTAAGGCGACTTCAAGCATACTCCGAACAACAGCAGTCGGGTGTCGTAAAATTAAGCGGCTATCGCGCTGCTGGGCGAGACGCCGCAATGCTACCAGCAGCCGAATTCCCGAATGGCCGACAGATTCAATCTGTGACAGATCAAGTATCCAGACACTATTGGGCGGTGTTGCGGAGAGAAAGTACCGTTCCGCATTTTGTTGGAGTTTGGTTGCTCCAATCAGGTCAAGACGACCTTTCGGTAGAAGGACAACTGCCATCAATTCACTCGGTACGGGTTTAGTGCGGGGGAAGAACTACGAAGCGGCGGAAGCCTGACGGCGATCTTCAGGGTCTTATACAGGCTAAAAGGGTGTAGTTTTTGGCGAAAATCACACCGCGATCGCAGATTAGAGCAGGATGCAGATGATGGCACACGCTAGCGAACAAGAGACTTTTTCCCGTTTTTGGGTTGGCGATTGGGTAGAAAAAGAGAGGCAAGCCGAGAATTTTAGGAAACATTCTAAAATTGAAGCAGCTTGCAAGATGTTTTCGCTTCTCTTCTTTTAGTCTATTGCCTTGCCTTATTCACCGTCCATTTCTCAGTCGTCAACCCCTTTGTTGGTTTGATCGTCACAATCATGAGTAATCTTATAGGCTCATGAAAGACGACCTCTCAATGCTTACGGGTCACCTTTTGATGGATGAGCAAAGTCGTCGGCCAAGAATCAGGAGGAAACGCATGTGATCGCAACTCGACATTCACGATATTTCATTCAGATTGCGATCTTAGCCATCCTATACGTCGTCATGAGCCGCGCGATCGCCTTCATTCCCGATCGAACCTTGGCGGCCTGCTTTATCGGGTTACCCAATGCGATCTCGCTATCGATCTTGCTGCGCACAAACCGTGATTCCCCCTGGCCAGGGGTCGTCATTGGTAGTTTTCTCGCCGCACAGATGACCGATTATGGATTTTTGGCGTCTTTATCCGTGGGCTGCGGCAATGCGTTATTCGTGGTCGTGTCGCTCTGGATCTTACGGGCTCTCAATTTTGACCCGTCGATTGCTCGACTTGGAGATGTCTTGACGCTGACCGCAGCTACGCTCAGTGCTTCACTGCTAGATGCGATCGCGATGACAGTGGCAAACATCAGTGATTATACAAACCTAGACCTACTTTCCGTTTCCTGGTCTACGGAAGGAATTGGAGATGCAGCCTGGTCGCTGACGGTCATACCGGTCATTTTGGCACTGACGGATCGAAGCAACGATTTAGATGCTGGCCATTTGCAACGCCCGTGGTCACGCGTAACCGAATCTGTCATCTTGTTGCTGATATCTCTCGGGTGCGGATGGCTAATTTTTTGCTCCCGCACTCGCGCCAGTAATTATACTTACCCACTGGAGTATTTACCGTTAATTCTGCTGATGTGGAGTTCACTCCGCTTTGGCAAACGCGGCACAATGCTACTTAACTTTGGCATTGCCTTGATGGCCATTTTTGGTATTGCGCGGTCTAGCGGGCCGTTTTTAATGTCGGGCTTAAGCGCCGCTCAGTCCGTCATCTCGTTGCAGATTTTTCTATTTTCGATGTCTGGCGCAGCGCTGAGTTTTGCGACGATCATTGTCGGCCGATCGCGAGCCCAAGGATTACAACAAAACAGTCGCCGCCGCCTGGAACAAGCGCAGCGCATGGCCTGTTTAGGCAATTGGGAGCTGGATTTGCGAACTCAATCAATGATCTGGTCGCCAGAAATGTGGAAAATCCTCAATCTCAAACGTGAAGAACCGCCAACGCGCAGTCTATTGTTAGAGGCCGTTCATCCTGACGACAGCCCGCAACTTCAGGCGGCGTTTACAGCGCTCCTCGATGAGGGCAAACCCTTCTACTTAGACTACCGTCTGCTCGGTGACGATGAACGTATCGTACGCGAACAGTGCGAGCGCCAAGATTACTACGTCATCGGCACTCTGCAAGATATAACCGAACACAAGCGATCGGAAGAACTCCGAGAAGCTAAGGAGGCGGCAGAAGCGGCCAACCGAGCCAAGAGTGCATTTCTCGCGAACATGAGCCACGAACTGCGGACGCCGCTCAACGCCATCATCGGCTACAGCGAACTCCTCGAAGAGGATGCCCAAGACCTCGGCCAAACTGATTTTGCCGAGGATGCGCACAAGATTCGTGGTGCAGGCGAACACTTGCTATCTTTGATTGGCGATATTTTAGATATCTCGAAGATCGAAGCGGGTCAGCTCAAATTCGCGCCGACGGAATTTTCGATCGCCAATTTGATTGACGAAGTTGTGCTGAATATTCAACCGGTGATTGATGCAAATGGCAGCGTGCTGAAACAAGAGTGTCCTCCAGATATCGGCTCGATGTATAGCGACAACACTTTGGTACGGCAAATTTTGCTCAATCTGATGAGCAATGCGGCCAAGTTTACCCATGCCGGTACGATTTTGCTCAAGGTTCAGCAGATTACAGCTTCGGACTCTAATCCCAATTTCGGCACAGCCGCAGCCTCTAGCATTGCCCCATCCCCAACCTCCCCATCTCCACAATCAATCCCGATAACTCCCGACACCCAAGATCGCAGTTACATCCAATTTACGATCTGCGATACCGGGATCGGTATGAGTCCGGAACAGTTGAGCCAGATTTTTCAGCCCTTTACCCAAGCGGATTCGTCTACCACTCGCAAGTATGGCGGGACGGGGCTGGGGCTGACGATCGGGCAGAAGCTGTCACGACAACTCGGCGGCGAGATTAGCGTTAGCAGCACCCTCAATGAAGGATCGTGTTTTGTTTGCACACTACCCCGCTCACTGAAAGTCGATTCGCAAGCACTCGACCTCGAAATATAGCGTCGTTGAATGACGGTATTGGATGAGGGTATTGGATGATCGAGGATTTTCGATCGGGCTCACTTTTTCCCGCCAAATAAACCGCCAAATAAACCGCCACCTTTTTCCGGTTTCTTCGCTGGCTTTTTGGAAATCGGCTTACTACTGGCCGGACGTGCCATCAGTTTGTTGTAGAACTTACGAACCTCAAGTACATCTGGATCATGCGCATCCGCTTTCACAGCCTTCGATAGATGAGATTTCGCCATCGTCACGTTGACACTCGCGGCTTTTTGCTCATTTTGAATCAGGTAAACCTTTGCCATTAGGGCATGACAACGAGCATTTCCCGGCTCAAGCTTGAGTGCATCCTGCAACTCTTTGCGTGCATTGGAAAAACTATGTTGTTCGAGTAGAGATACCGCCCGATTGTAGTAGTTGTCAACGAGGGATTCTTGGGAGGTTTTTGGCTGCGGTGGCGGTGGTGGCGGAACGGGTTTACCCGTGGAGGTGACCTTGTTGGAGGTTTTTGCTACAGGGCGACCCCACCCTCCGTCACTTTGGGTGCGTCGCAGGAGGTAAACCTGATTCAGTTCGCTCAGAGTGGCGATTTGATCGATCGATTCGGAGAGGTCTGCGTAATGATGCTGGGCGAGTTCGCGGATTTGTTTGCTGTATTCACCATGTACTCGATCGAGCGAACTGAGTTCGAGCAGGGCGCGGGCGGCTTCACTTTCTAGGGAAATCTGATCACTTTCTTCCACCAGTCGCTTCCCGGTCATGCGGAGCAGAACGCCATAATCGACGAAATCGCGTTCATTCGAGAGTTTCGCGTAGGCGGGATTAATCAGCTTTGAGAGCAGCGCCTGAGCCAGTTCTTTGTTCTCAAGACGGCAAACATCGGGGTGCAGTCTTCGCGCGATACTCAGATATTGCTTACGGATCTCTTTCAGGTTAGCGTCAACACTCACACCAATAACAGCGTGGTAGTCAGTGAAATCGAACCCGAATAGACCCCGCTTAATTTCAAAAGACATAACTCTTAGACGAACCTCTTGCCGAAACCGATGACTGTATCGGTGTAATCTCTAATGTACTGTGCGATGCGATGCAATGGCAGTGGCGATCGCTTTGTTTGTACTGAAATTGAACATCGAATTCAGGCCGGAAATGTAGCGCGGATAGATGGGTAAGCGGGGGCGAAGTTGCCAGCCGTGGGGGGCGAGGATTGTTGTGAGGCTGGTCGGGGTTGGGTGATCATAATCGGGGTTGACTTCGTCGCGGGGGCTGAGTCCACCGAGGTCGCGGGCTCCGGCATCAAGGCAGGCGAGCAAGATATCGGGACGGGGCTGGGAGTTGTAAATCAAGTTGGGGGGGATTTGGATGGTGATCGTGTCGGGGAGACGTTGACGGGCGATCGCCACCAGTTCGGGAAGTTGAGCGAGATCAAAGGCAATGCCGGGGTCGTCCTGGCGCTGGCCGGGGCTATGGGGCTGAAGGATGACTTCTTGGATGTATTGCCAGCGGTTATGAATGCGGGCGATCGCGTCGAGGGTGTCGAGGCGATCGGCGTGGGTTTCGCCGATGCCGAGTAACAGGCCGGTGGTAAAGGGGATCTGGAGCTCGCCTGCGAGTTCGAGTTGGGCGAGACGGGTGGCGGGGAGTTTGCTCGGCGATCGGCGGTGGACGGTGTCGAGTAAGTGCGGTGTGAGTTGTTCGAGCATCAAGCCCATCGAGACGTTGACCGATTTGAGGGCGGCCATTTCGGTTCGCTGGAGTGGCCCCGCGTTGGTGTGGGGCAAAAAGCCGCGATCGATCGCCAGGGCGCAGAGGTCGTAGATCCGCTGAAACCAGGCGGCGCGGCGCGGGCTATCGGGGTGAACTTCGCCGCTGAGGATGAGAATTTCGATCGGGCGATCGGGATAATCGGCGGGATTATCTAGCCGATCGAAGATAGCGGCAGCGGCATCAAGTTCGAGCATCGGCGCACCGGGATCGGCGCGAAAGTTGCAGTAGGAGCAGCGGTTGAAGCATTCGTAGGTCGGGACGATCGTATAGGCGGGGCTATAGGTAATGATGCGATCGGAATGGTGAGAATCTGGGGTCGTTAGCGGACTCATCTCCTGGGATGTGGGCATTGGAGTCAAATAAAAATAACGGTGGAATAAGTCGCCCAAGTTAATAGACAAGTTAATAGAATGGACGCTCTGCGTAGCACAAGCTTCTAGCTTGTTTACAACCAGGATGGTTGAGTTACGAGATTTAAGTCACTTTGATTTCAGTGGCCGACTTAGCGTGCATCAAAAACGCTCATTAAAAATCATGAATATTTGATAAACGATACGTCTTGAGAGTCGAACTCTTGCAGTTGGTTAACTCCTGTATCGAGAGCGTTCGCCAGCCCTAAAAAACTCGATACACTAAGGACATCGAGAACGCCTCTCTCGGGTTCGAGAGACTATAGTTATGCTAGATGTTCGTCTCGCTGTGCAATCCCTAACGAAAGCCGCCGCCACACCCGCTGCAACGTTGCCGATCGCCTCTAACACCTCCATTGACGTTGAACTTCGCGCCTCGCGTGAACATGCCCGCCGTCTGTCAGAAATGTACGGATCTCACGCTGCGGCAACGGCTGCGGCCTGGGATGCGGTCGAAGAAATCCTGGCGATGAAATCGCATCAGCGCAACCACTGTTAACTCTCTTCCTCGGAAGATTGCGAGATCGACGATCGGCTTGCCCAGGCGACCTGACGCAAAATCCCGCGCAGCATCGCGACTTCTTGGCTCGACAGCTGCGATCGATTAAACAAACGACGAAATTTTTCCATCCGTGCGGTGGCCGTGTGGGGCTGGAGATAGCCGATATCCAGTAAGACGCGCTCCAAATGATCGTAGTAGCCTTCGAGCTCACCGACGGGAGCAGCGTTTACTTTCGGCTCTTCAGATTCCTCCGATTTTTCAGATTCTTCAGAAGATGCGATCGATGATGCCGCTCGGTTCATCGCAACACAGCGAGCCGCATCGATCGCATCGAGATCACCCATCTGAGCCGCACGCACCAGATCGCGAGCGCAGACCGCGACGGCCTGAGCGAGATTGAGCGAGGAATAGGTTTCGGTGCTGGGAATGCAGACGAAACGCTGGGCATAGGCAAGTTCGTCGTTGCTCAGGCCGCGATCTTCGGGGCCGAAGATTAGCGCCGACGGGGTGTCGAGTAGCCACGGGAGGCCAATCTCGGGAGGCAGGAGGGGCGTTTCGACGCTGCGGCTGCGACTGCGGCCAGTGGTCGCGATCGTTCGGGTGACATCGGCGATCGCCTCGGGAATGGTGGCGACAATCCGCGCCTGTTCGAGCACATCGAAGGCATGGACGGCCATCTGTCGCGCTTCTTCGCCGTGGGGGTCACACCGTGGATCAACCAGCGTCAAATTCGATAAACCCATATTTTTCATTACCCGCGCGATCGACCCGAGATTCAGCGCTCCCTGGGGTGACACCAAGACGATCGTGATCGGTTCAAGACGGAGAATAAGATCGGCGGGGAGAAACATACACAAAGATGGCGAAGGGAAACAATACGGGACTGACGCAAGCAATCGCAATCAGACCGACAAGATTAGAGCTGTCAGCATTCAATCAAACATCGCATCCTAGCTCCGTTTGCAACTTAGCTGGCGAACAACTCGCGCAAGCGTCGGGCGATCGCCTCGGTGCTAAAACTCGCCAGCGTTTCGCGCCGTAACCAGGCTCCATCACAGCGGCGATCCTCGCCGCGCAGCATCTCGATGCAGGCCGCCGCCACTGCATCGGGATCGCGATGGGGAACCTGCCAGCCGAGGCGACCATCTTGCAGCGGATCGGCAGACCCATCACTATCGCCCGACAGCACCGGAATCCCCGCCGCCATCGCTTCGAGATAGACAATCCCGAATCCCTCCTGGGAGGGCATCACGTAAGCATCGGCGACCCGGTAATGATCCACGAGATCCTCTGTTGCGACAAACCCGGCGAAGACCACCCGATCGGCGACGCCAAGATCGATCGCCAACTGCTGCAAGCGCGGCAAGTCGTCCCCGCGCCCGATCGCGAGATATTTCACATTGGGATACACCGCCGCGATTTTCGGCAGAGCGCGAATCGTGACATCGACGCCTTTGTAGGGATCGCCCGACCAAAGCCGCGCAACGGTCATGAGCACACGCGCATCGCGGAGTTGGTAGCGATCGAGCAAATGCGCCGGTTTCGGCGCTGGTGTAAAGCGATCGCCATCGACGACGCAGGGCAGCAGCTCGAAGTTTTCGGGGGGTAAATGGTTGGATTCGACGGCGCGATCGCGACTGTAGCGGCTAATCGTCCAAATTGATTTTGCGTCCAGCAATGCCCGCACCTGCGATGGCGGTAAGGCTTCCCACACCTCTTTCCCATACGTCATCACCACGTACGGAACCTTAAACCAGCGGCAAAACAGGCGCGTCAACGGGGCAAAATTGATGTGGCCGCAAAATACGCAGCTCGGGCGATCGAATATCAATTGTCGAATCAGCGCCAAGATGAACCGCAGACGACCGAGGGTGATCGCGCCGATCGTCTGTGTCTGGCCGAGCTTGAGGTAATGAAACTGAAAGAGTGATTGCGGCTTTCTTGGGACGTGATCAAACGGATTATCGCAGCCCTTGGGATCTCGCAATAGCAAAACATCCGCCGTGTAGCGATAGCCCCCAGACGATCGCAGTGCCGCCGCTTCGTAGGCTCGGAGCACATCTTTGACATAGGTTTGAATACCACCTTCACAGCCAAACACTTCAATAAATGTAAACAGATGATGGTCTGATTTCGGGGATTTCGCGGGGGCTTCCATTCGTCGTCTGTTCAATGTATTAGTGGATGGTTGAGAGGTGGGGTGGGCGCTATCCTGCAACCAGAACTTCTAACCCAGCTTGCGTAAGTCCTGACCATTCAGCATCAAGATCTTCTCAGGGCGATCGACCTGAGCGGGATAGAAACCATATCCACCAGATTTGCCTAGCGATCGCGGCAGTCAATCAAAACTCTCCTTTGAGTCTAGGCAATGGCCAATGGCTTATGGTTTCACTAACTTAAGTCCCGCTAACTTAGCCGATCGCGAGTTGCGTGCGATAGGCCGCCGTCATCATTTTGGCAACATCGGGCATGGCATATTGCGCCTCCCAGCCCATAACCTGCTTCGCCTTACTGGGATCACTCCGCCCGATCGCGATATCCGTCGGGCGAAAAAACGCCGGATTGGTCACCACATGATCGTGCCAGTCTAGATCCAGACTGGCAAACACCGCCGCGACAAAATCCTCTAGCGCATGGGTTTGCCCCGTCGCTAACACATAATCATCCGGCTGATCCTGCTGCAACATCCGGTACATCCCCTCGACATACTCCGGCGCCCAGCCCCAATCACGCTGCACGCTGGTATTGCCCAGCTCCAACGTCTCGCCGCTGCCATTGGCAATCCGGCAGGCCGCCGCGACAATTTTTTGCGTGACGAAGCGCTCGGGACGGAGGGGCGATTCGTGGTTAAACAAAATGCCGGAACAGGCGAACAAGCCATAGGCTTCGCGGTAGTTAGCCACCTCCCAAAAGGCGGCAGATTTGGCGACGGCGTAGGGGCTGCGGGGGCGAAACGGTGTGGTTTCGTCGGCGGGTTTACCGTGGGTATCGCCAAAGCATTCGCTTGAACTGGCGTTATAGAGCTTGATGGTTCCGCCGAGAAAACGGACGGCTTCGAGTAGGTTTAATGTCCCGGTGGCGATGCTGTCGAGGGTTTCGACGGGCTGCTCGAAGGAGAGACCGACAGAACTTTGGCCGCCGAGATTGTAAACCTCATCGGGCTGAATTTTGGTCAGCACCTGAATCACGCTGCGAAAATCGGTCAGGCTCATGGATTCGACTTTGACCCGATCGCGAATCTCTAACCGCAGGAGATTGCGAAAACTCGACATCTGGGCATCGCGTGAGGTTCCCACAACGTGATAGCCACGATCGAGCAGTAGCTTGGCGAGATAGGAGCCATCTTGTCCAGAAATGCCGCAAATTAAGGCTGTGGTCATGGATTGATCGTGGATGAGGGCTATGGAGAAAGGTTCAGGGCTTTCGTCGTCAACGGTAATGGCGCGATCGCGCAGCGTCAGTGTATGGCTAGAGTAGCGAAATACGGATCGCAACGGGTTCACGAGGTTGAGATTGAGCCGTCGGGTCTGTTGAGATGATGCGATCGAACAGGTCGAACGAGGGTCATCGTGCCGATCGAGAGATTGTTAAGATAGATCGGGCAACCGCCCTAACGTACTCCCACGAACGTCGTTTCTAACTAAACCGTCGCGATGGTTCTGGATCGCGATACCACTGAGATAAAACCGCTATGAATCATTGCATCTTGCTCGTGGAGGTCATGCAAGCGCCTCAAGTTCGCTATACCAGTGACCAAGTTCCCGTGGCCGAAATGATTGTGCAATTCAATACGCCCCGTGATAATGACCCACCGGCAACCCTGAAGCTCGTGGCCTGGAATCGCCTTGCTACTGAGGTTGAGCAGCAGAGCTATCGGGTCGGCGATCGGCTACTCGTCGAAGGCCGGATCTCGATGGTAACAATCGATCGTCAAGAAGGCTTCCGGGAGAAACACGCCGAATTCCGCGCCCAACGCATTCATTCTCTCGCCGCACTCGGATCTGGCGCACCGGCTCCGGCCTATGTCCCCCCCGTTGCACCCGCACCGGCTCCGGCCTATGTTCCCCCAGCAGCAGCCCCCGCACCGGTTCCGACCCCCAACTACGCACCACCGATCCCAGCCGCGCCACCGTCCAACGTGGCACAATTCCCCACCCAACCTCAAGCCGCGCCCGTAAACCCGCCTTCTGTCCCAGGTGCGCCACCCGCTGCCCCGCAACCCTTTCCCCAGGCTGCACCACCGGCCAGTGCGCCCAACTTCGACGATGACGATATCCCGTTCTAAGGCCGCGCTGAGACAAGGCTATGATGAAACACCGCGTAATTTTTTGTCTGTAACTGACGTCTTTCATGACCCTATCGTCTTCCGATGCGCCGCTGCCCGATCGCCCCGCTGCCCCGCCGATCGATACCGCTCTTCCCAGCTTCGACGAGGTCTGGCGCGACACCTTCGATCGCGTTCCCACAGCGGCACAGCAGGCACAATTCCAAGCCCTTTATCGCGCGACGCTCGATGCCAACTCGCGGGTTAACCTGACGCGGATCGTCGAGCCGACGGAGTTTTGGGAAAAGCATATTTGGGATTCCCTCAGCGGTTTGCATTATCTCGATCGCTGCTTGGCCAATAGCCTGGATATCGGGCTAGCAGAGGTGTCGGACTGGGACGAGGATAAAGCGGTCAAAATGATCGATGTCGGCACGGGCGGCGGGTTTCCGGGGTTACCGATCGCGATCGTGCGTCCGCAATGGTCGGTCACGTTGCTGGATTCGACCCAGAAAAAAGTTCGGATTGTGCAGGAGTCGATCGAGGCGATCGGCTTGACCAACTGCAACACCGCGATCGGTCGCGCCGAACGTCAATCGCAGCTTCCCCAATACGCCGAACGATACGATCTCGCCACCGTTCGCGCCGTCGGTTCGCTTCAAGCCTGCGTTGACTACACGCTACCGTTTTTAATCGACGACGGGATTGCCATCCTCTACCGGGGACGCTGGAGTGACGAGGATCTCGCCTCGCTCAAAAAGATTTTGCGGCGCACGGGCGGGCGATTGCTGACGGTTGAAGCCTTTGAAACACCGTTAACGCACGCCGTACGTCACTGCGTGTTCGTGCAGGTTTAGCGCGGGTCAGGACTTACACAAAATGGGCTAAAAGTCCTGATTGGTTGAGACCTCAAGCGCTACACTGTTGTCACTTCAATCGAGCTAGACCCTAGCGGTACGGCTGAGAATCGTCGATTGTTGATTGTTGATTGCTGATTGCTGATTGCTGATCGCCGCTCTTTCTCTCTGATCGCCCGTGACCACCGATCCCCTCTATCTGCCCGATCGCCTCGATATCCTGGTTATCGGTTCGGGCGCTGCCGGACTGTACACCTCACTGTGTTTGCCCGATCGCCTGAATGTCGGTCTAGTCACAAAAAGTCGCCTGCCTAAATCGGCGAGCGATTGGGCGCAGGGCGGTATCGCAGCGGCGATCGATCCCGATGATGCTCCGGCGTTTCATGTGGCCGATACGATCGCCGCTGGGGTTGGACTGTGCGATCCGGATGCTGTGCGAGTGTTGGCGGAATCTGCTGCGGATTGTGTGCGATCGCTGGTGGATCTCGGCGTCGGTTTTGATCGCACTGGCGATCGTCTGGCTCTGACCTTGGAAGCAGCCCATTCCCATCGTCGCGTGCTTCATGCGGCGGACACCACTGGACGCGCGGTCGTCAGCACCCTAAGCGATCGGGTACGCCAGCGGAGCAATATTCAAATTCTCGATGATGCGTTCGTGGTGGATCTGTGGATTGATCCCGAGGGCGGGCGCTGTTTGGGGGCGGCGATCGTCCGGGGCGGGGTGCTCCGATGGGTACGCGCGGGGGCGGTGATCTTAGCGACGGGCGGCGGTGGCCAGGTCTTCGCGAAGACGACGAATCCCAGTGTGAGTACGGGGGATGGCGTCGCGATGGCGTGGCGATCGGGGGCCATGTTGCGCGACCTCGAATTTTTTCAGTTTCATCCGACGGCCCTAGCCAAGGACAACGCGCCAAGCTTTTTGATCAGCGAAGCAGTACGAGGGGAAGGAGCGCACTTAGTCGATGATGCCGGATATCGGTTTACGTTTGAGGATCATCCGTCGGGCGAACTGGCGCCGCGTGATGTAGTCAGCCGATCGATTTATCGCTACCTCAACGCCACAGCGGACGATCCCGCCGAAGCCCATGTGTGGCTAGACCTCAGCCCGATCGGAGCCGATCGCGTTCGCGCCCGCTTCCCCAACATCATCCGTAAATGCCAAAACTGGGGCATTGATGTCATGCACGAGCGGATTCCGGTTTCACCCGCCGCTCACTACTGGATGGGTGGCATTCAAACCGACCTCACCGGCCAAACCTCGATCGCGGGGCTGTATGCCGTCGGTGAAACGGCGAGTACGGGAGTCCATGGCGCGAATCGACTGGCCAGTAATTCGCTGCTGGAGTGTCTGGTGTTTGGGGCGAAGTTGGCCAATATTGAGCCTGGGAAGCCGGAGACCGAGCCGATCGCAGTGCCGGATTGCCCCACCGATGATCGTGATTCAGATTGGGTAACGATTCCCGCTGACGAATGGGGCTGGATCGAATGGCTACGGGCTGAGTTGCCGCGCTTGCTGTGGAAAAGCGCTGGCATCTGTCGCGAAGCCTCTGTCCTAGACGCGGCGATCGCTCAGGTCGGCCAATGGCGTCAGCGCTGGAATATGCTGCACGCCACTCAAGTCTTTACGGCGTCGCGATCCGGCTATTCACGATCGCTACTAACCCCAGACTCTAGCCCCGATGACTTAAAAATCTGCATGGCTCGCGTTGAACTCTGGGGCGAAACACGAAACTTGCTTGATATCGGCGAATTAATTCTCAAAAGCGCGTCATTCCGCCAAGAAAGTCGCGGCGGTCACTATCGCAGTGATTTCCCGGCAACGACTAGTGATTGGCGAGTGCATACGCTGATCACCGGGGCGAAGGTGCGACGATCGTCGCCCGTCGAGCTGCATTCATTAGGTTAGCCGTCGCTGGGACGTCGGACGACTATCGGCGATTGTTGTTGTTGTTGGTCGTACCGTTGGGACTAAAGAGATTGCTCGCGCTATTTTCAAGCTGATCGAAGAAGAGCAAGAAGCCCAGTACGTCGCGGAATGGCTGGGTAAATCGATTGAGAGCATTGCTAATTGAGGCGATCGCATTACGACCGACCAAAATCACATCCTTATCGCGGAGTAGAACATTCTCTGTTTCATCGCCCATGATTGCCTCCCAACCGTCGTAATGCTCCGTCACCGCCTCGCCACGAACTTCATCAAAACGCACGATCGCAACTCGACCCACTGTCGAATCCTGTAGAGGCACTTGTGCGAGAACATCGGTGAGGCGGCTACCATTCAGCAGGGTCACGGGCGTGACGCGGCCTAGAGCGCGGGAAAAGAGGCGAACGGTGATTTGGGGGTTGGAAACGGTCGAGGTGGCGAGAATTTCGCTGTCGTAGCTTTCAACGTCGGCTAGCGCTAGCTTCGGCACAATGACGACATCGCCATCCTCAAGCGGGAAGCTGGGCGTAGACCCCCCGGAAATCAGCGGCGTGTAGAGATCCACCTCGCGCTCGATGATGCTGCCGTCACGTAACCGACGCTGAACCAATACTGATCGCAGATCCGCTGTACTTTTGGAGCCTTGAGCGGTGACGAGGGCGCGATCGAGCAGCGGCGGGATCGCTGAGGCAAATTCGTAGTAACCCGGTCGGGCGACCTCGCCCAAAATAGTAATTTTGAGCGGCGTATCCTGGGCGGTGACGAGGGGAGTACGGCGCAGCAGCTCGCGATCGTAATCGCTATCAAACAGCAAATCACGCTCCGGCACGACGATCGTGTCACCGTCACGCAGCCGAATATCGGGCAGGGGTGTCCCCTCCGCGATCGGCGTGTAGAGATCGATCGATTGACTGATGACCGATCCGTTAGCCCGTCGGCGCTGGACGATCACGTTTTGCAGGTCACTATTGACGCTCGCGCCACCAGCAGTGAGGAGCGCTTCGTGAACAAAGGCATTGGGAGCAATTGGAAAATAGCCCGGACGCAATACAGCGCCGCTAACGGTCACCTGAGCCGCGCGAGGTGCAGCGAGAATGACGCGAACTTCAGGATCGACGAGAAATTCGTCAAACTGGCGGGTCAAGATGTCGGTACTTTCCTCGATCGTCAGCCCATCCAGGGAGATTTGCCCCAGAAGGCTGACGAATACCGTACCGTCAAAGGCGATCACTGCCGGGGTTGAAAGCTCTTGAAAGGGCGGCTGCAAGACGATATTGACCTGATCGCCGGGGCCGAGGGGATAGGCTCGCCATTCTGCCGGATCGCGAAAATTGGAAACGGGCAACGGGGGCGGCGTACTGGTCGTATTACGGGGGAAGAGACGATCGCGGCGAGCGTCCGCTTCTTGGCGATCGCGTAGCGCCTCGATAAATTCGCGGGTTTCGAGTTCGAGGGCGTCGAGCACTTGCGATCGAACCGAGTCCTCACTATCTGGATCTGTGTCATCCGCAGACAAATCGTCCGAGGTCGGCTCCTCAGCATCGGACGCCGTGGACTGAGCCCGTGCAGCTTGCATCGTCATGGCGATCGGACTGACGATCCCCATCCAGCATCCTGTCAGCAGCATCACGCTCGCAGCATTCCGTGTCCAAGCTTTCATCTTTTTCTCTCTGTACCGTCGATCGCGGCGAATGAAACATAGTTCGTCAAGTTCGATGCACGTTACGCGATTCTTATTGAGCTGTTAATCGGTTGAGCCGCGGATTGACATGCTCCTCGGACTACAAGTCCGAGGATTCTAAAGCTAGGCAAACAGACCAAGCTGCTGCTCTACTTCGTGGCGTCACGATCCCGAAACTTAGGGCGCGGCGTCTGCAAGCCCCGCATCGCCTAACGCGATGTGGATCGTCTGTGCCAGATCCGTCGCCAACTCGCGAGATGCCTCGATATTACCGCGTACCTCGATCGGGATTAACAAAACCACCGCCGCCCAAGGCCGACGCGTCCCGGCAATCTGCGCTCGCAAGTCGGCCAGAAACCACCGCGCTACAGAATAATTTCCGCCCTTAGACCAGTCGTACCAGGCCGTCGCTGCATAGGTTTGCTGTGGCGTCACGGCTCGGTAAAATCGCGCGTGGATCAGCTCATTGCTGGACTCTGAACTATCATCCGTCACCTCTGGTACAACCGGAAAAGATAGCCAGCCCCACGAGTCGAGTTTGGCATTGCCTTGACGACCGAGGACCCCTTCGATATCGCTCCACTCCGTTTGAGGCAACGACGACGTACCACTCGGCGCTTTTTGAGGATGCACAAACAGCAGTGCTTGGCGCTGGGCATAAGGCGTCGCCTCCTTGCCTTGAATGGTCTGCTGTAGCCAGGTATAGCTACCCAGCTCCATGTTTGTGACTTCGTTATTTTCCCAGCCATCGAGCGTTAGGCCGTCCTCAACAATGGCGTTGATCGCCTTAAGTTGAGCATTGTCGATAACACTCGCGCTCGGAAGATTGCCACGCAGATACGATGGCAACGCACCGACAAACAGCGCGATCGCAAAAAAGAGAAGAATCGCAATTTTCGCAGACGAAAATCGTTCCAGCCAGCGGCCTGAGGTCATAAGAAGAATTTATAGAGCGTAGCGAGGATACTGAATATAGCTTGCTACATATTCTACCGAACGCTCTAGGCCACAATCCGGATTGAACAGTTTCAGGCGATCGCAGGGCGCGAGACCTTTGAGGTTTCCCAAACCTCAAAGGTCTGAAATCATGGTTGGTTGTCTTGGTCTGCTTAGTGCAGGCGATTCGAGAGCCACATCGACTGATAGGGCGCGAGGTCGAGCGCTTCGTAGATTTCCGGTATGGTCGTGCCGCCAATCAAGTCAAACCAGTCATCGGTACAGACCAGATTGAGATCGGAGAGGCGAACCATTTGTGGCTCGTCGGTCAGGTTATGAATCGAGAAAATGCTCTGCTCGCGGGTCATGCTTTGTCGCCAGAAGCCGAAGATCGCGGGGCGTAGCTGGAGGGTGTATTGGGTCGCGTTAGGGTGAAAGGCGGGCTGGCGGCGACGGATTTGAATCCGGCGCGAGAGTTCTTTGAGGACGATCGCCTGGGGTGATTTCGGATCGCTGATCAGGGCTTCGAGGGTTTCGTATTCCCATTGACGGCGGTTAATCGTGCGATTGTGGCCGGTTTCGATCACGCCATCGGCATGGTTCGGCGTGGCCAGCAGGCTGTGAATGTAAAACGCGGGGATGCCTTCGACGGCCATCGCGATCGTCTGGGAACAGATGAACCGCTCGATCTGCCAGTCGTCTTCCCCGTTCACCGTGCCTTTAAAGGCATCGAACAGCGAAATATTAATCTCGTAGGGGCTTTCCGAACCGTCGTTATGGCGGCGCATACTAATCCGCCCGCCGAATTTTTGCATACACTCCAGCAGCGTTTCGTATTCGTCTGGGGTGAGCAAGCCTTCGGTGGGGCGCATCCCGATGCCGTCGTGGGAGGCCGTGAAGTTGAGATAGGCGCAGCCCACGGGCGAGGGCGGCATACTCATCATCCAAGTACGCAGGTGATCTGATCGCCCTTGTAGCAGCGCGTTTAACAACAGCGGCGGCAGGCTGAAGTTATAAATCATGTGCGCTTCGTTGCGGTTGCCGAAGTAGCTGAGATTTTCGCGATTGGGGACGTTGGTTTCGGTGATCAGCGCTACGGATGAGTTGACCATACCGACGATCTGCCGGAAGACTTTGATCAGCGCGTGGGTTTCGGGCAGGTGAATGCAGGGTGTGCCAATCTTTTTCCAGAGGTAGCCGATCGCGTCAAGACGGATGTATTTCGCCCCGGCGCTGATGTAGGCCAGCACGACCTTCACGATTTCGACGAGCACCTCTGGATTGGCAAAATTCAGGTCGATTTGGTCATGGCTAAAGGTCGCCCAGACGTATTTTGTGCCGCTGACGGTCTCGACTTCAGCCAGTAGCGGCGAACTGCGTGGCCGCACCACCTCCGACAAATCCGTTTCGGGATCGACTTCGATGAAATAATCACAGCCCGGTTTTTGGCCGCGCTTGAACTGCTCGAACCATTCGTGCTGGCTCGAAACGTGGTTGATGACCAAATCCGCCATCAAGTTGAAATTTTCGCTCAGATGGTAAATATCGTCCCAGGTTCCGAGGGCGGGATCGATCGCCAGGTAGTCAATAACGGCAAAGCCATCGTCGGAGCTATAAGGACAAAAGGGCAGGATGTGGACGCCGGTGACGGTGTTTCGTAGGTAGGAATTGAGGAAGCGATCGAGCGTGCGTAGCGGCGGCTCATCCACGGCGCTTTTAAGCGAATTACCGTAGGTGATCAAGAGCGTTTTTTCCTGGCTCCATTTATCACGATCTTCGTCAAACGAGGCGGATAGATGCGGTTCAACGATCGCGTAAAGCCGATCGGAGAGCGACGACGCGATCGCCTCGCCGTAGACCTGTTTCAGCAGCGGCGTCACGCGCAGGGAAAAGATCTCGTAGCGGTTCGGTTCTGAGTGTGAGGTCATAGTGTCGTTCACGCCGTTAGCGTGACGTGTACATCCGAGACGGGAAACGGTAGAGGGGGGAATCCTGGGTGATCGGCGATCGGCGATCGGCGGGATGGGACGGAAGGACGATCTAAGAGGTTCAGGAGAAAAGATCTGAAGGGTGAATCATCGAGCCGCGATCGCCAATGCGATCGTCCGTACTGTCGAAATACCAAACCGGGCGGAGGACATACGATATATGCGGCCACGCTAACGAAAATATTTAAGCTGAGTCAAGCGCCAACCCGCGCTAATGTTTCGCGATCCGTGACATTTGCCTTCGACCCGAAAACCCATATCTTTGGTCAAATCCCCATCGAAAACGATACATTAGTCGTCAGAACGGATTGTGATTCTCGTGATTGTTGTCTGTCCCTTTGCCCTGCATCGGTCACCGATATCGTCACAGACGCGCCATTCGTGCTAACGCCTTAAGCATCCCGAAAAAACAGGAACGAACGCCACCATGACTGTCGATTCAGCCGAATTGCCCCTGGATATGTTTGAAGGAGCCGGAGACAGCATCGATTACGCTAAAGAGATTGAAACGGTGATTTCAAGTCTCGCGGAAGACGGTCGTGCCATGGTCGGCTATAGCGAAGCCGGTCATGTTTGGAAATTTAAGTACGGTAGCGTTGAAGTCTTCGTACAGCTTTCTGGTGCGACCGAGGACGATACGCTCACCGTTTGGTCACCGGTGCTCGATCTCCCGACCAATGATGATGCGGGCTTGATGAAAAAGTTGCTGGCGATGAATTGGAAAAGCACGTTTGAATCGTGCTTTGCGCTGGCAGAAGAAAAGGTCGTCGTGATGTCGTCGCGCACGGTGATGGATCTCAATCCCAGCGAAATTTCCCGCACGATCACGGTGGTCGCGACGATCGCCGATGAGAACGATGAAGACTTGATCGCCGAATTTCAAAGCTAGTTTGTCTGGGGATTGCCCGAGATCGACCCGTACAGGCATCGAGGATTGTTCTAATGTCTAGCTCTTGCTGGCGATCGATTCCACCGATCGTGGCGGACGGACTGACACAGATGGCGATCGACGATTGGATGGTCGATCGTGTCCGCCAGGGTCACCCGCCGATCCTGCGCTTTTATACCTGGTCAGACCCAACGCTATCCCTCGGCTTTCATCAAAAACGGATACCCACGGTGTCTGACTCGATACCGCTTGTCCGCCGACCCACAGGTGGACGCGCGGTTTTGCATGATGGTAAACGATCGTGGGACGTTGACGATAACCCCAATCAACTGAGCGATCTTACCTACGCGATCGCCATGCCGACCGAGGGCAAACGCCGCTCCAAGATATACTGCGATCTCTGTCAATTTTTGCTCCAGGGCTGGGCAAGCTTGGGGGTAACGCTGCATTTTGGCAGCGATCGCGACTATGCCCATCGATCGAGCTGTTTCGGGACGGCCACCGCTGCCGACCTCGTGACGGATGACGGCACAAAGCTGATCGGTAGTGCCCAGCTCTATCGTGGCGAGACGGTGCTGCAACACGGCTCGATGCAGCTTGCGCCCGATCGCGATCGCTTCGCCCAGGTTTTCGGCGAACCCTGTCGCGCCCCGGTGTTGCCCGCATTCACCCTGGATCAGCTTATGACCGCGCTCACTGACGCGGTGCGATCGAGCTTTGGTGTGGAGTTGGAAACGCAGGAGATTGACTCAGCCGAATGGTGTGAGATTGAGGCACGGCGCGATCGGTTTCGCGTTGCCCCATTGGAACCGTCTCAGTTAACACCCAGCAAACACACGTGATCGATCGAACATCGAGAAATTGAAGCCTGACAACTTTTGATCGCTCGTCTTGCGTCAGCTCTGCCGTTATAAACCGTTACATTAAGTTAAACAGCCAGCAATCGACTCACACCGCGATTGACCGTCCAAGTTGCCAAGCCTGAATCGATCGCAGGGTATCGAGACCTTTGAGGTTTTGGAAACCTCCAAGGTCTGAAGTCACGGTTTATGGTCTTGGGCGACTGATCACAACTCAACTATCTAGATTCACCGAGCCTCTATCATGCGTTTTCGACGTTTCGGACGAACCGGCCTCAACATGCCCGTGTTTTCCTGTGGGGGGATGCGCTATCAGCATTCCTGGAATGATCAGCCCCTCAGCGATATTCCTGCCGATGGTCAAACCAACCTCGAAGCGACCATCCGCCGCGCGATCGAACTCGACACCGTCCACATCGAAACCGCACGCGCCTATGGCACATCCGAACTCCAGCTCGGCCAGGTCCTGCCAAAACTTCCCCGAGAGCAACTGATCGTCCAAACCAAGGTCTCGCCCTGCGAAGATGCCCGCCAATTTGAAGCCACGCTCGAAACCTCGTTTGCCAACCTAAAACTCGATCGCGTTGATTTGATCGGCATCCACGGCATTAATCTGCCCGAGCATCTGGAGATGACGATTCGTCCCGGCGGTTGCCTCGACGTGATTCGCCGCTGGCAAGCCCAAGGGCGGATCGGTCATGTTGGGTTCTCGACCCACGGCCCGACCGACATTATCGTCCAGGCGATCGAAACGGGCGCGTTTGATTACGTTAATCTGCATTGGTACTACATTTTTCAGCGCAATTGGGCCGCGATCGAAGCCGCCACGCGTCACGATCTGGGCGTCTTCATCATCAGCCCGTCGAATAAAGGCGGAATGCTTTACAACGCCCCGCAAAAGCTGATCGATCTCTGTGCGCCGCTTAGTCCGATGGTGTTTAACAATCTCTTTTGCCTTAACCATTCCCAGGTGCATACCCTGAGTATCGGCGCGGCCAACCCGACGGATTTTGATGAACACCTCAAAACGCTCGACTTGCTCGATCGCGCGGATGAAATCTTGCCGCCGATCATCGATCGGCTCGAACAGGCCGCGATCGAAGCCCTCGGCTCAGACTGGTATCACACCTGGAACGTTGGCCTCCCCCACTGGAGCGAGACGCCGGACGATGTGAACATGGAGACGATCCTCTGGCTGCGAAACCTGGCTGTTGCCTACGACATGACCGAGTACGGCAAAATGCGCTACAACCTACTCGGTCAAGGTGGCCACTGGTTCCCCGGCAAGCGGCTGCAAAGCTTTGAGGCGGAGAAATTTACGCCGGTGTTGCAGCGCAGCCCGCACCGCGATCGGATTCCGGCGCTCCTGAAAGAAACCCACGATCTCCTCGGCGGTGAAGCCGTCACACGACTATCCCAGTCCGCCAGCTAGCTAAGGACTGGTTTTCTTCCCCATTGGGTTGCCCAATCAAGTCTCGCCACTACGCCCGATACGCCTCCATCCCCACACAGGAACACACCAGATTCCGATCGCCAAAGGCACTATCAATCCGCCCCACCGCAGGCCAGAACTTATCCGACTTTGTCCACTCCGCCGGATAGGCTCCAACCTCCCGCGAATAGCCCCGTTCCCAATCGCCACAAATCAGCGACTGAGCCGTATGGGGCGCGTGCTTCAGCGGATTGTCGGCGCGATCGCTCTCGCCCGCCTCGATCGCTGCGATCTCTTGACGAATGCCAATCATCGCCGCACAGAACCGATCCAGCTCCGCCTTAGACTCGCTTTCCGTCGGTTCCACCATCACCGTTCCCGCCACCGGCCATGACACCGTCGGCGCGTGATAGCCATAGTCCATCAAGCGTTTGGCGATATCTTCCACCGTGATATCGGCGGTTTTTCGTAGCGATCGCAGATCCAAAATGCACTCGTGCGCCACCAGTCCAGCATTGCCTTTGTACAACACCGGATAGTGAGCATCGAGCCGCGCCGCAATGTAATTCGCATTCAAAATCGCCAGCTTCGTCGCTTCGGTGAGTCCGTCCGCGCCCATCATCGCGATGTACATCCAGGAAATCGGCAAAATGCTGGCGCTACCCCAGGGCGCGGCGGAAATCGGGCCGATCGCGGCAGTACGGTCGAGATCGCGCGACTGTGGATCGGCCACCGGATGACCGGGGAGGAACGGCGCGAGGTGTGCCATCACACCGATCGGGCCAACACCAGGGCCACCGCCACCGTGGGGAATACAAAAGGTTTTGTGTAAATTCAGGTGGCAGACATCCGCACCGAAATCACCGGGACGACAAAGGCCGACCTGGGCGTTCATATTCGCGCCGTCCATGTACACCTGACCGCCGCGATCGTGGATCAGTTGGCAGATCTGGGCAATGCCCGCCTCAAACACGCCATGCGTAGACGGATAGGTAACCATCAACGCCGCGAGCCGATCGCGATGTTGATCCGCTTTTGCCGTCAGATCGTCAACGTCAATATTGCCGTCGTGATCGCATTTCACCGCCACCACCTTCATGCCACACATCACCGCGCTCGCCGGGTTTGTGCCGTGCGCCGACTCGGGAATCAGGCAAATGGTGCGATCGCGATCGCCGCGCGACTGGTGGTAGGCGCGAATCGCTTGCAAACCCGCATATTCTCCCTGCGATCCGGCATTGGGCTGAAGTGACACCGCCGCAAAACCGGTAATTTCGGCTAACCCGGTTTCGAGCTGCTGGAACAGTTGCCGATAACCCTGGGTTTGCTCGGCGGGTGCGAATGGGTGGAGCTTGCCAAACTCCGACCAGGTGACGGGGATCATTTCCGCCGTGGCGTTGAGCTTCATCGTGCAAGATCCGAGGGGAATCATCGATCGCGTTAGCGATAGATCCCGGTTTTGCAGCCGCTGGAGATAGCGCAACATCTCCGTTTCCGAGTGGTAGCGGTTAAACACCGGCTCGGTGAGATAGCTGCTGGTGCGGTGGAAAGCATCGTGATGGATGAGCTGATAGCTGGAGTGTGCGGCTCGATCGCGCAAATCCTGCGCCGCAATCTGCGCCGTTTCCTGATCTTTAAACAGTTCCTCAGCGGAAAATAGTTCGAGCAGGTCGCACAGATCGCGATCGCTGGTGGTTTCATCCAGGCTGATGCCGATCGTCGTGGCATCGAGCAGGCGTAGATTGATCCGCTCTGCCTTCGCCACATCGATCATCGCAGCGGCATCGTCTACGGTGACGGCGATCGTGTCGAAAAAGGCGATCGTCTCCACCGTGTAGCCCAACTGTTCTAAGCCGATCGCCAACATCACGGCGCGATCGTGAATCCCCTGGGCGATCTGCTCCAGCCCCACCGGCCCGTGATACACCGCATACATCGACGCCATCACCGCCAACAACACCTGCGCCGTGCAAATGTTGCTCGTCGCCTTATCGCGGCGAATGTGCTGCTCGCGGGTTTGCAGCGCCAGCCGTAGCGCCGGGTTGCCGTGAGCGTCCTTAGACACGCCGACCACACGACCGGGAATCTTGCGCTGATAGTCCGCCTTGGTGGCGAAATAGGCCGCGTGGGGGCCGCCGAAGCCCAGCGGTACGCCGAGGCGCTGGGTGGTTCCGACGGCAATATCCGCGCCAAATTCACCGGGCGGGGTTAATAGCGTCAAGCTGAGAATGTCGGCAGCAACAGTGACGATCGCCTGATGTTCATGTGCCGTCTCGACAAACTGGCGATAATCTTCGACCTGGCCGCTCGTGGTGGGATATTGCAGCAACGCTCCAAATACGGCTCGATCGGTGGCGGCAAACTCCGCAAAATCGAAGGTTTTCCAGTCGCCGAGAATGACCTCAATGCCCAGCGGGATCGCCCGCGTTTGTACCACCGCGATCGTCTGGGGATGACAGCCGCGATCGATGAAAAATGTATGCGCTTTTTTCGCCTTCGACACGTCCAAGCTCATGCTCATCGCCTCCGCCGCCGCCGTACCTTCATCCAGCAACGACGCATTGGCAATCTCTAGCCCCGTCAAATCCATCACCATCGTCTGAAAATTCAGCAGGGCTTCGAGGCGACCCTGGGCGATTTCGGCTTGGTAGGGCGTGTAGGCCGTGTACCAGCCGGGATTTTCTAAGACATTGCGCTGAATCACGGGCGGCGTGATGCAGTCGTGGTAGCCCTGGCCGAGGTAGGAGCGAAAGATTTGGTTTTGGCTGGCGATCGCGCGGAGTTTGGCGATCGCGTCAGTTTCGCTCAGGGCGGCGGGGAGATCCAGATTGCGATCGAGGCGAATCGACGGCGGCACGATGCGATCAATCAGTTCATCCAGTGACCCATAACCCAACACGGCGAGCATATCGCGTACCTCTTGGGGCGTGGGGCCGTTGTGGCGACGGGCAAAGTTATCGGTCGGGGCGGAGGCGGAGGTTGCGGCGATCGTCTGGAGGTCAAGCATGGCAGCGAAACGCGGATGATGGGCTGGGTTTCAGTCTATCGAGTTCCTTGAAATATTTCTGTGGCATCGCTTTATTTTTCTGGCGATTGCTCGATCTTGAGCCAACCCAGAACGGACGCAAACGCCAAAACGGATCACGGCATGATGACCGGGGTCATACGTGCCGTGAGTAACAAAACTACATCACGAAAATCAACAACGATTAAAGCTTCATTGCGAGTGAGTCCCACTCTGGTCAAGTTATCCCAAGACGGGTGTTAGCGTTGGGTTCACATATACAATTCCACCGCGCAACAAGCCTAGGATTTCAGCATGTATCAAAAAAAATCTGACCGTGATCCCGTGGGTGCTGTAGTCACAGCGTTAGTGGGAGCCGGAGCTGCTACATCGTTCGCTGTGGCACGAGGTCAAAGCCCCTGGGTCGCGATGGGTATTACGGTTTTTGCCGCCACGATCGCCCTACTCTGCGATCGCTTCGGTGGGCTGTGATTGGATTGATGGTGGGCGATGCCCTACAAAACTGAGATGGCACAGTCCAGCATGATCCACTTGCGTATCGGTGATGGTGGGCATTGCCCACCCTGCACACGGATTCGTGCAAGAGGTCTACTGAATCGCTGATCCGTCTGGCGGGTATTAGGGCGTGTCATCAATTAGCACCAGACCCCTTACGGGGTAAGCTGTTGAACGCCCGACCCAACAAAAAACAAAAGGGGCTGAAACCCTTGCTGAATCAAGGCTACAAATTTAATTGATGACAGCCCCTAACCCTTCGTGCCTGTCGCTGCTAAACCGCGTACAAACTGTTTTTGCGCCGCAACGAATAAGACCACGATCGGAATCGTCGCGATCGTCACCCCAGCCATCAACAGCGGCCAATCATTCGTAAATTGCTCCTGAAAATTGGTCAGGGCAAGCTGGACGGTTTGCAACTCCGGGCGCGTCGTGAACACCAGCGGCTTAATCACATCGTTCCACTCGCCCACAAACGAGAACAGACACAGCGCCACGATCGCCGGTTTTGCCAGCGGGAAAATGACCTTCCACAACACTTGCCAGCGATCCGCGCCATCGAG
Source organism: uncultured Geitlerinema sp. (assembly GCA_964518905.1). Classification (GTDB taxonomy): domain Bacteria; phylum Cyanobacteriota; class Cyanobacteriia; order Cyanobacteriales; family Geitlerinemataceae; genus RDYZ01. Next base: position 4,609 of record CAZFJL010000029.1, on the reverse strand, counting down.
CATCGCCGCCTCTTCGAGCTCGATCGGAATCGTCAAAAAATATTGACGCAACAGAAAAATCCCAAACCCATTCACCGCCGTCGGCAAAATCAACGCCCCGTAGGTGTCGATTAGATGCCCCGATTTCAGCACCATAAAAATGGGCACGACAAGGAGCTGTAGCGGAATCGCCAAGGTCGCAAGGAACAGCAAGAGCAAGCCTTGACGTCCCCGAAATCTCAGGCGAGCGAGGGAATACGCCGCCATCGCTGAAGTCAGCGCTTGCAGCAGCGTCACTGTAATCGCCACAAACGCCGAATTGAGAAACGCCCAACCCAAACGCCCCTGCGTCCAGGCTCGGGTGTAATTTCCGAACGTCAAGCGCCCTGGGCTATCGATCGTTGATCCCGCTTCATAAAACGAGACCCCGGCGACGATAACGAGCGGTAACAGAACCAAGATCGCTCCGGCGACCGTGACACCCCAGGCAATGTTCTGCGATCGTTGGATTGGGAAAAATTCAGCCTTTGGGGCTCTCAGCATAACGGTTCTATCGAATTCAGCTACGTTCTAGCACGTCGGTTTAGCCCATGACCATCGAGACTCCCCCAGCTTCAGAAGCGTAGCGCATCCCTGGGGTTCCAGAGGGCTGAAATGCGGAAATCTCGACGTGATGATAAGTCTCAAAATAATCGCTAGACTATCGAACTAAACAGCACTTTAAGGGTTTTTCTAACCATAATTTTGGTCAACTTTTCGTTAAAACCTGTAAAGTTATAAGGCAAAAGTCGCCGTAGGACATGATGGAGACTTAAAACGAACGCGGAGAGAAGGTTAGACTACCTCGGTAGCACATCTCGTTGAAGCGTTAAGCATCACCGTTGCTTTCGCTCGGTGGGGATGTCAAACCAGCAAGATTAAGCCCCATCGGTCTTGGCCGTGGGACTATTCTGTCAAACAGAGCGGGATGCTAAAGGCTTAACGGTTTATCCGTCAAGCGATTCAGACATTCACTAATACACTGTTCCATCTCGACGAGAGGTTGAGGAGATAGGAAATTTATGCCGCAGTTAGAAGCCCCCCAAAAAACGGACTTTCAATCCGAAACCTATAAAGATGCCTACAGCCGCATCAACGCGATCGTGATCGAAGGCGAACAGGAGGCCTACGATAACTACCTTGCGCTCGCAGAACTTCTGCCGGAAAACAAAGACGAGCTAATCAAGCTCTCCCGAATGGAGAACAAGCACAAGAAAGGGTTTGAAGCCTGCGGTCGCAACCTCGATGTTGCGCCCGACATGAAGTTTGCTGCGGAGTATTTTGCAGAGCTTCACGGTAACTTCCAAACCGCTGCGGCTGAGGGAGATATCGCTACCTGCTTAGTGATTCAATCGTTGATTATTGAATGCTTTGCGATCGCGGCCTACAACATTTACATCCCCGTCGCCGATCCCTTCGCCCGCAAAATCACCGAAGGCGTCGTCAAGGACGAATACATGCACCTCAACTTTGGCGAAGAATGGCTAAAATCCAACTTCGATCAATACAAAGAGGGCGTCGAAAAGGCCAACGCCGTCAATCTGCCGATCATCTGGAAGATGCTTAACCAGGTTGAAGACGATGCGGCCATCCTCGAAATGGAAAAAGAAGCCCTGGTCGAAGACTTCATGATTGCCTACGGTGAAGCCCTGTCGAATATTGGTTTCTCGACCCGAGACATCATGCGCATGTCGTCTCACGGTCTGCGTGGTTAGTCTCCTCTCGCGAGACACAGCACGATGAAGACAAGACCCCGCAGTCTACCTAGTAAAATAGGCGGCGGGGTCTTGTCTTCTGATTTGGGTTTGATCCAGATTGCGGTTAATTCTCCATCAACCTCATAGAAATATGAGTGAGATGGATGTAGGTTCGTTGAAATTCCGACAGTTGAGCGATGAACACTCCTGTAGTAACGTAAAATTTTATTCACAGTTTGTTAACCGATCGCGAAGAGCTAACTCTAGCTCGGCGACGATTTTCGGCGGACGCGGTTGTTTCGGAGTTGCCCATGTTTGGTTTGATCGGTCATCTCACTAGCCTAGAACACGCTCAGGCAGCAGCTCGGGATATGGGTTATCCAGAGTATGCGGAAGAAGGTCTCGATTTTTGGTGCTCGGCTCCACCGCTGATGCTCGATCGGGAGATCACGGTTAAAAGTCTGACGGGTCAGGTGATTAAAGGCCGCTACGTCGAATCATGTTTTCTGCCCGAAATGTTGGCTAACCGTCGCATCAAAGCCGCGACACGCAAGATTATCAACGCGATGGCCCATGCTCAAAAGCACGGCATTGATATCACGGCGTTAGGTGGCTTTTCGTCGATTATTTTTGAAAACTTCAACCTGAAACAAATCGAGCGTATTCGTAACATTCGCCTCGAATTTCAACGCTTTACGACCGGTAATACCCACACGGCCTACATTATTTGCCGTCAGGTCGAGCAGGCCAGCGCCAAGCTCGGGATCGATTTGTCGAAAGCGACGATCGCCGTTTGTGGCGCGACGGGAGATATTGGCAGCGCCGTGTGTCGCTGGATGAATGCCAATACGGATGTTCAAGATCTGCTGCTGATCGCCCGCGATCGTGAACGTCTCGACGCGCTACAAACAGAGCTAGGACGCGGTCGCATCCTGGGTCTCGATGAAGCCCTACCCCAGGCGGACATCGTCGTTTGGGTTGCGAGTATGCCCAAAGGCGTTGAAATCGACGCAGAATCCTTGAAAAAACCCTGCCTCCTGATTGACGGCGGCTATCCCAAAAATCTGGATACCAAAGTTCAAGCGCCCGGTGTCTACGTGCTCAAGGGCGGTATTGTCGAACACTCGCTCGATATTGACTGGCCGCTCATGCAGCTCGTGAACATGGACGCACCCGGTCGTCAGCTCTTCGCCTGTTTTGCGGAATCGATGCTGTTGGAATTTGAAAAATGGCACACGAATTTTTCCTGGGGTCGTAATCAGATTACGGTTGAGAAAATGGAAAAAATCGGCGGTGTCTCGATCAAGCACGGCTTTAAGCCGATTCTGACCGGTATCGAAGCGTAAGCGGCTCGGCTTCTCGTTTCCATCCACCACCCATGATCTAATCCTTCTGTCGCCTGTCTCTATCGTCGTGACTTCATTATGCTGCTAGATTTCGAGAAACCTCTCGTTGAACTTGACAAACGTATCGAACAAATTCGCCAGATTGCGAGCGAAACAGATGTCGATGTCAGCGAGGAAATCCGGCAGCTTGAGCAGCGATCGTCCCAGTTGCGCGAGGAGATTTTTTCGAGCTTGTCGCCTGCCCAGCGTCTACAGCTTGCGCGTCATCCCCAACGACCGAGCACGCTGGATTATATCCAGGCGATTTCCGATGAGTGGTTCGAGCTGCATGGCGATCGCGGTGGGTTTGATGATCCGGCGCTGGTGGGCGGTGTCGGTCGTCTCGGCGGTATGTCGGTGGTGATGCTCGGCCATCAAAAAGGGCGCGACACGAAGGACAATGTGCGGCGTAATTTCGGGATGGCGGCTCCCGGAGGCTATCGTAAGGCGATGCGACTGATGGAACATGCCAATCGCTTCGGGATGCCGATCCTCACGTTTATTGATACGCCGGGAGCCTGGGCGGGGCTGGAGGCGGAACACCTGGGGCAGGGTGAGGCGATCGCCTACAATCTGCGCGAGATGTTTAGTCTGGATGTGCCGATTATCTGCACGGTGATCGGTGAGGGCGGATCGGGCGGGGCACTAGGGATTGGCGTCGGCGATCGGATCATGATGTTTGAACACGCGGTCTATACGGTGGCGACGCCGGAAGCCTGCGCCGCGATTTTGTGGAAGGATGCGGCGAAAGGCCCCCAAGCGGCGGAAGCGTTGAAAATTACGGCGCGGGATTTGAAGAATTTGGGAATTCTCGATCGGCTGTTGCCCGAACCGAGTGGTGGTGTGCATTCCCATCCAGTCGAAGCCACGGAGATTTTAAAACAAGCGTTAATTGAAGAAATCCACGTGTTAAATCAGCTCACTCCGGAGGAGCGGCGCAATTTGCGTTACGAAAAATTCCGTCAGATTGGCGTGTTTCTCGAAGGTGAAGCGTCGTAGATCTCTAATCCAAGATCTCTAATCCAAGTTAAAGCCTTTGATGGCGATCGAGCAGGATTAGCCCAGTATGGTCACGATCGAGAACTGTAAGGTTTGTCGATCGTGACCTCACCGTTTTTTCGCGTATGGGCAGTCCTAAATCTGCCCGCCTACGCCTTTAAACTTCTCTACAAACGCCGCGATTTTCTGGAAAACGCTCTGCTTCTTGGTTTTGTACTGTGGATTAAGCGGACTCATTTTCGGCAGTGTTGAATTTAACTCCGTCCCATTCTCGCTGGCGAACTCGCGTTTCAGGGAAGCACTGATATAACGCTTGGCGGCTTCGACCTTCAAGCCTTCTGAACGAATCAACTCATCGACTTCGCGGGCTTGCTCGGCTTGGGCAAATTGATAGAACGTATCAATGATGCTGGCTTTATCGGCCATCTCATCAAGATTGGTTTGATTAATAAAATCGTAACTGTTCAGATGTGGGGATTGACAAAGAGCCGAGTTGAGAGAGAGGAAGGG